>NZ_JBIFFQ010000004.1:0-375976 GCF_043557285.1 Sulfitobacter sp. 1A13421
CGGGCCAGCTACCGAGCGCTCCGATGGGGGTCATTTTTGGATGCCGATAGGGGGTCAAGATTGCCTGCCGATTGACAGCCATCCAAGCTGGCTTTGATCATTTCGTCCGTGGACCAGAAGGGGTTATCGAGGCTTTGGATGAAATCCGCGGCAACTCTCCGGCACGCGCCGTCCAAGCGGGTCCGCTGGCGCACTACGGCCTGCTGTTCGATTGGTTGGACCGTCGGAGCAAGGGGTACGAACCGGGTCCGATCCGCGATATCCTGAGGGACCATATCATTGAGCATGATGCCGTGGACGTCGGTACAAAGGTTCTTGGCGTTGAGGTCAGGAAACGGCGGTATCACAGTGTCCAAAGCCTCGCCGAAACCGTCGGTATCAACCGCACCCGGATGTCCCGTCTCCTTCAGAAGTTGAACCGCGTGCCGCCGGGGGCCACTGATGCGGAAAGTGGATTGCTTAGGTTCGAAGCAGACGAAATTGCTACACTGGTTTCAGACTTCGAAACGGCTGTCCCGCTGTCAGACGTACCCGACTACATCGGCGCTTCTCTTACTCAGATGCAGGCTCTTTATGCCGCCGACCTGCTGTTGCCACTGGTTCCGCGCAATTCTCGCGGCGCGGTCCGGAATGTCGTCTTCGCCAAGCGTCACCTCGATACGTTTCTGGCGCCGTTCGAAGCATTGCCAAAAGTGGACCAATCTCAGGTCGAGGATCTCCATTCTATTGCATATACCTGTCAGCGTGGAGGCGGCACGACTGCTGAATTGATCAAAGCTATCGTAGAAGGCGATCTTTCGGCGTTTCGGCTGCCTGACAAAATTGGGTTGGCAGTTATCGTCCTCTCTCTTTCGGAGGCCGTCAAGCGCCGCGCCATCTGATCTCCTTTTAACGATTTTTGCCAAGGGTCCGCATTGCGGACCCTTTTTTTGTTCAGGAATTCGAAAGAGGCGGGAAAAACTTAGGTTTGTTACGGGAAAAACTTAAAGTTTTGATATTTTTGGGTTCTTATAAGATTTTGATAATATTGGACAAAAATATCCAAAATCTCATGGCGGGAAAAACTTGGTATAGTTTTACAGAGGGTGTGAAGACTGGGGGTGTGAAGGCGGTCGCTTGCTTGCGCGGGCCATGCTCCCACCCTTCGGCCTGCGCCACTGTTCATCTGACCGCGTAGCAGGTAACACCCCATTTTCGTGCGGTGGCGTGCAGCCCCGCGACGATCGATACTGACGCCCGCCGGGCGTTTTCATTTCGGTTCAAAGCTTTCCCTTGTCTGCCGACGCGTTAGTTGTTGAACATGCAAACGAGGGGGACAAGAATATGACCGCAATCGTCGATTTCCTGAACACCGTCTTATGGGGCTACGTCCTCGTATATGGCCTGCTGGCTGTCGGGCTTTACTTCACCTGGCGCACTGGTTTCTTGCAATTCCGGCATTTCGCCGAATTCTTTCGCGTGGTCAGATCCTCGCGTGACACTTCCGCCGCGGGCATTTCGCCATTTCAAGCGCTGACGATCTCTCTCGCCAGCCGGGTCGGTACGGGCAACCTCGCCGGGGTGGCTGTGGCGATCTATCTCGGCGGGCCGGGGGCTGTGTTCTGGATGTGGGTTGTGGCGCTCGTCGGCATGGCGACGGCCTATGCGGAATCGACCTTGGCGCAGCTTTACAAGGTTCGGAACGCGGATGGGCAATACCGTGGCGGGCCGGCCTTCTACATGTCCCGGGGCATCGGGTCGAACGCCATGGGCTATGTCTTTTCGGTCTGCCTTATCATCAGCTTCGGCCTGATCTTCTCGGCGGTGCAGGCAAACTCGATCTCCGTCGCGATGGAGGAAGCCTTTGCCATTCCCAAACTCGTCACCGGCCTTGTCGTCGGCGGTTTTGCGGGCATCGTCATCTTCGGCGGGATCAAATCCATCGCGCGGGTCGCGGAAAAGATCGTTCCTGCCATGGCCGGGCTCTATATCGTCGTGGCGCTGCTCGTCGTGGTTCTGAACATCGCCGATGTGCCCGCCATGCTGGCCTTGATCGTCAAATCGGCCTTTGGTTTCGAAGCGGCGGCAGGCGGCTTTACGGGGGGCTTCATGGTGGCCCTGCTCAACGGTGTGAAGCGCGGTCTGTTCTCGAATGAGGCGGGCATGGGCTCGGCCCCGAACATCGCCGCCGTCGCGGTGCCCGATCCGCACCATCCGTCCAGTCAAGGGCTGGTGCAGGGGCTTGGCGTCTTTATAGATACGCTGGTGATCTGCACGGCCACAGCGCTGATGATCTTGCTCTCGGGCGTGGTCGACCATTCCGAAGGTGCGGCGACCGGCATGGCGCTGACCCAGATCGCTCTGGAGCAGCATATCGGCGCATTCGGCCCGATCTTCATCGGGATCGCCATCCTGTTCTTCGCCTTTACCTCGATCATCGGAAATTATTCCTATGCCGAGAACGCGATGGAGTTCCTTGGGATGGGCAAGCGTATCCCGCTTCTCGTGTTGAAGGCGCTTGTGATCGCGATGGTGGTCTGGGGCTCGTTGCAGGCGGTCACGACCGTGTTTAACTTCGCCGATGCCTCCATGGCGCTGATGGCGACGGTCAACCTGATCGCTATCCTGATCCTGTCCAAGACCGTTGCCAAACTCACGCGGGATTATTTCGCGCAGCGCAAGGCGGGGAAGGAGCCGATGTTCAGGATCGCCGAATATGCCGAGCTTGGCGATGGCGTCGACCATACGATCTGGAACAGCAATGTTGCCCGTGAAACGGAAGGCGCCAAGCCCGACTGAACGCAAGGGAAGGCGAGGGGGTGACCCCTCGCCTTTCCCCTTTCGCGCGTGATTTCCGTTATTCTGTGAGAAGATGCGACAGGTCGCAGCGGGCGAGGGCCGCATTCAGTTCCCCCGCAGCGGCATCGAGTATGCCGGCTTCGTCCAGTGCCGTTTCGCGGTCTCTCAAGCGGACTTTCCCATTTACGATGACCGTATGCACATCCGCCGCATTGGCAAATTGCGCGACCGTGGTGAAGGGCATCATCGGCGGGTAGAGATGCGGTTTGCGGCGGTCGAGCATGACGATATCCGCCTTCTTGCCCGGTTCGAGTGAGCCGAGGTCGGCCTCCATCCCAATCGCCTTGGCGGCGTCGATGGTGCACATTTCCAGCACATCACGCGGCATCATCACCTCCGGGTCGCGGAAGTGGCGGCGGTGGTAGTGCAGGCATTGGGCCATGTGGCGGAACATGTCATAGCCCCGGTCCGGCGCTGCGGCGTCCGAGCCGAGGGCCACGTTCACCCCCATTTCGCGCAGTTCGGGCGCGGGGCAACGGCCCAGAACCGACATGATGGCCGAGGGGTTGTGAACGATCGACGCGCCGCTGCGTTTGGCCGCGGCCATATCCTCGGGGGTGAGGTCGACCGAATGGGACAGATAGGCCCATGGGCCGAGGATGCCGAGGTCTTCGGCCAGCGCGATGGAGCCGGACCGGTGCCCATCCTGAGTGAACAGCAGCCCATATTTTTCGCGCAGGTCCATCGCGGCGCGGCACATCGCGCGGATGTCCTCGGGGGCCTGCGCAAAGTCCGCGGGCGAATAGACCGGCATGATGAGGCAGACCCCCGCGCCATCGTTCAGGAAATCCCCGTTGGTTTGCGCGAGTTCAGCGCAGACCTCTAGCTGATCCTCGAAGGACAGGCTGACCTCCCGGGCAAGGTCCAGACTGCGGTAGGGCTTGGGGAAGGGGCGGCGGTTCAGGCCCGCGGCGAGCATCGTTCGGATGCCAATCTCGCGCGTGGCATCGCAATGGAGATTGCCCGCTTCTACCGTATCGGTGCGGTAATGATCCGCCCCGCCGCCAAGCAGCATCGTGCAGGTGGTGATCCCCGCCTTTAGCCGCTCAAGCCCCGAAAGCCGGGCTTCGGCCTGCCAGAACGCGGGGGTGGAGCCGCGGGTGTAGATCGTCTCGCAGGCCTGAAACCACGCATCGCCATCGCCGCCGCCGAGGTTGCGCGTCAGCCCGTGGCCTGCGTGGGCATGGCTGTCGATCAGCCCCGGAAGGGTGATCATTTCGCGCCCGTCGATCACCTCGGCGGTTTCGGGGAGGGGCACATCGCCTGCAGGGCCGACGGCGGTGATACGGTCGTTTTCGAACAGCACGGTGGCATTGTCGATGACACGTCGCTCCGCGTCCATCGTGATCGCGGTCGTGTGGGTGATCGCATGGCTGGTCATTACAAGTCCTCGCTCAACGCGGCCCCGAGGACATCGTCCTGCGCCGCAGCGCCGTCTTGCGAGGCTTCGAGTTTCAAAGTGCGCTCCGCTTCCAGAAGATGGGCCTCCATCTCTGTCATCGCGGTGTCGAAATCCCCTGCGGCGAGGGCCGCGACGATGGCGGCATGTTCGTCCGGGCCGCATTGCGTATCGCATTTCGGTTTGAACACAGCCGTGACCAAGGTGCTTTTTGAAACGAGGTCGCGCAGGATATCGGCCAAGAGGGGAGAGGCGGCGAGTTCGGCCAGCAGCATATGAAAGGCGCCCGAGAGCCGGATGATACGCGCCGTGTCCCCTGCCGCCAGCGCTTCGCGTTCTTCGGCGATATGGGCTTCCAAGGCGGCCAGTTTTTCTTGCGCGCCGTGTTTCTTCAGCGCTTCGATCACGCCGCGTTCCACGACGCGGCGGGTGAAAAAGACATCGCGGGCTTCGTCGACCGATGGTGTGGTGACAAAAGCGCCGCGGTTCGGGATGTGGCTGACCAGCCCGTCATGGGTCAGTTGGTCCAACGCCCGCCGAATGCGCGGACGGCTGGCGCCAAAGATTTCGCACAGCCGTTCCTCTTTCAATCGCGTGCCGGGCGGCAAGCGACGTTCGGCGATGGATCTCCAGATCCGTTCATAGATCTGCTTCTCCGTGAGCTTTGCTCCTGTCACCTATCGGCCCCCCCTCAAATCTTTATTTACTAAATTTGCCTCAATAGTCGTCGAAACGCCCGATAAAGTGCAAGCAATTTATGTCAGCACAGATTGTTAACAATAATTGTAGACAGAAAAATGGAATCATGCCAGCCTAGCTTTAGTCGCTGTGATGCAGGTCCGCTGTGCTCGCAGGGCGGCACGAACAGGGAGATAACAATGACACCGCGCAAATTTCTATTCACCTCGGCTCTGGCACTCAGCTGCGCTGGCATGGCGCAGGGCGAAACCTTCCGCCTAGGCACCAACGGCGACCTCTACGGTCTCGACCCGCATTCGATGACCGACAGTTTCACCGTCTCTTTCTTGAACCACGTCTATGAGGCGCTGGTCCGCTACGACGCCGATCTCAAGATCGAACCGGCGCTCGCCACCAGTTGGGAGCAGATCGACGAGACCACCGTGCGCTACAAACTGCGCGAGGGGATCAAGTTCCACGACGGGCAAGATTTCTCAGCCGAAGACGTGGTGGCCTCGGTCAAACGGGCCGCACATGAAGATTCCCCCATTCGCGGCAATATCGCCGGTCTGATCGATGCCAAGATGGTCGATGAGATGACTGTCGATCTGATGCTCGACGGCCCGAACCCGCTTTTGAACAACTTCCTGACCAATGTGCTGATCTTCGACAGCGGCTGGCTCGAAGAACATGATGCGCTTGACCCGATCGACGCGCAGAAGGGCGAGGAGGGCTACACCACCTCCAACGCCAACGGCACCGGCCCCTTCCGCTTTGAATCCCGTACCCCGGACGCGCAGACCGTGCTGACCGTGAACGAAGATTGGTGGGACGAGCCGCAGCACAACCTGACCCGGATCGAGCTGAACCCGATCAACTCCGATGCGACCCGCGTGGCGGCGATGCTTTCGGGCGAGCTGGACATGATCGTGCCCTCGCCCCTGCAGGACGCCAAGCGCATCGAGGCGACCGAGGGCATGCATGTGTTGGAGGCCCCGGGCCTGCGCGCGATCATGATGGGCTTCAATATGTCCGACACGTCGAACAATCCCAATCAAGACGACAACCCGCTGCAAAAGGTCGAGGTCCGTCAGGCGCTGGTTCATGCCATCAGCTATGACCTGCTGCGCGACAAGATCATGCGCGGCAAATCCCGCAATCTTGGCGGTTTGGTGGCCCCGCAGGTGTCGGGCTTTGACGAAGGGCTCGATGAAATCCCCGCCTATGATCCCGAAAAGGCCAAGCAGATGCTGGCCGATGCCGGCTACCCAGAAGGCTTCAGCCTGAACATGAACTGCCCCAATGACCGCTATGTCAACGACGCCGCGATCTGTCAGGCGCTGGCCGCGATGTTTGCCCGCGTCGGCGTCAAAGCGGACCTCACGGCAGAGACCAAGGCGATTCACTTCGAGCGCGCCCGCGCCAATGAGACCGATATGTTCATGCTGGGCTGGGCCACGCTGCCGATGCTCGACGGCTTCTCGGTGCTCTCGGCGATGCTGCACACGCCCGAGGGGCAGATGGGCACATGGAACCCCGGCGGCTATTCCAACGCCGAGGTCGACCGTCTGACCAAGGCCGTGGCGACCGAGCTGGATGCCGAAAAGCGGATGGAGATGATGGTCGAAGCCTTCCGCATCGCAGATCAAGAAGTGGCATGGTTGCCGCTGCACGCCCAGCCCCTGTCGTGGGCCGCGCGTGATGCGGTGAAGATCCCCCAGACCGCGGATGACAAACCGCGCCTCTGGCTCGCCCGGATCGAGTAACCTGCCCCCGGGCGGGCGCCCCTCCCCACGCCCGCCCACCGATAACCTTGCCAGCCGGAGGCCAGCATGTTCGCCTTTCTTATCCGCCGCATCATACAGGCCGCGCTGGTGATGCTCGTCGTCGCCTCGATCGCCTTTCTGATGTTCCGCTTTCTGGGTGACCCGATTTCCAACCTTCTGCCCGAAGACGCCACCGTGCAAGACCGCGCCGAAATGCGCGAGAAACTGGGGCTCAACGACCCCGTTCTGGTGCAATACGGGCGTTTCATCGCAGATGCGGCGCAGGGCGACTTTGGTCAGTCCTATCGCAACAACCGCCCCGTCTCGGACCTTCTGGCCGAACGCTTTCCCGCCACTGCCGAGCTGGTGCTGGTCGCCGCGGGTCTGGCGCTGGCACTTGGGGTGCCCTTGGGCATCTACACCGCCCTCAACCCGCGCGGCTGGCTGAGCCAAGGGTTGCAGGTGATCTCGCTCCTAGGGATCTCGGTGCCCACCTTCGTCACCGGCATTCTGCTGATCCTTGTCTTCTCGGTCTCGCTGGGATGGCTGCCAAGCTTCGGACGCGGCAAGGTGGTCGATCTCGGCTGGTGGACCACGGGATTCCTGACGGTATCCGGCCTCAAGGCGCTGATCCTGCCCGCGATCATGCTGGCGCTGTTCCAGATGACGCTGATCATGCGGCTGGTGCGGGCCGAGATGCTGGAGGTGCTGCGCGCGGATTACATCAAGTTCGCCAAGGCCCGCGGCATCCCGAACCGGTTGCTGCATTTCAAATACGCGCTGAAGAACACGCTTATCCCGGTAATGACGATCTTTGGTCTGCAACTGGGCGGGCTCATCGCCTTTGCCATCATCACCGAGACGGTCTTTCAGTGGCCGGGGATGGGCTTCTTGTTCATTCAGGCGGTGAACTTCACCGATGTCCCCGTGATGGCCGCCTATCTGGTGCTGGTGTCCTTCATCTTCGTCGTCATCAACACGCTGGTCGACCTTTTGTACAACGTCGCCGACCCGCGCCTGCGGGCCGAAAGAACGCCCGCGCGCGGCGTCTGAGGAGGTTCCCCCATGTCAAACTTCATGCCCATTCTCTACGCCTTCTGGGACAGCGATATCACCTATAGCTTCCGCAAGTCGCGCGTGGCGGTGATCTCGGCGCTGGTGCTGCTGGCGATGTTCCTCACGGCGATCTTCGCCCCGAGCCTTGCGCCGCAGGACCCGTTCAACATCGCCGAGCTGGACCTCTTCGACAGCGAGTTGCCCCCCGCCTGGGCCGAGGGTGGCAGCGTCGCCTACCTGCTTGGCACCGACACGCAGGCCCGCGACGTGCTTTCGTCGATCATGTACGGGATGCGGATTTCCCTGCTGGTCGGTTTCGCCAGCGTGATCCTTGCCGCCGTGATGGGCGTGGCGCTTGGCCTTTTGGGCGGCTTTCTTGGCGGGATCGTCGATGCGGTGCTGATGCGGATCGCCGATGTGCTGCTAAGCTTTCCGCCGATCCTCGTGGCGCTTTTGATCAACGGCATTTTGCGCGGTGCGCTGCCCAGTTCGGCGCAGGCCGAGTCGGCGCTCATTGTGCTGATCCTGTCGATCGGGCTGACCAACTGGGTGCAATATGCCCGCACCGTGCGCGGCTCGACCATGGTGGAACGTCGCAAGGAATATATTGAGGCGGCGCGCACCCTCGGCACCGGCAAGCTGGCAATCATGATCAAACATATCCTGCCCAATGTGCTGGGGCCCGTGCTGGTCATCGCGACGATCAACCTCGGCATGGCGGTGCTGACCGAGGCGACGTTGAGCTTTCTGGGTGTCGGCATGCCGCCCACCCAGCCCTCACTCGGCACGCTGATCCAGATCGGCAATGAGTTTCTGTTCTCGGGCATCTGGTGGGTCGTCGTCTTTCCCGCCGCGGCGCTGGCGATCCTTGTGCTGGCGGTCAACTTGCTGGGCGACTGGCTGCGCGATGCGCTCAACCCCAAACTGCGCTGAGGTAATCCCATGTCACTTCTCGAACTGGACAACATCGTTGTCGAATTCCCCACCCGGCGCGGCCCGCTGGAGGCCGTCAAGGGGCTGAGCCTCGACCTCGACGAAGGCGAAATCCTCGGGCTGGTGGGTGAATCCGGCGCTGGCAAGTCGATCACGGGGGCGGCGATCACCGGGCTGATCGAACCGCCCGGCCTGATCCGCTCGGGCGAGGTGCGGCTGCGCGGCGCGCGGATCGACAACTTGCCCGCCGACAAGATGCGCCGCATTCGCGGTAAGGAGATCGGCGCGATCTTTCAAGACCCGCTGACCAGCCTCAACCCGGTCTATACCGTGGGCGAGCAACTTATCGACACGATGCGCGTGCATCTCGGCCTCGACCAGAAGACCGCCCGCCAGCGGGCCATCGACTGGCTGGCCGAAGTCGGCATCCCGGCCCCCGAGGCGCGGCTCGACCAATATCCGCACCAGTTCTCGGGCGGAATGCGGCAGCGGGTGGTGATCGCGCTGGCGCTTTGTGCCGAGCCCAAGCTCATCATCGCGGATGAGCCGACCACGGCGCTCGACGTCAGCGTGCAGGCGCAGATCCTTTCCCTGCTGAAGCGGCTCTGCCGCGAGAACGGCACGGCGGTGGTGCTGGTGACCCACGACATGGGCGTGATCGCCGAGACGGCGGACCGCGTTGCGGTGATGTATGCCGGGCGGCTGGGCGAGATCGGCGATGTGAAACAGGTCATCGAAGAGCCGCTGCACCCCTATACCCGCGGCCTCATGGCCTCGATCCCGCAGATCGGCATCCGCGACCGGCGGCTCACGCAGATCGAAGGCGCCATGCCCGGGTTGCGCAACCCCGCGCCCGGCTGCGCCTTTGCGCCGCGCTGCCCCCGGGCGATGGACCATTGCCACAGCATCCGCCCCGCGCCGCAGGACGCCGGCACCGGCCAAGTCGCCTGCCACCTTTACGGAGAGACGTCATGACCCCCCAGATCACCCCCGACGACATCCTCAGCGTGCAGAACATCTCGAAACGCTTCGACGTGTCCGAACCCTTCCTCAACCGGCTGCTGGAACGCCGCCCGCGCCGTATCCTGACGGCGGTGAACGACATCAGCTTTGAGGTGCCGCGCGGCAAGACCTTTGCCGTGGTGGGCGAGTCGGGCTGCGGCAAATCCACCGTGGCGCGGCTTCTGATGGGGTTGCACAGCCCGAGCGGCGGCACGATCCGCTTTGAGGGGGACGACATCACCCATATGCCTCCCGGCAAACCCGCCGCCCTGCGCCGCCGAATGCAGATGATCTTTCAAGACCCCTATGCCTCGCTCAACCCGCGCTGGCGGGTGCGCGACATCATCGGCGAGCCGCTCAAGAACTTCGGCATCTGCAAGACCCGGGCCGAGGTCACCCGGGAGGTCGAGAAACTGCTGAGCCAGGTCGGTCTGAACCCCGCCGATGCCAAGAAATTCCCGCATGAGTTCTCCGGCGGCCAACGCCAGCGCCTGTCCATCGCCCGCGCGCTTACGACACGCCCCGAACTGCTGATCTGCGACGAGCCGACCTCGGCGCTGGATGTGAGTGTGCAAAGCCAGATCCTGAACCTGATGAAGGACCTGCAGGACGAGTTCAACATGAGCTACATCTTTATCAGCCACGATCTCGCGGTCGTCTGGTACATGGCGGATGTGCTGGCGGTGATGTATCTGGGCAAGATCGTAGAGGTCGGCCCGAAGGAAGAGATCTTTGGCAACCCGCAGCACCCCTACACGCGTCTATTGATGGAAACGGTGCCGAAGCTGACCGTCGGCGGCGCCGAACGCGCGCCCGTGGCAGGAGAGGTGCCGAATCCAATCTCGCCACCGCCCGGTTGCGCCTTTCACCCGCGCTGCCCGATGGCGAATGACACCTGTCGGAGCATGGCCCCCGGGCTCAACCTGCGCGAGGGTGGGCAGAAGTCGGCTTGTCACGCGGCGGATGAGGGGCGGCTGAAGCCCTGGCTTCGGTTGGCGGCGGAGTAGGGGGGATGGAGTTCGATTTCACCACCCTGCCAGAACGCGACCGCTACCGGCTGTTGTCGAGCTTCGTGGCGCCGCGCCCCATCGCGCTGGTCACCACGTTGAGCGCCGATGGTGTGCCCAATGCCGCGCCGATGAGCTTTTTCAACGTCTTCTCGCAGGAGCCGCCGATCGTGATCCTCGGCATCCAGTGCCGTCCCGACGGCAGTATCAAGGACACGGTCACCAACATCGACCGGCGTCAGAGCTTTTGCGTCAATATGGTCGACATGGCCTTGGCCGAGGCGATGATCACCTGCGGGATCAGCTACGCGCCCGACGTGGATGAGATCGCGACCGCCGGGCTGACCATGACCCCCGCCAGCCAGATCGACGGCGGCTGGATCGCGGAAAGCCCCTGCGCCATGGAGTGCGTGGTCGAAGAGACCATCCGCTATGCCCGGCGCGAGATCATTCTGGGCCGTGTCGTGCAGATGCATGTGCGCGACAACTGCCTTGACGAGGCGGGCCGCTATGTCCGGCCCGAAAATTATCAGCCCATCGCGCGGCTGCATGCCGACAATTACATCACCTCCGACCGGCAGTTCGAGCTCAAGGTTCCCGAGACGCCGCCGGTTGGCGTGACACAGAAAGCCAATTGATGAAAATTCACCTGATCAATCCAAACTCGACCGCGGGCATGACCGAGGCCATCGCCCGCACCGCCCGCGCCCAGGCCGGGCCGGGAGTTGAGGTTGTTGCCGCCACCGCGCGGGCGACACCGCCCAGCATCGAAGGCTATGCCGATGAGGCCCGCGCCGTGCCCGCCATGCTCGACGCCATTCTTGAGGCCGAAGCGGCGGGGGCTGCGGCCCATGTGATCGCCTGTTTCGATGATCCCGGTCTTGATGCTGCCCGGGCCGTGGCCAAGGGGCCGGTGATTGGTCTGTGCGAAGCCGCGCTCATTGCAGCCGGGCGGATCGCCAAACGCTTCTCGGTCGTGACCACCTTGCCCCGCGCCGTGCCGATCATCGAAGACCTTGGCGACCGTTACGGCTGTGGCCGCGCGCTCTGCGCCGTACATGCCGCCGACATCCCGGTGCTCGACCTCGAATATGCGCCGGTGCAGACCCTGCCGCTGATCGCCCGCAAGATCCGCCAGACGGTCGAGGAAGACCGGGCCGAGGCCGTGGTGCTGGGCTGCGCAGGCATGAGCGCGCATTTGGAACAACTGGGCCGCGACGCGGGCGTGCCGGTGATCGACGGTGTGGGCTTTGCCATCCGCATGGCCGCTGGCCTTGCCGCGACTGGGCTGGTGACGGCCAAGACCGGCGCCTATGCCCTGCCACGCGCCAAGCAATCCCCCGCACCGCAAGCGCGCCTCGCCCCTCTGACACGATAGACAGGACAAGACATGACCAAGCCTTTGCTGCTCAAGAACCTCCGCCTCATGGGGGCGGATGCCGCCGATGTGCTGATCGCGGGCGGGCGCATCGCGCAGATCGCGCCTGAGATCACGCCGATGGGGGAGGTCACCGTTGAGGATTGTGGCGGCTCGCTGGCGCTGCCGGGCCTCGTCGATGCGCACGCACATCTCGACAAGACGCTCTGGGGCATGCCCTGGCACCCGCATCAGCAGGGCAAAAGCCTGCAACAGATGATCGACACCGAGCGCAAGCTGCGTCACGAGTTGGACATGGACGCAGAGCGGCAATCGGCACGGCAGGTGGCGCTGGCGCTGTCCAAGGGCACCACGGCGATCCGCAGCCATGTCGATATCGACACCGAGCATGGGTTGAGCCTGCACCGGGGCGTGGCCGCCACCCGGGCGCGCTATGCGGATGTCATGCAGATCGAGACCGTCGCCTTTCCGCAATCGGGCTTGATGATCCGCCCCGGCACGCTGGAATTGATGGACGAAGCCCTGCGCGAGGGCGCCGATATCGTCGGCGGGCTCGACCCCTGCGGCATTGACCGTGACCCCAAGGGGCAGCTCGACGCGGTCTTCGGGCTGGCGGAGAAACACGGCAAGCCGATCGACATCCACCTGCACGAGCCGGGGGAGATGGGGGCGTTTAGCCTTGAAATGATCCTCGACCGGACCGAGGCGCTGGCGATGCAGGGCAGGGTGACGGTCAGCCACGCCTTCTGCCTCGGCATGGGGGATCAGGCGCGGGTGGCGGGGCTGCTCGACCGGATCGCGGCGCTGGAGGTCTCGCTGGCCACCACTGCCCCCGCTGCGCGCCCGGTGCCCTCAGTCGCCGCCTGCCGCGAGCGTGGCATCGCGATCTGCGCGGGCAACGACGGCATCCGCGACACTTGGACCCCTTACGGCAACGCCTGCATGTTGGAACGCGCCATGCTCGTCGGCCTGCGCAACAATTTTCGCGCGGATGTGGAGGTCGGCTGGGCGCTCGACACCTGCACTACCGAAGGGGCGCGGGTCATGGGGCTTGAGGGCTACGGCCTTGCCGAAGGCTGCCGCGCCGATCTGGTGTTGGTCGATGTGGAGGCCGTCTCGGGGGCCATCACCCAACGCCCGCCGCGCCGCTTGGTCCTATCGGGCGGCCAGATCGTGGCCCGCAACGGCGAGACGGAGGCGACATGGCAGAGCGCTTGAAACGCAGCGCCCTGACCGCCGCTTGGGTCGTGGGGCATGAGGACGGGCAACACTGCCTCTACCGCAATGGCACCGTGGTCGTGGAAGGCGAAAAGGTGCTGCACGTCGGCCATGATTTCGCAGGCGATGTGGCCGAGACCATCGACTTTGGCGAGGCGCTGATCGGGCCGGGCTTCATCGATCTTGATGCGCTGGCCGATCTCGACACCACTGTGCTTGGCTATAACAACCATCCGCCGGAGTTGAAGGGCCGCGTCTGGCCCGAGAGCTACATGGCCGCTGGCCCGCGCGAAATGTACACGCCCGAGGAACTGGCCTTTCAGAAACGCTATGCCTTCACCCGGCTGATCCGCAACGGCATCACCACGGCGCTGCCCATTGCCTCGCTCTTTTACCGCGCTTGGGGCGAGACGGCAGAGGAGTTCGACGCCGCGGCAGAGGCGGCGGCGGACCTCGGGCTGCGGGTCTACCTTGGCCCCGCCTATCGCAGCGGCAATCTGGAGGTGAATGAAGATCGGCAAATCGGTTTTCACTATGATGAACCGCGCGGCTTTGCGGGGCTGGCCGAGGCCGAAGCCTTTGTCGCGCGGCACGAGAATAGCCACGGCGGGCTGATCCGCACTATGCTGGCCCCCGACCGGATCGAGACTTGCACCCCCGAGCTTCTCCGTCGCAGCGGTGCCGCTGCCCGCGATCTGAGCGTGCCGATCCGCCTGCATTGCTGCCAGTCGCGGCTGGAATATGATCTGGTGCTACAACAGCATGGCAAAAGCCCGTTGGAACTGCTGCGCGATACCGAGTTTTTCGCCCCATCTACGATCCTGCCACATGGGCTGTTCCTGTCGGGCCTCAACGGCATCACCCATGCCGCACCTGATCTCGAAATCCTGACGGCCTCCGGTGCCGCCCTTGCCCATTGCCCGCTGGTGATGGCCCGTAGCGGCAAGATCATGCAGTCCTTCGCACGGTTCCGCGACCTCGGCGTCCCCATCGGTATGGGCACCGACACGCATCCCGCCGACATGATCCAGAACATGGCCCTGGGTGTGATGACCGCCCGCATCGCGGAGGGTGATCCGACCGCCGTCCGCGCCGCCGACTTCTATGATGCCGCCACCCTCGGCGGCGCAGCGGCCCTGAACCGTCCGGATCTGGGCCGGCTGGCCCCGGGGGCCGCCGCCGACCTGAACGTCATCCGGCTGGACAGCCCTGACATCGGGCAGCGCATCGACCCCATTCAGACGATCCTGCTTAGCGGCTCAGGCCGCGACGTATCGGATGTGATGATCGCGGGGCTGTTCGTCATGCGCGATGGTGTCATCCCCGGCGTCGACGACATGGCCTATCACGCCAAAGCGCAGGCGCAGTTCGACCGGATGGTCGCGCAATATCCTGACAGGACGCTGTTTCATCCCCCGGTGGAGGAGATTTTCGCGGGCAGCTACGGGGTCAAAGACGCGTAGCCGCTGTGGACGACGCCCGCGTCCGCCTGAGTTATCTTTAGAAAATGGCCCGCCTCACAGTAGATGCGGGCCATCGGAGTCACACTTTGAGGCTAGCTCACGCCCCCCACAGTCGCGTGCAAACCGGGGCAATCTCACCTTCGATTGCCGTCATCGCGTCAACGATCAGGTCCTCGCGCCAGCGGCGGCCTGCGATTTGCACGCCGATGGGCTGCGGCCCTTGGGGCAGTTCCGCGATATGCGTGGGGATGTTGCCCGCGGGCAGGCCGGTGAAGTTTATGACGAAGGACCAAAGCCCCTTGCCCAAGACTTCGCGCACGCCTTCGGGGCCTTCGGTGTCGCGCCCGGCGGTGAAGAAGGGGGCGAACATGAAGGGGGTCAGCACGAGGGGATAGTCCTCAAGAAACAGCGACCATTCGCGCGCGTAATGGGTGCGTTTGGCCAGCATAGCAAGCTGTTCGGTGCCTTTGAAGGGCGGGTATTCGGCGTAGTAATCCTCAAAAATCGCCTTCAGATCGTCGGAACCATGGGTTCGGATGTCCTCGCCCATCAGCGCTTCGACTTCGCCCATCAGGGCGCGATAGCCGTTTTTGCCAGCTTCATAGGCAAGGGGCGGTTCCACCTCTTCGACGGCGTAGCCTGCGTTGGACAGGGCAGAGGCGGCTTTGTCGAGCGCGGTGGCAACATCCGGGTGCAGGCCAAAGCCGAAATCATCGCGGGTGAAGGCCACGCGGATCGGGCCTTCGATCGCTTCGCCGCGCCAGGGCAGAGGCACATGGAAAGGGTCGCGCGCATCTGCGGCGATCAGGCTTGGCATCGACAGATGGAGGTCCGCCGCCTTGCGCACGATCAGCCCCTGCACCGACATGGATTGCGCCAAGAGACCGCGCTCGGCCTTTTGGCTGGGGTTGTAGGCGGGCACGCGGCCCAACCCCGGCTTGACCGTCACCGCGCCATTGGCCGAGGCCGGGAAACGTAAGGAGCCGCCGATGTCGTTGCCATGGGCCAGCGCGCCGATCCCGGCCATGACAGCCGCCCCCGCCCCGCCGGACGAGCCGCCCGCCGAAAGATGCTGCCCCCAAGGGTTATGGGTGCGCCCGTAGAGCGGGTTGTCGGTATCGGCGCGAAAGGAAAACTCCGGCGTGTTGGTGCGCCCGATCACGATGGCACCCGCCTGTTTGAGGTTGCGCACCACCGGCGCATCCTCGGGCGCGATGATGTCTTTGAAGGCGGGCACGCCGTTGCTTGTGGCATGGCCCTTTTGGTCGACGTTGATCTTGATCGTGACCGGAACACCATGCAGCGGCCCTTTGGACGCGTCGCTTTTGTCTAGGGCGGCGGCCTCGGCGCGGGCCTCATCGGCGAGGGTCTCGACCACCGCGTTCAAAGCCGGATTGACCTCTTCCATGCGGGCGATCGCCGCCTCGGTCGCTTCAACCGCCGAGAGTTTTCCTGCGCGGGTCGCGCTTGCGATTTCCTGCGCGTCCCATTGCCAAAGCGGTTTACTGTCGGTCATTCCGGTTCCTTTCGTTCAGTCGTTTTCAAAGCCGCGTCCGCGCCCTGATGTCGCGAACTTCGGAGAAAGAATTTAGCAACGCAAGTAAATTCGCGGCGCAACCCTCTGCCGAAGGCGGGGGCGGCTATATTCGAGGCTTTGGGCGCTCACCCGGCCATGATGGCGCTGGCGGCCTCTATGGCGAGGGGGGCAGCCTTGGCGACAAATTCCTCCGGCGTGTATTCCGAAAGGGAGCCTGCGAGATGTATCGCGCTGAGAGGCGCGCCGTTCCGGTCGGTGATGGCGACGCCCACCGCGACTTCGCCCAAGGCATATTCGTCGCAGACCACGGCAAAGCGGTTTTCGCGGGCGATGCTAAGCTCGGCCATGATCGCTTCGGGATCGGTCTTGGTGCTGGCGGTGAAGGGGTGCAAGGGCGCGCGGGTGAGAATTTCGCGCGCCGCGTCATCGGGAAGCTGTGCCAGCGCGGCACGCCCGCCCGCGGTGCAGAAGGTCGGCACGCTATGGCCCACGAGGGTGGCGAAAAAGGTCTCGCGTTTGCTTTGCATGCGCAGGGCATAGATCAGGCGCGTCTCGTCATAGAGGCTGAGATCGACTCGTTCGCGCAGGGATTTGCGCAGTTCCAGCAGGACGGGCGTGGCTTTCTGCACCACGGGGTCGAGCCGCAGCAAATCAAGCGTGTGATCGAGCAGGCGGATCCCCGGCAGGTAGCCCCGGTCATCCCCGCTGCGCCGGATATAGCCGAGTTTGGTGAGCGTATGGACCAGTCGTTGTGCCGCGGATCGGTCGATGCCTGCGGTCTTGGCGATGTCGGAAAGGGTCATCGGCCCGGTCGCGTTGTGAAAGGCGCCCAGCACCTGCATTGCGCGATCTGCCGCCCGGACGAACAAACGGTCGCCCTCTGCCTGATTCTGCGCCGCCTGCGGGGCGTCTTCACGGAAAAATCTACTCATAAATGGCCTGTAGTTGACGAATCGTTAAAGCGCCGCTTACGCTTGCTGTGCACTATAGCTGTATTGCAATGCGATACACAATGGGCGTGGTCCCACGGATGACGGGGCCGAGAAGGCGAAGGAGACAGGTTTGGAAAGTGGTTCTGGAATGCGCGTGGCTGTTGCGGGCTTTCTGCACGAGACAAACACATTCGCCCCCAATCCGGCGGATATGCAGGCTTTCCAACTGGGCGGCGGCTATGTCCCCATGGTGCGCGGCGCGGCGATGTTGCCCGCCTTCGAAGAGGTTAACCTTGGCATGGCGGGCGCGCTGAGGGTGGGCCAAGCGCAGGGTTGGGACATCGTGCCGATCCTCTGGGCGGGGGCGATCCCCTCGGCCCATGTCAGCCGCGACGCCTATGAGACGATTGCGGGCGAGATTATCGAAGGCATTCGGCAGGCCGGGCCGCTCGACGGGGTCTTTCTGGATCTGCACGGCGCCATGGTGGCGGAGCATCTCGACGACGGGGAAGGGGAGTTGGTTCGCCGTCTGCGTGCGGTCGTGGGGCCGGATGGGCCCATCGCCACGGCGCTTGATCTACACGGCAATATCTCTGAAGATTTCGTTGCGAATGTCGATGTGCTCGTCGGTTTTCGCACCTATCCGCATGTGGACATGGCCGATACCGGCGCTGCCGCGGCCCGCCAGCTCGACCGGATCATGACGACCGGCCAGCGCCCGGCCAAAGCCTTTCGCCAGATGTCATATCTGGTGCCGATCCCGTTTCAATCGACCGAAATGTCGCCGGGGCGTGAGCTTTATGAAGGGGTCGCCGCCTGTGAAGCCGCGGGGGCGCTCTCGGCCAGCCTGTTCATGGGTTTCCCGGCGGCGGATATTCCCGATTGCGGCCCCGTGGCCGTCGCCTATGGCGAGACGCAGACTGCAGCAGACGCCGCCGCCGACAGGCTTGCCGCAGCCTATGAGGCGGCAGCGCCCGCCTTTTTGGAAAATGAGGCCTATGACCCCGACAGCGCGGTGGCAGAGGCGCTATCCCGCGCCGCCGGGCCGGGGCGCGGGCCTGTGGTCATCGCCGACACTCAAGACAACCCCGGCGCGGGCGGCGTTTCGGCCACCACGGGCATGTTGCGCGCGCTCGTCAAGGCCGAGGCCCAGAACGCGGCCATCGGGTTGATCGTCGACCCCGCCGCCGCCGAAGCGGCGCATCAGGCCGGGGTCGGTGCCGAGGTTAACCTGCGCCTTGGCGGCCACGCCGACATCACGGATGACGCGCCGTTTGAAACGGTGGCGACGGTCCAGCATCTTTGCGACGGAACGCTGCGCGCGACCGGCCCCTATTATGGCGGCACGGCGCTGAACCTCGGCCCCTCGGCCTGCCTGCGCATCGGCGGGGTCCATGTCGTCGTGACCAGCCGCATCGCCCAGATGGCCGACCGCGAGATGTTTCGCTTTGTCGGTATCCAACCCGAAGAGATGGATCTCTTGGTGGTCAAAAGCTCCACCCATTTCCGCGCAGACTTTGCCCCCATCGCGCGCGACATCCTTGTCGCCTGTGCGCCGGGGCCGATGCCCCTCAATCCGGCCGATTTGCCCTTCACGCGCCTGCGCGCAGGGCTTCGGCTGTCCCCGAATGGCCCCCGTTTCGGGGCCAATGGTGCCCAAAACGCACCACCCGACCAGGGCGGCAAGACCGCCTTGGCCCAATAAAAACCAAAAGATCACTCAACAAGGGAAAACCACATGATACCTCTACGATCGGCACTGAAACAGTCGCGCGGACTTGCCGCCGCCTTTGCCGCGACCACGGCGCTTTTGGCACCCGGCTCTCTGGCGGCGCAGGATGGCGAAACGACCATCACGGCGGTCATGCACTCGGGCCTGCGGGTTCTCGATCCGGTCATCACTACCGCGCATATCACCCGCAACCACGGTTATATGGTCTATGACGTGCTGACCGCCGTAGACGAAAATTTTGAGCCGCAGCCCCAGATGGCCAGCTGGGAAGTCTCGGATGACGGGCTCGTCTATACTTTCACCCTGCGTGATGGGCTGATGTTCCATGACGGCGCGCCGGTGACTGGCGAAGATGTCGTGGCCTCGCTCAAACGCTGGGGCAAGCGTGACGGCGGCGGGCAGTTGATCTTTGACGTGACCGAGAGCCTTGAAGCCAGCGACGAGAAGACTGTCGTCTGGACCCTGACCGAGCCTTTCGGCCCGCTCTTGTCGGTGATCTCCAAACAATCTGCCGTGCCGCCTTTCATCATGCCCAAGCGTGTGGCCGAAACCTCGGCGGATGAGACGATCACGGAATATATCGGCTCCGGCCCCTTCGTCTTTAACCAAGATGAATACGAGCCTGGCGTGAACGTCACCTATGAGAAGTTCGACGACTACGTCCCGCGTGACGAGGAAGCCTCCTGGATGGCGGGCGGTAAGGTGGTCAATGTCGACCGTGTGGTCTGGACCACGATGCCCGACGCGCTCACTGCGATCAACGCGCTCTCGGCGGGGGAGATTGACTATCTCGAACAGGTGCAGATCGACCTGCTGCCGATCCTCGACGCCAGCCCCGAGGTCACGGTCGAGACCCGCGATGACCTTGGCTATGTCACCATCGGTCGGCCCAACCACCTGCACCCGCCCTTTGACAACAAGCTGGTGCGTCAGGCGGCGATGGCGGCGCTGGATCAAGAATCCATGCTGCAAACGATGCAGGGCGACCCGGCCTATTACAACGTCTGCGGCGCGATCTTTGGTTGTTCGACACCCTTGGGTGACGAAGCGGATGCGGAGATCGTGACCGGCGGCGCGGACCCGGAAAAGGCGAAGGCTCTGCTCGAAGAAGCAGGCTATGACGGCACGCCCATCGTGCTGATGGCGCCGACGGATGTGATCAGCTTGATCAACCAGCCGGTGGTGGCCGCCCAAGCCCTGCGCGAGGCGGGTTTCGAAGTCGACATGCAGTCGATGGACTGGCAATCGGTAGTGCAGCGCCGCGCCCAGCAAAGCCCGGTCTCTGAGGGTGGCTGGAACATGTTCTTCACCAACTGGATGGTGCCCGAGATTTCGGACCCGCTGACCAACGTGATGGTCAGTGGCCGTGGCGACGAGGCGTGGTTCGGCTGGCCCGATGACCCCAAGGTCGAAGAGCTGCGCGCGAAGTTCATGAAGGCCGAAGGGCCCGAGGCGCAAAAGGAAGTGGCCGTCGAGATCCAGAAACACGTCATGGATAACGTCAACTACATCATGATGGGTGAATATCTGATCCCGCAGGCGCGTCGGAACACGATCCAGAACATGCTGCCATCGCCCGTGCCGGTGTTTTGGAACATGACCAAAGAGGCGGAGTAATCCAGCCTTTCGGAGGGCGCGGCCGCCGCGCTCTCCACCGTCATCTCTGCCCGCAGGCAGCGCCCCCGCTTCCGGGCCTGCCTTCTTTCCGCCGAAAGGGACCTTCCGGAAAATGCTCGTCTATATCCTGAAGCGCGTCTTGGCCACGATCCCGGTCATGCTGATCGTCGCCATCTTCGTCTTCCTCCTGCTGCGTCTCACCCCCGGTGATCCGGCAGCCATTCTCGCCGGCGATGCCGCCACCCCCGCACAGCTTGAACGGATCCGTGACCGTCTGGGTCTGAACGATCCGCTGCTGACACAATTCTTCACATGGATCGGGCAATTGCTGCGCGGCGATCTGGGCGTCTCGCTTTTGTCGAACACCTCTGTGGCGGGCATGTTGGGCGACCGGCTGGGGCCGACCATCAACATCGCGCTGATGACCATCACCATCTCTGTCCTGCTGGCGGTGCCGATGGGCGTGATCGCCGCATGGCGTCACCGCACTTGGGTCGACTTTCTGGTGATGTCCTTCTCGGTGCTGGGCTTTTCGGTGCCGGTCTTCGTGATCGGCTATATCCTGATCCAAATTTTCGCGATCGAACTGCGTTGGGTGCCGGTGCAAGGCTACAAGGCGCCTTCGGAGGGCATCGGGCCGTTCTTCTCGCGCGCCATTCTGCCCTCGCTCACGCTGGCCACCATCTATGTGGCGCTTATCGCGCGGATGACGCGGGCCTCCATGCTCGAAGTGCTGGGCGAAGATTACATCCGCACCGCCCGGGCCAAGGGCGTGCGCGAGAATGTCGTGCTGTTTCGCCATGCGCTGCGCAATGCCGCCGTGCCGATCCTGACCATCATCGGCACTGGTTTCGCGCTGCTGATCTCGGGCGTGGTGGTGACGGAAAGCGTCTTTAACATCCCCGGCATCGGGCGGCTTACGGTCGATGCGATCCTCGCGCGCGACTACCCCGTCATTCAGGCGATGATCCTGCTGACGGCGGGCATCTACGTCTTCGTGAACCTCTTGGTTGACGTCTCCTATTCATTCTTCGACCCAAGGATCCGGTACTGACATGATCGAGCAACCCCAATCCCGTCACAGCGCCTTTCAGGTGCTGACCGGACTGCTTTCCCTGCCTGCGGGCGCAAGGGTCGGTATCGGCCCGCTGCTGGCGGCGCTTATCCTCCTGGCCATCGTGCTGGCGTCGATCTTGGCACCGCTTTACGTGCCATATGACCCGCTGGCGATGAACTCTGCCGCGCGGCTCAAGCCGCCTTCCGAAGAGTATCTTTTGGGCACCGACCCCTATGGCCGCGATACGTTCTCGCGGGTGATGACCGGCGGGCGCGTGTCGCTGCTGATCGGGGTCGGGGCGGCTTTGGTCAGCGTTGCTATCGGCTTGGCCATCGGCCTTGTCGCTGGTTTCTTTCGGGTGGCGGATGGCATCATCATGCGGATCATGGACAGCCTGATGGCGATCCCCGCGATCCTTCTGGCGATTGCCCTCGTGGCGCTGAACGGGCCGTCGCTCGGCTCGGTCATCATCGCCATTACGGTGCCGGAGGTGCCCCGCGTGGTGCGGCTGGTGCGCTCGGTCGTGCTGTCGGCACGGGAGGAACCCTATGTGGAGGCGGCCATCGCGCTCGGCTCGTCGATGCCCAAGATCCTGATCCAGCACCTGATGCCCAACACCATGGCACCGCTGATCGTCCAAGGCACTTATATCTGCGCCTCGGCGATCCTGATCGAGGCGATCCTGAGTTTCCTCGGCGCGGGCGTCAGCACCGAGATCCCCACGTGGGGCAACATCATGGCCGAGGGGCGGACCTATTTCCAGATCAAGCCGGGGCTGATCTTCTGGCCGGGGCTGCTGCTGTCGCTTTGCATCCTGTCGATCAACCTTTTGGGCGATACCGCGCGCGATCTGCTCGACCCGCGCATGAAGAAACGGGAGGGCTGAGAGATGCAGTTCAAGACCAAAGACTTCTCCGACGCGCGTGAGGTGCTCAAAGTGCGCGACCTGCGCATCGGGCTTGCCGGGCGGCCACAGGCCAAGCCGGTGATCGACGGGATCGACCTCACCATCCGCGCGGGCGAGACGCATTGCTTGGTGGGTGAATCTGGCTCAGGCAAATCCGTAACCTCGCTCGCGGCCATGGGGCTTCTGCCGAAATCGGCGCTGGAGGTGCAAAGCGGCAGCATCACGCTGGACGATTTCGAGATCACCAGCGCCAGC
This sequence comes from Sulfitobacter sp. 1A13421, assembly GCF_043557285.1. Lineage (NCBI taxonomy): Bacteria > Pseudomonadati > Pseudomonadota > Alphaproteobacteria > Rhodobacterales > Roseobacteraceae > Sulfitobacter > Sulfitobacter sp. 1A13421. The sequence continues at coordinate 22,776 of NZ_JBIFFQ010000004.1, forward strand.
CATGCGCAAATGCGCCAGCTGCGCGCGCGGCGCATCGCGATGATCTTTCAAGAGCCGATGACCGCGTTGAACCCGGTGCTGCGGGTGGGCGAACAGATCATGGAAGTGCTGAACATGCACAGTGATCTCAGCCAGTCCGAGGCCAAGAAACGCACGCTCGACATGATGGATCAGGTGCATCTGCCGGATGTGAACCGCATCTTCTCGGCCTTTCCGCACCAGCTTTCGGGCGGGCAGCGCCAGCGCATCATGATCGCCATGGCGCTGATCCTCGACCCCGATCTGCTGATCGCGGATGAGCCGACAACGGCGCTGGATGTGACGACGCAGTTGCAAATCCTCAAGCTGATCGCCGAGATGCAAGAGCGCCATGGCACCGCCGTCCTCTTCATCACCCATGACATGGGCGTGGTGGCCGAGATCGCGGATACCGTGACGGTGATGCAGCAGGGTAAGATCGTCGAACGCGCGCCAATTGAAAAGCTGCTGACCAAGCCGGAGAAGGAATATACCCGCACTCTGCTGACCGCCGTGCCCAACCTCACCCCGCGGCCCGCAAGGGCGGCGGCATCGCAAAGCGAAGTGGTGCGTGTGGCCGGGCTCGACATGACCTATGGCGGCGGCGGTTTCCTGCGCCGCAACGAGGGTGTGAAAGCCGCGCAGGATGTCAGCTTTACCATCAAACCGGGGCGGACGCTGGGCATCGTGGGCGAATCCGGCTCAGGCAAATCCACCGTGGCGCGGGCCATCATGCGGCTGATCGACCCGACAGCGGGCAGTGTCAACGTGGCGGGGACCGAGATCGCGCAGCTTTCGCGTCGTCAGCTGCGCGATCACCGCAAACATCTGCAAATCGTGTTCCAAGACCCCTACCGCTCGCTTAACCCGCGCTGGACCGTGGCGCGCAGCCTTTGCGAAGGCCCGATCAACTTCGGCACCCCGCGCGAAGAGGCGATGCGCCATGCGGCTGAACTGATGGAATTGGTGGACCTGCCGCGCGATGCACTCGACCGCTATCCGCATCAATTCTCAGGCGGGCAGCGCCAGCGTATCGCCATCGCGCGGGCGGTGGCGATGAAGCCCGATCTGCTGGTCGCGGATGAGGCCGTCTCGGCCCTTGATGTGAGCGTGCAGGCGCAGGTGCTCGACCTTTTGGATGACATCCAAGAGAAGTTCGGCGTGGCCATGCTTTTCATCACCCATGACCTGCGGGTCGCCGCGCAGATTTGTGACGAGGTCTTGGTCATGCAGCGCGGGCAGGTCGTTGAATACGGCCCTGCGGGCGATGTGCTGGCCAACCCGCATCACGACTACACACGCAACCTGATCGAAGCGGCCCCGGGCCGCCATTGGGATTTTGCTAACTACCGCGCGCTCGGCAGCGCCACCATGACGACAGGAGCCACCGCATGACCGTCCTTCCCAAGATCGAAGCCTTTGCCGCCGATCTCACCGCCATCCGCCAAGATATCCACGCCCATCCCGAACTGGGGTTCGAAGAGGTCCGCACCGCGGGCATCGTGGCCGAAAAGCTGCGCGCCTATGGCGTGGACGAGGTGCATGAAGGGCTGGGCGGCACCGGGGTTGTCGGCATCATCAAGGGCGCGGGCGGTGGCAACCGCCGTGTCGGGCTACGCGCGGATATGGACGCGCTGCCGATTGTCGAAGATTCCGGCGTGCCCTATGCCTCGACCAACCCCGGGCGGATGCATGCCTGTGGCCATGACGGCCACACCACCATGCTCTTGGGCGCAGCGCGCTATCTGGCGGAAACCCGTGATTTCGACGGCACCGTGGTGCTGATCTTTCAACCTGCCGAGGAAGGCTTGGGCGGCGCGCGCCGGATGCTGGAGGAGGGGCTCTTCGAGAAATTCCCTTGCGACGAAATCTACGGCATGCACAACGATCCGAATGCAGAGCCGGGCGTGGTCAATGTCACCCCCGGTGCGGCGATGGCGGGGGCGGCCTTTTTCGATATCACAGTCAAAGGCACCGGCAGCCACGCCGCCATGCCGCATCAGTCGCGCGATCCCATCGTCATCGGCACGGCGCTGGTGCAGCAGTTGCAATCGGTCGTCAGCCGCAACACCCCGCCGACCAAGCCGATCGTGCTTTCGGTGACCAAATTCAACGCGGGCTCGGCCTATAACGTGGTGCCAGATACCGCCAGTATTGCGGGCACGATCCGTTATTTCCATGAGGATGTGATCGAAATGGCCGAGGCCCGGATGCGCGAACTCTGCGCCGGTATGGCCAGCGCCTATGGGATCGAGATCGAAGTCGACATCCGCAATGTCTTTGACGTGTTGATGAACGACCCCGAACTGACCACCGCCTATGTCGAAGCAGCGGCCAGCGTGGTGGGCGGCGAGAACGCCCATGTCTCGACCGAACAGGCCAGCGGGTCGGAGGATTTTGCCGATATGCTGAAGGTCGTGCCGGGGGCCTATTGCCGCGTGGGCCATGCGGGCAGCGTGCCTTTGCACAACCCCGGCTTCGTGCTGGACGACGCCATTTTGCCTGTCGGTGCCTCGATCTACGCGCGGATTGTCGAGACGCGCCTGCCAAAGGTCGGCGGCTAGGCCCTTGCGCCAATCATTTAATTTAAGCCAACCGCCCGCTGTCGCGCGGCGGAGGAAAGGATATTGAACATGACCAACCCGCTCGATCTGCCTTTTGATACCGAAGAGATGCTCACCGGGCTGCGCCCATGGATCGAAACTGAAAGCCCCACATTCGACGGGGCGGCGGTGAACCGGATGATGGATGTGGCGCAGCACGATCTGGCGGTCTTGGGCGCGCGGACGGAACGTATTCCAAGCCCGATGGGGCTGGGCGACAGCCTGCGCGCTGAAATGCCCCATCCCCGCGCGGGCGAGGGGGGCATTCTGCTTTTGGGTCATATGGACACGGTTCACCCCCTCGGCACCTTGGCGAGCCTGCCTTATAAACGCGAAGGCGATATCTGCTACGGTCCCGGTCTGATGGACATGAAGGGCGGCAATTACGTCTACCTCGATGCGCTGCGCAAGCTACAGGCCGCCGGGGTCGAGACGCCGCTGCCGGTGACGGTGCTTTTCACCCCGGATGAGGAGATCGGCACCCCCGCCACCCGCCGTCTGATCGAAGAAGAGGCGAAGCGCCATAAATACATCCTCGTCCCCGAACCTGCCCGCCCCGACGGCGGCGCGGTGATCGGGCGCTACGCCATCGCGCGATTCAACCTCCAGACCCGGGGGCGCCCCAGCCACGCGGGCTGGGCGCTCTCCGAAGGCCGCTCGGCCATCGCGGAGATGGCCAAGGCCGTGGGCACGATCGAAGGCATGACCACCGAGGATTGCACCTTCTCGCTCGGAGTCTTTCACGCGGGCCAATGGGTCAACTGCGTGTCCTCGGTCTGCGATGCCGAAGTGCTCACCATGGCAAAAACACAAGAGCAGCTCGACGCAGGCGTGGAAAAGATGATGGCGCTGAACTCGGACGAAGGCGATGTGATCATGGAAATCCGCCGCGGCGTCACCCGCCCGGTTTGGGAGCCCGACCAGCCCGGCACGATGGCGATGCTGAAGCTCGCGCAGGAGATTGGGGGCGAACTGGGGATCGAGATCACCGGAAGCTCTGCCGGGGGCGGATCGGACGGTAATTTCACCGGGTTCCTTGGCCTGCCGACGCTGGATTCCATCGGAGTGCGTGGCAAGGGTCTGCATACGTTGCAGGAGCATATCTATGTCGGCAGTCTCACCGAACGCGCGAAACTGGCGGCGGGGTTGTTCTGTCGGTTGACGGCTTGAGGTGGGGAGGGGGCGGAGACCCCCTCTAAACCACCCCCGCTGCCATCTGCTGCGCGTCGCTCCATTCGCGGGGGGATTGGCCGTACATGCGTTTGAACTCTCGGCTGAATTGCGAGGCGCTGACATAGCCCACCGCCATTGCCGCTTCGCTGACCGTGGCGCCGCCTGCGATTTTGACAGCGGCATTGTTCAGGCGCATGGATTTGACGAATTGTATCGGCGACATCGTCGTTACCTGTTTGAACTTGCGGTGAAATACCGCGCGGCTCATGCCCGCGCGTTGGGCCATGGCGTCGATGGAGATGGGCGCGTCGAGATGGGCCGCGACATGCGAGATGGCCCGCGCCACGGCATTGCCCGCCCCGAAGGCCCGCCGCGCGAAGAGCCCTGCCTCTCCTTTCAAGATGGCGTAGTACAGTTCCCGCAGGCGCGCCTCGGCCAGCACGGCGCGGTCGGTTTCGCTTTCGCTCAATTGCAGCAGGCGCAGCAGGGCGTCGGAGAAAGCCCCGTCCCATGCCGCGAGTTTAATCCCCTCGGCGCGCAGGTCGGCGGGGGCAGGGGGGAGGAGGCTCCCCGCGCTTTCCATTTCAAGCGAAAGCTCCGCCATCAGCCGCGCATCCAGAGCGATGTAGACGCCAAATAGAGGGGTCTGGGGCGAGGCGCTTGGCGTGCCCGCTTTGACCGGCATCGACATCGGGCAGCACATATAGCGGCTGTCGTCATAGACATAGCGCTGACCGTCAAGCACGGCCTCTTTCGCGCCGCTGACGATGGCGATGACAGAGGGTTCATAGACCGCGGGCGCGCAGGGGATCGCGCTGGTCGCCCGGAAATACTGCACGCCCTTGATGCCGGTTTCGGTCAGCCCGTCGGTATGGCTGTGCCGTTCGATGATATGGCGGATTTGGTCTTTGCCCATGCGTGGAGATTAGGGCCGCATGAGCGTTTTATGCAATGGCTGTGAGAGGATCAGGCAAGTAATCGCGACGATCCGGTCTATTTCCGTAGGGGGCTGAGATTTATCTGCAAGGTCAACGGGGCGCGATGCCTCAATAAAGCTAAGGAACGAGACCATGACAGATAAGACTTTCGGCGCGCACGGCTGGACCCCTGAGCAGATTGACGGGGTAGAGGGGAAGACCTTCGTGATCACCGGGGCCAATGCGGGGGCCGGATTTCAGGCAGCGCGGACCTTGCTGAGCAAAGGTGCCGCGGTGGTGATGCTGAACCGCAGCGCGGAACGGTCAGCAGAGGCGGTGGCCAAGCTGAAAGACGAATTTGGCGCGGCGGCGCGGGTGCGTTTCGTGCAGATGGACCTCGCCGATTTGCAGTCGGTGCGCCGCGCGGCGGCAGAGGTTCTGCGCGACATTCCCCGCATTGATGCGCTGATCTGCAACGCCGCCATCGCGCAGGTGCCAAACCGCCAGTTGACCAAGGCGGGCCACGAAAGCCAGCTCGGCACCAATCACTACGGCCACTTCCTGCTCTGCGGCTTGCTCTTTGACCGGATCGACGAAAGCAATGGGCGGATCGTGGTGGTGGCCAGCCTCGGCTACAAGATGGGCCTGCGCACTATTCAGTTCGACGACATGAACTGGGACAAGAATTACCGCGCCAACCCGGCCTATAGCCAAAGCAAGCTGGCGCAGATGATGTTTGCCTATGAGTTGCAGGACCGCGTCGCGCGGGCGGGGAGGAACGTGGCGGTCTATGTCTGCCACCCCGGCGCCTCGGCCACCTCTTTGATCCGCACCAGCGGCGGGCTGATGACCCGGTTCACTTGGTGGCTGATGTCGAAACTGCCGATCGTTCAAACGGCGGAGCGCGGCGCCTATCCCGAGGTCATGTGCGCCACCGAGGATGGGCTAGAGCAGCGCGCGCTTTATGGCCCCACAGGCCGGATGGAGATGGTCGGCCCGGTCGGGCGCGGCAGGTTGGAGCCCTATGCCTATGACAAAGAGACGATGGTCAGGCTCTGGGAACGGTCCGAGGCGGAAACCGGCTTTCGCTGGGCGGTTTGAGGGGCGGGTGGGGCCTGTCTCCGCCCTGCTCAGAACGCGCGATATCCGCGGGCCATCCGCGCCGAAGGAGAGTGTCGATTTTTGAAGCATTTGCACAATAAAGTTGCACTTGAAGAGTCCCTTGCGGACTATTCTTGCCAAATGAGATCATTTGGTTAGTCTCTGATCTCGGGTCGCCCGACCAATAGCGTATTTCAAGTAAGCAAAGGGGCGACCATTCTGGGAGGAGGAAACATGACTGAGACTAAAAAGTTCAATCGACGTTCGTTCCTGACGAAGTCCGCACTTGCTGGGGGGGCGGCGACGGGGAGCATGCTGGCCGCACCGGCGGTGCTGGCCCAAGCGCCGATCGTCATCAAGATGCAGACGTCGTGGAACGACGCGAACATCTGGCAAGACTTCGCCCGCGATTATGCGACGCGGGTCGAGGAGATGTCAGGCGGGCGTCTGAAGGTCGACGTGCTGCCCGCGGGCGCGGTCGTCGCGGCGTTTCAGGTGCTTGATGCGGTGAACGACGGTCTGATCGACGCGGCGCATTCGGTGCCCGTCTATTGGTACGGCAAGAACAAGGCCGCATCGCTCTTTGGCACCGGCCCGGTTTTCGGCGGCTCTGCCACCACGATGCTGTCGTGGTTCTATCAAGGCGGCGGTCAGGAGCTTTATAACGAGCTGACGCAGGATATCATGGGCCTCGACGTTGTGGGCTACATGGGCTTCCCGATGTTCGCCCAGCCCTTCGGCTGGTTCAAGAATGAGGTCAATACCGTCGACGACCTGCAGGGCTTCAAATACCGCACCGTGGGTCTGGCGGCCGATCTGATGGCCAAGCTGGGCATGTCGGTGGCACAGCTGCCGGGCGGTGAGATCGTGCCCGCGATGGAGCGCGGCGTGATCGACGCCTTTGAGTTCAACAACCCCTCGTCGGACAAGGACTTCGGCGCGCAGGACGTGGCCAAGAACTACTACCTTTCGTCCTATCACCAAGCCTCCGAGAGCTTTGAGTTCCTGTTCTCCAAGATGTTCCTCGAAGACCTCGACCCCGATCTTCAGGCGATCTTGAAATACGCGGTTGAGGCGGCCTCGACCGCGAACACGGCCAAGGCGATGGACCGCTATTCGGCGGACCTTCAGTTCCTACAAAACGAGGCTGGCGTGACCGTGCGGCGCACGTCCAAGGAAATCTTGGATGCGCAGCTTAAAGCATGGGATGAGCTGATCCCCGAGCTGGAATCCGATCCCTTCATGAAAAAGACCCTCGACAGCCAGCGCGAATGGGTCGACCGCGTGGCCTATTACGAGTTGATGAACTCGCCGGATTATGGGCTTGCTTACGAGCATTACTTTCCCGGCAAGATCAAACTCTGATCCCGCAAACCCATAACATCACCGCGAACTCCGGCGCATGGCGTGCCGGGGTTCGTGCGAGATACCGAGGGCATCATGATATCTTTCATTCGGTTCGCCGATAACCTTTCCGCATGGTTCGGCAAGGCTTTTGCGTGGCTCATTTTGCTGATGTCCATCGGCACGGGCTACGAAGTTTTTGTGCGCTATGTGCTGAACAATCCCACGGCTTGGGCGCTGGACGTGTCCTTCATCATGTATGGCACGCTCTTTATGATGGGCGGGGCCTATACGCTTTCGCGGGGCGGCCATGTGCGGGGGGATTTCCTCTACCGGCTGTTCCAGCCGCGCACCCAAGGCATGATCGACCTCGTGCTCTACATCATCTTCTTTTTTCCCGGGGTCACGGCGTTGATCCTCGCGGGGTGGAAATACGCCGCCCGCTCGTGGTCCTACGGCGAGGTGTCGGTCAATAGCCCGGCGGGGGTGCCGATCTACCAATTCAAGGCGATTATCGTGGCGGCGGGGATACTGCTGTTCATCCAAGGCATCGCGCAGGTCTGCCGTTGTCTCATCGCCATACGTTCCAACTACTGGCTCGAAGCCGAGGAAGACGTCTTTGAGACCGAAGACCTCATGATGCGCGAAGCCAACAAGGCCGAAAAGGGCCATCTCACATGACCGATCCGCAAATCGCCCTGATGATGCTTGGGCTGTTCATCGTCTTTGTTTTCTTGGGCTTTCCGATTGCTTTCACGCTGATGGCCATGGGCATCGGCTTTGGCTACTACGCCTATTTCGACGCGCGCCGCATGTGGCGCAGTTTCGACCGGCTGGACGAGGGGGCCGGCCAATGGGAGCAATGGTCGACCTGGATAGATGGGTTCTTCAACAACCGAATATTCGACCTTTTCGTGAACCAGACCTTTACGGTGATGTCGAACGAAGTGCTGACGGCGGTGCCGCTGTTCCTTTTCATGGGCTATATCGTGGAGCGGTCGAATATCGTGGACCGGCTCTTCACCACGCTCAACATCGCCTCCAAGAACATCCCCGGCTCCATGGGCGTGGCCGCGCTGATCACCTGCGCGCTGTTCGCCACCGCCACGGGCATCGTCGGCGCGGTGGTGACGCTGATGGGGCTTCTGGCCCTGCCCGCGATGCTGAAGGCGCGCTACAACCCGTCCTTTGCCGCCGGCATCATCTGCGCGGGGGGCACGCTGGGCATCCTGATCCCGCCCTCGATCATGCTGATCGTCTATGCGGCGGCGACGAATGTCTCCATCGTGCGGCTTTATGCGGCCGCACTCCTGCCGGGGCTTACGCTGGTTGGCCTCTACCTGATCTACATCATCGGGCGCTCGCTGTTGCAGCCTTCATCGGCCCCGCGCCCCACGGCGGATGAGGTGCCAGACATGCCGATGGGCAAGCTGTTGCTGATGATCGCCACCTCCTTCCTGCCGCTGGCCTTCCTCATTTTCGCGGTGCTGGGCTCGATCCTCTTTGGCCTCGCCACCCCGACAGAGGCGGCCTCGATCGGTGCATTGGGCGGCATCTTCCTCGCCTTCATCTACCGCGCGATGACATGGCAGCGGATGCGCGAAAGCGTCTACCTCACGGTGCGCACCACGGCGATGGTCTGCTGGCTTTTCGTCGGCTCCTACACCTTCTCGGCGGTGTTCTCCTACCTCGGCGGGGAGCATGTGATCTCGGAGTTCGTGCAATCGCTAAACCTGTCGCCGATCATGTTCCTGATCCTTGCGCAGCTTATCATCTTCCTGCTCGGCTGGCCGCTGGAATGGTCCGAGATCATCATCATCTTCGTGCCGATCTTCTTGCCCCTGCTGGCGGTGTTCGAGATTGATCCGCTGTTTTTCGGCATCCTCGTGGCGCTGAACCTACAGACCAGTTTCTTAACACCACCGATGGCCATGTCGGCCTATTACCTCAAGGGGATCGCCCCGCCCGAGTTGCGTCTGACGCAGATTTTCGCGGGCGTGATGCCGTTCCTCTTCTGCGTGATCCTGTCGATGGTGCTGATGTATGTCTTCCCGCAGATCGTCTTCTACCTGCCGGAGGTGTTCTATGGACGTTGAGGCACGGATGACCGCCCCGGCGGCGCTTGGCGTGGTCGAACTGCGGGACCGTTTGGCGACCGGCGCATTGGATGCGCTGGCGCTGGTGGAAAGCTACATCGCGCGGATTGAGGCGCGCGAGGAGGTGGTGGGCGCTTGGGCGTGGTTCGACCCCGAGTTTGCCCGCGCGCAGGCCCGAACGCTCGACAATCATCGCCGGGCGGGCAGGCCGCTGGGGCGGCTGCACGGGCTGCCGGTGGGGCTGAAAGACGTGATCGACACGCGCAGCATCCCGACTGAGAACGGCGCGGCGCAGGACAAGGGGCGCGTGCCGCTGCGCGATGCTTTCATCGTCGAGCGGCTGCGGGCCGAAGGCGCGATCATCATGGGCAAGACGGTCACCACCGAACTGGCCTTCATGCATCCGGGCAAGACCACCAATCCGCATAATCCGGCGCATAGCCCCGGCGGCTCGTCCCAAGGGTCGGCGGCGGCGGTGGCAGACGGGATGGTGCCCTTGGCCATCGGCACGCAAACCGGCGGGTCGGTGATCCGGCCTGCGTCCTTTTGCGGGGTCACGGGGTTCAAACCGACTTTCGGCGCGATCCCGCGCCGGGGGGTGCTGACGCAATCGCCCTCGCTCGACACCATTGGCGTCTTTGCCAGCGATCCCGCCGGGGCCGCGCTGCTGGCCGAGGTGCTGTTTGGCCATGATCCCGAAGACCGCGCGACCGAGCTTGCCCCGACCCCCGCGCTCTTGGCCGAGGCGACCAGCGCGCCGCCGATCCCGCCGGTTTTCGGCTTTGTCCGCCCGCCGGGGTGGGAGGATGCCGATCCGCAGCTGCACGCCGCTTTCGAGGAATTGGTCGCGGCCCTTGGCGATCAGGCTTTCGAGATGCACCTGCCGCCGGTCTTTAACGAGGCTGCCGAGGCGCGCAAACGCATCAATTTTGCCGAGATGGCCTATCACTTCTACCCCTATCTGCGCGACGGGGCCGAGCTGCTCTCACCCGTGGCGCGGGAGGCGATGGAGGCGGGCAATAAGGTGCTTGCCCGCGATTACCAATCGGCCCGCGACTTGCCCAAGGTGCTGACCGCCGCGCTGGAAGAGTTGCTGACCCGTTGCGATGTGCTGCTCTGCCCCGCAGCCACCGGCCCCGCGCCGCGTGGGTTGGAGACCACCGGCGATCCGATTTTCAACGGTCTTTGGACGCTTTGCGGCAGCCCCTGTGTGACCCTGCCGTTGATGACCTCGGAAGAGGGCTTGCCGATGGGGGTGCAACTGGTCGGCGGTCACGGTCAAGACGGGCGTCTGATGCGCAGCGCCCAGTGGCTTTTCGACCGGGCCGATGGTGCAACTGAATGAGGATGAGACCATGAACCGCCTACTTGCCCTGCTCGCCTTTGCCGCGATTGCGGTGTTTTTGCTGATCCTCGCCGTGGAGGTGCCCAGCATCGACCTGATCATCATCGTCGCGGTGACGCTGGCTTTTGTGGCCTATGATTTCTTCACCTCCAGTCGGAAAGATCGGGACTGAGCCATGGGTAAACCCGTCATCTGGATCACCCGGCAGCTGTCAGAGGCCACGCTCGACCGCGCGCGGCGGGATTACGAGGTGATCTGGGATCCCGACGACAAGCCCGGCAGCGCCGAGGACATCATCGCGATGAGCGCGCGGGTCGATGGTATGATCCCCTGCCATTCCGAACATTTCAGCGCCGATGTGGTGGCCCGACTTGCCCCCCGGCTCAAGATCATCGCGAACCATTCCGTGGGCGTCGATCACTGCGATCTGCCCAGTCTCAAGGCGCGGGGGATCGTGGTGACGAACACGCCCGGTGTTCTGTCGGATGCCACGGCGGAACTGGCGCTGATGTTGATGCTGGGGGCGGCCCGTCACGCGGTTGCCGGGGATCAGCTGGTGCGCAGCGGGCAGTGGCAGTCGTGGTCGCCTGCGATGCTGGTGGGCAAACAGCTTTCCGGCGCGCGGCTTGGCATCATCGGGATGGGCGGCGTGGGCCGGGCCTTTGCCCGCAAGGCGCGCGGGTTGGATATGGAAGTGCATTACCACAACCGCCGCCGTCTTGACCCGGAGGCGGAGGCGGAGGCGGGGGCCACCTATCACGCCGAATTGGACGACCTGCTGGCGGTCTCCGACTTCCTCTCGTTGCACTGCCCGGCAACGCCTGAGACGGTGGGCCTGATGAACGCCGCGCGTTTGGCGCGGCTGCCCAAAGGCTGCGTGATCGTCAACACCGCGCGGGGCAATCTGGTGGATGAGGCGGCGCTGCTCGACGCGCTCACCTCGGGCCATGTCGGCGCGGCGGGGTTGGATTGCTTCGTGACCGAGCCGGGCGGCAACCCGGCCTTTGCTGCCCATGATAACGTGATGATGATGCCCCATGTCGGCAGCGCCACCGTGGCCACCCGCGACGCGATGGGCTTCAAGGCGCTGGACAATCTCGATCATTTTTTCCGGGGCGAGACGCCGCCGGATCAGCTGTAGCGGCAGCGGCTCTTCTAGGTGGTGCGCGGTGGCGGGGCGGGGGTGTTTCGCCCCGACCCTCGTGGGGCGGGTAGGGTGATGACGGCCAAGCAGCCGATCACCAGCGCCACGCCGATCCAGCCCAGCGGGGGCAGGCGTTCACCCACGATCAGAACGGCCAGCACCGCCGCGACGACGGGCTCGAACAGGGTGATCACGGTCGCCGTGCTCGCTTCCACCCGGGCGAGGCCGTAACCAAAGGCGATATAGCCCAGAAACATCGGCACGGCTGCCATATAAAGCCCCACCGCGGCGTTGGTCCAAGAGGCCAGAAACGCCCCGCCCGAGATCGCCAGCACCGGCATCAGCAACAGCCCACCCAGCCCAAAGGTCGCCCCCATGGCGACGGTCGAGCCCATGCCTTGCAGCATCATCCGGCGCGCGCTCCATGAATAAAGCGCGTATGTGAAGCCGCCGATCAGACCCAGCAAGACGCCCAAGGGAACCGAGGGCGCGCCCGCCGCCATATCGTGCGCCGCGCCTTCGGCCAAGCAGATCAGCCCCATGCCGATCAGCCCCACCGCCGCGCCGAGGCACCATCGCAGGGTCAGGCGGCGGCCATCCAGCAGATATTCGATCAGCGCCGAAAGCAGCGGGGCGGAGCCGATGGTGATGACCGTGCCCACCGTCACCCCCGCCAGCCGCATCGCGCCGTAAAAGGCCAGCGGATAGACCGCCACGGCCAGCGCGCCGATGATCAGCAGGCGGCGCTGTTGCCAGAGCCGCGCGCGCTGGTTCAGAATGCCCCGACCGGCCCAGAGGGCCTGCGCGATCCCGCCCAGCCCCATGGCAGCGGCACCGATGGCGGCGGCGCTGACCTCGGGGGCGAAAGTGGCGGCGGTGCCGGTCGTGCCCCAGACCACCGCAGCGAAAAGGATGGCGATCACGCCCCAGCGGTAGCCCTGCATCATGGAAACGTCCCTAGCATGTCATTGGTGCTGGCGCGTATCGCGCAGCAGCGTTTTGGCCAAATGCTGCGCGGCAGTCACGGCCTGCGCCCCGCGCAGCGGCCAAGTCTGTGTGAGCCCTTCGAGGATCAACAGCAACTCGGTTTCCGCACCCGGCAGATCGGCGGCTGCGGCGGCCTTGGCCGCGACCTCGGCCTTATGGCGCGAGAGCAAGGCGTGCAGTTTTTCGCTGCCGGGATCAGCCGCGACGGCGGCATGGAACAGGCAGCCGTGAGAGGTTTCCGTCTCCATCCATTGCCCGACGCGGGCCAAAATCGTCTCCAGCGCCTCGGTCGGGGTCTCGGGCAGATCGCCGAAGACAAGCGCGAGGTAGCGTTGTTGCCGGTTCTCCAGTGCCGCCAGCACCATTTCCGCGCGCGAGGGGGTGTATTTGTACAGCGTGCGCAGGCTCACCCCCGCGGCATCGCGCAGGTCTTCGACGCTGGGTTCGGCAAAGCCGCGCGTGGCAAAGGCGCGCTCAAGCCCGGCGGCGATCTTGCTTTTGGTATCTGTCATGCTTGACGATGTAGAGGGGGCGCTCTACCTACGCAAGTAGAGCAATCATTCTACACTAACCATTCCGCCGCTGAAGGAGCCCGAGCGATGACCCTACCGAAGACCATGAAAGCCATGCTGCTGACCGGCCACGGCGGCTTGGACAAGCTGGAGTGGCGCGAGGATGTCGCGCTGCCAAAGCCCGCCGCCGGTGAGGTTCTGGTTCGCGTCGGCGCGGCGGCGGTGAACAACACAGATGTGAACACGCGCACGGGCTGGTATTCTAAAGCGGTGCGCGGCGACACCGGCTCGGCGGCGAGCGAAGGCTACGGCGGCGCGTCGGACGCCGATGGCGGCTGGTCTGGCGCACTGAGTTTTCCGCGCATCCAAGGGGCCGATTGCTGCGGAGAGGTCGTGGCCGTGGGCGCGGGTGTCGATCAAGGCCGCATCGGCGAGCGGGTTTTGATCCGGCCCATGTACAGCCCTGCGGGCGCGGGTCCGGATGATCTCGTCACCTTCGGATCGGAGCGGGACGGCGGTTTTGCGGAATATGCCACCGCCGAGGCCAGCAATGCGCTGCGGGTCGACAGCACCCTCACGGACGTTGAGCTTGCGTCCTTTCCCTGCGCCTTTTCGACGGCCGAGGGGATGATCCAGCGTGCCGCTTTGGGGGCCGAGCGTGTGTTGATCACCGGCGCCTCGGGCGGGGTCGGCTCGGCGGCGGTGCAACTGGCGAAACGGCGCGGCGCGCATGTGACGGCGGTGACCAGCCCCGGCAAGATGGAGGCGCTGAGGGCGCTTGGCGCGGATGAGACGTTCGACCGGGATGCGGCCCTGCCGGAGGACAGCTATGACGTGGTGCTCGACCTCGTGGGCGGGGCGGGTTGGCCTAAGTTGCTTGACGCGCTGGTGACGCGCGGGCGCTATGTGACCTCGGGCGCGATTGCCGGGCCGATCGTGGAGTTGGACCTGCGCACGCTTTACCTCAAGGACCTGACCCTGATGGGCAGCACGCGGCAGGAGCCGAGCGTTTTTGCCGATCTGGTGGGCTATATCGAACGCGGGGAAATCCGGCCCGTCGTGGCGGAAACCTACGCGCTGCGCGATCTGAAGCAGGCGCAGGAGGCGTTCATCGAAAAGTCCCATATGGGGAAAATCGGGATCACGGTGGCGGATTAACCGCAAAAGCGGGCCGCTCGTCTCTGGGCGGTCGGCCCTTCATCGCGGAATAACTCAATTAGATTGATTTAAGCGTTGACTCACTTGCTCCCATCTGGGATTTCTCCGGTGAAACGCCGCATGAACCGGGGGGAGGCAAGTTTGCAGCAGCTACAGACAGTCGCCGACCGCCCCGCGCGCGGCTCAAACCAGAGCGGGATGCGGGCTTATAACGAACGGCTGGTCCTGTCGCTCATCCGGCGCAGCGGACCGACCTCCAAGGCCGAGATTGCCCGGCTCACGGGCCTCTCGGCGCAGACCGTCTCCGTCATCATGCGTGCCCTCGAAGCGGAGGGTCTGCTGAAGAAAGGCGCGCGTGTGCGGGGCCGGGTCGGGCAGCCATCGGTGCCGATCAGCCTGAACGCCGAGGGCGCGTTTTTTCTGGGGCTGAAGGTCGGGCGGCGCAGCGTCGAATTGATCCTGACCGATTTCGAAGGGCAGGTGACCCGCCACAGCAGCGAGACCTACGCCCATCCCACGCCCGATGCGGTCATGGCCTTTGCCGCGCGCGCTTTGCAGGAGGCGCTTGCCTCACTCTCAGCCGAGCAGCAGGCGCGGGTGGCCGGGCTGGGCGTGGCCCTGCCGTTTGGCATCTGGGAATGGGAAGTCGCGGGCGGCGATCTGAGTGCGTGGCAGACCTTTGATATCGAAGCGGCTTTGGCGGAATTGGTCGATCTGCCGGTCTATATCTGCAATGACACCTCTGCCGCTTGTGGGGCGGAACTGGTCTTTGGCGCGCAGGACAAACCGCGCGATTTCCTCTATTTCTACATTGGCTATTTCGTCGGCGGCGGGCTGGTGCTGGACAGCAAGCTCTACACCGGCAAAAGCGGCAATGCCGGGGCGCTCGGCTCCATGCCGTTGGCCGGAGATGCGGCGCGGCAATTGGTCGATGTGGCCTCTTTGGCGACTTTGGAGGGCGCCTTGCAAGAGGCCGGGGAGACCCGCCGCGCCCCTTGGAGCGATCCGGCGGCTTGGGGCTTTGGCGATGACATTTTGCACCCATGGCTCGACAGCACGACCGAGGCATTGGCGCAGGCGATCCGGGCCGCGACATGTTTGATTGATTTCGACACGGTGATGATCGACGGGTCGGTTCCAGCAGAGGTTCGCGCGGAATTGGTCGCCCGCACCCGCCGCCATCTTGCCGCCCGGCCCCTGCCGGGGGTCACCCTACCAGAATTGCGCGAAGGCACCGTCGGCAGCGACGCCCGCGCGCTCGGTGCGGCGAGCTTGCCGCTTTCTGACCGTTTCCTCGTCGACCGCGACGCATTTTTGAAAGGCTGACAGATGATCCTTTGCTGCGGAGAAGCCCTGATCGATATGATCCCGACCCCGACCAAGGCAGGCCCTGACGGCTTTGTGCCCCATGCGGGCGGGGCGGTGTTCAACACGGCCATCGCCTTGGGGCGGCTCGGCGCGCAGGTGGGTATGCTCTCGGGCCTGTCGTCGGACATGTTCGGGCGGCAGTTGGTCGACGGGTTGAAGGCAAGCCATGTGGATGTCTCGCATGTTGTCCTGTCCGACCGGCCGACGACGCTGGCCTTCGTGCGGCTGGTGGGCGGCCATGCGACCTATGATTTCTATGACGAAAACTCCGCCGGGCGGATGATCACGCCCGAGGATATGCCCGCCTTGTCCAGCGAGGTTTCGGCGCTTTATTTTGGCGGGATCAGTCTGGCCTGCGAGCCGGGGGCGGATGCCTATGCCGAGCTGTTGGCGCGCAACGCCGAGGGCCGCGCGGTGATGATCGACCCCAACATCCGCCCCGGTTTCATCAAGGATATCGAACGTTATCGCCAAAGGCTCGACCGGATGCTGGTGCTGTCGGATATCGTGAAAGTGTCGGATGAGGACCTGAACTGGATCAACCCCGCGCCGCTGTCGCTGCGTGACAAGGTGGGCGAGTTGCTAAAGAAGGGCCCATCGGTTGTCATCCTGACCCGCGGGGGCGAGGGGGCAACAGGCTATCTGGCGAATGGCGAAGAGGTGCAAGTGCCCGCCGTGAAAGCCGAAATCGTCGATACGGTCGGCGCGGGCGACACGTTCAACGCAGGCGTTCTGGCCAAGATGTCGGAGCTTGGGCAGTTGCATAAATCTGCGCTTGTCACCCTCGCGCCAAAGGTGCTGTCCGAAGCGCTGGCCTATGGCGCGCGGGTTGCCGCCGTGACCGTTTCGCGGGCCGGGGCGAGCCCACCTTGGGTAGAGGAAATATGAAATGTTGAAGAACCGCCTATCTTTTTCGCTCAAATATGTTAGCGCTACCAGTGGCCGCCCGGAGGAGGGCGCGAAGGGGATGGCGATGGCTTTGCCCAATCGAAAACAGGGTGCCATAGGGCGCCGACGCAGGCAGGAGGGCTGACCCCATGGTATCGCGCGTAATCCCCGTTGATCCTTTCGACCTCGTTATTTTCGGCGCGACCGGCGATCTTGCCCGGCGCAAGATTCTGCCCGGTCTGTTCCACCGCTTCACCGTCGGCCAGATGCCCGAGGCCGCGCGGATCGTCGGCGCGGCCCGTTCCGAGCTTGATGCCGACGCTTTTCGAAAGATGATCCGCGACAGCCTGCTGGAGTTCGCCCCCAAGCTGGCCCAAGAGGGTGCCGCTTTGGAGCGGTTCCTTGGCATGGTGCATTACGTGCGCGTGGATGCCTCTGGCGATGCGGGCTGGGCGGATCTCAAAGACCTGATGCGCGATGATGTCGTGCGGGCCTTCTACCTCTCGGTCTCGCCGTCGCTCTTCGGCACGATTGGTGGCAAGCTGCATGACCACGGCATCGCCACAGCCGAAAGCCGCATCGTCGTCGAAAAGCCCTTTGGCCATGATTTGGAAACCGCGCAGGCGCTGAACGCCGATCTGCGTGCCAACTTCGACGAAAGCCAGATTTACCGGATCGACCACTACCTTGGCAAAGAGACGGTGCAGAACCTCATGGCGCTGCGTTTCGCCAATGCGCTGTGGGAGCCCTTGTGGAATTCCACACATATCGACCATGTGCAGATCACCGTGTCCGAGAGCCTCGGTGTCGAAGGGCGGGGCGAATACTATGATAAGTCCGGCGCCATGCGCGACATGGTGCAGAACCACCTGATGCAGCTGTTGTGCCTGACGGCGATGGAGCCGCCTTCGCGCTTTGACCCCAACGCGGTGCGGGATGAGAAGGTGAAGGTGATCGAGGCGCTTGAGCCTGTGGCACAGAAGGACATCGCCCGCGGCCAATACCGCGCCGCCAATGGCGAGGGCAGCTACCGCGACCATGCGGGCGACCCCGAAAGCCGCACCGAAAGCTTTGTCGCGATGAAGGTCAAGATCGCCAATTGGCGATGGGCGGGCACGCCGTTCTACCTGCGCACGGGCAAAAAGCTGCGCGGGCGCAGTTCCGAGATCGCGGTGATCTTCCGCGATCCGCCGCATATGATCTTCCCCGCGACGGAAGGACACAAGGGCAACGCGTTGATCATTCGGCTGCAACCGGACGAGGGCATCACCCTGCGCAACACGATCAAAGACCCCGGCCCCGGCGGCATGCGTTTGGCCGAAGTGTCGCTCGATATGACCTTCGCCGATGCTTTGGGCGAACAGGGCACCCCGCAGGACGCCTATGAGCGGCTCATCATGGATGTGATCCGTGGCGATCAGACGCTCTTCATGCGCGGGGACGAGGTCGAAGCCGCTTGGGCTTGGGCCGATCCGATCATTCACGGCTGGGAAGAGACCCGGCAACCCCCGTACCCCTATGACCCCGGCAGCTCGGGCCCCGAAGAGGCGCTGATGCTGATGCACCGCGACGGCCGCCGCTGGCGCGAGATCACACGAAAGGACGAGACATGACCCTGCATTCCACGATTGACCGCGTCACCGACCGTATCATCGCCCGCAGCGAGGCGACCCGGCGGCCTTACCTCGACCGGATGGAAGCCGCCCGCGCCAAGGGTCCGGCCCGCGCGCATCTATCCTGTAGCGGGCAGGCCCATGCCTATGCCGCCTCTGGCGCGGATAAGGACCGGCTGGCGATCACCAGCGCGGGCAACCTCGGGATCGTGACGACCTACAACGACATGCTCTCGGCGCATCAGCCGTTTGAGCGCTACCCCGATCTGATCCGCGAGGCCGTACGCGCGGCGGGGGGCACCGCACAGGTCGCGGGCGGGGTGCCCGCCATGTGCGACGGGGTGACCCAAGGGGAAGCGGGGATGGAACTGTCGCTTTTCTCGCGTGATGTGATCGCCTTGGCGGCCTCGGTGGCGCTCAGCCACAACACATTTGACGCGGCGGTTTTCCTTGGGGTCTGCGACAAGATCGTGCCCGGGCTGGTGATTGCGGCACAGGCTTTCGGCCATCTGCCGGCCGTCTTCCTGCCTGCCGGGCCGATGGAAAGCGGGCTGTCGAACGACGAGAAAGCCAAGGTGCGTCAGCAGTTCGCCGCGGGCGAGGTCGGGCGCGATGCGCTGATGGCCGCCGAGATGGCCGCCTATCACGGGCCGGGCACCTGCACCTTTTACGGCACCGCCAACACCAACCAGATGCTGATGGAGTTCATGGGGCTGCACCTGCCGGGGGCGAGTTTTGTGTCGCCGAACGGGTCTTTGCGCGATGCGCTGACCCAGGAAGGCGCGAAACGTGCGCTGGCGCTGAGCGCTTTGGGCAATGATTACACCCCCGTCGCCTCGGTTCTGGATGAAAAGGCCTTCGTGAACGGGATCGTCGGGCTCAACGCCACGGGCGGGTCGACAAACCTGCTGATCCACCTTATCGCCATGGCGCGGGCCGGGGGGATCATTCTGGATTGGGAGGATTTCTCGGACATCTCTGACGTCACGCCACTGCTGGCGCGGGTCTATCCCAACGGTCTGGCGGATGTGAACCATTTCCACGCCGCCGGGGGGCTGGGCTATATGATCGGCGAATTGCTCAACTCCGGCCATCTGCACCCCGACACCCAGACCGTCGCCGGGCAGGGGTTGGAGCATTACACCGCCGAGCCGAAGCTGAAGGCCGAGGGGCTGGTTTGGGAGAAGGGCGCAGGCGAGAGCCTGAACGAGAAGATCCTCCGCCCCGCCAGCGATCCTTTCCAGCCCACCGGCGGGCTGCGCCGCATGGCCGGGTCGCTCGGCACCGCCTGTATGAAGGTCTCTGCGGTGGCGCCCGAACATCACGTTATCGAAGCCCCGGCGCGGGTCTTTGCGGATCAGAACGAGGTGAAGGCGGCCTTCAAGGCCGGGGAGCTGACCGGCGATCTGGTCGTCGTCGTCCGCTTCCAAGGCCCCAAAGCCAACGGCATGCCCGAATTGCACAGCCTGACGCCGCTTCTGTCGATCCTTCAGGGGCGCGGGCAGAAGGTGGCGTTGGTCACCGATGGGCGCATGTCGGGCGCGTCGGGCAAGGTGCCTGCGGCGATCCACGTCAGCCCTGAGGCGGTCGACGGTGGCCCCATCGCGCGGGTGCAAGACGGTGATCTGCTGCGGGTTGACGCCGTGGCAGGGACGCTCGACGTGCTGGCCGAAGGGTTCGATGACCGTCCCAACGTCACCGCTGATCTTTCTGCTTATCATGCCGGGACGGGGCGCGAGTTGTTCGCTATGTTCCGCGACACCGTCGGTTCTGCTACCACCGGCGCAACCATTTTTGGAGGCTGATCCATGACCCTTACTGCAAAAGACGCCAGCCGTCGCACCCGCGAAATCTGTGCGCTTGCCCCGATCGTGCCCGTGTTGGTGATCGAAGATGTCGCCGACGCCCGGCCCTTGGCCGAGGCACTGATCGCCGGGGGGCTGCCTGCGTTGGAGGTGACTCTGCGCACCCCTGCCGCACTCGACGCGATTGCCGCCATGGCTGAGGTCGCGGGCGGCCATGTGGGGGCGGGCACGCTGGTCACCCCCGAAGATGTGCGTGCAGCGAAACGGGCGGGGGCGACCTTTGGCGTCTCGCCCGGTGCCACCGATGCGTTGATCGCGGCCTGCGAAGAGGAAGAGCTTCCCCTCTTGCCCGGCGCCGCCACGGCGAGCGAGGCGATGCAGTTGTTCGCGCGCGGCTATGACATGCTGAAGTTCTTCCCCGCCGAAGCTTCGGGTGGCGCGCCTGCGCTCAAGGCCATTGGCGCGCCCCTGCCGCAGATCACCTTCTGCCCGACAGGCGGTGTCAGCCCCGACAATGCGGAAAGCTACTTGAGCCTGCCCAACGTGCTTTGCGCAGGCGGCAGTTGGGTCGCGCCGAAGAAGCTGATCGATGCCGGAGACTGGGCCGGGATCGAAGCGCTGGCCCGCGCCGCAGCGCAATTGGGCAAGGCCGGTTAACCCCGGAAGAGGGCCAGGCGCGAGCTTTCCGTTGCACCCCAGAGGGCCGCGGAAAGCCTGACGCCACCAAACCCTTGCTGGCTGGGCGAACTTATCTCTATATTGACTTTAGTTTACGCGCGCAGCGTTTCGTCAAGGGAGGGTTAAGATGGGCCAGCAGAAGATCCGCAATATGGAGGAGTTTGCCGCCGTGAGCGGCATTTCGCGGCCCACCCTGTCGAAGTACTTTAACGATGCCGACAGCGTGCGGCGCTCGACCCGGGAGCGGATTGAAGCCGCGCTGAGCCAGTATGACTATCGCCCGAACGTCTATGCGGTGAACCAGAACCGCCGCAAAACCCGCAACATCGGCGTGGTCGTGCCCAACCTTGCCGACCCGTTCTTTTCCGAGATTGGCCGCGAGGTGGAACTGGCCTGTCTGGCCGAGGGCTATAGCCCGATCTTGCTCAGTTCGCACGGCAACCCGGCGCAGGAGCGCGCCAATCTCGACTCGCTTCGGGCGCTGAAACCGGCGGGCGTGTTGCTGGCGCCCTTCGGCAAAGCCTCGGACCGTGACGAGATCGCGCGCTTTTGCAAGGATGTACCGGTGGTGGCCTTTGACGCCAATGTCGAAGGGGTTTGCGAGGCTTTCGTCGGCACCGACAACTTCCAAAGCGTTGATTTGATCGTTGAATACCTCTGCCGCAGCGGTGAGCCGCCCTGTTTTTTCGAGATGAAGACCCCCAGCAACCCCAACGCCAACAAGCGCCGCCAAGCCTATCTGGAAGCGATGGAGCGGCACGGCTTTGCACCACATATCCATCAGGTGCCGGGGGAGGGCTGGAACTTTGAAGAGATCGGCGCGACCGAGGGCGGCAAGCTGATCTCGGCGGGGGCGTTCGAGACGGATACGGTGCTTTGCTCGAATGACCGTCTGGCCATCGGGATGCTCTCGGCGGCCTATGAGATGGGGCTGCGCGTGGGGCATGGCAAGGATTGCGCCATGCGGATCGCGGGGCAGGACGACCACCCATTCTCGCGTTATACCTGCCCGCCATTGACCACCATCGCGCAGGATTACGGTGCCATCGCGAATCGTGCAGCCAGTACGCTTTTCCGTATTATCGAAAGCGAAACCCGACTGACCGAACGCGAAGAGACGCTGTTTGACGGCAAACTGGTGATGCGCGCCTCGGCCTAAGCCATTGAGTTCGCAAGTTGCTCATAAAATAGTTATCGCGCGTAAAATTTAATTTGACTGCGCGTTGCGTGGGTCGTTAGTCTCGGTTCATCATCTATAGAGGGA
The DNA here is from genome assembly GCF_043557285.1 of Sulfitobacter sp. 1A13421. Taxonomy (NCBI): domain Bacteria; kingdom Pseudomonadati; phylum Pseudomonadota; class Alphaproteobacteria; order Rhodobacterales; family Roseobacteraceae; genus Sulfitobacter; species Sulfitobacter sp. 1A13421. The sequence goes on from NZ_JBIFFQ010000004.1 coordinate 44,790, forward strand.
GGAACTATCGATGTTCTGCGATAAATCACTTTACGCCGCGACGGCCTTGGGCCTGATCATGGCGGGCGGCGCGGTTGCCGAGACGATCACCATCGCCACCGTCAACAACGGCGACATGATCCGCATGCAAGGCTACACCGACAAATTCACCGAAGAGACCGGCCACGAAGTGGAGTGGGTCACCTTGGAAGAGAACGTCCTGCGCCAGCGCGTCACCACCGACATCTCGACCAAGGGTGGCTCTTTCGACATCATGACCATCGGCATGTATGAGACGCCGATCTGGGGCGCGAACGGCTGGCTGGTGCCGCTGGATGACCTCAGCGAAGAATACGACGCAGACGATATCCTGCCCGCCATGGCCGGCGGCCTGAGCCATGACGGCACGCTTTATGCGGCACCGTTCTACGGCGAAAGCTCCATGATCATGTACCGCACCGATCTGATGGAAAAAGCCGGCATGGAAATGCCGAAAGACCCGACATGGGAATTTATCCGCGAAGCCGCCGCCGCCATGACCGATCGCGACAACGACATCAACGGCATCTGCCTGCGCGGCAAGGCCGGTTGGGGCGAGGGCGGTGCGCTGATCACGGCGATGTCCAACTCCTTTGGCGCGCGTTGGTTCGATGAAGACTGGAACGCCCAGTTCGACACCGAGGCATGGGCCAACACGATTAACTTCTACAAAGACCTGATGGATGAAAGCGGCCCGGCGGGCTATGCCTCCAACGGCTTCAACGAGAACCTCTCGCTGTTCCAGCAGGGCAAATGCGGCATGTGGATCGACGCCACCGTGGCGGCCTCTTTCGTGACCAACCCCGAGGATTCCACCGTGGCCGACAAGGTGGGCTTTGCGCTGGCGCCGGACACGGGCCTTGGCAAACGCTCCAACTGGCTCTGGGCATGGGCGCTGGCAATCCCGGCGGGCACTCAGAAAGAAGATGCCGCGAAAGAGTTCATCGAATGGGCCACTTCGAAAGACTATATCGAGATGGTCGCCGAGAACGAAGGCTGGGCAAACGTTCCTCCCGGCGCGCGCAAGTCGCTTTACGAGAACCCCGAGTATCAGAAAGTGCCCTTCGCGCAGATGACGCTCGACTCGATCCTCTCGGCTGATCCTGAGAACTCCACCGTCGATCCGACTCCTTACGTCGGTGTGCAATTCGCCGCGATCCCCGAGTTTGCAGGCATCGCGACCGACGTGAGCCAAGAGTTCTCTGCCGCCTATGCCGGTCAGCAGACCGTCGAAGAGGCGCTTGAGAAGGCCCAAGACCTGACCAACGACGCAATGGAAGCCGCAGGCTACCGTTAAGCCGCCGCTTCACAGGCTAAAGGGCGGCGAACACCGCCGCCCTTTTCCGCCCCACCACCCGATATGATACCCTTCACCTAAACGCGGCATTCGCCGCCGGCAGAGGAGATGTGCCCGATGGCTACCCAACATTCCCGATCAGCGGCACGCCTGATGATGGCCCCGGCGGTGGTCTTGCTGCTTGGATGGATGCTCATCCCGCTGACCATGACGCTCTACTTCTCTTTCAAGAAATACCTGCCGATGCGCGGCGGTGATCTGGGTTGGGTCGGCTTTGACAACTATGTGCGCTTCGTCACCTCCAGCTCTTTCTGGCCCTCGGTGATGACCACGCTGATCATCGTCGGCGGCGTGCTGGCGATTACGGTCTGCCTTGGCATCCTACTTGCCCTTCTGCTGAACCAGCCGATGTGGGGGCAGGGCTTTGTCCGCATCCTCGTCATCGCGCCCTTCTTCGTCATGCCCACCGTATCGGCGCTGGTGTGGAAGAACATGTTCATGGACCCGAACTATGGCCTGTTCGCGCATCTGTGGGAGTTTTTTGGCGCCACCCCGGTGCAATGGATGAGCCAAGCTTCGCTGTCGTCGATCATCATCATCGTATCCTGGCAATGGCTGCCCTTCGCGACGCTGATCCTGCTCACCGCGATCCAGTCGCTCGACCGCGAGCAGCTTGACGCCGCCGAGATGGACGGCGCGCCGGTGACCAAACGTTTCGCCTATATCACCCTGCCGCATCTGGGCCGCGCAATCACCGTGGTGATCCTGATCCAGACGATCTTTCTCTTGTCGATTTTCGCGGAGATTTTCGTGACCACGGGCGGGGCCTTTGGCACCAAAACACTGACCTATCTCATCTTCCAGCGCGTGCTGGAAAGCCAGAACATCGGCCTCGGATCGGCGGGCGGTGTCTATGCAATCATTCTCGCCAATATCGTCGCCATCTTCCTGATGCGCATCGTCGGCAAGAACCTGGACGCCTGAGGAGGAGACATCATGGCACGCGCAGTCACAAGGCAACGCAAGATCGTCAACACGGCCCTCGCTTGGGGCATCGGTTTCCTGATCTTCTTCCCCATCCTTTGGACCATCCTCACCAGCTTCAAGACCGAAGCACAGGCCATCGCCGATCCGCCGATCTTCCTCGGCTTCGACTGGACGCTGGCGAATTACGAGGCGGTTCTGGAGCGGTCGAACTACGGGCGCTTCCTGTGGAACTCCATCGTCATCGCCGGGGGCTCGACCGTCCTTGGCATCCTGATCGCGGTGCCTGCCGCATGGTCGATGGCCTTCGTCCCCGGCAAGCGGACCAAGGACATTCTGCTCTGGATGCTCTCGACCAAGATGCTGCCCGCGGTGGGCGTGCTCTACCCGATCTATCTGCTCTGCATCCAGTTCGGCGTGCTCGACAGCAAGATCGCCTTGGTCATCATCTTGATGCTCATCAACCTGCCGATCATCGTCTGGATGCTCTACACCTACTTCCGCGAAATCCCCGGTGAGATCTTGGAAGCGGCACGGATGGATGGGGCAAGCCTGCGCGAAGAGGTGCTTTACGTCCTCACGCCCATGGCGATCCCCGGCATTGCCTCCACCCTGCTGTTAAACTTCATCCTCGCATGGAACGAAGCCTTCTGGACGCTCAACCTCACCGCGGCCAAGGCCGCGCCGCTCACCGCCTTCATCGCGAGCTATTCCAGCCCCGAGGGCCTCTTCTACGCCAAGCTCAGCGCGGCCTCCACTATGGCCATCGCGCCAATCCTCATCCTCGGCTGGTTCAGCCAGAAACAACTCGTCAGCGGCCTGACTTTCGGCGCGGTCAAGTAAGCAAGGGACAGTCACATGGGACAAATCAAACTCAATCAGGTTTCCAAAAGCTTCGGCGATGTGGAAGTCATTCCGCCCCTTGATCTGACCATCGAAGATGGCGAGTTCACGGTATTTGTCGGCCCTTCGGGCTGCGGGAAATCGACCCTGCTGCGGCTGATCGCGGGCCTGGAGGACATCACCTCGGGCCATATCGAGATCGACTGCACCGATGCGACCCATGTGCCGCCCGCGAAACGGGGTCTGGCGATGGTGTTCCAATCCTACGCGCTTTATCCGCATATGTCGGTGCGCAAGAACATCGCCTTTCCGATGAAGATGGCGGGCGTTCCGGCGGATGAACAGCAGCGCCGGATCGAAGCTGCGGCCAAGGCGCTGAACCTCACCGACTATCTTGACCGCCGTCCGGGCCAACTGTCTGGCGGCCAGCGCCAGCGGGTCGCGATTGGCCGTGCCATCGTGCGCGAACCTTCGGCTTTCCTTTTCGACGAGCCGCTGTCGAACCTCGACGCCGCGCTGCGGGTGGGCATGCGGCTTGAAATCAGCGAGCTGCATAAGCGGCTGGCCACGACGATGATCTACGTCACCCACGATCAGGTCGAAGCGATGACCATGGCCGACAAGATTGTCGTGCTGCGGGCGGGCCATATCGAACAGGTCGGCTCCCCGCTTGAGCTCTATTACAAGCCGCGCAACGAATTTGTCGCGGGCTTCATCGGCTCGCCCAAGATGAACCTGATCAAGGGCGTTGAGGCCGAAGCGCGTGGCGCGCCGACCATCGGCATCCGGCCCGAGCATTTCGACGTATCCACCACCGAAGGCGCATGGGAGGGTACCATCGGCGTGGCCGAGCATCTGGGCTCCGACACCTTCTTGCACGTCCATGGCGTGGCGGGCTGCGACCCGATGACCGTGCGCGTGGATGGCGAATTGTCGGTCCGACATGGGGACCGGATTTTCCTGACCCCACAGGCGGACAAGCTGCACCGGTTCGACGCGCAGGGCCTTCGGGTCGAGTAATGCAAGCGGCAGAAATGACAGGCCAACCCCCGTACCCTTTCCCCGGTGCGCGGCCCTTTAAGGATGTGGATCATGGATAAACTGGTAGACCTCTCGAACGCGACGCTGGGTGATCTCGACATCGCCCACCCCAGCTATGACCGCAGCGCCCTGACCCCCGGCATCGTGCATATTGGCGTCGGCAATTTCCACCGTGCGCATCAGGCGTGGTATCTGCACCGCTTGATGCAGAACGGCCAAGCGCATGACTGGGCGATCCTCGGCGCGGGCGTGCGCCCCTTTGATGCGGCCATGCGCGAGAAGCTCTTGGCGCAGGACTGTTTGACGACGCTGATCGAACTCGACCCCGCGCAGACCTCGGCCGAGGTGGTGGGGTCCATGATCGACTACCTGCCGATCGAAGAGGGCAACGGCGCCCTGATCCGCGCCATGACCGATCCGGCCATTCGTATTGTCGGGCTGACCGTCACCGAAAGCGGCTATTACATTGACCCAGTCAGCAAGGGGTTCGACGCGGCCCATGCGGATATCATCCATGACGCGGCCCATCCCGAAACCCCGCGCACCGCCTTTGGGGCCATCGTCGCGGCCCTGCGGCTGCGCCGCGATGCGGGGCAGGGGCCGTTCACCGGGCTGAGCTGTGACAATCTGCAAGGCAATGGCGATATCCTGCGCCAAGCGGTCGTGTCGCTGGCGCGCATGTCCGACCCGGCACTGGCCGATTGGATCGAGGCAAACGCCAGTTTCCCCAACTCCATGGTCGATTGCATCGCCCCGGCCACCGGCCCCGCCGAGATCGCACAGGCGCGGGAGTTCGGCGTGAACGATGCCGCCCCAGTCACCCATGAAGCCTTCCGCCAATGGGTGATCGAAGACGACTTCTGCGCGGGCCGCCCGGATTGGGATCAGGTGGGGGCCACCTTCTCGGACGAGGTGCACGCCTATGAGAAGATGAAGATCCGCATCCTCAACGCGGGCCATCAGGTCTTGGCCAATGTCGGTGAGGTGCTGGGGATCGAGACGATTTCCGGCACCATGGCGCATCCGGCGATCCGTGCGATGTTCCACCGCGTGCAGGCCGAAGAGATCACCCAGACGGTCGCCCCGGTGCCGGGCATGACGCCGCTGGCCTATCTCGATCTGATCGAGCAGCGGTTCTCGAACCCGCGCATCGTCGACACCACCCGCCGCGTCGCCTTTGACGGTTCGGCGCGGCACACGGGGTTCGTGCTGCCGATCCTGCGGGATCAACTGGCGGCGGGGCGTTCAGTCAGTGGTTTGGCCTTGGTCGAAGCACTCTGGGCGCGGATGTGTGCAGGCACGCGGGAGGATGGCAGCGAGATCGTGGCAAACGATCCGATCTGGGACGAGCTGAAAGCCGTGGCGCAGACTGCACGCATGCGGCCCGAAGCGTGGTTGGAGCAAGACCGTCTTTATGGCGATCTCGCGCAGGCCGAAGCCTTCCGCGACGCCTTTGTCGCTTGGCTCACGCTCATTTGGGACGAGGGCGCTGTCGCGGCGATGGACGCCTATACGCAGGCTGAGCAGAGCAACGGTCGCGCCAGCAAGGTAGGCTAACCGTTAGCTCTGGTCGGGTTGCAAGAACCCGACCAGCAGCGCCGACAAGGCCACCATGATCGCCGCCGCGCCCAGCATCAGGGGCAGGCCGCCGATCTGATAGCTCAGCCCCGACATCAGCGTGCCCAAGAGCCGCCCGGCGGCATTGGCCATGTAGTAAAACCCCACATCCATCGTCACCCGCTCTGCCTTGGTGAAAGAGAGGATGAGGTAGGAATGCAGCGATGAGTTCACCGCAAAGACCGCGCCAAAGGCCAAGAGGCCGATCACAAGCGTCACGGTGAGCCAGCCCTGCGGCCCGTCGCTGAACAGCGCCGCCAGCGTCAGCGCCGCAGGCACGGCGGCAAGCGACCATGCCCAGCCCTTCGCGGCTGAGATCAGGGCTCCTGCCGGGCGGGATTTCGCGCGGAGTAGGCGCGGGGCGTAGATTTGCACCAGCCCGTAGAGGATCACCCAGACCGCCATAAAGGTGCCGATCATGAAAAAGGCCGCGCGGTTGCTTTCCTCCGTGCCATCCGAGAGGACTGCGTAGAAATAGATCGGGATGCCCACCACGAACCACACGTCCCGCGCGCCGAAGAGGAACACCCGCGCCGCGCTGAGCCAGTTCACATTGGCGGATTTTGAGAAGACTTCCGAGAACTTCGCTCCCTTGCGGCCCTTGGGCAGGCCGGGCGGCATGGCGGTCAGCACGGCAATCAGGATCAGCGCAAGGATCGCGGCCATCCCGAGCACCGCCCAGACAAAGCCAAGCGTCGCCAGCAGGGCTGCGCCAAGCAGAAAGCCCAAGCCCTTGACCATGTTCTTGGAGCCGGTCAGCAGCGCCACCCAGCGAAACAGCCCGCCATCCTCAGCCGGGGCGAGCAGTTTGACGGCGGATTTCGATGACATCTTGGCCAAATCTTTGGCCACGCCGCTGGCCCCCTGCACCAGCATGACGAATACTACCGAGGCGCCAACCGCCCATGTGGGGTCAAGCTGCGCCAGCGCCAGCAGCGCCACGATCTGCAACCCCAGCCCCGCATAGAGCGTCGAGGCCAGCCCGAAGCGCGCCGCGATCCAGCCCGCGCAGAGGTTGGTAATGACGCCCGCGATCTCATACAGCACAAAGAGATAGGCCAGTTGCACCGGCGAAAAGCCCAGCCGGTGGAAATGCAGCAACACCAACATGCGCAACGCGCCATCGGTCAGCATGAAGGCCCAATAGGCCGCCGTGACCGCGATATAGGCCGAGAGCCCCTCAGGGCGGGTCGCGCTCTGGCTCACAGGCTTGCCCCGACCATCAGCGCCACATCGACCAGACGGTGGGCATAGCCCATCTCATTGTCGTACCACGCGTAGATTTTAACCTGCGTCCCGTTCACCACCATGGTGGAGGGCGCATCGACGATGCTGGACCGCGTGTCATTGGTGTAATCGGTCGAGACCAGCGGGCGCTCCTCATAGCCAAGGATGTCTTTCAACGCCCCTTCGGCGGCAGCTTTGAACAGGCCGTTTACCTCTTCCACGGTCGTCTCCCGCTCCACCTCAAAGACACAGTCAGTCAGCGAAGCGTTCAGCAGCGGCACCCGTACCGCATGGCCGTTCAGGCGGCCTTTGAGTTCGGGATAGATCAGCGTGATCGCCGTGGCGCTGCCGGTGGTCGTCGGGATCAGGGAGTTCAGGGCCGAACGCGCGCGGCGCAGGTCCTTGGCGGGGCGGTCGACGATAGTTTGCGTGTTGGTCACATCATGGATCGTGGTGATGGAGCCATGTTTGATCCGCAGCGCCTCATGGATGACCTTCACCACCGGGGCGAGGCAGTTGGTCGTGCAGCTTGCCGCCGTGACGATCCGGTGCCGTGCGGGATCATAGACATCATCATTGACGCCATAGACGATATTGGCCGCATCCCCGTCTTTTACGGGGGCCGAGATCACCACCTTCTTCACCCCGGCTTCGAAATAGGGGGCGAGTTTCGCCTCGGTCTTGAAGACGCCGGTGCAATCGATCACCACATCCACCCCGTCAAGCGGCAGCGCGCTGAGGTCACGCGTGCCGATGAAGGGCAGGCGGGTGCCGTTGATCGTCACGCTGTCGGCGTCATGGGCGAAATCGGCCTGCCAACGCCCGTGCACCGTGTCGAATTCCAGCAGATGGGCATGCATTTCCGGGTCACCCACCGCATCGTTGACCCATGCAATCTCGGCCCCTTGATCCAGCAGGGGTTTCAGGGCGAGCTTGCCGATACGGCCAAGGCCGTTGATCGCGTAGGTGGTCATGCGGGAGTTCCTTCTTTGTCGGTTTGGCCCGCGTCATCCAGCGCCTTTTGCAGCGAGATACGGTCGAGCGAGCTAAGTGGCAGGCTGGTAAAACCCAGCATCCGGTTGCGCAGGGTGCCATAGGCCTGCTGGAAGGCGAGGCTCTTTTCCGCGTCGGAGCCTTCGACCTTGACCGGATCGGGCAGCCCCCAATGCGCCGTGATCGGCTGGCCCGGCCATGTGGGGCATTCCTCATTGGCGGCCTGATTGCAGACGGTAAAGACGAAGTCGAAGGCAGGCGCATCCGCGGCCTGAAACTCAGAGATATGTTTTGACCTGAGGTGGGCCACGTCATGGCCCTTTTGCTTGAGCACATCGACGGCGAATGGGTTCAGCTCAGACTGCGGGCGGGTGCCTGCCGAATAGACGTTGAACCGGTCCCCTGCGAGGTCGCGCAGGATGCTTTCGGCAAAGATCGACCGGGCGGAGTTGCCGGTGCAGATGAACAGGACGTTGAACTTGTCGTCGGTCATGGGGGCGTTTCCATCTGAAGAGGTGAGGGGGAGGCAAATTTCGGGCCGGCCACGGCAGCAGTCGTTCAGTAGGTAGCCGATGGTGTCCCGCGCGGCCTCGATATCGATCGCATAGCGCAGGGATGTGCCCTGCCGTTCTTGGCTCACCAACCCCGCCTGCATCAGCGCGCCGATATAGGTCGAGAGGGTGTTGGGCTTGAGGCCGAGCGCCTGCGCCAGTTCGGTCGCGGGCACCCTGTCAGGGTAGCGGCGCATAAGCAGCCGAAACAGCGCGAGGCGCTGCGGATGGCCAAGGGTGGCGAGACGGTTGGGGATCACTTGTTCCATAATTCATGAATTACAGAATTATTCGGCTTTACGCCAGTGAAGTTTTTGTAACAGTGCCAAATCGGCTGCGCCCGTATCGCCCCTATCCGCGGCGATTCATCGAAACCTATAAATATTACCAGCTTTACAGATGCGCCCCGGCGCGCGCAGTCAAGATGCGCCGGAAATTTAATCAAACTATAACAAATGCTTGAAGATCGACGGCGCGAATCTTGCTATCCGAGTTTGCGGCTGTGCTGAATGGCCGTCAGACATAAGATGCGCGCTCAGGCTGACGCGACCTTTTGACAGGGCCCGCCATTTGGCTCTGTTTCGGTCCCCGCTTTCGGAAGCCGCGCCCCTGTCCGCTGTGTTGGACGATCGTGTTTTTGTAAGGGGCGCATTGGTTTTCGGGCGGGGGCCGCTTTATGCTCTGCACCGCTTCGCGGGCAGGCGGACGTGCCGACCTTTCGTCGGGCGGCTCTTTCGCTTGACCCTTGGTCATCGGGACAAAATTGCAACGTTTTGGCCCGTTTCCCCTATTCCGAGAAATCATCTGACGGCGAGCATGTTCCCTCACTGGTTGAGGTGCCCTAACTGAATGCTCAGTTTTTAATCACATGAGCTTTTGAACGCCGCCCTATGGTGACACCGCTTTCCGACCGCTACCTCCTATTGAAAGAACAACGCCCCGACATCAAACCCGCCGAGATGTTGCAGGTCTTGGCGCAGGATATGGGGCTGAACAACCTGTCCTATCTGGGGTTTCACAAGACCGGCGCCAGTGGCAGCGATCCGGTCATTCACTCGACCTATGATCCCGCTTGGCTGACGCGCTACCAAGAGGAAAACTACCATCTGATCGACCCGGTGGTCGACAAATCCCTCGAAGGCACCCTGCCGGTGGATTGGAGCGAGCTGCCCAAGGTCGACCGGACCACGCGCAATTTCTTTGGCGAGGCGATGGAGTTCGGCGTGCGCCAGAACGGTGTGTCGATCCCCATTCGGGACCACGCGCATGGCAAGGCGGTGCTGACGCTGAACTCTGACCTGCGCATTCACGAGTGGCGCAAGTACAAGCGCGGGATCATCGCCGATGCGATCTATCTGGGCTGTCTGATCCAAAGCGATATGGTGGCGGATATCGCCCCCGCCGCGCCGGGGCCACGGCTGAGCAACCGTGAAAAGGAAGTGCTGAAATGGGCCGCGGTGGGCAAAACGGCATGGGAGACGGCGCAGATCATGACGGTGGCGGCCAGCACGGTGAACCATCATCTGTATAACGCCTGTGCCAAGCTGGACGTGACCAACAAGACCCATGCGGTGGCCAAGGCGATCCGGGCGCAGATCATCACGATCTGACCGGGCGGGGCAGGGCTTGGCGGCGGCTTCGCGGCGCGGTAAGCCGCCCGCAACATAGGAGAGCGATATGGAACTGCGCGACAAACGTATTTTGGTCACCGGCGGCAGCGACGGGATCGGGCGCCACATCTGTTTGAAACTGGCGGAGACGGGTGCGCGGCTGGCCATTCTGGGCCGGGATGAGACCCGTCTTCAGGCCGTGGCCGAAGCCTGCCAAGCCGCCGGCGCGGCAGAGGCGGTGGGGCTGACCTGCGATCTGCAAGACCCTTCGGCGATCAATCAGGCCGCCGCGCAGGTGGTGGACCGTTTTGGCGGCTTGGACATCCTGATCAACAACGCAGGGATCTGGCACAAGGCAGGGCCGCTCGACACGATCGCGCCCGAAATGCTGCAAGCGACGGTGCAGACCAATTTGACCGGCCTCATGCAGATGACGCAGGCCACGCTGCCCGCGCTGCGCGACAATGACGAGGCGATCATCCTCAATGTCGTCTCCAAATCCGGTGTCGTGGCGCAGGCGGGGCAGTCGGTCTATACGGCCACGAAATACGGCGTGCGCGGTTTTACCGAGGTGCTGAAGGCGGATGAGGAAAACACCGGCGTGCGGGTGGGCGGGCTGTATCAGTCGGGCACCAACACCGGCATGTTCGCCAAGGCCGGAGAGGACGTGCCGAACCATATTTTCACCGAGCCGGATGATCTGGCCGATGTGGTGGTCTTTGTCCTGTCCCGTCCGCCGAAACTGTGGATCCACGATATCCGTATCGAACTTTAAGCGCGGGCGCGGGGCTTAGTCAGTGCTTTGCAACGCGCTTGGGGCCGCTTGCTGGGCGGTCTTTGCCTCGGCCCCGATGCCGAATTCGACATGGAAGGTCGATCCGACGCCCACTTCGCTTTCGTAAAACAGATCACCCGCCATCTGCCGCGCCAGTTGGCGGGAGATATGCAGGCCAAGGCCGGAGCCTTGGGTCGATTTCTGACCATCGTCGTCAAGCTGCCCGAAGCGGCCAAAGACCTTTTCCTCCATCCCCGCGGGAATGCCGCGCCCATGATCGCGGATCGAGACCCGCACGCGCCCGTTGTTGGTGGTCAGCGTGCCCTCCACCTTGTCCCCCACATTCGAGAATTTCACCGCGTTCGATATCAGGTTGTCGACCACCTGTCGGATGGCAAAGGCATCGCCCAAGACCACGGCGGGCTGGCCGACACTGCCGATATCCAGCCGCACGCCGCGCTCATGGGCATACATGCGGTTTTCCTCGATGCTTTCGCGGAGCAGGGCAGGCAGGTCGACCGGCAGCCATTCGAGCGAGAGCGCCTGCACCTCAAGCTTTTGCACCAGCAGGATATTATCGACCAACCGCGACAGGCGCACCCCGTTGCGATGGGCAATGTCGAGCGAGGAGCGCAGCGGGCCTTTGATCTCACCCAGCTTACCGCTGAGGGCCAGAGCCAAGCCGCCTTTCAATGAGGTCAGCGGCGTGCGCAGCTCATGGCTGACGACCGAGATGAATTCATCCTTGGCGCGGTTCGCCTCATCCGCCTCTCTCAGCGCTCGCTCTAGGGCCGTGGTGGTGGCGATCCGGTCGGTGACATCGACGAAAGTAACGCTCCATCCGATGGCGGGGCCCGCGGGGGCGAGGGGGTTTTCGATGGGTTGAACGCGCGGCTCATACAGCCGTTCGCTACAGGTGATATGGGCCGAGCCGTTCTGCGCCATTTGTGCTTCGATCCCCGCGATCAGATCGTGGCTCAATGTTGGATCGGACAGAAGCCCGCTGCGCTTGGCCGCGGCGTTCGAGCGGATGACGTGGCGCCGCGCGTCCAAAAGGATCAGCGGTTCGCTCATCGTGTCAAACAGGGTCGATTGCCCGACCGAGGGCATGTCCATCGTCTTGTTCGTGACCAGCAACCACGAAAAGGCGAAGATGCCCAAGGTGAACATGAAGGCGGTCGGATCAAGGCCGACGACAGTAAAACCAAGCAGCGCATAGGCCGCGTTCGCGCCCAATGGGATCAGCGTGATCACCACCAGCATCGTCAGCAGCGGCCAAGCGGCCTGTTTCGCGCGAAAGAACGCTCGGCCCAGCCAGATGAGCGTCGCCATCACAAAGCAATAGAGCACGGCAAGAACGAGGAAATACCCCGGCCCATGTTCAAAGGTGATCTGATCGTCGCCCGGCTGAAGTGCGGTTTCGGCGGTATAGATCAGATGATGCCAATCGTTCGTCGCGGCAAGGCCGAAGGCCGCAAGCGGCACGGCAATCAGGGCCAGAAGGCTCACCCATCCGCGCGACCGGCTGGAGGGGCCGACATATTCGAAGATAAAGAAGGACCACGCCACCGGCACCAGCCCATGCCCCAGCCACGCAAGCTGCGCCTGTTGCATCTGGCAGGCGTAGGCGGGAGTTGCGGCTTCGGCCCCGACCATCATCAGGGTCCAGATCATCCCCAAAAAGGTGAGCGCATAGTAAATTTTGCCATGGAACTCTTGGAACTTGAGCGTCCAAAAGGCGACAGCTGCGGCGATCGTGCTGACGGCGAGCACGGTCCAATAGACCGGGTCGAGCATCAGCCCTTGGAAACACGTTAGCATGGCGGAAATACCTATGAACCAAAATGAATGTGCGCAGACCAGCATTAAAATGCGGCGCAAGTTTGGCGCTGTAGTGGCGTATTATGGCCGGTAAATGCAACCCTTGGATGTGATTTGGGGCCGCAAGTACCGTTCATCATGCGTGCAAGGCGGGCCGGTTGCCTCTGCGAAAGAGGGGGCGAAGGGCGCTGAGAACGGGGTTCAAGGTGCAGTCGATGGCAGAGGGCCGTTGCGGCATTTCGCCAGATGCTTGTTCAAAGCCGGTATGGGGGCATCCGGTGCAATCAGGCCCCGCCCGCGGTTTTGCCAGATGGAATTACCGCCAAAAAGAACGCACTCGAACAATGTTTCGACGCAATCCTTGCGCAACACTGGCCTCATTATCTTGAGGTTTAAAAATGCTGACTGTGGCTCATTCTATGCACTCGGACCACGATATGACGCTGGTCTTGCTTGCCGCGCTTTTGTGCGCATTCGGCAGCTGGGTGATCGCAAACCTTTACCGGCACGCGCTTAAACAAACGCCGCGACAGGCGTTGTTGTGGTATTTTCTGACCGCCGTGACCTCGGGCATCGCCATCTGGTGCACGCATTTCATCGCCATGCTGGCCTATCAGCCCGACGCGCCGGTCAGCTTTGATTTCGGGCTAACCTTCGCCTCGCTGTTGATCGCGATTATCGGCTCTACGGTCGGCATTTTGATCGCCGGGATGTTCCGCAGGCGGGTCACCACCGTGATTGGCGGGGTGATCTTGGGGCTGTCGATCTCGGCCATGCATTACACCGGGATGGTCGCCTATCGGATCGAGGGGGTCATCTTTTGGGACAAGACCTATCTCGTCGCCTCGGTTCTGCTGGCCATGGTGCTATCGACCGTGGCTTTGTTCTTTGGTGCGCAAAATGAGAAAAACGCCACGGGCAAGATGACGGGCAGCTTTTCGCTGGCGATCATCGGGCTGCATTTTACCGGCATGGCCGCCTTTCATGTGACGCCGACCTGTTTGACCGGCCATAGCAACCCGGATGAATTCAGATTGCTGGCGATGGTCATCGCGGGGACGGCTGCGATGATCGTGATGGGCGGGCTTTTCACCTATTTCATCGAAAACCGCACCCGGATGGAGAACATCGTCGAGCTGCGCCAAGCGCGGGATGAGGCCCGCGATGCCAGCCGCGCCAAGTCGGAGTTCATGAGTGTTCTGAGCCATGAGCTGCGCACGCCGCTGACCATCATCAACGGCTACGCCAGCTTCCTGACGAACCTCAAAGGCCATACCATGGCCAAGCTGAAGCCGAACGAGCCGATCACCAAGGTGCATTTCGATGAGTTGGGCGACCAGACAGAGCGCTACGGCGGGCGTATCAAATCGGCGGGCGACCATCTGTTGACCATTATCAACGAACTTCTCGACTATACGAGCATTGAATTGAATTCCGTGAAGCTTAACAGAACCTCTTTTGCGGCGGGCGATTTGCTGGCCGAATTGGCAGAGCAATTTCAGGGGCTGGCCAAGGAAAAACAGGCGATGCTGGAAATCGAATATGATGAATTCGACGTTTTCGCCGACCGCGGGCGCTGCAAACAGATCCTGATCAATCTCTTGGGCAACGCGCTGAAGTTCTCTTCGGCCTCCAGCATTCGCATGCGCGCCAAGCAGGTCGGCGATACATGCCGACTTGAGGTCGAAGACAACGGTTGCGGGATGCCGGCAGAGGATTTGCAGCGGATTTTTCAAGCCTTCATTCAAGCGGAAACAGCCAGCAAAAGCGCCGATGGCGGCACTGGTCTTGGCCTTGCGATCAGCAAAAAACTCGCCGCCGCGCATGAGGGGGACATCCGGGTAGAGAGCACCGTTGGCATTGGGACGAAGTTCACCGTCGATCTGCCCCTCTGCGCCTCGGAAATCGCGGCAGAGGAAGCGCTTGTGGCCGCGTGATCGGCCCTTTCCCAATTCGGGGCGGGGCCTCTCCCTCTGAATACGCCCGTCGAGTAAGCGAATTCGCGCAGTCTTAATTCAATTGGCACGCCTCAGGGTGCTGCGGCTTGAATAGAGGCGCAAAAGCGCCAATCGTAAAAAGACGCGCCATTTATGCGCGTCATTCATTGCCTGAGTTCTTAGCTTGCCGAATAATTGAGCGGTCCATCATTTGCTGCGGCGCGCCGCCATATCGCTGCTTAACTTATATTAAGGGGGCCGAGCTTTTCTGTTCAAAGTTAAGGGGATATGGTGGCCAGAGAGATTGAAGGAAGTTTATAGGGAAGAATATGGGTGGTGAAAGATCGGCGAACGGTAGCGTGTCGAGATCTGCAATTTTTGCGGCATCCCCCCACGGGTATCTCGTTCTAGATACCGATTTGAAGATTATCGACGTGAATGACCGGTACCTATTCATCACCGGGTCAAAAGCGGAGGACCTCGTCGGGAAACATCTGTTCGACGCTTTCCCGGATGACCCTTCCGACGCGACGGCAGATGGCACTAATAATCTGGGCAAGTCGCTTGAGATCGTCGCCGCCACGGGCAAACAGCACCGTATGGCCGTGCAGAAGTACAATATTCCCATTCGCGACAGCGCCGACGGGGCCTTTGAAGAGAAATATTGGCAACCGTTGAACACGCCCGTGTTCGAAGATGGCAAGCTGATCGCGCTGATCCACCATGTCGAGGATGTCACCTCGGAATTTATCGGTCGCCGTGATCAGGCGATACGGCTCAATCTGGCCAAGCAGGTGTCGGGGATCGGCTATGGCGAGTTGGACCTTCAGACGGGGACCGCGAATATCTCGCAGGAATTGGCCAATCTGTTCGGCTATGCCGATACCGAGGGGACAATCCCCATGGCCAAGCTGTTCCGGCGTATCCATCCCGATGATCTGGCGCATGTGAACCAAAGCTTGGGCGAAACGATGGCCAATGATGCCACCGTGAATGCCGATTATCGGATCGTCTTGCCCAATGGGGAAACCCGGTGGCTGAACACGCGTGGTGAAGTTCTTTTCGAACATGACAAGCCCGCGCGGTTCATCGGTGCCACCCTCGATCTGACCCATTCCAAGAAGCGCGAAGAGATCTTGCAGAAGACCCTGACCGAGCGTGACAAGCTTCTTAAGCAGAAGGAAACACTGCTTGGCGATGTGAACCACCGGATCAAGAACAGCCTGCATCTGGTGTCGAGCATTCTGCGTCTTGAGGCTGCGTCGGTGGACGATGCGTCTGTGAAACACAGCCTGCAACAGGCCTCGCTCCGGGTGCATGCGGTAAGCTCCGTCCATGAACTTATCTATAAATCGCATAACGTTACCCATGTGGATGTCGGTGAATACATCCCGCAGCTTGTCGATTTCCTTTCAGCCAGTACCGAGACCGATAGCAAGCAGATCGAGACTGTCGTCGACGCGCCGTCGGTCATCGTGCCGACCGATTTGGCCATCAACCTTGCGCTGCTGATCAATGAGCTTGTGACCAACGCGCATAAACATGCCTTCGTCGCGCGGGAACAGGGCAGGGTTGATGTTCGTTTGCATCAAGAGGGAGACCTTTTGACGTTAACGGTGTCGGACGATGGGATCGGCAACGCGGAGAGTGTAGGTAGGGTCGGTCTCGGTTCGAAGATCGTGGCGGGCATTGTCGGCCAGCTTGGGGCGACGATGGGCAAGAGGGCGACAGAGCATGGTTATTGCGTTGAAATTGAGGTTCCCATGCCCGCCGGGTGATGCCCGGTGAATATTCTGATTGTCGAAGACGAATTCTTGATTGCCTTGGACCTTCAGATGCAGCTCGAACAGCTTCAACATTCCGTCCTTGGCCCGGTCAAGGATTTCGCGACCTGCCGGGAGGTGGTGACGCAGACCCGGCCCGATCTGGTCTTCATGGACCTGCGGCTCGCCAATGGCGATTCCGGTGAAGCGGTGGCGCAGTGGCTGCTGGCGGAGCACAACATCCGCTGCGTCTTCATGAGCGGCAATCTGGACGATCTCACCCAGCAGCGGCTAAGCGCGCTTGAGCCTGTCGCCATGCTTGGCAAGCCGACCTTCCCGCATCTGATCGCCGCGGCGATCGAGGACTTTTCGCGCGCTTAGGTGGGGAGGGCCCAAGTGTGAAAGAAAGTGGCGCTCCCTGAAGGATTCGAACCCTCGGCCTGCCGATTAGAAGTCGGCTGCTCTATCCAGCTGAGCTAAGGGAGCACTCGGCCGCTTATAGGGGCAAGCCTCGCCCTGCATCAAGAGGAACCCGACGCGGGCCGGGCGGGTTGAGCCGTCATCGGACATATAACCCAAAGGAGGAAGCCATGTATCTGCGCAATATCCTACTCGGGGCCGCTTTGGCCACAACAGGCGCCGTGGCGGCGCAGGCCGAAAGCCATATGCAAACGGCGGCGACGGCTCAGTTCGCGGGCAATTCGAACGATATTTCAGGCAATGTTTCGCTGAACACGACCGCATCGGGCCGCACCTTGGTCAAGATCGACGTAACCGGCGTGCCCGCGGGTACCCACGGCGTGCACTTGCATGAGACCGGTGATTGTTCGGCAGAGGATTTCAAATCCGCCGGTGGCCATATCGCGGGGGACCGCAAACACGGTGTGCTCGTCGAAGGTGGGCCGCATCCCGGTGATATGCCCAATATGGTCGTGGGTGAAGATGGGGTGCTGGAAGCCGAAGTCTTTCTCGACCTGCTCGATATCGAGACCATGATCAAAGACGATGACGGTGCGGCCTTCATCATTCACAGCGGCGCAGACGATTACGAATCGCAGCCTTCGGGCGACGCGGGTTCGCGTATCGCTTGTGGCGTGTTTGAGGCGTCGTGATTTGATGTGAGGTTTTGCCGCCTCCGTCCCGGGTTATCGGGGCGGGGGTGTCGATTCGATGTATAGGTTAGGCGTGTAGCGTTGGCTTTAAAGAAACGAGCGGCACTCTCGCGGGGGTACTTCGATAACTAAGGGAAGTTTCATGGTGCTGCTGGAGAGAATTGAACTCTCGCACTCAGACTGACGCGTAGCGGCGGGCGTAAGTCGAGAGACCAGCACTAATGCTATACATGCTTATCCGGAAAAAAGGAAGTTTCATGGTGCTGCTGGAGAGAATTGAACTCTCGACCTCTCCCTTACCAAGGGAGTGCTCTACCTCTGAGCTACAGCAGCGCCGTGGGCGGGTGATTAGCCGTAATCGAAAGGGGGCGCAACCCCTGATCTGGACCCTTCTTGCCCCCTGCGCTAGATAGGCGGCATGGCAAAGCAAAACGCCCCGGAAAAGAACGCCAAAACACCCTCTGCGCGGGAGGCGCGGCTGAAGGCTGCGCTCAAGGCAAATATGGCGCGGCGCAAGGCGCAGGCGCGCGCGCGGGCCGAGGATGTGGCGCAGGATACAGGCAATGGCCCCGAGGGGCCGGAAAAGGACAGCTGAACGATGGATTCCATTCTGGTCAGGGGCGGCGGTGCGCTCAACGGGCAAATTCCCATCGCGGGTGCTAAAAACGCCTGTCTGGCGCTGATGCCCGCCACATTGCTGAGCGAAGAGCCGCTGACGCTGACCAATGCGCCGCGTCTGAGCGACATTCGCACGATGACGCAGCTTTTGCAGTCTCTCGGCGCCGAAGTGGCCGCGATGCAGGACGGCAAGGTCATCACCATGGCAAGCCATGGGGAGATCAACACGCGCGCGGAATATGACATCGTGCGCAAGATGCGGGCGTCGAATCTGGTCTTGGGGCCGCTTTTGGCGCGCGAAGGTCATGCCGAAGTCTCGCTCCCCGGCGGCTGCGCGATTGGTGCGCGCCCGATGGACATTCACACCGACGGTCTGGCCAAGATGGGGGCGGAGATCGACCTGCGGGACGGCTATCTTCATGCCAAGGCCGCGGGCGGTAAACTGAAGGGGGCGGTGATCGACTTCCCCTTCGCCTCTGTCGGGGCGACCGAGAATATCTTGATGGCCGCGACCCTTGCCAAGGGCACCACCGTCATCAACAACGCCGCGCGCGAGCCCGAGATCGTCGATCTGGCGGATTGTCTGCGGGCCATGGGCGCGCAGATCGAAGGCGATGGCACCTCCAGCATCACCATTCAGGGAGTCGACAGCCTGCATGGCGCCACCCATAAGGTCGTGACCGACCGGATCGAGCTTGGCACCTATATGCTGGCCCCCGCCTTCTGCGGCGGTGAGGTCGAGCTTCTGGGCGGGCGAATCGACCTGCTGGAGGCGTTTTGCGAAAAGCTCGACGCGGCGGGCATCGACGTGACCGAGACTGATGCGGGTCTCAAGGTCGCGCGGTGCAACGGGCGGATTTCGGCAGTGGATGTCACCACCGAGCCTTTCCCAGGCTTTCCGACCGATCTTCAAGCGCAGATGATGGCGCTGCTCTGCACCGCCGAAGGCACCTCGGTTCTGGAAGAAAAGATTTTCGAGAATCGCTTCATGCACGCGCCTGAGCTGATCCGCATGGGCGCGCGGATTGATGTGCAGGGTGGCACGGCCAAGGTCACCGGGGTCGAAAAGCTCAAAGGGGCGCCGGTTATGGCGACCGATCTGCGGGCGTCGATTTCCCTCATCCTCGCCGGGTTGGCCGCCACTGGGGAGACCACGGTCAGCCGGGTCTACCACCTTGATCGCGGCTATGAGCATGTGGTCTCCAAACTGCGTGGCGTTGGGGCGGATATCGAAAGGATCAGCGACAAATGACCGAAGATGCACGTTTCGAAGATGGCCGCGAAGCGCCGCTAAACCTCGGTGCTCTGGATGCCGATGATCTGACGGTGATCGCCTCGCTGACCCAAGACGCGGTCTTTCCCGCCTCCGAAATGCGCTGGCACCGCGCAGGCGCGCGCTTTGCGCTGCTGCTGAACCGCTTGCGGCATGAGGATACGGGGGCGGCGCGTCATGCGCCCGAGCGGGTGCAATCGGTGCTGATGTTCAACAACGTGCAACGTGTCGCCAGCCAAGGTGTGCCGCAGGGCGATGCCGATACGATTCTGTCGCTGCTGGATATCGCGTTTGAAGAGGGCGACGCGCCCTCGGGCCATGTGACGCTGACATTGGCCGGAGACGGCGCGATCCGGTTGGAGGTCGAAGCGCTTGAGGTGACGCTCAAGGATGTGACCCGCCCCTATGTCGCCCCGTCCAAGAAACGGCCCGTTCACCCTGAGTGACGCCGCCGCATGGCGGGCAAGGATCGCAAGATGCCTGAACTGAAACAGAATAGATTTACCCGGGGCCGGATCACCGCGCTGCTGACCGAGGTGTCCGGTTGGGCGCTGATCCTCTTGGGCTGCGTCTTGGGCGCAGTGCAACTCATCGCGTCGCTCTCGGTCGCGACTTTGGTCGTGCCGCTCGCGTTGGTCTCTGGCGGCCTCTTCGCCATTTTGGTGGCGCAGGTGGCGCGCGCGATTTTCGACAATGCCCAAGACACCCGCGCCATGCGACTGGCGCAGCGTGCCGCCCCCGCTGCCACCTCTAAAACTTCGGGCCTGCGGGCCGAACCGAGCCTGCGCCGCCCCTCTGCGTCTTAACACCTTTGGGCCAGCCCAACGCGGCGGCCCCTTTTTCGAAAGCTTGAACCCATGCCTGTCACGCTCGATGCCTCCGCTCCCGATTTCGAAGCGGCTTTTGACAAACTGCTGAACGCCAAGCGTGAGGACAGCCCCGATGTCGACGCCGTGGTGGCCGAGATCATCGCCGATGTGCGTGCCCGCGGCGATGCCGCCGTGATCGACCTGTCGCAGAAATTCGACCGCGTGACCCTGACCGCCGAGACCCTGCGCATCAGCGCGGAAGAGGTCGACGCCGCCGTGGCCGAAGTCTCCCCCGAAGACCGCAAGGCGCTGGAACTCGCCGCCGACCGCATCCGCGCCTATCACGCCCGGCAATTGCCAGAGGATGCGGAATGGACCGACCCCGATGGCGCCACCTTGGGCTGGCGCTGGACGCCGGTTTCCGCCGCGGGCCTCTATGTGCCCGGCGGCTTGGCGAGCTACCCATCCTCGGTGCTGATGAACGCGGTCCCGGCCAAGGTAGCGGGGGTGGCGCGTCTGGCGATGGTCGTGCCGACGCCCGATGGCGTGCTGAACCCGCTGGTGCTGCTGGCCGCCCGCATCGCCGGGGTGGATGAGATTTACCGCATCGGCGGCGCGCAGGCCGTGGCGGCGCTGGCCTATGGCACTGAAACGATCCCCCCGGTGGACAAGATCACCGGCCCCGGCAACGCTTTCGTCGCCGCCGCCAAACGCCGCGTTTTTGGCAAGGTCGGCATCGACATGATCGCGGGGCCATCCGAGATCCTTGTCATCGCTGATGGAGAGAATGATCCCGATTTCATCGCCCTCGATCTGCTCAGCCAAGCCGAACATGACGAGAGCGCGCAGAGCATCCTGATCACCACTGACCCTGCCTTTGCCCGCGCGGTGGAAGAGGCGGTTGAGAAACGTCTGCTTACCCTCGAACGCCGCGCCATCGCGGGCGCAAGCTGGCGCGACAATGGGGCGATCATCACCGTGCCGGACCTCGACGCCGCCACCGCCCTCAGCAACCGCATTGCGCCCGAGCACCTCGAGCTTTGCGTGGCGGACCCGAAGGCGCTGTCGGACAAGATCACCCACGCTGGGGCGATCTTCCTCGGCCAATGGACGCCCGAGGCGATTGGCGATTACGTCGGCGGGCCGAACCACGTTCTGCCCACGGCGCGCTCGGCGCGTTTCTCCTCAGGCCTGTCGGTGCTGGATTTCATGAAGCGGACGACGCTGGCGCAGATGTCGCCCGAGGCGCTCAAGGCCATCGGCCCCGCGGCAGAGCGGCTGGCCCAGTCCGAAAGCCTTGAGGCGCATGGCCTGTCGGTCACCGCGCGTCTGCGCAAACTCAACGACTAGGGCAGGGGGCAGCGCTGCTCCCGCCTGCGCGCTCTCGGTCCTGTCGATGCTTCTGACGTATCGTCAAATGCGCTGACGGGGCGCAATCGCGGGCGCGCGTGCTCTCGCGCATTGCCCCCTCTCCACCGCTGCGCTATCCACGAAAGGGTATCGCCAGCAAAAAGGATGCGCCGATGACCCGCATCACCCATATCGCGCTTGATGACGCGAACATGCCGCCGCCCACGCCCGAGATCGATCAGGAGCGTAAGGTGGCCATGTTCGACCTGCTGGAAGAGAACAGTTTCATCCTGCCCGAACGCGAAAAGGGGCCGGTGCCCGAAGGGCCTTACCATCTGTCCCTCTCCATCCGCGACAAACGTCTGGTCTTTGATGTGCAGACCGAGGCGGCTGAAAAGGCAGCGGAATTCCACCTCTCCCTCGGGCCATTCCGGCAGGTGGTGAAGGATTACTTCCAAATCTGCGAAAGCTATTTCGAAGCGGTCAAGAAGCTGCCCCCCAGCCAGATCGAGACGATCGACATGGCCCGGCGCGGCATCCACAACGAAGGCTCCCGCGTGCTGCAAGAGCGGCTCTCGGGCAAGGCCGAGATCGACACCGACACCGCGCGGCGGCTATTTACCCTGATCTGCGTTCTGCATTTCGGCGGATAAATGACGCAGGTGCTGCCTCAATCCGTTCTCTTCTGCTGCGATCATAACGCCGTCCGCTCTCCCATGGCCGAGGGGTTGATGAAGAAGTTCTACGGCACCGGCACCTATGTCCAATCCGTCGGCGTCAAGAACGATATAGAGATTGACGGCTTCTCTATCGCCGTATGCAGAGAGCTGGAGGTGGAGCTCGACCGCCACCGCAGCCGCAGTTTCGACGAGATGGAGGAATGGGGCGACGATCTGGGGTCATTCGACCTTGTGATCGCGCTTAGCCCTGCCAGCCAGCGCCGGGCGCTGGAACTGACGCGGTTTTACCATCTTGATGTGGAATATTGGCCAATCCTCGATCCCACCGGGCTGGGCGAGGGGCGCGAGGCCAAGCTGACCCAGTTTCGCGCCGCCCGCGATCAGATCGTCGGACGGCTGATTGACCGCTTTGGCCCGCCGCTCAGCGAAAGCTGAGCGCTCAGGTGTTGGAACAGGCCGCCGCGGCGCTTTGGCCGAAGGCTTTCCATGTGCTCCAGAAAGCGTTCTCGCTTTTGTTGTCGGATTGGCGCATTTCCTGCAAACGGTGCGGGTCGCGGAAAATCTTGGCACCTTGGCGCTGGTCCGAGCGCGACAGCGTCTGATCCGCCACCGCCTGCACGCAGCCGCAGCGCGCATGGCTGGAGCCGCGGCGCCCATCGGCCAGACAGGCCTTTTGAATTGGTCCCGTGGCGAAAAGCACCGGTGTCGGGGAAAAACGTCCTAAGGCGGCATCGCTGGAATAACGTGATCCGCCACAACCCGCCAAGATGGCGAGCGCCATCAAACTTGCAACTGTCCGCATTGATTTGCCCTATTGTTTTGGACCATGGGGTTTTCCCCTTGTCGGCCCGGTCTGCTCTGCCCGCCACTATGCCGCAAAACGGGGCTTCGCGCAATTCTCCTTTGGGGGGCTGCGCCCCTTGGCCCGCGATAAAGCGCCGTGAAGGGCGGGCAGGGGGCATGGGCGCGTTCATGGCCAATTGACGCAGGCGCAGCACTGCGCCATATCCCCTTGCATGACACCGCTTGAAAACATCCGCAACTTCTCCATCGTGGCGCATATCGACCACGGCAAATCCACGCTGGCCGACCGGTTGATCCAACTCACCGGCACGGTCGCCGAACGCGACATGCAAAGCCAGCTTCTGGACAACATGGATATCGAGCGGGAGCGGGGCATCACCATCAAGGCCAACACCGTCCGCATCGAATACCCGGCGAAAGACGGCAAGACCTATGTGTTGAACCTGATCGACACGCCCGGACACGTCGACTTCGCCTATGAGGTCGCGCGCTCCATGCAGGCGGTCGAGGGCTCGCTGCTGGTCGTGGACGCCACGCAGGGGGTCGAGGCGCAGACGCTGGCCAATGTCTATACCGCCATCGACGCAGATCATGAGATCGTGCCGGTGCTGAACAAGGTCGACCTGCCCGCCTCCGACCCCGACCGCGTGCGCGAACAGATCGAGGACGTGATCGGCATCGATGCCTCCGAGGCCTGTCTGATTTCGGCCAAAACCGGCGTCGGCATCCCGGACGTGCTGGAGGCGATCGTCAACAAGCTGCCCGCACCCACGGGCGGCGACCCCGACGCGCCGCTCAAGGCGATGCTGGTGGACAGTAAATACGACCAATACCTCGGCGTTATTTGTATCGTGCGCATCGTGGAGGGCACCCTGAAGAAGGGCGACCGCATCCGCATGATGAAAACCGGCGGCACCTATGATGTGGACGACGTAGGCGTCTACCGGCCCAAGATGGTCGGCGTCGACAGTCTCGGCCCCGGCGAGATCGGCTATCTCAACGCCTCGATCAAACAGGTCCGCGACACCCGCGTCGGTGACACGATCACCCATGAGAAGCGCAAGTGCGAAACAGCACTTCCGGGCTTCAAACCCTCGGTGCCGGTGGTGTTCTGCGGCCTCTTCCCGGTCGACGCGAATGACTTCGAGGACATGCGCGAGGCGATCGAGAAGCTCGCCTTGAACGACGCCTCCTTCACCTATGAGATGGAGACCTCCGCCGCGCTTGGCTTCGGCTTCCGCTGCGGCTTCCTTGGCCTTTTGCACCTCGAGGTGATCCGCGACCGGCTCGAGCGCGAATATGACATCGACCTCATCACCACCGCGCCGTCGGTGATCTACCACGTCCACATGAAGGACGGGGAGATGCAAGAGCTGCACAACCCCGCCGACATGCCCGACATGACGCTGGTCGATCACATGGAGGAACCGCGGATCAAGGCGACGATCCTCGTGCCCGACGACTACCTTGGCGACGTGCTGAAGCTCTGCCAAGACCGCCGCGGCATTCAGGAAGACCTGACCTATGCCGGCTCGCGCGCCATGGTGGTCTATGACCTGCCGCTGAACGAGGTGGTGTTCGATTTCTACGACCGGCTGAAGTCGGTCACCAAGGGCTACGCCAGTTTTGATTATCAGATGATCGGCTACCGTCAGGACAATCTGGTCAAGATGCAGATCCTCGTGAACGACGAGCCTGTCGATGCGCTCTCGACCATGGTGCACCGCGACCGCGCCGAGATGCGCGGCCGGGCGATGGTGGAAAAGCTCAAAGACCTGATCCCGCGCCACATGTTTAAGATCCCGATCCAGGCGGCCATCGGCGGTAAGGTCATCGCGCGCGAGACGCTCTCGGCGATGCGCAAGGACGTGACGGCGAAGTGCTACGGCGGCGACGCCACGCGGAAGAAGAAGCTGCTGGAGAAGCAGAAGGCTGGTAAGAAGAAGATGCGCCAGTTCGGGAAGGTGGATATCCCGCAGGAGGCGTTTATTTCCGCTCTAAAAATGGACAGCTAAAAGCTGGCCATTTTTAGAGCGCGCGGGAGGCAGCGTATTGCGCAGCAATGCGCGTTCCCGCTCGGTTGTGTTTGGGTGCCGATGGCCGATCCGGGGCCTGAGCCCGGCAAAGACTTCCATGAAGCGTTTGAAATATAGTTGGGCGGTGCCCACGAGTTGCGCCTTGGCGCTCGGGTGCCGCAGCCGATTGCTGACCTATCGGCACAGTCGTCTTACGAATGTGGTCTCTTTCAATGTATTCGAGAGGTGTATTTCACCGCGTGCAGAGCCATCGCAGCTATCCTCCCTAGTGCTTTGATCCGCAATGCCTTACGTTTTACTGGATCAGAGGCAAATTGGTTCAATATGAGAAAGTCGTTTACTGAGGTTCAGAAGATTGGCCTGGCTGTTGCCGTTTTGTTGTCAGTCTCGACCGCTCATCTAGCAGGATTCGTGTATGCTGGCCCGCGTGATTTAGTTTTATTTCTAGATTCAACATTCCTGTTTTTGTTTGCGACTACCTTCACAATTAGTGTTTTCACTTCCTCATTTCTTTCGACGGTACTATCTTGGGGCCTCGTAGCTATTGTTTCGGAAATGGCCGCTCAGTTTTCTAGGCGGTCAACGAAGCGAAAACAAAAGTTTAGGGCTCTTGCGCGAAATGCATCTAGCGCCCGTGTCACGGTGTTTGCTGCGCTATTTATTTTCGTCTTTAGCGAAGTGTACTATGGAAGTTCCTTCTTCCTTTTCGGATCAAGGAGTTTTGCTTGGGTTCTCTCGGGGCTAATGTTCGCGGCCATCACCGGCTTCGTGCTGCAGCAACGTCACACCGTTTCTACAAAGCGCTGGCTCTTGCAGCTCCCTTTTTCGGAATTTGCGAGGTCGTTGCTCAGGTCCGAAAATAGATATACATCCGTAAGTCTTGGTCTGATGGTGATCGGATGGGCGGTTCTCGCTATCAGCTTTATGCTCGGACAAGAAAAGCTATATTCGAGGTTAATTAACTCGAGGGCAAATATTGAAAGTACCGATCGTAGCCTGTTTTATATTCTATTTTCGTCAGGCGATGGTTTCTTGGTTTTTAATACCAAGCAAGGAAAATGTCATTCGGATGCAATGTATGCTTTTCTACCTTTGTCGAATGTTCAGCGGGTCAATCTGATCGCTGAGCGTCCTGAAGTCCACTATTGTCGGTAAGTTATACGAGATTTGGAGCGCCAAACCTGATCTGGGTTCGGGCGCGGTGGTAGACACTGACCTCTCATCCTCTCCGCTAACCGATGTACACCGCCCCCGCCATATGCGACCTTCCGCCCCAAACACCCCCGCCACAGGACCCCCACCCATGACCACCCCCTGCATCCTCTGCGTCGCCATCACCGGCTCCGTCCCCACCAAAGCCGCCAACCCCGCCGTGCCGATCTCGATCGCTGAGCAGGTCGAGTCGACTCATGCGGCCTTTGAGGCCGGGGCCTCGATCTGCCACGCCCATGTGCGCAACGACGATGAAACTCCGTCCTCCGATCCCGAAAAATTCGCGCGACTGATGGAAGGCGTGCAAAAACATTGCCCCGGCATGATCATCCAGTTCTCCACCGGCGGGCGTTCGGGCGCGGGGCGGGAGCGGGGCGGGATGCTCTCGCTCCGGCCCGACATGGCCTCGCTCTCGGTCGGGTCCAACAACTTCCCGACGCGGGTTTACGAGAACCCGCCGGAATTGGTCGATTGGCTGGCCTCGGAGATGAAAGCCCATGAGATCAAGCCCGAGATCGAAGCCTTCGATCTCAGCCACATCCACAAGGCCACCGAGATGAACCGTGACGGGCGCATCCCCGGCCAGCTCTATGTGCAATTCGTCATGGGCGTGAAAAACGCCATGCCGGTGGACCGTGAGACCTTTGATTTTTATATCCAGACGCTCAACCGCTTGGCGCCCGATGCGCAGTGGTGTGCCGCCGGGATCGGGCCGAACCAGATCGTGCTGAACGAATGGGCCATCGCGGCGGGTGGCCATACGCGGGCGGGACTCGAGGACAACGTGCGGTTGGACCGCGAGACGCTGGCGCCGTCGAACGCGGCGCTGATCCAGCGCGCGGCGGATCTCTGCGCGAAATATGAGCGCCCCGTTGCCACGGCTGCACAAGCGCGTGAGATTCTCGGCCTGCGCCCCTCATAGGCTTGCCGCAAAACGGGTGCCGCGTTGAAATGCGGGGCGGGGCCGCTATGTCCCGTTCCAGCAACCAACAGGAGCCTGAAATGACCCAGACCCGCCGCCATTTCCTTGCCACCTCCGCCGCCGCAGCTGGCGTCGTGACGCTGCTGCCTTTCGCCGCCCGCGCCGCCACGCAGAACGGTGATACATTCGACACCGACGCAGGGCCGATCACCGTGCACCCCGTCGATCACGCCTCCATCGTGTTGGAGACGCCAAAGGGCGTGATCTATGTCGATCCGGTGGGCGAGCCCGCGCAATACAGCGATTTCCCGGCGGCGGATCTGATCCTCATCACCCATGAGCATGGCGATCACTACAATGCCGATACGCTGGCCGCACTGGCAGGCGATGACGTGCAGATCATCACCAACCCAGCGGTGTTCGACATGCTGCCCGAAGCGCTTGCCGCCAAGGCCAGCAAAATTGCCAATGGCGAGAATACCGAGTTCAACGGCCTGCCGATCAACGCGATCCCGGCCTATAACACCACCGAAGAGCGCAAGAAGTTCCACCCCGAGGGGCGCGACAACGGCTATATCCTCGGCTTCGACGGCTTCCGCGTCTATATCTCGGGCGATACCGAAGACACGCCCGAGATGCGCGGGCTGACCGATATCTCGCTGGCTTTCGTCTGCATGAACCTGCCCTTCACCATGGATTCCAACGCCGCCGCCTCGGCGGTGGCCGAGTTCAAGCCCGCTTACGTCTACCCCTATCACTTCCGGGGCAAAGACGGCGGCACCCAAGACCCGCAAGAGTTCGCCAAACGCGTCGGCACCGATGTCGAGGTCAAATTCGGCGACTGGTATTAAAATGCAGCGGCCACGTCCTGAGCGGGCGTGGTCGCCTTTTCTACGGGCCGGTCGATCCGAACAGCCGATTCCGGGATATGGTGGGGCTGTTCCACGCCTGCACCATCCTTCGGGAAATTTTCCCTTAACAAATTCAATAGCCTAACCGCTCTACCTGCCTTTGGCCGAAGTTTCGCTTGATCGCCTTCGGTCCGCGGACTAGCGTGACCTGCGACAAATGCGAAACAACGGTTCGCATTGCGAAACAAGTCTCTGGGAGGAGCCGACATGACAATTTTCAAACACCTGAGCTGCGCCGCAGCTCTGGCGCTGGCTGGTGGCGCGGTAAGCGCTGAGACCGTGTTGATTCATGGGGAAGCCGGGCCGAACCGCGGTGCGCGCGCGCAGGCGTTGCAGTGGTTCGCCGATCAGGTCGCCGAACGGTCCGACGGCGATATGCGCCTCGACATCCAGTGGGGCGGGGCGCTGTTCAAAGCCAATGCCGCCGTGCAATCGCTGGCCGATGGCGTGGCCGACACCGGCTCGGTCATCGCGGTTTACTACCCGCAAGAGATGGCGGGCTACGGTATCGCCGACCTGCCGGTGAACAACCCCGACGCTTGGGTTGGCATGCGCGCCACGGATGAGTTGATGCGCAGCAACGAAGCCATTCAAGAAGACCTCGCCGACAAGAACCTCGTCTACATCGGCACTTGGACCACCTCTCAGGTGAACATCGGCTGCAAGGGCGGCGCGATCAAATCCGTCGACGATATCTCGGGCAAGAAGGTCCGCGGCGTCGGCGCCTATGGCAAGGTCTTCGGCGAGGAGGGCGCGAACATGGTCAACATGTCGATCTACGACGCCTACCAAGGGCTCGACACCGGGCTGATCGACTGCTCGCAGGGCTACAGCTATGCCGTTGCCGCGCTGAAACAGGCCGAGGTGATGGACAGCTACACGATCCTCGATTGGGGTCAGGTCGGCGGCCTTGGCATCTTCATGAACAAGGACATGCATGACAGCCTGACGGAAGAGCAGCAGGCCACTCTGGCCGAGGTTGGCGCGGACATGGCCGATGAATTCGGTCGTCTGATCACCACCGCCAACGAAAAGGCCATCGCCTCCATGAAAGAGCAGGGCGTCGAAGTCATCACCCTGCCCGAAGAAGACCGCGCGAAACTGGTCAAAGCCGGTGAGAAGTTCCTTGACGAATGGGTGCAAACGGCAAGCTCCGCCGGTCTGCCCGGTGAGGAACTGCTGGAAGAGTATAAGGCGCTGATCGCCAAATACACCGAGGAGCGTGACGCCAACGGCTACCCATGGGACGCCGCCGGTAACTGATCGCTGACAGTGGGGAGGGGCAGCATATGTTGGTAAATCTGGAGAAAATCCTGTTGGGACTGGGGGCCTTAGCGGTGATCGCCTTGGGGGTGTTGATCACCTCCAACGTGATCGCCCGCGCGCTCTTTGCCAGTCAGGTGCCCGATAGCGTGACCATGGTGCGAGAGCTCATGGTCGCCGCCATCCTGCTGCCCCTCGCTGCCGCCACCGCGGCCCGTGCGCATGTCTCGGTCGCCTTCGTGACCGACCGTTTCCCCGAACGCGCGCGTTCGGTGCTGATCGTGGCAGGCTCTGCCATCGGCATGCTGGCGCTGGCGCCGCTGATCTATTCCGGCGGGCGCGAATTCCTCTCCGTGGTGGA
Organism: Sulfitobacter sp. 1A13421; assembly: GCF_043557285.1. Classification (NCBI taxonomy): domain Bacteria; kingdom Pseudomonadati; phylum Pseudomonadota; class Alphaproteobacteria; order Rhodobacterales; family Roseobacteraceae; genus Sulfitobacter; species Sulfitobacter sp. 1A13421. The sequence continues at coordinate 74,618 of NZ_JBIFFQ010000004.1, forward strand.
GAAGGGCAGCTTTTTCTATGGCGACCTGAACCTGCCCAAGTGGCCGGGGCGGTTGTTGTTCCTGATCGGGATGATCGCCACTTTCCTGCGGCTGGCCGAGCTGACATGGCGCGACGGGCGCACCGTTCTTGCGGGCGGCGTCGTCTCGGATGAGCAACATCACGCGGCTGACCTTATGGTTGAAGAGGACTTGCGCTAATGGATGCCTCGACCATCGGAATGATCGCCTTTGCCGCGGTACTGATCATGTTGGCCCTGCGGGTGCCGATCGCCTTCACGCTGGCCTCGGTCGCGACCGTCGCCACCTTCTTTATCTTCGCCTTCCGCACCGGGACCTTCATGCCCGAGCGCGCGATCAAGGCGACCACCTCGATGGTGTTCTCGAACTCCTTCGACCTTATCCATTCCTACGATCTGTCGATGATCCCGCTCTTCGTGGCGCTTGGACATATCGCTTACCGCGCGGATATCACGACGAAAATCTACCATGCGGCCAAGGTCTGGCTGACCAAGCTGCCGGGCGGGGTGGCCATGGCCTCCGTCATGGGCTGCGGCGGGTTTTCCGCGATCACCGGCTCGTCCATTGCCTGCGCCTCGACTATGGGCAAGATCTGCACGCCCGAGATGCTGCGCATGGGCTATGACCCGCGCCTCGCCACCGCCTCGGTCGCGGCGGGTGGCACGCTGGGTTCGCTTATTCCACCTTCGGTACTCTTCATCATCTACGGCATCTTCACCGAGACCTCGATCTCCTCGCTCTTTCTCGCCGGTGTTCTGCCGGGGCTGCTGACGCTGATGGGCTTCGTGCTGGTCATCGCCGTTTGGGTCTGGCGCGATCCATCGGTCGCCCCCTCGACCGACCAGCGCTACAGCGCCGGGGAGCGTTGGACCGCAGCGCTGGAAAGCTGGCCCGCACTGCTGCTTTTCGTGCTCATCATCGGCGGCATCTACGGCGGCATCTTTACGGCGACCGAGGCCGCAGCGGTCTGCGTCGTCTCGGCCACGCTGATCGGTTTTGCGCAGAAAAAACTTGACTGGGCCGGTCTTTGGGCCGCGGTCAAGGAAACCTGCGTGCAGACCTCCGCCATCTTCCTCATCGCCGCCTCGGCCAAGATATTCGTGGCCTTCGTCGCGCTGACCGGCGTCGCGGGCACCATCGTGGGCTTCGTCTCTGACGCGCAGATGTCGCTGGTGGTGCTGATGCTCTGCATCGCGCTGATCTACCTGCTTTTGGGCATGTTCCTTGATCCCATCGGCATCATGGTGCTGACCCTGCCGCTGATGATCCCGCTGGTCGAAAGCTACGATCTGAACCTCATCTGGTTCGGCGTCGTGGTCATCAAACTGTTGGAGATTGGTCTGATCACCCCGCCCGTCGGCCTCAACGTCTTCGTCATCGCCAACGTGGTGGGCCGTGAAGCGCCGATCGACAAAATCTTCGCCGGGATCACACGCTTTCTCAGCGTCGACGTGATCGTGCTGATCCTGATCATGTCCTTCCCGATGATCTCGCTTTTGATCCCGATGGCGGCGCGATGAATCAGGCGGCATCCGATACCGGCACGGACCGCAAGTTCGCCAATACGCTGGCGCGGGGGCTTGGCATTCTGCGGGCCTTTCGCGCCAGCGATAGTGGGCTGAGCCATGCCCAGATCGCTGAGCGGACGGGGCTGCCGAAACCCACCGTGTCGCGGCTGACCTATACGCTTTGCGAGCTGGGGTATCTGGCCCATGGCGGGCGCAACGACAAGTTTCGGCTTGGGCCTGCGGCGATAGCGCTCGGCTCCGTCGCCTCTGTCGCGGTGAGTTTCGTGGATATGGCGTCGGATGCGATGCAGGAACTGGCGGATGAGACCCGCACGCTGGCGTTGATCGCCGTGCGCGATGGCGACCGGATGATGCTGGTGCGCACTTGGCGGCCGCGCACGGCCTCGACGATCTGGCTGGAGCCGGGGCACCGCATTCCGGTCTATGGATCCTCCTCGGGTCTGGCCACGCTGGCCAGCCTCGACGAAGACCGTTTCGAAGCGCTGGAACCCGACGACCGGCTGCGCGATTTCCGCCGTGAGGGCTATGAGCAACTGCTGGCGCAGGGCTTCGTGCTGGCCCCGCCCGACACCCGCTATGCCCGCAATGTAAACGCGGTCAGCGTGCCCTATTACGCCGGTGAGTTCGGAGAGCCGGTGTCCTTTAGCTGCGGCGCACTGCCGGCGGACTTGCCCGACGACCGCATTCTGTCACAAGTGGGGCCAGCCCTGCGCGACGTGGTCAGCGGCATCGAACAACGCACCGGACGGGCGCCGGCCCTGTCCCGGCGCGGATAGAAAAGGAGTTATTAAAATGACCGACAAGATTGCCTATTCGCGCCATGACGACATCGTCGTGCTGCGCATCGAAAACCCGCCCGTCAACGCGCTGAGCCAAGCCGTGCGCCAAGGGCTGGCGGACGGCATGGACCGTGCCGAGGCCGAAGACGGCGTCCGCGCCGTGATGATCGTGGGCGAGGGGCGCGCCTTCATCGCCGGGGCCGACATCACCGAATTCGGTAAGCCGCCGATGGAGCCGCATCTGCCTAATCTCTGCAACCGCATCGAAGCCTCGCCGCTGCTGGTCGTCGCTTCCATGCATGGCGTGAGCCTCGGCGGCGGTCTCGAAGTTGCGCTCTCGGCTCATTACCGCATCGCCCAGCCTTCGGCCCGCGTGGGTCTGCCCGAAGTTCACCTTGGCCTCATCCCCGGCGCGGGCGGCACCCAGCGTTTGCCGCGTCTGATTGGCGTTGAACCCGCGCTCGATGCGATCACCACAGGCCGCCACATCAAGGCGCCACAAGCGCTTGAGATGGGCATCGTCGACCGCGTGGAGGAGGGCGATCCGCAGGAAGTGGGCCTCGCTTACGTCCGCGAATTGCTCGACAGCGGTGCCGAGCGGCGTCCGATCTGCGAGATGCCCGCGCCCGCGCCGATCGACTGGGATGCCGCCTATCATGCGACGCTGAAAAAAGGTCGCGGCCAGATTTCCCCTGCCGAGGCGGTGCGCGCCGTTCAGGCAGGTGTCGAAAAACCCTTCGAAGAGGGCATGAAGGCCGAGCGCCGCATCTTCTCGGAGCTGATGAACACCGACCAGCGGCAGGGCATGATCCACGCGTTTTTCTCCGAACGGGCGGTCAGCAACCTGCCGGAACTCAAGGGTGTCGAGCCGCGCGAGTTGAAAGCCATCGGCGTCATCGGTGGCGGCACCATGGGCGCGGGCATCGCCACGGCGGCGCTGCTCTCGGGCTTTTCGGTCGTGTTGATCGAGATGAAGGAGGAGGCCGCCAAGGCCGCGCATGAGCGTATCTCCGGCAACCTCGCCGGTGCGCTGAAACGCGGCAAGATTGATCAGGCGAAGTTCGATCACCTGACCGGCACGGCGCTGACCGTCTCCACCGAATACGACAGCCTCAAGGACGTCGATCTGGTGGTCGAAGCGGTGTTCGAGGACATGGACGTGAAAAAGGACGTCTTCGGCAAGCTCGACGCGGTTTGCAAGCCCGGCTGCGTGCTGGCCTCCAACACCTCCTATCTGGACGTGAACGAGATCGCCGCCTCCACCAAACGCCCTGAGGACGTGATCGGGCTGCACTTCTTCTCGCCCGCGCATGTGATGAAACTGCTCGAGGTCGTCGTCGCCAACAAGACCGCGAAAGACGTGGTCGCCACTGGCTTCGCGCTTGGCAAGGCACTGGGCAAGGTCTCTGTCCGCGCAGGTGTCTGCGACGGCTTCATCGGCAACCGCATCCTCGCCACCTACCGCACCGCGGCGGACCACATGGTGTTGGACGGCGCCAGCCCCTACAAGATCGACGCGGCGCTGGAGAAATTCGGCTTCGCCATGGGCCCCTTCGCCGTGGCCGACCTCGCCGGGCTCGACATCGGCTGGGCCACGCGCAAGCGCAAGGCCGCCACGCGCCACCCCGAAGAGCGGGTGCCAACCTATATCGACCGGCTCTGCGAGCAGGGTCGCTTTGGCCAGAAGACCGGGCAGGGCTATTATATCTATGAGAAGGGCAAACGCGGCGGCACGCCGAACCCGGAAATCACCCGCCTGATCGAAGAAGAGCAGAAAGAACGCGGCATCACCCCGCGCGAGTTCACCGACGCCGAGATCGTGCGCCGCTACATGTGCGCCATGGTCAACGAGGCCGCCAAGGTGCTCGAAGAGGGCATCGCCAAACGCCCGCTCGACATCGATATGACCCTGCTCTTCGGCTACGGTTTCCCGCGCTACTGGGGCGGCCCGATGAAATGGGCCGATATTCAGGGCCTGCCCAACGTGCTGGCGGCGATCGAAGGGTTCGCCGAGCAGGACCCTTGGTTCTGGAAGCCCGCGCCGCTGCTGGCCGAACTGGTCAAGACCAACCGCAACTTTGATGATCTGAACAAGGAAGCTGCCAAATGAAACAGGCCGTAATCGTCTCTGCCGTCCGCACCGGGCTGGCCAAATCCTTCCGCGGGTCATTCAACATGACCCACGGTGCCACCATGGGCGGCCATGTGGTCGCCGAAGCCGTGAAACGTTCGGGCGTTGAGCCTTCGGCCATCGAAGACGTGATGATCGGCTGCGGCTACCCCGAGGGGGCGACCGGATCGAACATCGCGCGCCAGATCGCCCTGCGTGCGGGCCTGCCGGTGACCGCCTCGGGGGTGACCGTGAACCGCTTCTGCTCGTCCGGCTTGCAGACCGTCGCCATGGCCGCCAACGCCATCTGCATGGAAGGCGCAGGCCCGATGGTCGCGGGCGGGGTCGAGAGCATTTCGCTGATCCAGCCGCATGTGAAATCGGTCAAGGAGCCTTGGCTGGAAGAGCACAAGCCCGAGGTCTACATGGCGATGATCGACACCGCCGACATCGTGGCCAAACGCTACAACATCAGCCGCGAGGATCAGGACGCCTACGGTCTGCGCAGCCAGCAGCTGATCGCCAAGGCGCAGGAGGCCGGTCTCTTCGACGACGAGATCGTGCCGATGCAGACCACCATGGGCGTGCAGGACAAGGAAATCAAGGAGGTCTCCACCCGCGAGGTCACCGTGGACCGCGACGAATGCAACCGCCCCGGCACCACGATGGAAGGGCTTGCGGGCCTCACGCCGGTGCGCGGCGAGGGGGCCTTCATCACCGCCGGTAACGCCAGCCAGTTGTCGGACGGTGCCGCAGCACTGGTGCTGATGGACAGCAAGCAAGCCGAGCAGCAGGGGCTTCAGGCCATGGGCGCCTTCCGCGGCTTCGCCGTGGCGGGCTGCGAGCCCGACGAGATGGGCATCGGCCCGGTTTTCGCCGTGCCGCGCCTGCTGGAGCGTCATGGACTGACCGTCGATGACATTGACCTGTGGGAGTTGAACGAAGCCTTTGCCAGCCAAGCGCTCTATTGCCGCGACCGTCTGGGCATCGACCCCGACAAATGCAACGTGAACGGCGGCTCCATCGCCATCGGCCATCCCTTCGGCATGACCGGGGCGCGGATGACCGGCCACATCCTGCGCGAAGGCCACCGCCGAGGCGTGAAACTGGGCGTCGTGACGATGTGCATTGGCGGCGGCATGGGGGCGGCTGGCCTCTTCGAAATCTACTAAAGGGGGCCGACATGGACCTGAGCTATACAGACGAAGAACGCGCCTTCCGCGAGGAGGTGCGTCAATTCCTCGCCGAGAAACTGCCAAGCGAGCTTTCTGAGAAGGTGCGCCGCGGGCAGGAGCTGACCAAGGATGACCACGAGCGCTGGCACGCGATCCTGAACGAACAGGGCTGGCTCGCGACCAACTGGCCCAAGGAGTTCGGCGGGGCGGCGTGGAACGCCGTGCAGCGCCACATCTTCGAGGAAGAGGCCGCCGCCCACCACGCGCCGCGCATCGTGCCCTTTGGCCTGTCGATGCTGGCGCCGGTGCTGCAGAAGTTCGGCTCGAAAGAGCAGCAGGACTACTGGTTGCCGCGGATTCTCTCGGGCGAAGACTGGTGGTGTCAGGGCTATTCCGAGCCGGGCGCCGGGTCGGACCTCGCCTCGCTGAAGACCACCGCGGTGAAGGACGGCGATCACTACGTGGTCAACGGCCAGAAGACATGGACCACGCTGGGCCAGCACGCCAACATGATCTTCTGCCTCGTGCGCACCGACAAGGACGTGAAACAGCAAGAGGGCATCTCCTTCCTGCTGATCGACATGGAGACGCCGGGCATCACCGTGCGCCCGATCATCCTGCTGGATGGCGGCGCCGAGGTGAACGAGGTCTTCTTCGACAACGTCAAGGTGCCTGCCGAGAACCTCGTGGGCGAGGAGAACAAGGGCTGGACCTACGCCAAGTACCTGCTGACCCATGAGCGCACCAACATCGCGGGCGTGGGCTTCTCCCAAGCCGGTCTTCAGGCCGTCAAACGCATCGCCAAGTCCGAGATGGCCGGGGGCCGTCCGCTGATCGAGAACCCGCATTTCGCCGCCCGCGTGGCACAGGCTGAGATCGACCTGATGGCGATGGCCACCACCAATCTGCGGATCATCTCGAAAGCCGCTGCAGGGCAGGCGCCGGGCGTGGAAAGCTCCATGCTGAAGGTCAAAGGCACGATCATCCGGCAGGAGATCAACGACCTCGCGCGCCGTGCGGCTGGGGTCTACGCAATGCCCTTCGCCTCCGAGGCCGTGGCAGGCAGCAACGATGCGCTGCCCGATCCCAATGATGCCGGCCCCGTGGCCGCGCAATATTTCAACAACCGCAAACTGTCGATCTTCGGCGGCTCCAACGAGATCCAGCGCCAGATCATCGCCAAGACCATGTTGGGAGGTGGCAAATGAATTTCGACCTGACTGAAGAACGCCAGATGCTGCAGGACAGCCTGCGGCGCTTCCTGCGTGACAAATACGACACTGAGACCCGCAACCGCATCCTTGAAAGCGAGACCGGCTATTCGACCCAGATCTGGGAAGGTCTGGCCGAACTGGGCGTGATCGGCGCGCTCTTCACCGAGGAACAGGGCGGTTTCGGCGGTGCGGGTTTCGACCTTGCCGTGGTCTTCGAAGAGCTGGGCCGCGCCGGGGTGGTCGAACCGCTTCTGGACAGTGCCGTGCTGGCCGGTGGGCTGATCGCCGATCTCGGCACCGAAGAACAGCAAGAGCATATCGAGCAACTGATCGGCGGCGCGCTGCAACTGGCCTTCGCCCATGGCGAGCCGGGCAGCCGCTATGACCTCGAGCGGGTCACCACCTCGGCCACGCAAAACGGCGACCAGATCGTGCTCAGCGGCCGCAAGGCCGTGGTGGCCAATGCCGAGGCCGCCGACTTGCTCGTCGTCTCCGCCCGCGAAAGCGGGGAGGCAGGGGACCGCGATGGCATCTCGCTCTTCCTCGTACCCGCGGATGCGAAGGGTTTAACCGTGACCGGCTACGCGCTCTTGGCCGGTGGCCGCGCCGCCGAGGTAACGCTGGATGACGTGACCCTGCCGGAAAGCGCCCGTCTGGGCGCGGCGGGCAAGGCATTTGACGCCATCGAGACACGCACCGCCATGGCCACCGCCGCGCTCTGCGCCGAAACGCTGGGCGCGATGGAGACCGCCTGCGACCTCACTCGCGAGTACCTCGGGACCCGCAAGCAGTTCGGCCGCCCCATCGGCAGCTTCCAAGCGCTGGCGCATCGCATGGCGGACCTGCTCATCGACCTCGAACAGGCGCGCTCGGCCGTGATCAACGCGGCAGGCCATCTGGAGGACGACCGCGCCAGCCGCGAGCGTCACGTCTCGGCCGCCAAGAACCTGATGGGCCGCGTTGGCCGTCTGGTCGCGGAGGACACGATCCAGATGCATGGCGGCATCGCCATGACGCAGGAGTACGAACTGGCGCATATCGCCAAGCGCATCACCATGGCGGACCACCGCTTTGGCGATGTTGACCATCATTTGGAGCGGTTCATTGCACTATCCGCCGCATGATGCACCGACCAGCGGGGTTCAGCAGCTGATCGGGTTTACCCCCGACCTGTCGAACCCCGATGGCAGCACCCGCGTGACGCTCGACCTCGGCCCGCAGCACCTGAATGTTTCGGGCGTGCTGCACGGCGGGCTGCATACGCTGATGCTTGACGTTGCCGCCGGTTTCGCCTGCGCGCGGCACTGCGCGATGAGCGGGCCTTTCGTGCCGATGCTGACGCTCTCGCTGACCACCGACTACATCGGCGCGGTCCGCGAGGGGCGGATCATCGCCACAGGGCGCGTCACCGGCGGGGGCTTCAAGATTCTCTACGCCGAGGCGCAGTTGCACGATGCCGAAGGCCGCCTGCTGTCGCGCGCCACCGGCGTATTCAAGAGGGCCAAGACATGAGCGCACGTATCGAGGACCGCGGCGACCGGCTGATCGTCTGGAACGGCAACGCAGAGAAACGCGGCGCGCTGACGCCCGCGCTCTACGACGCGATTGCCGAGGCGATGCGACTTGCCGAGGAGCCGCGCATCCGCGCGGTGATCCTGACCTCCGAGGGGCGGTTCTTCTGCGCCGGGGGTGACCTCAACGTGCTCATCGAACGCCGCAAGCTGACCGAGGAGGTCCGCCGCGAGCGGGTCGATGCCTTGCATGATCTGGTACGGTCGATCCGCGCCTGCCCGGTGCCTGTCATTGCCGCCGTCGAAGGTGGTGCCGCGGGCGCGGGCCTGTCACTGGCGCTGGCCTGCGACATGATCGTGGCCTGCGAGGACGCGCAGTTCACCGCCGCCTACGTCAAGGCCGGGCTTGTGCCCGATGCGGGGCTGACGGCGTCACTCGCACGGCTCCTGCCGCGCCCCTTGGCGATGGAGATGTGCCTGCTGGGCCGCCCGGTCATGGCCATGCGCTTTGCCGAACTGGGCGCGGTCAACCGCATCTGCCCCAATGGCCGCGCGCTCGACGAGGCGCTGATGCTGGCCGACACGCTGGCCGCGGGCCCGCGCGACGCGCAAGCCACGATCCGGGCCTTGGTCGGGCAGGCCTATGAGACCGACGAAGCCGCGCAGCTCGACGCCGAGCGCAACGCCATGGCCCGCGCCGCGGGCGGCGACGAAGCCGCCGAGGGCATCGCGGCCTTTTTGGAGAAACGAAAGCCCCGGTTCTAGCCGGGCGGCGGCTGCCGGAGGAGGGGGCCGCTATTAGGCAGGAGGAGACACCCATGAATGCCAGGGTACAGGATTTTCTAGCTGAGCAATTGGCGACCCGCCCAGAGGCACCAGCGCTGAGCGACGCCAGCGGCGCGGCTTGGAGCTTTGCCGATCTGGACCGCGCGCGTCGGGCCTTGGCGGCGGAATTGCGCGCCGCGGGGGTGCAGGCGGGCGACCGCGTGCTGTTGATGGTGGAAAACTGCGTTTCCGCCGTGGCCGGGCTCTATGCCGCGTGGGAGTTGGACGCCGTGGCGATCCCCGTCAACGCCCGCCAGAGCGAGGCCGAGGTCACCCGCATCATCAACCACGCCACCCCGGCGGCGGTTCTGCTGACCTGCGAGGTCTCGCCCGAGGCGGCGGCCCATGCGGAACGGCTGAACGCGCGCGAAATTACGGGCGATTTCGGCAGCCTGCACCTTGCCACACCGCTGCCCAGCAGCCCGGATGCCGATCTGCATGACGTGGCGGTGTTGCTTTATACTACCGGCACCACGGGTGACCCCAAGGGCGTGATGCTGACCCATTCCAACCTGCGCTTCGGCGCGCGGGCCTCTGCCGATCTGCGCCAGATGGTGCCGGGCGATGTGGTCTATGGCGTCTTGCCGATGACCCATGTCTTCGGCCTTGTCTCGGTGCTGATGGCTGCGGTTAGCGCGGGCGCGAAGGTGCGGCAGGAAAGCCGCTTCTCCGCCGCGAAACTGCATGCCGCGACCCATGAAGACGTGACGATCCTGCCTGCGGTGCCGCAGATGCACGCGCTCGTCATGCAATACTCGCGCGAAGGTGGCATGGCGAAACTGGCCAGCCCGACATTGCGCTATGTCTCTTCGGGCGGCGCGCCGCTGGATCCCGCATGGAAGCGCAAGGCCGAGGCTTTCTACGAACTGCCCTTGCAAAACGGTTTCGGCATGACTGAGACCTGCTCGGGCGCATCGGCCACGACCAATGCGCTTGGCTCCCCCGATACCTCCGTCGGGCCGGTGACGCCGGGCACCGAGTGCAAGATCGACGACCAAGCCCCCGGCGGCAATGGCGCGGGCGAGGGCGAGGTGCTGGTGCGCGGCCCGCATGTGATGAAGGGCTATTACCGCAACCCGACTGAGACCGACAAAGCCATCGACGCCGAGGGCTGGCTACACACCGGCGATCTGGGTAAGCTCGATGAGGAGGGGCGGCTGCACATCCTCGGACGCTCAAAAGAGTTGATCATCCACGGCGGTTTCAACGTCTACCCGCCTGAGGTGGAAGCCGCGTTGAACGATCACCCGCGCGTGGTGCAATCGGCGGTGGTCGGACGGCGACGCGAGGGCGATGAAGAGGTGCTGGCCTTCGTGCAGGTGGCACCGGGGGACGAGGTCACGGCAGAGGAGCTGCGCGGTTTCGTCAAGGAACGGCTCACCGGCTACAAACGACCCGCACAGATCATCGTGGCCACTGATCTCCCCGCAGCGCCCACGGGCAAGATCCTGAAGCACCGCTTGCTGACGGCCTTTGCCGATCAACTGGCGTGACGGGGCGGGGCGCAGAGGAGCCCCGCATCTTTATCAGACGTAAGTCCCTTCTGCCGCGGCGCGGATCGCGCGAATGTTCTCGCCATAGGGCGCAGGATCGCTGACCGAACCGCCCTTGAAGACGGCAGAGCCCGCCACCAGCACATCGGCCCCGGCCTGCGCCACCAGCGGCGCGGTCTTGGGATCGACGCCGCCGTCGATCTCGATATGCACGGGCCGGTCGCCGATCATGCTGCGCAGCTCGCGGATCTTGGCGGTCATGTCGATGAACTTCTGCCCGCCGAAACCGGGGTTCACGGTCATCACGCAGACCAGATCGACCATGTCGAGGATCTCGGCCACCGCGCTCGCCGGCGTGCCGGGGTTCAGCGCCACGCCCGCCTTGGCACCCGCGCCGCGGATCGCTTGCAGGGTGCGGTGGATATGCGGGCCAGTCTCGACATGTGCGGTGATGAAATCGGCGCCCGCCTTGGCGAAGGCTTCGATATAGGGATCGACCGGGGCGATCATCAGATGCACGTCCATCACGCCCTTGATATGGGGCCGGATCGCCGCGCAGGTGGCGGGGCCGAAGGTGATGTTGGGCACGAAATGGCCATCCATCACGTCCACATGCACCCAATCGGCGCCTTGGGCTTCGATGGCTTGGCATTCGGCACCGAAATTGGCGAAATCGGCAGCGAGGATGGAGGGGGCGATCTTGATCGAACGGTCGAAAGTCATGGGGGCAGGCCTTTGTTACGAGGGTTGGCCCCTCATAACGGCTGACCGCCCCCGGGGAAAGAGGGCTAGAGGTCGAGCTCCAGCACCCCGCCGGGCTGCGCTGCGCGGGACTGGCAGAGGATGATCGCCCCCTCGCGTTGCTTGGCCGAGAGCACGAAGTCGCGGTGTTCGACCTCGCCGCCGCGCAGCCCGCATTTGCAGACGCCACAGATGCCGTCGGAGCATTTCAGGTCCACCGGCACCCCCGCCGCGATCAGCGCCTCGGCGGCTGTCTCCTCGGCCCCGACGTCGATTTCGCGGCCCGAGGTGAGCTTTAGCGTAAAGGGGTGGTTCTCGTAATCCGGCAGCTCGGGGGTCGAGAAGTATTCAAGATGCCGCGCCTCTTCGGGGATGCCTGCGCCCTCGGCAGCGGCCATGACCGATTGCATATAGGCGTCCGCCCCGCAGGTGTAGACATGGGTTCCCTCGGGCGCGCGGGCCATGATCGCGGGCAGGTCGGCGCGGGTGCCCTCGGCGGAGATATGCAGATGCACCCGGTCGGCCCAGGGCATGGCGGCCAGTTCCTTGGCAAAGGCCGCGGCCTCGCGGGTCGAGGCAGAATAATGCAGATCGAAGGGCCGCCCGAGCGCATGCAGACGATGCGCGAAAGCGATCATCGGCGTGATGCCGATGCCGCCGCCCATCAGTAGGCTGTGGGGGGCGTCTTCGATAAGTTTGAAATGGTTCACCGGCTTGCCGACGAAGATGCGGCGGCCCTGCGTAAACACCCGGTGCAGCAGGGCCGAACCGCCGCGGCCCGCTTCCTCGCGCAGCACGGCGATGCGGTAACGGCTGCGGTCTTCGGGGTCGCCCAAGAGCGAATAGGGGCGCAGGTATTCCGGGGCCACCACCAGATCGAGATGCGCGCCCGCCGTCCATGCGGGCAGGTCATGCCCCTCGGGGTGGGCGATGTCGTAAAGCCTTGTCGTGGCGTTCAGCTCCTCCACCGCGGTGATCCGCAGGTCGAGCACCGGGGTATCGCTGCCGACTTTGTAGAGATGCAGGTGGTCGGTCTCCCCCGCTGCCGTCTTGCGGCGGTGTTCATCGGCCCTGATCAGGGCGGCATGGGCCTTGATCCCGGCCTCGCGGTTCATCGGGTCGGGATAGGGCCACGGGTGCGGGGCCAGCGGGGCGGGGTAGACGGCGAGGGTCTGGTCTTCAAACCTAAGGTCCAACTCCGGTTGCAGGTCGCGCGCGTTCACGGGTTGCGCGGGGGTATCGAACTGGCCCGAGGGCTTGCGTTCGATGTCCCACCACCATTTCTTCACCGGGTTCAGACGTCCTTTGCCGACCTTGTCGTCGAGCTTGGCTAAGAGCGGTGCGGCGGCGGGAATGTTCGAGGCGGCCCAGCGGAAGGGCGCTTCGGCAAAGAGCCCTTCTAGGTTCCACGGGCAGGTCTTCATGCAGCGCCCGCACATGGCGCCGCCTTGGTTGGTGATCCGGTAGGTGGCGCATTTCTGGCTGTCGGATTTCCAAATCTCGTAGCCGTTGAACATCTTCTTCGGCCCCGCGGTGATCGCGCCGGAGGGGCATTCGCGGGCGCATTTGTTGCAGGCCTCGCAGAACTTTTGCAGGCCGAAGTCGATGGGCTTGTCGTGGGCGACGGGCAGGGTGGTGGTGACCACGCCGGATTTCAGTCGCGGGCCGAGAAAGGGGTTCAGGATCACCTCCCCGATGCGGCTGACCTCGCCCAAGCCCGCCAGCAGCAGGAGCGGCGGTTGCAGCACGTCGCCGTCCATCACCGTATGGGCCTTGGCGGAATGCCCGAGGTTGCGCAGATGCTGCGCCAGCACGCCGCCCAGCATCGAGAACCGCAGGTAGGCGCGCATGGATTGCGACACGGCGATCCAGTCGTCGCCCGAAGAGCCTTCCATCGTGTCATACCCCTGGTCGATGATCAGGCTCAGCGCTTGGTCATGCGGCGGGGTGATCGGGGTGCCGGTGGCATCGTGGCTGTACCACGTCCACTCCGGGCAGGCCGAGAGGCCCGCGGCATCGGCGCCCAGAAAATAGCTCGCTGCCTTGAGGTTCGCCGCATTGCGGGCGGCATCCCCGGCCTCGGGGGCGTCTTCGTTCACCGGCCCGTCCTGCAACAGGATCAGCGCGCCCAGCAGGCGGCGCTGTGCGGCGGAGGGGGCGGATTTGATCACGTGATGCCCGCCCTTCATGGCGTTTTGCACCTTCGGCCCCATGTCGCCGAACTGCCCGCGTGCGAAGAGGTCTCCACGCTTCGGCACGCGCGGCACATTGGGGGCGTCGATGTAGGTGGTGGGTTCCGCCACCCGCTTCAACGTCTCGAAGGGATGCGGGCCCATGGCATAATCACGCCGCGCGTAAGGGTCGACGTCGCGCGCGCTGATCCCGCCGTGGATGCCAAACTGCCAATGTGGGCCTTTCAGCACCGACCACGGCTGTTCGGCCAAGGGGCAAAGCGGCATGTCAGGGGCGAGTGTCATGTCGGTCGTGACCACGGCCAGCCCGAAACGCGGGCCGATCCATGGCGCTTGCAGCCTGCCGCCCTCCACCACCGCGAGCCCCGCGGCCACGGCCAGCTGGCCGAGGTTTACTTCCGAGGTCGTGGCGGAATGGACCTTGGCTGCGAAGCCCAACTGGCGGATGTATTCGGCGAGCACGGTGGCGTTCTCGGTCCCGCGCAGGCAGGCGCGCTCGGCTTGCGCGTCCATGATCCAGTCGCTGCCCGGCTCGCCCCCGCGCGGGTCGCGGGGGTAGGCGGTGAGGATCACCAGCGCATGACTGTGGCCGTCGATCGGGGTTTCTGGCGCATCCACGGCGTCGCGCAGGTTGGCCATGATTACATCGACGCCCGCGGCCAGCGTCTTGGTCTGGCGGCTGCGCAGACCTTCGGCCAATTGCGCGGTGCCTTGGCTGCGGCGCGGGTAGGGTAGCCCTGCCGCGCGCGGCAGGGCGCAGATGCCCATCATCGAGGCATCGTTGTAATAGCCAAAGGATTTCAGATGGTTGGCCCGCTCCTGCGGGCTGTCGGGGATCACTGCGCCCGCCCTGTTGACAGGCCCGTCGCGCAGCACGTCCATCATCGCCTGAAAGGGGGCCATGGCGTTGCAGATGCTCTGCGGTGCCTCGGGTCGCTCGAACCGCAGTTCCGGCTCGGGCGTCTTGGGCAGCCGGTCATGCGGTGCCTGTAACCGGCGCAGCCGTTCCAGCGGAAAGGGGCCGAGGTGCATGGGGCGGGTCTTGGACGAAAAGAGCTTCATGGACAAATCGATGCCACGCTTTGGGATGATATGCTAGTCTTGGTTGTATCGGTAAATACCGCTCTCGCTTGACTTTTTGCGCAGCCGCCGACCATGCTGCGGCAAAATTGGAGGAGTAAGATCATGACCCTGTTCACCCGCCGTCAGGCCATCGCAACTTTGGGCGCCGCAACGGCTGTGGGGCTGGCGGCACCGGCACTGGCGCAGAACCGCAAGATCACTCTGGGCGCGCTGCGTTTCACCAGCCACGCGGGCAGCTTCGTCGGCTTTGAACGGGATTATTTCAAAGAGGCCGGTCTGGATGTCGAACTGCGCTTTTTCGAGGCCGCGCAGCCAATGGCCGTGGCGATTGCCAGCGGCGATGTGGACTATGCGATCACCGCGATTTCCGGTGGGCTGGTGTCGCTGGCGCAAAAGGGCGCGGTCAAGGTGATCGGCGGCGGCCTGCAAGAAGAGCAGGGCATCGACGGGCAGAAATTCCTCGTCTCCGACGCGGCTTATCAGGCGGGCATCACCGCGCCGGGCATGTTGGACGGCAAGAGCTTTGGCATGACGCAGGCGGGGTCGTCCTTCCACTATATGGGCTCCAAAATGGCCGCGGCTGAGGGGATCGACCTCAAGTTCAAGCCGCTGCAAAAGGTCGGCGCGGTGATCGGCGCGCTGAAGTCGGGCCAGATCGACGCATGGTCGATCGTGCCGCATATCGCCAAGCCGCTGGCCGGGTCGGGTGCCGTGCATATCATCGGTGATGTGGCGACCTATCTGCCGGATTATCAGGTGACCACGGTCTTCACCTCGACCAAAAACGCCACGAATGAGCAGGAGATGACCAAGAATTTCCTCGCCGGTTATTCCAAAGGTGTCGCCGATTACAACGCGGCGATGATCGCCAAGGAAGGCGGCGATGCGGGCGTGGATGAGATGGTCGATCTGATCCACAAATATGTCTACACCGACCGCCCGCGCGACAAGGCCGCGCCTTCGATCATCAATGGCACCATGCGCCTGAACGAAGGGGCCAAGCTGAACGTCGCCTCGGTCCGCGATCAGTTGGAGTGGTTCCAGTCCGAAGGGTTGGTCGATGCCGACATCACTTTGGACACGCTGATCGACACCTCTTATGTTGAGACGATGGGCAGCTGATCGCGCGACTCTCTGAATGCTACGCAGTGCAAGGCGCGCTCCCCACGGGCGCGCCTTTTCCTTTTGGGCCTGCAAGGGGATTTCCGCCGCGCATGACTGGCAATACCGCCGTGCGAAAATACCTATGATGCTGATGCGGGGCCAAGCCCCTGACCAGAAAACGGGAAACGACGGTGAGCGACGGCAGTTTTTTCGCCCTGAACGGCTATCATTTCGCATTAGGGGCCGTGGGGGCGGTGGTCATCCTTGCCCATTGGCTGCCCCGTTTCTTCAGTCGGCGAGAGCCTGCGGCCTCGGGGCTGTTGATCCTTTTGGGCATGGGGGTCTTCGCCCTTGTCCCCGGCATGCCGACATTCCCCGACCCGCGCACCATGCCCTTCCCTTGGGAGGTCGTGTCGGAGCTTTGCGTGATCGTCGCGCTTTTCGCGACGGGGCTGCGGATAGACCGGCTTTCGGATTGGTCCCGCTGGGGGCCGACGGCGCGGTTGCTGGCGCTGACCATGCCGCTGACGATCCTGTCGGTCGCGCTGATGGGCTGGGCCTTTGCGGGGATGACTGCGGCGGGCGCGATCCTCTTGGGGGCGGTGATGGCGCCCACCGATCCGGTTCTGGCCGCCGATGTGCAGGTCGGCCCGCCGCATGAGGGTGGCGAGCATCCGGTGCGTTTCGCGCTGACGACCGAGGCGGCACTCAATGACGGCTTGGCCTTTCCTTTCGTCTACCTTGGCATTCTGGTCGCCGCCGAGGGGTTGGCCCCGGCGTCTTGGGGCGTGGAATGGCTGGCGCGGGACGTCTTTTGGCGCATCGCCGTGGGTGCCGTCATGGGGGCTGCGGGGGGCTGGGCCTTGGGGCAGGTTCTCTTCGCGGTGCCGCGCAATGCGGTACTGGCCGAAACCTCCTCGGGCGTGGTGGCCTTGGCGGGGGTGCTGTTGTGCTATGGCACCACCGAATTGGCCGAGGGCTATGGCTTTATCGCCGTGGCAATGGCCGGTCTGGTGATCCGGCGGGTCGAGGCGGATCATGCATTCCACCGCCGTTTGCATGACTTCACCGCCGCTGTTGAACATGCGCTGACGGCGCTTTTGCTGGTGGCGATTGGCGCGGTGATGCCTGCCTTGCTGAGCGATCTGACCCTTGCAGGCGCGGTGATCGTGCTGGCGCTGATCTTTGTCGTGCGCCCCTTGGCGGGGTGGCTGTCGCTTATGGGCACGCCGCTTGAGACGCGCCCCCGCTGGGTTATCGCGCTCTATGGGATACGGGGGATCGGGTCGATCTATTACCTTGCCTATGCGGCGGGGAAGGTCGAGTTTTTGGACGAGGAGCCGCTGTGGGCGATGGTGGGTTTTGCCATCCTTCTGTCGACCTTGGTGCATGGGTTCACCGCCGGGATCGCGGTGGACGGGCTGCGCGGTAAGGGGGAGCCGCGCTCCTAACCGACCCCGCGGGGCAGGGCGGTCGCGCCCGCTTGCGGATCGCACATTGCGCGCGGGGCGTTTTTGCTGAAAAAGGGCGGCATGGACCTCAAGCTTTCCTCCGTCAGCCATTATTATGGCGATACCCAAGTGTTGCGTGACATCACGCTCGACATTCCCTCCGGCCAGATCGTCTGCATCGTCGGCCCGTCGGGCTGTGGCAAATCCACTTTGCTGCGGATGCTGGGCGGGTTGGAACGCCCCAGCGAAGGTCGGGTGTTGCAAATGGGCGATGCGCCTGCGGACTGTCTGAACCCGCTGACCTATATTTTTCAGGACTTCGCCCTGCTGCCTTGGCGCACGGTGCGCGGCAATGTGGCGCTGGTGCTGGAGGGGCATGGGCTGGGCAAGGCGCGGCGCGAGGCGATCATCGCCGATGTCTTGGCGCGGACCAAGCTGACCGATTTCGCCGATGCGCTGCCCAAGCAGTTGTCGGGCGGGATGAAACAGCGGGTGGCGATTGCCCGGGCGCTGGCGGTGAACCCCGCCGTGATGCTGATGGATGAGCCGCTGAGCGCGCTTGACAGCCAGACCCGCGAATTGCTGATGGATGACCTTGTGGCGCTCTGGACGCGGCAGCCTTTCACGGCGGTCTATGTGACACACAACCTCGCCGAGGCGGTGCGGCTGGGGCATAAGATCGTCGTCCTGTCGCGCCGTCCGGGTGAGCTGCGTGAGGTGGTGGAGTTGGACATGCCACTGGCCGAGCGGCGCCACGGCGACCCGGCATTGGAGGCGCAGCAGCAGCACCTTTGGGGCTTGATGCGTGATGAGGCCGCGGCGGCGGATGCGGAGTTGATCGATGGCTGAAATGACGGATGTGAATGCCCGCGAGGTCACTTTTCGCGGCGGTGGCTTCCAGCCCGGCACGCGGCGCGGCGTGGGGCTTGCGGTTTTCGTGGTGCTGATCCTGCTGGCGGAATGGGGCACGCGCAGCGGCTTCATCTCGCCCCTGACCCTGCCGCGGCCCAGCGATGTCTTGCTGACCTTTCAAGAGCTTTACCAGTCGGGGATGCTGTTCAAACACCTCGGCCCCTCGCTGACCCGTCTGGCGGTGGGCGCGCTGATCGGTGCCTCATTGGGCATCGGTATTGGCGTGTTGATCGGGTTGTTCTCTTTGGTCCGCGCGGGGCTGGTGCCGCTGGTGGCCGCGATTTTCCCGATCCCTAAGATCGCGCTGCTGCCGCTCTTCGTCATCTGGTTCGGGATTGATGAGGCCAGCAAATACGCGTTGATCGCCTTTGGCACCTTCACGCCCACGGTGGTGGCGACCTATGCGGCGGTGGACAATGTGGACCGGGTGCTGATCCGCATGGGGCAGAGTTTCGGGCTTGGCTGGTGGTCGATCGTGTCCAAGATCGTGGTGCCCGGCGCGATGCCGGGGATCCTTTCGGGACTGCGGATTTCGCTGACGATCGCGATTATCCTGCTGGTGGCGGCAGAGATGCTGGGCGCGGAATATGGGATTGGGGCGTATATCCTGCAGGCGGGGAGTCTTTATGACTTGGAGCGGCTGTTTGCGGGGGTGGTGATCTTGTCGCTGCTGGGCGTGGCGGTGTCGGCGGCTGTGGCCTTTGTGGAGCGGCGCGTGTTGAGCTGGCGGGTATAACACAAGGGCCAGCGCCTGCCCGCGGGTAGGCGATCTGACGGTCCCTCGTGCCACTTTATGGTTCAACCGTGATGTGCGTCCCGCGAGGCCACGCTCAGCCTCACCAAATCGCCAACCCGTCCGGGCGGGCAGGCGATGGCCCGGCGCCTGCGGCTTGATTCCGGGCCGGGGTGGTAAGAGCGGACCATTTGCGTATCAATAGCGCCAACCGCCCTCACCAACGGACCCCATCATGACCGAACACACCACCACCCACGCCGCCGACGAAGACGCGCGCAACCGCGACATCAAGATCTACGTCAATGGCGACATCCTGCACCGCGACGAAGCCAAAGTCTCGGTCTATGACGCGGGCTTCATGCTGGGCGACGGCATTTGGGAGGGCATGCGCCTCTACAACGGCACATGGGCCTTCTTCGATGAGCATATGGACCGCTTCTTCAACTCCTGCAAAGCGATCTCACTCTACGTGGGGATGGACAAGGCCGGCATCGCCGACGCCCTGCGCCGCACGGCGGAGGCCAATGACATGCATGATGACGTGCACTGCCGCCTGATGCTGACCCGCGGGATCAAGGACAAACCCTTTCAACACCCGTCGCTTAGCACCACTGGGCCGACGCTGGTGATCATCATGGAGCATTCCAAACCCGTGGACCGGCTGCAATCCAAGGGCATCCGTCTGGCCTCGGTCCCGCAGGTGCGCGGCCTACCGCACAGCCAAGACCCGAAGCTTAACAGCCATTCCAAGCTCAACTGCATCATCGCCTGCCTTCAGGCCGAGGAAGCGGGCGCGGATGAGGCGCTGATGCTCGACCCGCATGGTTTCGTGAACACCACAAACGCCTGCAACTTCTTCATCGTGCGCCGGGGCGAGGTTTGGACCTCCACGGGCGACTACTGCATGAACGGGGTGACGCGGCAGAAGGTGATTGACCTGTGCCATGAAAACGGCATCCCGATGAAGGAAAAGAACTTCTCGCTCTACGAGGCTTACGGCGCGGATGAGGCCTTCCTCACCGGCACCTTTGGCGCGCAGACCCCGGTGGCCGAGATCGACGGCAAATCTATCGGCACGGGCGAGCGGCCTGTCACCAAACGCATCCAAGCGCTGTACAAAGAGCTGATCAAACAGCACACGGCCTGAACGCCGCGAGGGTGCCCGCCCCCGCGAAGAGGGGCGGGCGGCATCTTAGGAGACCATGCGCTTGAGCGCGGGCACGCGGCGGAGCAGGAGCCAATCCAGCAGACCCACGACCAGCAGGGTGACCCCCGCCATCGGAAAGGCCAGCGCCACGGCCAGACCGACCACAACCGCGCCTTTCCACAGCGTCATATTGCGCGGCGCGGGTGGGGCAGAGAGCCAACCGGCAGGATTTGCCGGGCGGCGTTTCCACCACATCACCACGCCCGAGACGCAGAGAAAGATCACCGAGAGACAAAACAGCGTATTGGCCAGAACGCTCGGCCAACCCAAAGTGCCCATATGCAGCGCGATGCCCACGGCCATCGCCTTCCCGGCCAGCGAATAATCCGCATAGCGCACATCGGCGAGGATCTTGCCCGTGTGCCGGTCGATATGCACCGTCCGGTCGCAGGTGGGGTCTTCGGCATCGGTGTTCATCGAATCCCGGCTCAGCGTCCAAACACCGTCCTTGCCGCGGGGCAGGTTCATCTGATAGCGCGCGTCAAAGCCGATCTGCCGGGCCAGCGCGTCGATGGTGTCAAGCGTGGCGGGCGTGCCTTCGGCCAATCCTGCCACCCCGGCATCGCTGCCTGAGGCGGGCATCGGGGTTTGCTCCAGCGCCCAAGGCACCTCCTTGGGCCCGTGGTTCATGCTGGCGTGGATGTCATCCGATAGCGGGGCTTCCCATTTCTCCGCCGGGAACTGGCTCCATGCCTGCACCATCTTCTCGCCCCAGATACCGGCCCATGACAGTCCGGAGATCAGGAAGAAGAACAGCACGACCGACACCCAAAGCCCGATCGCCCCGTGCAGGGATTTCCATAAGGCCCGCCCACGGCCTAGTCGCGGCAGCAACGCCGCGCGCAAACCGGTGCCGCGCGGCCACCAGAGGTAGAGCCCCGTGGCGATCAGCACCATGCCAAGCGATGCCGCGATCTCAATCATGCGGTCGCCGGTGACACCCAGCAGCAGGCTGCCGTGGATGTTGTCGGCCATGTCGTACCAACCGCTGCGGCGCGGGAAGCTGGCGAGGACTTCGGCGGTATAGGGATCGACGGCGACCATGGTCGCCACGTCGTGCGCGTCCACCCGAAAGATCGCGGCCAGATCATCGGCGCGGGGGGCGACATATTGCAAAAGGGTACCGCCTTCGATGCTGGCCTGCGCGGCGGCGGCCTGATCGGAGAGGGCAAGGGGCGCGTCTTGGGGCGTGACGGCAATCCGCTCTCCGTCCCGGCCGCCGATGAAGGCAATCCAAAGCATCACAAGCCCGGTCAGGGCGAGCATGATGAAAAAGGGGATAACATAGACCCCGGCATAGAAATGCCAGCGCCAAGCGGCGCGGTAAAAGCTGTTCGCACGTTGCGTGTTGTCGTTTTGCAGGGCTGCCGCGCCTGCAGGATCGATGGAAACCATGTGTTTGGTCCTCTGACTGAATTGATATGTGGTTTGGAGGTCAGAGAACCCGTGGCGGCGCCCTTGCGCGTTTGACAGAGGCGCGGCGCGGTTTGGGCCCTGTGGCAGGGGCAGGGGGCAGCGGTGGCGCCGGGTGAAAGGTGACGGCCAAGGGCTGCACCGCCTGCCCCCTGCGTAGGGCCGCGAGGGAGTGCTGGTTCCAGTCGCAGGGCTTGTGCTCGGGCTGCACCGGTTCGCCATCCGGCCCGATGGTCACCGTCTCCACCCCGTAGCCCGTGCACAGCACCATGGTCAGCGCGCCTTGCTGGCGCTCTGGCATGGTTCCGGGCGCGAGCGCCGAGAACGCCCCAAACAACAACACCACCGCCCAGAGGCAGAGGTGTTGAAGCGGGCCGGTCAACGCCTTGCGGCGCATCCTGCGATTGGCTCGGGCTTAGTGTTTATGCTCGTGCGAGGAGTGATCCATTCCGCCCGCGTCATGCCCGCGGCGGCTTTCGACATTGAACGTCACATCCAAGGTCCCGGCCTTTTCAAAGGTCAGGGTGGCGGGGATTTTCTCGCCTTCCTCAAAAGGGTCACCGTCGAGACCCATGAACATCACATGCAGCCCCCCGGGCTTGAGGGTGACGGTTTCGCCCGCGGGCAGGTCGATGCCGTCCACATGGGACATGCGCGCGACGCCCATGTCATCGGTGGTCGTCTCATGCAGAGAGACTTCGTCAAAGCCCTCGGCGCTGATGCTGACAAGACGATCGGCAGTGTCGCCGCCATTGGTGATCGTCAGATAGCCGCCGCCCACGCGGGCGGTTTTCGGGGTCTCATAGGCCATCGGGTGATCGACGGTCAAAGCGCCTGCGGTGTACTCATGCGCGGCGGCGGGCAGGGCAAGGAGGGCAGCCAAAGCTGCGGTATAGAGAGATTTCATTGTCATGTTCCATTGTCTGAGATGTGTAAAAAAGGTGGTGGCTCAGACGAAGGGAGGCCCCCGGACAGGCGGTGGCGCCCCGGCGGGGCTGCGTGGTGCGCCCAAGGCGCGGGTCAGGCGGGGCGTGGCAAAGTGCAGCGCCGCGCGCGGCAGCAAGACATCCGCCGGGCTGGGCAAGATCAGCGCGTTGACGATGCGGCAGGCTTCGCAATCCAATGCCGCATGGTTCTGCCCTTCGACCGGCCCATCGCAAAGGTCGCTCAACGTGCCGCCCGCTTGGATAAAGGCGATGAACGCCGGATCCTGCTGCACCTGCGCGGTCGCCCGATGGGCGAAAGGCAAGCTGGCAAGGGCCAGCAGCAGCAAGAGGGTCAGGCTGACCCGAAGCGAGGATATGCGCGAAACGGCGGACATGCGCCCTGATACCCCGGCTGTCGCGGCAAGGCTATAGGGCGCTTTGATCTGCGACGCGATGTCGTAGGCCGGGCGCTGTGCAGGGGGGCTATCGGGGGAGAGTGTTGGCTGGGATGGTAGGATTCGAACCTACGGTACACTGTACCAAAAACAGTTGCCTTACCACTTGGCTACATCCCAACACAGGGCGCTAACTAAAGTTCTCTGGCCCGGGGCGCAAGACCCGTTTTAAAGAAATTAGCCTATTCTTCGGCGGCATCAACAGAGAGCAGGTCTTTGCTGGGCAATTCGGCACGTTCCTGCGCGACGATGCGGGTCAATTCCCGCTCGGTTTGGGGGTCGACGGGCTGAACAGCGGCGGGATTCGTGGGTGCGGCTGCCGTTTGCGGCGAATCGATGGGTCCGTCCGACAGCGATTCGCCATGAGAGATCAATCGATAGGCCGGTGGCCCCGCGGTGAGGCCCGCCGCATCGAAAGCTGAGAGGGTCAGGCGAATCGCTTCGCTGCGGGCGGCGACAAGATCGGTGCTTTCTTGGTTGATCCAACCGGCGAATTGCATGTTGATCCAGTGATCGGCGACCTCGTCCACCCAAGCGGCGGCTTCGGGGCTGGATAGGACAAAGGGTAGGTCGTTCAACACTTCCAGCGCCAAATCACGGGCGCGGGCCAGATCGGCGTCGCTGGCGACCGAGAGGGTAAAGATGAACCGCCGCTCGGCGTTGCGCGAATAGTTGGTGATCCGGCTTTTAAAGACGGTGGCATTGGGGATGCGCAGGTGGTTGCCGTCAAAGGTCAGCAGGATCGTGGCACGGCTGGTCAGGCGGATCACCTTGCCGGTGTCGCCGTCGATCTCGACCGTGTCGTTGGGGCGAAAGGGCTGGCGGATCGATAGCATGACCGAGGCGATGAAATTCTCGACCGTGTCGCGCACCGCGAAACCGATGGCGAGGCCGACGATCCCCGCCGCGCCAAGGATGCCCGAGAGCAGCGCCGTGGCGCCGAGGATATCCAGCGCCACAACCAGTGCTGCGATGACAAAGGCCAGCCGGATGATCTGGCGGTAAATGTCAGCGATGAACGCGTTGGGGGCGAGCCGATCCCAAGGGTTGCGCAGCCGCGCCAGCGCCAGCCCGGCGACGATGATCAGGCCAAAGACCCCAAGCGCCACCAGGGCCAGCGGCAGGAAGGCCAGGGCCTGCGCCATCCGGTCCCGGAAACGCTCTACGGCGGGGTTGAGCCGCTCGGCCACATCGGTGCTTTCGCGCACCTCGTTGCGGATCGCCACCACCCCTTCGACACGGCCCGCCAAATCGTTCAGCCGCGCGGCGCTGGCGGTGTCAAGCGTGGTGCCGGTCAGCGTGACGATGCCGGAGGCGACAGAGACGCGGACCTTCTCGAACCCCTCAAGCTCGCGCAGGATGGCGCGGATGCGTTTGGCGATGGCGGCGTCCGCCGTGGCATCGCCTTCGACGGCGATGGTGCCCTCGGGCTGGTCGCTGGTCTGCGCAAAGGCCGGGGTGAGGGGCAGCGCGCAGCTCAGCAGCAGGCAGAGGAACAGGCGGGGCAGGGCGGCGGTGAGGCGCATGGGGGAACTCCGTCAGCGGGATGGGCCACCGCCCCGGGCGACGGGGGACGGTGGCTTGGCCAATTAGCGCGTTACCCCTGACAATCGAGCAGCACCGCCCCGCTGCGCTGTCCGGCCTCGACCAACTCATGGGCGCGGGCGGCCTCAGAAAGCGGCAGGACCGTGTCGACGGGGCAGCGCAGGGCGCCGTCCTCCAACGCGTGGTGCAACCGGTTGATTGCCTGTTCGCGCGGGCCTGCGGGCAGCAGGTAGATCAGGATGATGTCGATCGTGACCGCCTTGAACAGCAGCGGATAGAAGGGCAGCACCGGCGACATTTCCGCCGCCGAGCCATAGGCGGCGATGCGGCCATTGGGGGCGATGACCTCGGTGTCGGTGGTGATGTTCAGGCCGAACTCCGTCTCTACGATGGTGTCGACCGGCTTGCCGCCATTGGCATCGAGCACGGCGGCGGCGAGATCGGGGTCGGCGTAGTTGAACACGGCATCGGCGCCTGCATCGCGCAGCAGATCGTTGTCGCGGGGGCTACAGGTGGCGATCACCTTGGCCCCGCCCCATTTCGCCAGTTGCACTGCAAGATAGCCCACCGTGCCTGCGCCGCCTTGGATCAGCACCGTTTCCCCGGCCACCCCGCCGCCGCCAAAGACGGCGTGGCAGGCGGTCAGCCCCGGAATGCCAAGCTGCGCGCCGACCTCGGACGAGACGCCATCGGGCAGGGGCACGGCTTGATGGGCGGGCAGGGTGATCTGCTCAGCCGCCGTGCCAAAGCCGCGTTGCCACTGGCCGTTCCAGATCCAGATCTTCTGGCCCACGCGGCTCGCATCGACGCCCGCGCCCACGGCGACGATCTCTCCCGCGCCGTCGCTATGGGGGATGACCTGCGGGAAGGGCGGTTTGCTGACGCCGGGGCGGGTGCCCGCGCGGGCCTTCACGTCCGACGGGTTCACGCCCGAATGGCTGAGCGCGACGCAGACCTCTCCGGCTTGCGGGGCGGGGCTGTCGACCTCCGACAGGCGCAGCACTTCGGCGGCGGCTCCGAATTGGTCATAGGTGATGGCTTGCATGGCGCTCTCTCCGGCTTGAATTTTGCGGGCAGAGTGGCGCATGCGCCGGGATCATGCAATTGGCGCGGCGGGGCGGAGTTATTCGCGCAGTTCCTTGGGGCCAACACCCCAGAGCCGGACCTTGGGCGCCCAGCCGGTAAAGCCGCCTGACCGCAATTCGCACCATTCCAGCGTGCATTCGCCCAGACGGGCCACCACGCCGAGTTCCAGCCGCGCCACGACGGCGGCTTTGGGATCGGGATTGATGCGCAATTGTAGCATGTCTTGTTCGACCAGCACCGTGCGGGTGCCGGACAAAAGCGAGTAATGCACCCAGCCGCCCATGCCGTCGCGGTCTTCGACCCGGCGCCAATGCCCGTGTTCGGCGGTGACCCTGAGCGGCAGTTCGCGGCGTTTGTAGACCCAGTCGATCCGGTGCGACAGGGACGGGCCGCGGCGCACATTGCCTTCGGAGGCTTTCATCGAAACGAAACGGGGCAGGGGCAGGTTCGTAACCTGTCCACGCGCCTCTTCTGCGACGCCGGAGGTCGCCTGTGCCAAAAGCAGCGCGCCCACCATCAGGGCGCTGCGAAAGAAAGCGGTTATCATGGAATTGCCTGCTATGCGGTTCACTGCTGTGGGTCGGTGCTGTGCAAATCTGCGGGTTATTGTTGCTCTTTTTCCGGCGCGAGTTCTTGTGCCTCGTCGCTGCATGAGACACCATGCCCGCGAAACGAGGCGACGCCAAGACCGGGAGAGCAGGCATGTCAAAGAAGCGGTTGAGTGTTGTAGTGACGCGACGGTTGCCAGAGGCCGTGGAAACACGGCTGTCAGAGCTGTTTGACGTGACCCTGCGCGAAGATGACAGGCCGATGACCCGCGAGGAATTGGGCGCGGCGATGCGTCAAGCCGATGTGCTGGTGCCCACCATCACCGATGAGATCGACGCGCCGCTGATCACCCAAGCGGGCGAGCGGCTGAAGCTGATCGCCAACTACGGGGCCGGGGTCGATCACATCGATGTGGCCACCGCGCGCCAGCGCGGCGTGCTGGTGTCGAACACCCCCGGCGTGCTGACCGACGATACCGCTGATATGACCATGGCGCTGATCCTTGCCGTGACCCGCCGCATGCCCGAGGGCATGGCGGTGATGCAATCGGGCAATTGGGACGGCTGGGCGCCCACGGCACTCTTGGGGGGCCGCGTTGGCGGGCGCCGTCTGGGCATTCTGGGCATGGGCCGCATCGGTCAGGCCGTGGCGCGCCGGGCGCGGGCCTTTGGCATGCAGGTGCATTACCACAACCGCAAACGCCTGCGCGAAGAGATCGAGGGCGCGCTAGAGGCCACCTATTGGGAGAGCCTTGATCAGATGGTCAGCCGGATGGACGTGATCAGCATCAACTGCCCCCATACCCCCAGCACCTTCCATCTGATGAACGCCCGCCGCTTGGGTCTGATGAAGCCCGACGCGGTGATCGTGAACACCTCCCGAGGGGAGGTGATCGACGAGAACGCGCTGACGCGGATGCTGCGATCTGGCGATATCAAGGGCGCGGGGCTGGACGTCTATGAACATGGTCGCGAGATCAATCCGCGCCTGCGCGAGCTAAAGAACGTCGTGCTGCTGCCGCATATGGGCTCTGCCACATTGGAAGGGCGGATTGAGATGGGCGAGAAAGTCCTGATCAACATCAAGACCTTCGACGACGGCCACCGTCCGCCGGATCAGGTCGTGCCTTCCATGCTCTGACCCACGGACGGCTGCGGCAACGCGGGCCTTTCGTGTGATTAATTTACAAAGATGCCGCCGCAAGATTTTGCGGCGTGAGGATGCTATTGGGAGATAGAACGTGACCAAAATCGCAGATTTGCCGCGAAATGAGGTGGGGATCACCGCCGCGCTGGACGAGTTACAACAAGCCTTCGGGGACAATCTGCTAACTGGCCAAGCCATTCGCGAACAGCACGGCCATACCACCACATGGATCGACACGCAGGCGCCTGATGCGGTGGTCATGGCGCGCTCGACCGAAGAGGTGGCGCAGGCGGTGCGTATCTGCGCCGCCCATCGGGTGCCGGTGATCCCCTTCGGGACGGGCACCTCGCTTGAGGGGCATGTGAACGCCCCCGCGGGCGGGATTTGCATCGATGTCATGCAGATGGACCGCCTGCTTGAGGTCAATGCCGGCGATCTGGACTGCCGGGTGCAGCCCGGCGTGACCCGCGAGGCGCTCAACACCCATCTGCGCGATCAGGGGCTGTTCTTTCCGATCGACCCCGGCGCGAATGCGTCGCTCGGGGGGATGACCGCGACGCGGGCCAGCGGCACCAATGCGGTGCGCTATGGCACGATGAAGGACAACGTCCTGAGCCTTGAGGTGGTTCTGGCCGATGGCCGGGTGATCCGCACCGGCGGGCGGGCGCGGAAATCTTCGGCGGGCTACGATCTGACGCGGCTTTTCGTGGGCTCGGAAGGGACGCTTGGGATCATCACCGAGATCACCCTGCGCCTGCAAGGCATCCCCGAGGCGATGTCCTCGGCCCGCTGTTCCTTCCCGACGGTACAGGCCGCCTGCGAGACCGTGATGGCGGTCATCCAATACGGCCTGCCCGTGGCGCGGATCGAGCTTCTGGACGCCGATGTGGTCAAGGCCGTGAACGCCTATTCCAAGCTGACCCTGCCCGAAACACCGCTTTTGCTGCTGGAATTCCACGGCTCCGAAGCGGGCGTGGTGGAACAAGCCGAGACCTTTGGCATGCTCTCGGAAGAGTTCGGCGGCAGCGGCTATGCCGCAACGACGACCCCCGAAGAACGCAGCAAGCTATGGCAGGCCCGCCATGACGGCTATTGGGCGGTGCTGGCGCTGAGACCGGGCTGCAAGGCGGTGGCCACGGATGTCTGCGTGCCGATCTCGCGCCTCGCCGATGCCGTGGTGGCGGCCCAAGCGCGGGCGGAAGAGTTGCAGTTGATCGCCCCAATCGTGGGCCATGCAGGGGACGGGAATTTTCACGCGTCCTTGTTGATCGACATGGACGACCCCGCAGAAGTCGCGCGCGGCGAGGCCTTCGTCAGCTGGCTGGCGGAACTGGCGATTTCGATGGATGGGACCTGCACCGGCGAACATGGGATTGGGCAGGGCAAGCGGCCCTATCTGCGCAAGGAACTGGGGGCTGCGGTGGATGTGATGGCGACCGTGAAGGCGGCGCTGGATCCGCAGAATATTTTGAACCCGGGGAAGATTTTGCCGGGGTGAGATGGGGTGTTTTGCCCTGATGTTGTGCGGCGGGAGGGGGCGTGCAGGGTATTTGGGAAAGGATGAAGGTGGGGGGGGGCGGTGTGGTCTGCCTAGATGTTGTGCGGTGGGAGAGGTTGTGCAGGGTATTTGAGAAAGGATGAAGGTGGGGCGCGCGCGCTTGGGCTGAGGTGGCGCTTTGGGGGAGCGGGTGAGGTCGGTTTTTGACGATGTTGGGTCGGCTGCTGCCTGCGGGGCGTGGTGCTGCTGCGTACAACGGGAGTGGGCCTAGCGCAGGGGGATTGGCAGATGAAAACGCAAGTCAAAGCATTGGTTGTCGGGGGCGGCGCGGTTGGCACGTCGATCGCCTATCATCTGGCGAAGGCCGGTTGGGATGATGTGATGCTCTTGGAGCGGGACGAGTTGACCTCTGGCTCGACTTGGCATGCGGCGGGGCTTTTGCCCTTGTTCAACATGTCTTATGCGACGACCCATATTCATCAGTATTCGGTCGAGTTTTATAAGACGCTGGAGGCGGAGACGGGGCTGAACGCGGGCTTTGCCGTGGTGGGCAATCTGCGTATGGCCCAGACGGATGCGCGGATGGATGAGTATATGCTCTATGCTTCCACCGCCGAGACCTGCGGCGTGCCCTATCAATGGTTAACCCCCGATGAGATTAAGGCAAAGTGGCCGCTGATCGAGACATCGGATTTGAAGGGGGCGCTTTATCACCAGACCGATGGCTATATTAACCCCGCCGATGTGACCATGGCGATGGCCAAGGGGGCGCGGCAGCGTGGTGTGGCGATCGAGCGCAAGTGGCAGGCGGATGGGTTCCATTGGAATGGGACGCATTGGGAAGTGACCTGCACCAAGATGGTCGAGAAGGGCGGCAACCTTGTCCCGTCGGAGGAGCAGATCGTCATCACGGCGGAACATGTGGTGACCGCGAGCGGCAACCATGCGCAGCGCACGGCGCGGATGCTGGGCATCAAGATGCCAGCGATTCCCGTGGAACATCAGTTCATCGTCATGGACCGCGATCCGGCCTTGGTCGATTACCGGGCAGCGGGCAACGGGGAGCATCCGGTGATCCGCGATGCCGATGCGCAGAGCTATGTGCGCGAAGAGCGTGGTGGCTGGATCCTTGGGGTTTATGAAAAGGGCGCGCCGGCGCGGTTTGAATATGGGGTGCCGGACAGCTTCCGGGCCGATCTGTTTCAGCTCGATCTGGAGCGGATCGAAGAGCAATATATGGCGATGAACCACCGCATCCCCTCGGCCGAGGATTGCGGACTGAAGGATGATTTCAACGGGCCGATTTGCTATACGCCCGATGGCAACCCCTTGGTGGGGCCAGCGCCGGGACTGCGCAATATGTGGCTGGCGGAAGGGTTTTCCTTTGGGATCACGGCGGCTGGCGGCACCGGCTATTATCTGGCGCAGATGATGGTGGAGGGCGAGTCCGAGATCGATATGGCGAGCCTCGATCCCAAACGCTACGGCGATTGGATGACCACGGAATATGCCGCGCGCAAGAACGAGGAAGCCTACGACCACGTTTATATTCTGCACCATCCTGATGAGGAGCGGCCCGCGTGCCGTCCGCTGCGCACCTCGCCCGCCTATGACCGGCAGGCGGCGCGGGGGGCGCAATTCGGGCAGGTGAATGGCTGGGAGCGGCCGAATTATTTTGCGCCGGAGGGATTTAGCGATCATGACAGCCGCTCGTTCCGGCGCGGGGGCTGGTGGCAATATGCCGTGGAGGAAGCGCGGGCGATCCGTGAGGGGGTCGGGCTGATCGATGCCACGGCCTTTACCAAACATCTGGTCCGCGGGCCGGGGGCAACGGCGTTTCTGGATTGGTTCACCTGCAACAAGCTGCCTTCGGTGGGGCGGATCAACCTCACCTATGCCTTGAGCGAGGCGGGAACGACGCGGACGGAATATACCATCGTGCGTTTGGCGCAGGACGAATATTACCTCGTCTCGGCGGGGGCATGGACGGCCTATGACAGCGATTATCTGAGCAAGGCGATTGCCGATAAGATGCCTGAGGTCGGCTATATTGAGTGCCATGACGTGACCACGCAGTGGGGTGTCTTCGCGATTGCCGGGCCGAAGTCGCGGGATGTTTTGGGTGCCTTGGTGCGGGATGCGGCGCCGGAGACGGTGTTGGGCAACAAGCGGTTCCCATGGCTCACCATGCGCGACATCGAGTTGGGCATGGTGCCGGTGCGCGCGATCCGGGTGGCCTATACCGGGGAGCTCGGCTGGGAATTGCATCACCCGATCGAGATGCAGAACCATCTGTTCGACCAGTTGGAGAAGGCAGGCACGCCGCATGGGATGAAGCTGGTTGGCGCGCGGGCGCAGAACTGGCTGAGGCAGGAGAAGAGCTATCGCGCCTTTGGGCATGAGCTGGGCCGGGATGCGACGCCTTTGGAAGCGGATTTGCCGCGCTTCGTCGACCTGAACAAGAAGTTTCACGGGAAGCAGGCGATGGTCGATCACGGCATCCGCGCGAAATGCGTGACCGTGCTGATCGATGGGCCAGAGGATGCCGATCCTTGGGGCCGTGAGGTGCTTTACAATGGCGAGACCCGGACCGGGCGGCTGACCTCGGGGGGCTACTCCGTGGCCTTCGGCAAGAGCATCGGCATGGGCTATGTCAAACCCGAGGATGCGGTGGTAGGCACGAGGCTGAAGGTAAAGATGCTTGATCAACTGTGGGAGGCCGAGGTGGTCGAAGACAGCCCCTATGATCCGAAGAACCAGCGCATCCGGGCGGACGGTTGATCCGGCGCGGGCTGCTTGCACTTTTTTGCGTATTGGCGCTGACGGCGGCGCTGCTGCGCGACAATCCCGTGGTCGGCGCGGCGCAGGGCTATGCCGCGGATGTGGCGACCACGGCGGCGGCTTCCTATGTCACGCTGCGCACGTTGAATGCCTTTCTCTCCACCGCGCAGGAGATCGAGGTGGGGCTGTCCTTCATCGCCTCCGGCTCGGCGCGGCCACTAAAGGTGTTGGAGCCGATTGACGACACGGTGGAGCGGATCGCGGGGCTGGTTTTCGGTGTCATGGTGGCCACGGGGGTGATCGCCGTGGCGCTTGGTCCGGTGAGTGCGATCGGGTTGGGGCTGTTGTCTGTCGCGCTGGCGGTTTGGGCTTTGAGCAAGCGCGGTCATGCCGGGCTGCCCCGGCGGTTGGCGTGGTATGGCGGGTTTCTGGGGTTGGCGCTTCCGCTTGCCTTAGTGGTGTCTGAGCCGCTGGCGGGACAGCTCACCGAAGGGGTCTATCTGCGGAACATGGAGGTGATCGAGGAGATCACCGCAAATGTCGGCGGCAGCGAGGCTTTGGGTGAGGAAGAACCGGGTTTGACGGAGTATCGGCAGCTTGCCAGCAACCTTTGGAGCCGCGCGGATGAGTTGATCGGCGCGCTTTTGGCGGTGCTCGGGGTGCATGTATTTCGGATATTCTTGTTGCCGCTTTTGTTGGTGGGCGGGCTGTTCGTTGTGGCGCGGTATTATGCGCGGGGGTGAAGGGTGGCGTGGCGTCTGGGGTGGACGTTGTGCAGAGGTATTTGGGAAAGGATGAAGAGGGCGGGGTGGCGTTTCTATTGGAGGCGTTTGGTTTGGGGGGGTAACCGATCACGTCGCTTTTGCGGCAGGGTGGCGCAAAGGTATTTGAGAAAGGATGAAGGAGGGGGAGGGGCGCTCCCCCGTTGGTTTTAGCGCAGGGCGCGGGTGGCGACCCAGTTTTGCCAGTCGGCGCGGCTGCCGGAGAAGGCGTTGAGATCCACGTCGCCGCCGATGCCGGGGACGATGCCCGTGGCGCTGTATTGCCAGAAGCGCCATGTTTGGCCGGGGTAGGTTTCAGCTGGGGTTTTGGCGGTGGTGCGCAGCCAGAAGTCGTACCCCCGGAAGCGGCCAAGGTCGTTCTCGCGGTAGAATTTGGGTGTGGTGTAGATAATGGGGCGTTGGCCGTAATGCGCTTCCACCACGCGCAGCCAGCGGCGCATTTGATCGCGGACGGCGGCAGCGGACGGGCGGACATGGGCGCAGGTGGGGGAGAAGGGGTTCCATTCCATATCAAGCACCGGGGGCAGCATGCCGCCTGTCTTGGGCACGTTGCGGATGAACCAGCGGGCCTGATCTTCGGGCGGGGTGCAGAAATAGTAGAAATGATAGGCGCCGCGTTTCACGGCGGCTTGGCCCGCGCCTTGCCAGTGGCTGTCGAAGTTGATGTCTTTGAGGTCGCCGCCTTCGGTGGCCTTGATGAAGGCGAAGTTCACCCCGGCGCGGCGGGCTGTGTTCCAGTCGATATCGTTTTGGAAACGGGCCACGTCGATGCCGTGCACGGGGTAGGCGGCGGGGGTGCGGCCTTTGAAGCTCACCGGGTCGCTGTCGCCGAAGGCGGCGGGGAAGAGCACGCCGGGCGGGGCCGGGGGCGGGCTGCCGGGGGAGCCGCAGGCGGCGAGGGCGAGGAGCGACAGGATCAGGGCGCGGCGGAGGATCATGGGCTGGGCTTTCTGGCGATGAAGGCGAGGTTGTTGGCGGGCATGTCCACTTTGTCGATCGGGCTGAGGGCTGCATCGCTGAGCCAGCGGGCCATCTCGGTATTGTCCTTATAGCCGATCGCGGGGTCGGCGGCGCGCAGTTGGGCGTCAAAGCGGGTATCGCCGGGGGAGGTGGTTTGGCCGTCGCGTTTGAACGGGCCGTAGAGGATCAGCGTGCCGCCGGGGGCGAGGGCTGCGGAGGCTTCATCGATCAGGCACCGGGTGGCGGGGGTCGAGATCAGATGCAGCAGATTGGCCAGCATGATCAGGTCGAAGGGGCCGTGGTCGCCCGCCCAGCCGGGCTCGGTCGCGTCGAGCGGCAGCGCGGGGGCGATATTGGGCAAGGCGGCCTCGGCTGCATAGGCGTTGATGCTGGCGCGGCGGGCGGTGTCGATGTCGCTGGGTTGCCAGCTGAGGCTCGGCAGGCGTTTGGCGAAGCCCACGACATGCTGGCCGGTGCCGCTGGCGATTTCCAGCGCACGGCCCCGGGGCGGGGCGTGGGTGGCTAGCAGGTCGCAAAGCGCGTCGAGATTGCGCGCGGCGGCGGGGGCGAAGAGGCGGTCACCGCGTGCGTCTTCGGCGACGCTGGCGTTGGGGGGCAGGCGGCTCATGCCTGCTCTTCCAGCCGGTCGGTGGCCGGGGGCGGTGTCGGCGACAGGGCCGAGATGGCAGCGTAGGTCTGCGGCGTCATCAGGTAGGTCAGCGCGGCGAGCGACGGCTCTAGTTGGGCCAAGGAGCGGGCCGAGATGATCGGCGTCGGCTTCGTGGGATGGGCCGCTGCCCAGGCCACGGCGAGGGTTGCGGGATGGGTGCCGAGATCCCGCGCGAGGGCGGCAAGACCGGCAGCGGCGCCGTGCATCCCCTCTTGCCCGTAGCGGGCGGCATAGCGGTCATCCTCGCTCAGGCGGCCAGTGCCGCCCTCAGCGTATTTTCCGGTCAACAGCCCGCCGCCCAGCGGGGAGTAGGGGGCGACCAATATGTCGAGATCGTCGGCCATGGGGAGGATCTCGACCTCGGCCTGACGTTTGACGAGGTTGTACATCGGTTGGATCACCGCGATCTCAAGCCCGAAGTCGGCGGCGATATGGGCGGCTTTTACGACCTGCCATGCGGCGAAGTTCGACAGGCCCACTTGGCGGATATGGCCCTGTTGTTGCAGGTCGGCCAGCGCGGCGAAGCTTTCGGTCAGCGGGGTGTCGGGATCGAAGCGGTGGAGGTAGAGCACATCGAGCGTATCAAGCTGCATCCGCTGGCGGGATATCTCGGCAGAGGCGAGGATATTGGCCCGGCCCGCGCCGCCGGTATAGGCGGCTTTGGTGGCGATGATCAGGCTTTCGCGGCGGTCTTGGACGAACTGGCCCAGAAGGCGCTCTGACGCCCCGTCGGTATAGACATGGGCCGTGTCGAAATGGGTGATCCCGGCCTCGATACAGGCGTCGAACATCGCGCGGGAGGCTGCCGCATCGGCGCGCCCGCCGAACTGCATGGTGCCGAAGGCGAGGCGGCTGGCGGGGGTGCCATCAAGGCTGGTGAGCATCTGTGTCATGCAAGATTGGTGGCATGTGCGCTGCCCGCGCGCAATGGGTTTACGTAGGGGCAGGCGGCGGGGCGCTTGGGGACCGCACGCATGGGGCCCCGACCGGGGCGGCGACGAAAAAGGGGCGCGCGGTTGCCCGTGCGCCCCTGTCGTCGGTCAGCCAGTGCGGCTTACTCAGGAATGGTGCCTTCGATGCCTTCGACATAGAAGTTCATGCCCGCCAGCGTGCCGTCATCTGCGGTTTCGCCTTCGGC
The DNA here is from genome assembly GCF_043557285.1 of Sulfitobacter sp. 1A13421. NCBI lineage: Bacteria > Pseudomonadati > Pseudomonadota > Alphaproteobacteria > Rhodobacterales > Roseobacteraceae > Sulfitobacter > Sulfitobacter sp. 1A13421. The sequence goes on from NZ_JBIFFQ010000004.1 coordinate 109,648, forward strand.
CAGCCATGCGGAACCGTCCTGTTTGTTGATCGGACCGGTGAAGGGGTGGTACTCGCCCGATGCGATTTTCTCTTTCAGTTCCAGCGCTTCGGCTTTCACATCTGCGGGCACGGCGTCGGTGATCTCGCCAATGCCGACCATGCCCGGCCCGATGCCGTCCCATGTGTCTTGGCTTTCCCATGTGCCGTCCATCACCGCTTTGACGCGGTCGATGTAATAGGGCGCCCAGTTGTCGATGATCGAGGACACGCGCGGCTTGGGTGCATATTGCGCCATGTCGGAGGCTTGGCCAAAGGTGATCACGTTGCCCGCTTCCTGTGCAGCCGCTTGGGGTGCTGTGGAATCGGTGTGCTGCAGCACCACGTCGGCGCCCTGTTCGATCAGAACCTTGGCGGCGTCGGCTTCCTTGGCCGGGTCAAACCACGTGTAGGCCCAGACGATTTTGAACTGAACGTCGGGGTTTACCTTCTTGGCGTGGATATAGGCGGAGTTGATGCCGCGGATCACTTCCGGGATCGGGAAGGAGCCGATGTAGCCGATGATGTTGCTTTCCGTCATGGAGCCCGCGATGTGGCCCTGAATGGCGCGGCCTTCGTAGAAACGCGCGGAATAGGTCGAGACGTTGTCGGCGCGTTTGTAACCGGTGGCGTGCTCGAATTTCACATCGGGGAATTTCTTGGCCACGTTGATGGTGGGGTCCATGTAGCCAAAGGAGGTGGTGAAGATCAGATCGGCACCGTCGAGCGCCATCTGCGTCATCACACGTTCGGAATCGGGGCCTTCGGCAACGCTTTCGACGAAGACGGTTTCGACCTTGTCGCCGAACTCTTCTTCGACGGCCAAGCGGCCTTCGTTATGCTCGTAGGTCCAGCCGCCGTCGCCCACGGGGCCGACAAAGACAAAGCCGACCTTGGTCTTGTCTTGGGCCACAGCGCCCGAAGCAAGGCCGAGCGCAAGGGCCGCGCTGGTCATAAGGGTGGTTAGTTTCATGAGGTTTCCCCTGTTTGCGTGCCCCTTGCCGGGGCTTGATGTGCGGGCGATGCCGCGTGACGTGATGCCCCTAGTTCGAGGCGTGGAAGGTACGGCCCAGAGAGGCCGGCGCGGCGCTTTTGTCCGCCGACAGCACCACCAGAACGATGATGGTGATGATATACGGCGACATTGCCAGATACTCTACCGGAATGGCAACGCCCGCGCCTTGCAAGTTCAGTTGCAACTGGGTGATGCCGCCGAAAAGATAGGCACCCAAAAGCGCGCGCCATGGCTTCCAAGAGGCGAAGACGACAAGGGCAAGGGCGATCCAGCCGATGCCGGCGGTCATGCCTTCGGTCCATTGCGGCACGCGAATGAGGCTGATGTAAGCCCCGCCCAAGCCCGCGCAGGCGCCGCCAAAGAGGATTGCCGCAGTGCGGATGCGTTTGACCTTGTAGCCGAGCGCATGGGCCGCGTCGTGGCTTTCGCCGACCGCGCGCAGGATCAGGCCCGCACGGGTGAATTTCAGCACCGCCCAGACACCAGCGACCAACGCGATGCCGAGGTAGAGGATGATGTCATGGGTGAAAAGGATTGGCCCGATCACCGGGATGTCGGCCAGCGGGCCAAAGTCGATGTCACTCAGGCGTGGTGGTTTGATCCCGACGTAGCTTTGCCCGATCAGCGCCGAGAGGCCGAGGCCGAAGAGCGTGAGCGACAGGCCCGAGGCGACTTGGTTCGCCAGTGCCACTTGGGTCAGGAAGGCGAAGAGCAGGCTGAGAACGGCACCACCGACAGCGGCGGCGGCAAAGCCCAGAAGCGGCGAACCGGTCTCGACCGCCGTGGCAAAGCCGCAGATCGCGCCGGTGATCATCATGCCTTCGACGCCGAGGTTTAGCACGCCGGATTTCTCGACCACCAATTCGCCGATGGCGGCGAAGATCAGCGGCGTCGCGGCCACGAGAAAGCCTGCGACGAACAAGAGCGGGTTGATTGCGGAAAGATCCATCAGGCAGCCTCCGCCGCGCCAAAGCGCAGCCGGTAATGAGTGAAAACGTCCAGCGCGAGCAGGAAGAACAGGAGCATGCCTTGGAACACCTGAATGGCGGCGGCGGGCAGGCCGAGGTTGGACTGCGCGATGTCCCCGCCGATATAGGTCAGCGCCATCAGCGCCCCGGCAAGCAGGATGCCAATCGGGTGCAACCGGCCAAGGAAGGCCACGATGATCGCCGTAAAGCCATAGCCCACGTTAAAGTCGATGGTGACCTGACCCGAGGGGCCAGCGACCTCGAACATGCCCGCAAGACCGGCGAGCAGGCCAGAGGTGCCGAGGCAAAACAGCACCAGCCGCGCCGGGTTCACGCCCGAGAAACGCGCCGCGCGCGGCGCCTCTCCGGTGACGCGGATGGCAAAGCCAAGCCGGTGCCGTGCGAGAAGGACATAGGCAAAGATCACCGCGATCAGTGCTGCGACCACGCCCCAGTGCATGCCAGAGCCTGCGAAGAGTTCGGCGTTATGGGCAGAAGCGTATTGTTGCAGGTTGCGCGAGCCGGGAAAGCCGTAGCCTTCAGGATTTTTCAGCAATCCCAGTGACATGGAGGCAAGGAATTGTTCCGCCACATAGACCAGCATCAGCGAGACGAGGATTTCATTGGTGCCGAAACGCACCTTGAGAAGCGCCGGGATCATCGCCCAGAGCCAACCGCCGAGCGCCCCGGCGAGGACCATCAGCGGAAAGATATACCACGCCTCAAGCGGGTAGAATGCCAGCCCCACGCCCGCGCCAAAGAGGGCGCCGATGATATACTGCCCCTCGGCCCCGATGTTCCAAATGCCCGCCTTGAACCCAAGGCTGAGGCCGATGGCGATCAGCACCAAGGGTGCGCCTTTGATCAGCAGTTGGGGGCGGTAGTAAAAGGCGTAATCGCCAAACAGGGGTTGCCAAAAGATCGTTTGCAGCGCCTCGATCGGGTCTTTGCCCAAGGCCGCGAACAAAAGCCCGCCGAAGATGAAAGTGGCCAGCACCGCCATGATCGGTGTCGACAGCGAGAGGGCCCGGCTGGGCTGCGGACGCTTTTCAAGGCGGATCACAGATCACCCCCAATGGTCAGAGTGAAAGATGAGAGGCTCGGCTTAGACATGCGCCACCTCCATGCCATGTGCCCCGCCCATCATCAGGCCGATCTCTTCGACCGTGAGCCCCTGCGCGGGGCGGGACGGCGACAGGCGGCCTTCGTTCAGGGCGGCGAAATTGTCGGAAATCTCCATCAGCTCATCAAGGTCTTGGCTAATGACGATCACGGCGGTGCCGCCGGAAGCGAGGTCCAAAAGCGCCTGCCGGATCGCGGCGGCGGCAGAGGCATCAACACCCCATGTCGGCTGGTTCACCACCAGCAGCTCGGGCCGTTGCAACACCTCGCGCCCAATGACGAATTTCTGCAGGTTGCCGCCTGAGAGCGAGCGCGCGGCATTGGCGGGGCCGGGGGTGCGCACGTCAAAGGTCTTGATGATCTTCTCGGCAAAGCTGCGCGCCTTGCCCCAGTCGAGCATGCCGCCGCGCTCCAGCCCCTCACGCGCCGCACAGGTCAGCATGGCGTTTTCCGTCAGCGACATATCCGGCACGGCGGCATGGCCCAGCCGCTCTTCGGGGGCGGTCAACACGCCAAGCGCGCGGCGGGCGGTGGGGCCAAGAAGCCCGATGTCGCGCCCGTCAAAGGTGATCATGCCTGCGCCGACCAGCGTTTCGCCCGACAGTGCGTTGAGTAATTCGTCCTGCCCGTTGCCCGCAACGCCGCCGATGCCCAGCACCTCCCCGCGCCGCACCTCGACGGAAATATCGCGCAGCGGCATGCCGAAAGCATGGGCCGACCGGGCCGAGAGGTTGTTCAGCCGCAGCGTCACTTCGCCCGGTTCCTTGCTGTCGCGGGTCGGCGTTTTCAGCGCAGAGCCCACCATCATCTCGGCCATGTCGCGTGCCGACGTCTCACGCGGGGTGCAATGGCCGACGACCTTGCCCAAGCGCAGGATCGTGGCGCTGTCGCACAGGCTGCGGATTTCCTCGAGCTTGTGTGAGATATAGAGGATCGCGGTGCCTTCGGCGCTGAGCTTGCGCAGGGTTTTGAAAAGGATTTCAACCTCTTGCGGCGTCAGGACCGAGGTCGGCTCGTCCATGATCAGCAGCTTCGGTTCTTGCAGCAGGCAGCGGATGATCTCGACCCGCTGACGCTCCCCCGCTGAGAGGTCACCGACGGTGCGGTCCGGCGCAAGCGGCAGGCCGTAGGTGTCCGACACATCGCGGATCTGCTGGCTCAGCTCGCGCATACGCGGCGGGTTTTCCATGCCGAGGGCGATGTTTTCCGCCACGCTCAGCGCGTCGAAAAGCGAGAAGTGTTGAAACACCATGCCCACGCCCGCCTGCCGCGCCGCATGGGGGTCGGTGGGGGCAAAGCTCTCGCCCCGCATCCGCATCTGGCCCGCGTCGGGTTTGACCAGACCGTAAATCATTTTAACCAAAGTGGATTTGCCCGCGCCGTTCTCGCCCAGCAGGGCGTGAACCTCGCCCGGAGCGATCCGCAGGGACACGTCATCGTTCGCGACGACGCCGGGGTAGGCCTTGGTCAACCCGGTGAGGTCGAGAAGTGAATCAGTCATGCGGAAACCTTTGTCTGGGTCCGGGCGATGAGAGCGGTCAACGCGCCATGGGCAATTTGCGCAGGCAGCTTGCCCAGCGATTTATCGCCAATTGGACAGGTGATGCCAGAGGGATCCAACCCCATGTCACGCAAGCGGCGGGAAAACCGTGACTTTTTTGTGTCAGAGCCGATCAACCCGACGCTCGCGGCGTCGCGATTGAGCAGCGCGGCACAGAGGGCGAGGTCGATGTCATGGGAATAGGTGAAGATCAGGTGGTGCGCCTCGCGCGGCGCATGGGCGGCGAGACGCGGCATGTCGGCGGCGGGGGTGGCGGTGACATGGGGCGGGATCTGGTCGGGGAAACGGTCGCGGGCGCTGTCGATCCATGTGATCTCAAAGGCCCGGGGCGGGCAGGCCGCCACCACCGCCCGGCCCACATGCCCCGCACCCCAGAGCCAGAGCGGCACGTCGCTCTGCACATCCGGCAAGGGTAAGGGGGTGGCCGTGTCCAGCGGGCGCGGCGTGGTGGTGTAGCGCAGGCTGACCGCGCCGCCGCAGCATTGCCCCAGACCGGGGCCGAGCGGCAGGGTCTGGCTGTCTTCGCACCGGCCCTCGGCCAGCATCTGGCGGGCGTGCGCGATGGCCTGATGCTCCAGCGCGCCGCCGCCGATGGTGCCCGCGATTGCATCAGGCGTGACCTTCATCGCCGTGCCCGCATCCCGCGGGGCCGAGCCGCGCGTGGCGGTGACCTCGACGAAGATCGCGGTCATTTCCGCGCCCGTCCAACGGCGGCGAGCACGGCCTCGGCGGTGGCCGGGGCTTGCAGGTCGCCGTAATGCGGGCCGCAGGCCGCCACCGCATCCGACAGCGCCATGAAGGCCGAGATGCCCAGCATGAAGGGCGGCTCGCCCACGGCCTTGGAGCGGTAGACGGTCTGCGCCGGGTTCGGCTGATCCCAGAGCGCCACGTTGAAAACCGGCGGGCGGTCCGAACAGGCGGGGATCTTGTAGGTCGAGGGCGCATGGGTCCGCAGGGTGCCGGTCTCGTCCCAGACCAGTTCCTCGGTGGTGAGCCAGCCTGCGCCTTGAACGTATCCGCCTTCGATCTGGCCGACGTCGAGCGCCGGATTCAGCGAGGCACCGGCGTCATGCAGGATATCGGTGCGCAGGATGCGGTTTTCGCCGGTCAGCGTGTCGATCACCACCTCGGTGCAGGCCGCGCCATAGGCGAAATAGTAGAACGGCCGCCCGCGTCCGGCGATCCGGTCCCATTCGATCTCGGGCGTCTTGTAGTAGCCGGTGGCGGAAAGGCTCACGCGGTTCTCATAGGCCGAGGCGGCGGCGGCGGCGAAGGTGATCTCCTCTCCGCCGATGCGCACCATGCCGTCGGCGAATACCACCTGATCGGGGGTGGTCTGGTAGCGTTCGGCCAGATGCGCGGCCATCCGGTCGCGGATCGTGTCGCAGGCGTTCTGCGCCGCCATGCCGTTGAGGTCCGAACCCGAAGAGGCTGCCGTGGCCGAAGTATTGGGCACCTTGGCAGTGTCGGTGGCGGTGATCTTGACCACCTCGGGCGAGACGCCGAAGCGCGCGGCGGCGACCTGCGCCACCTTCTTGAACAGCCCTTGCCCCATCTCGGTGCCGCCGTGGTTCAGGTGAATCGAGCCGTCTTGGTAGACATGCACCAGCGCGCCCGCCTGATTGAGGTGAGTGAGCGTGAAGGAGATGCCGAATTTCACCGGCGTGATTGCGATGCCGCGCTTCATCAGCGGGCTTTGCGCGTTCCACTCGGCAATGGCAGCGCGGCGCGCCTCGTAATCGCAGCTCTCGACCAGCCGGTCGGTCAGCGCGTTAACGATGCAGTCGGTGACCGGCTGCTGGTAGGGCGTGGTCTGCACGTCCGAGGGGGTGGCCGGGATCGACGGTTGCGCGCCGGGAGCAGGGGGGGCGCCGCGTGACGATAGATCGGCCTCGGCCTCCGGCGGGGTGCGGTTGTCGATCGCGGTGCCGGTGTTCTCCACCTCGGTCGGGCGGTGGGCGTTGTCGCTGTAATAGTTGGCGCGGCGCACGGCGAGCGGGTCGAGGCTCAACTCTTGGGCGATATGGTCCATCACCCGCTCGATGCCGACGATCCCCTGCGGGCCGCCGAAACCGCGAAACGCCGTGGCGCTGGCGGTATTGGTCCGCAAACGGTGCGAGGTGATGCGGATGTCGCGCAGGTGATAGGCGTTGTCGGCATGCAGCATGGCGCGGTCGGCCACGGGCAGCGACAGGTCCATAGACCAGCCGCAGCGGGTGTAATGGGTCTGGTCCAGCGCGGTGATGCGGCCTGCGTCGTCGAAGCCCACCTCATAGCTGATGCGGAAGTCGTGCCGCTTGCCGGTGACGATCATGTCGTCATCGCGGTCATAGCGCATCTTGCAGGGCTTGCCGGTCAGCGATGCGGCCACGGAACAGGCGATGGCCAGCGCGTTGCCCTGGCTTTCCTTGCCGCCGAAACCGCCGCCCATGCGCCGGGTCTCGACCCGCACGGCGTGCATGGGGCGGCCAATGGCATGGGCGACTTTATGCTGAATTTCGGTCGGGTGCTGGGTCGAGGAATGCACCAGCATGTCGCCATTGTCCTGCGGCAGCGCCATAGCGGCCTGACCTTCGAGGTAGAAATGCTCCTGCCCGCCCATCTCGATCTGGCCCGAGAGGCGGCGGCCGGCCTTCGACAGCGCGGTCTCGGCATCGCCCTTCTGGTAGATCCGGGGGCCATCCTCGAAACGGCTGTTGGCCGCGAGCGCCTGTTCCACGGTCAGGATCGGGTCACGCGGGGTGATTTGCGGTTTGCCCAACTGGGCGGCGCGGCGCGCGGCAAGGTGGCTGGTGGCCACCACCAGATAAAGCGGCTGGCCCGCGTAATGCACCTGATCGGTCGCCAGAAGCGGCTCGTCATGGTTCGAGGGCGAGGTGTCGCAATCATGCGCGAGGTCGTCGGCGGTCAGCACCGCGACGACGCCGGGGGCTTCGCGCACGGCGGAGAGGTCGAGCCCGGTCAGATCGCCCGCCGCGACGGGGCTGAGGCCAAAGGCCAGATGCAGCGTGCCGCGCGGGGTGGGGATGTCGTCGACATAGCGCGCGGCACCGGTGACATGCAGCTTCGCGGCGTCATGGGGAAGGGGCTTTGCAACGCTCATGCCGAGACCTCCAGCAGATTGGTGGGGGTGCCATTGGCGTCGTGGAAATAACGCAGCAGCATGTTCTGCGCCGCCTGCATCCGGTAGGCGGCGGAGGCGCGCATGTCCGACAGCGGGGTGAAGTCGTCGCGCATCGCCTCCATCGCCTTGTGGATGGTCTCTTCGTTCCACGGCTGGCCGACAAGGGCCGTTTCCGCCGCGGCGGCGCGTTTCGGGGTGGCGGCCATGCCGCCGAAGGCCGCGCGGGCGGTGAGGATTTCAGAGCCATTGCCGGTGATCGAGATACAGCCGCAGACCGCCGAGATGTCCTGATCGAAACGCTTCGACAGCTTGTAGCAGCGCAGCGTGTCGTGCTGGCGCGGCACGGTGATCGCCTCGACAAATTCGCCCGGCGCGCGGTCTTGCTTGCCGTAGTCGAGGAAGAAGTCCTCCAGCGGCAGTTCGCGGCGCGCATCGCCACGGCGCAGGTGCAGCGTGGCGCCAAGCGCGATCAGCGCGGGCGGGCCGTCACCGATGGGCGAGCCATTGGCGATATTGCCGCCTAAAGTCGCCGCATTGCGCACCTGCGTCGAGCCGTAGCGCCGCAGCATCACGCCCAGGCTGGGAAACAGCGGGGAAAGCTTTGCCTCCACCTCGGTCAGGGTTGTCATGGCGCCGATGCGCAGGCCGGTCTCATCCTCGGTGATACCGCGCAGATCGGCGCAGCGGTTGAGGAAAGCCACGGCGCCCAGATCGCGGAAGCCCTTGGTGACCCAAAGGCCCACGTCCGTCGCCCCGGCGATCAGCGTCGCGTCGGGGTGGTCGAGATACCACGCGGCCAGTTCATCGCTGCTCTCGGGCTGCACATGGGGCGCGCCCTCGGCTTTGGCGGGGGCGGGGATGTCCTGTTTGAGCTTCGATTTGAGGCCCAGCAGATGCTCCGGCACGGGCTTGTCCGCCGCGGCTTCGGCGGCGCGGATGATCGGCGCGTAGCCGGTGCAGCGGCAGAGGTTGCCGGCAAGCTGCACGTCGTGGTCGCGCGCGCCGTTGAGATGCGCTGTGGCCATCGAGACCACGAAGCCCGGCGTGCAGAACCCGCACTGGCTGCCGTGATGCTCTATCATCGTCTCCTGCACCGGGTGCAGCGTGCCATCGGCGCTCGCCATGCCCTCAACCGTGGTGACGGCCTTGCCGTTCACCTGCGGCAGAAACAGGATACAGCCATTGAGCGCGCGGCTGCCGTTTTCATCGGTGATCATCACCGAGCAGGCTCCGCAGTCGCCCTCGTTACAGCCCTCCTTGGTGCCGGTCAGGCCACGCTCTTCGCGCAGCCAGTCGAGCAGGGTGGTGGTCGGGGACACGTTGGAGAGTGACACGACTTCTCCATTGAGAAGAAAAGTGATGTCCATTGGTTCTCATCCGCCGCGGTACAAAGTGGCCCGTAAACATGCGCGGGGTTCGATGCGGCGTAGAACCGGGCGCGGGCGAGGTAGAGGTCAGGCTAGCGGGGTGGGGGGCGTTTTGGCAAGAAAAAATACCTTGGGCGAAAAATGCAGCACCGCCGCATCCGGCGCTGGTGCCGGGCAGGCGGCTGGCATAGTTTGCGCCCATGTCAGATGCTCCCCGATTCATTCACCTGCGCAGCCATTCCGAGTATTCCCTGCTGGAAGGCGCGCTGCGGCTGAAAAAGCTGCCCGGCATGTGCCGTGACGCGGAAATGCCCGCGCTGGCGCTGACCGATACCAACAATATGTTCGCCGCCCTCGAGTTCTCGGTCGCGATGGCGGGCGCGGGCGTGCAGCCGATCATCGGCTGTCAGGTCGATGTGGCCTATGTCGAGGTCCAGCCCGGTGAGAAGCCGCGCCCGCCCGCGCCGGTGGTGCTGCTGGCGCAGAGCGAATTGGGCTATGAGAACCTGATGAAGCTGAACTCCTGCCTCTACCTTGATAAGGGCGGGGCGGTGGCCGAGGTGACGCTGGCCGAACTTGAGGCACTGAGCGCCGACCTCATCTGCCTGACCGGTGGGCCTTCGGGGCCGGTGGGGATGCTTTTGCAGGGTGGCCAGCGCCCGGCGGCGGAAGCGCTGATGGCGCGGCTGCACAAGGCCTTCGGCGACCGGCTCTATGTCGAGTTGCAGCGCCACCCGGAAGACGGCGGCCAGCCCGAGGCCGAACGCCTGACCGAGCGCGGCTTCGTCGAGATGGCCTATGCCATGGACATCCCGCTGGTGGCGACCAACGACGTCTATTTCCCCAAGCCCGACATGTACGAGGCGCATGACGCGCTGATCTGCATCGCCGAGGGCGCCTATGTCGACCAGAGCCAGCCGCGCCGCCGTTTGACCGCGCAGCATTACTTCAAGTCGCAGGCCGAGATGGCGACCCTCTTTGCCGACCTGCCCGAGGCGCTAAGCAACACTGTCGAGATCGCCAAGCGCTGCGCCTTCATGGCCTACCGCCGCGATCCGATCCTGCCCAAGTTCGCCGACGACGAGGTCGCCGAGCTGCGCCGCATGGCCAACGAAGGCCTGCAGGCCCGTCTGGCGGTGATCCCCCATGCGGTGAGCGTGGAAGAATACCAAAAACGGCTCGATTTCGAACTGGGCATCATCGAAGGCATGGGCTTCCCCGGCTACTTCCTGATCGTTGCCGACTTCATCCAATGGGCCAAGGACAACGACATCCCGGTTGGCCCGGGGCGGGGCTCCGGTGCGGGCTCGCTGGTGGCCTATGCGCTCACGATCACCGACCTCGACCCGCTGCGCTACTCGCTGCTCTTCGAGCGTTTCCTCAACCCCGAGCGGGTCTCCATGCCCGACTTCGACATCGACTTCTGCATGGACCGCCGCGAGGAGGTGATCCGCTACGTGCAAGAGAAATACGGCCGCGACAAGGTGGGGCAGATCATCACCTTCGGTGCGCTTTTGTCGAAGGCGGCGGTGCGCGACATTGGGCGGGTGTTGCAGATGCCCTATGGGCAGGTGGATCGCCTCTCGAAGATGATCCCGGTGGAGGGGGTGAAACCCGTCTCCATCGAGAAGGCGCTGGCGGACGAGCCACGACTGCGCGAGGAGGCAAAGAACGAGGAGGTCGTCGACCGGCTGCTGACCTACGGCCAGCAGGTCGAGGGGCTTTTGCGCAACGCCTCCACCCACGCGGCGGGCGTGGTGATCGGCGACCGACCGCTGGATCATCTGGTGCCGCTTTATCAGGACCCGCGCTCGGACATGCCGGCGACGCAGTTCAACATGAAATGGGTCGAACAGGCCGGGCTGGTGAAGTTCGACTTTCTGGGTCTGAAGACCCTGACCGTGATCCAGAACGCGCTCGACCAGATCAAGGCGGGCGGGCGGCATCTGCATATCGCCGCGGACGGACGCCAGATTTACGAGCCGCCCGAGGGCCATGTCGATGACGTGGCCACCATCCCGCTCGACGACAAGGCCACCTACGATCTCTATTCCAGCGCCAAGACCGTCGCGGTCTTCCAGGTGGAATCCAGCGGCATGATGGATGCGCTCAAGCGCATGAAGCCGACCTGTATCGAGGACATCGTCGCTCTCGTGGCGCTCTACCGTCCCGGCCCGATGGAGAACATCCCGGTCTATTGCGAGGTCAAGAACGGCAAGCGCGAGTTGGAATCGGTGCACCCCAGCATCGACTACATCCTTGAAGAGACCCAAGGCATCATCGTTTATCAGGAACAGGTGATGCAGATCGCGCAGGTCATGGCGGGCTATTCGCTCGGCGGTGCTGACCTGTTGCGCCGTGCGATGGGTAAGAAGATCGCCGAGGAAATGGCCAAGGAACGCCCTAAGTTCGAAAAGGGCGCGATGGCCAATGGCGTCGACAAGAAGAAGGCGGCGGAGGTCTTCGACCTTCTGGAGAAATTCGCCAACTACGGTTTCAACAAGTCGCACGCCGCGGCCTATGCGGTGGTCAGCTACCAGACCGCATGGCTGAAGGCGAACCACCCCGTCGAGTTCATGGCCGGGGTGATGAACTGCGATATTCACCTTACCGACAAGCTGGCGATCTATTTCGAGGAGGTGCGCAAACATCTCGAACTGCCTTGGGTGCCGCCCTGCGTGAACCGCTCTGATGCCACTTTCAAAGTGGTCGACGGCGCGCTTGTCTATGCGCTGGGCGCGTTGAAGAACGTCGGGCTGGAGGCGATGCGGCTGGTGACCGAGGGGCGCAAGGTGGATGGTGTCGACAAGCCCTTCGCCACGCTCTTTGACCTCGCGCGGCGCGTGGACCTCAAGCGCGTGGGCAAGCGCCCGCTGGAGATGCTGGTGCGCTCGGGCGCGTTCGATCAGCTCGACAGCAACCGGCGGCGGGTGTTCCAGTCGCTCGACGGGCTGGTGAATTATTCGGCGGCGATCCACGAGCAGAAGGCCTCCAACCAGGTCTCGCTGTTTGGGGAGGCGGGCGACGACCTGCCCGAGCCGCGGATGCTGCCCTGCGACGACTCGCAGTCGGCGGAGCGTCTGGCCGAGGAGTTCAAGGCCGTGGGCTTCTACCTCTCGGGCCACCCGCTGGACGATTACATGCCACCCCTGAAACGCAAATGGGCGCGGGAGACCGGTCTGCCTTTCCTCACGCTTGATGAGCTCAATGAAAAGGTCTCGACCCGCGGCGCGATGAACGCGCGGCTCGCGGGCGTCGTGGCGGGCCGTCAGGAGCGCAAGTCGGCGCGCGGCAACCGCTTTGCCTTTGCGCAACTCTCGGACCCCACGGGCGGCTACGAGGTGACGATCTTCTCCGACGTGCTCGAAGCCTCGCGCGATCATCTGGAGGTCGGCTCCAAGGTCGTCGTCACCGTCGAGGCCACGATGGAAAGCGACCAGTTGAAGCTGCTGGCCCGCGGCATCGGGCCGATCGACGCGGCGGTGGCGGATGCGGGCAGCATGGGGCTGCGGGTCTTCATCGACGGGCCGGGGGCGATCCAATCGGTGGCCGATGTGCTCGACGGGGCGCGGCAGGCGGTGAAGGCCGCGGGCAAAGGGCCGGTGCAGTTCTGCCTGATGGACCCAAGCCTGCCCGGTGAGGTCGAGGTCGATCTGGGGCGCGAATTCCCGGTGACACCGCAGATCAAGGGCGCGATCCGCTCGCTCGACGGGGTGATGGAGGTCGAGGAAATCTGACCTCCGCCGCCTCGGCGGCCTCCCGCGTTGCCGCATCCAGTGGACGGCGGCGGGTGGCTGCGCTACCTGCCTGCCAAGCAATGGGGAGCAGAGCATGAAACGACGCATCGGCCTTTTGATTATGGGGACGTTGCTCTCCGCCTGCGCCATGGCTCCCACCGCGCCGAACCCGCAGGTCTCCGAGGTTTCATTCGGTACCGCCCTGCCGTTTGGTGAGGTGGCCCGTGTCTGCGATCTGGACCTAAGCGAATTGGGGCAACTGGTCGAGGAACCCGCGGCGCGGGGCTATCGGTTGTTCGATTCGCAGCCCGGCAGCGCCGGGGCGCGCAGTTTCTACATCACCGGCTTTGCGGATGATTGCGCGCGCCAGTTGACGGCGGCCAATGTGCTGTTCGGCACACCTTCGGTCTATGAGCAACTGCACTACGGCCCGGGGGGGGAGAACCTGCCCACAGCCGAGACCGACGCGGCCTATGAGGCGATCAAGGCCCGCGTCTGCGGGGCGGGGCGCGGCAAACCCTGCGGGCGGCAGATCGGCACGCTCGACACGACGACCTTTTTCGTCAGCGCCTATGAGCGTTTGGGCCAGACCGCGCGCTGGTCCGAGGTGCTGGTGCATGACGGGGCCGTCGCCGCCGTGGCAATGAAATCAGCCAATTGACGGGGGCGTGGCGCTGCCGCTCAGTAATGCGGGGGCCGCTCATCGCCCAAAAGGACCGCGCCACCGCCCGAGGCGTCCCGCTCGCCTTCGCGCTGCATCAGCATATGGACGCGGCGGTTCAGGGTGACGATCTCGGCCTCCTGACGGGTGACGATCTCTGACATATCGTCGACCGCGCGGGTCAGATGGGCGATCTGCTCTTCGAGGCGGCTGATATGATCGGCTGTTTGGTCTGGGGTGTGATCAGGGCTTTGGTCGGTCATGGCGCGCATCCTTTTTGCGCGATCTAGCACGGACCGGCGGCGCGGGACAGGGGCGGGATGCCGCGTTACTTGCTCTTGCGGGGGGCTTGGGCTAGACGCGAGGCCAATTGATGCACCGAGGATCCTTGCCATGGCAAAGCCCAAGAAAACCCCCCGTCCCAAGGCGCAAACCCCGAAAGGGTTCCGCGATTATTTCGGGACCGAGGTGACCCATCGGGCCGAGATGCTGAACAAGATCGCCGCCGTCTATCACCGCTACGGGTTCGACGCGCTGGAAAGCTCGGGCGTGGAGACGGTCGAAGCGCTTGGCAAGTTCCTGCCCGATGTGGACCGCCCGAACGAGGGCGTCTTTGCCTGGCAAGAGGATGCCGAGGGCGACAAGCCCGGTGACTGGCTGGCGCTGCGCTATGACCTGACCGCGCCCTTGGCGCGGGTCTATGCCCAGCACCGCAACGACCTGCCGATGCCCTACCGGCGCTACGCCATGGGCCCGGTCTGGCGCAACGAGAAGCCCGGGCCCGGGCGGTTTCGGCAGTTCTACCAGTGCGACGCCGATACCGTGGGCGCGCCCTCGGTCGCTGCCGATGCCGAGATCTGCGCCATGCTGGCCGATTGCCTCGAGGAAGTGGGCATTGCACGCGGCGACTATGTGGTGCGGGTGAACAACCGCAAGGTGCTGAACGGCGTGCTCGAAGTGGCGGGGCTTGCGGGCGACGACAAGGAAGCCGAACGCGGCATCGTGCTGCGCGCCATCGACAAGCTCGACCGGCTGGGGCCGGAGGGCGTGCGCGCGCTGCTGGGTGAGGGCCGCAAGGACGAGAGCGGCGATTTCACCAAGGGCGCGGGGTTGGGCGAGGCGCAGGCCGAAGTCGTGATGGGCTTCATGCAGGCCAAGCGCGAGACCGGGGCCGAGACGGTGGCGCGGCTGCGCGACTTGGTGACAGGCTCCGAGGTCGGCGTGCAGGGCGTGGATGAGTTGCAGCTTATCTCGGACCTGCTGGCGGCGGGCGGCTATGGCCCCGACCGGGTGGAGATCGACCCCTCCGTCGTGCGTGGCCTTGGCTATTACACCGGCCCGGTCTTCGAGGCCGAACTGACCTTCGAGATCAAAGACGAGAAGGGCCGCGCGCGGAACTTCGGCTCGGTCGCCGGCGGCGGACGCTACGACGATCTGGTGAAGCGTTTCACCGGGCAGGAAGTGCCAGCGACCGGCGTATCCATCGGTGTCGACCGTCTGCTCGCCGCGCTGGCCGCCAAAGGGCGGCTTGAGGCCGAAGCGACAGGCCCCGTCGTCGTTACCGTGATGGACCGCGACCGCATGGCCGATTATCAGGCCATGGTGGCCGAGCTGCGGCAGGCGGGCATCCGGGCGGAGGTCTACCTCGGCAACCCGAAGAACTTCGGCAACCAGATGAAATACGCCGACAAGCGGCAAAGCCCCGTGGTCGTCATCGAAGGCGGTGACGAGAAGGACCGCGGCGTGGTGCAGATCAAGGACATGGTGCTGGGCGCGCAACTGGCGCAAGAGGCCAGCCATGACGAGTGGAAAGAGCGCCCCAACCAATATGAGGTGCCACGCGGCGATCTGATCAAAGCGGTGCGCGATATTCTGGATCGGACAAGCTGATGCCCACACGTTCCGAAACGCTGGCGCGCGCGGCCTCCCTGCGCGCGATTTTCGAGGGGCAGGGCGCCGTTCTGGTCGAGCCGCCGATCTTGCAACCGGCGGACACGCTGCTGGACCTCTATGGCGAGGATATCCGTGCGCGCGCCTATGTCACCTCGGACGCGCTGCGCGGGGAGCAGATGCTGCGCCCCGATTTCACCGTGCCCGTGGTGCAGATGCATATGGCTCACGGGGCCGAGCCTGCGCGCTACACCTATTCAGGCGAGGTTTTCCGCCGTCAGGAACACGACCCGAACCGCGCCAACGAATACATTCAGGTTGGCTTCGAAGTCTTCGACCGCGCCGATCCGGCGGCGGCGGATGCCGAGGTTTTCGCCCTGATCGCCGAGGCGATGCAGGGGCTGCCGGTGCGCCCGGTGACCGGCGACATCGGCGTGCTGATGGCGGCGGTGCAGGGCTTGGGCACATCGCCTGCGCGCAAACAGGCGTTGATGCGTCACATCTGGCGCCCGCGCCGCTTTCGCGCGCTGCTCGACCGCTATGCTGGGCGTAGCCCGGTGCCTGCCGGGCGCAAGGCGCTGCTGGCCGAGGCCGAGGTGACATGCGACGCGCCGATGGTGGGGCTGCGCTCATGGGCCGAGATCGAAGCCCGCGTCGCGGCCCTGCGCGAGGATGCGCAGACGCCGCCGATCTCCGCGCAGCAGGTCGACCTTTTCGAGGCGCTGTTGGAGGTGCGGGAAACCCTGCCCAACGCGCTGAGCCGCCTGCGCGATCTGGCTGTCGACATGCCCGCCATCGGCGATGCCGTGGCCCGTGTCGCGGCCCGCGCCGATGCGATGCGCGCCCGCGGGATCGACACCGACGCGCTGCTCTTTGAGGCCAGCCATGGCCGGTCTTCGATGGAATATTACGACGGTTTCGTCTTTGCCTTCCGCGCCGCTTCGCGGCCCGATCTGCCCAGCATCGCCAGCGGCGGGCGCTATGACGCGCTGACCCGGCGGCTGGGGCAGGGCGATGAAATCCCGGCGGTGGGCGGTGTGATGCGCCCCGGCCTGATGCTGGAACTGGAGGCCGGGCAATGACGCTGAAACTGGGTGTGCCGTCCAAGGGGCGGCTGATGGAGAAGACCTTTGAATGGTTCGGCGCGCGCGGCGTCAGCCTGCAACGCACCGGGTCCGACCGCGAATATGCGGGCAAGGTCGAGGGGATCGAGGATGTCTCGCTCGTGCTGCTTTCGGCGGGTGAAATCCCGCGCGAACTCTCGGCGGGGCGGATCCATTTGGGCGTCACCGGCACCGATCTGGTGCAGGAAAAACTGGCGCTTTGGGATCAACTGGTCGAGCCGCTGGAGGAATTGAACTTTGGCCATGCCGACCTGATCATCGCGGTGCCGCAGGCTTGGGTCGATGTCGATACGCTGGATGATCTCGACGCCGCCGCCGCCGCCTTCCGCGCCGAACATGGCTTCCGCCTGCGCATCGCCACCAAGTATCACCGGCTGGTGCGGGAGTTCCTGCGCACACATGGCGTGGCCGACTACGCGCTGGTCGACAGCCAAGGCGCGACCGAGGGCACGGTGCTGAACGAGACCGCCGAGGCCATCGCCGACATCACCTCCAGCGGGGAGACCCTGCGCGCCAATCACCTGAAGATCCTCAGCGACGGGCTGATCCTGCAATCGCAGGCGACGCTCTGGCGCTCGCGCATGGCGCCCCTTGAGGATCACAGCCGCAAAGCGCTGAAAACCCTGATCGCACAGCTGACCTGACGTAGCGTCACAGCCCCGGGTTTTTCCCTTCCCTTCCATGGCATTGCACCCTCCGAGCCGCTTCGGCGCGGGGGCGCTTTGCCGCGCACCTAACCGAAAGACTTGCGAGATGCCGCGCTTCGGATAGGGTGAAAGGGTCAACAGGCCGATACCACAAGCACCGCCAAAAGGGGCAGGGGTCGGGACATAGGGAGGATCCGTCGATGATCGGATGTCACGCGCCCCTTGCGGGGGGCCGCAGCCGTCGCCGCATGGGAGTGGGCGATTGCTGAGGGTTGAGGATTTGCATCTGTCCTTTGGCGGCATCAAGGCGCTGCAGGGGGTGAATTTCGAAGCCAAGGCCGGAGAGATCACCGGGGTGATCGGCCCCAACGGCGCGGGCAAAACCTCACTTTTCAATGCGATTTCAGGGTTTTATAGGCCCGACCGGGGCAGCGTGTCCTTTGAGGGTCAGGATATCACAACGCTCAGCCCCGACAAGCGCGCGGGCCTTGGCCTCGCACGGACCTTTCAGAACATCGCGCTGTTTCGCGGCATGACCGTGCTCGACAACATCAAACTTGGCGGCCACACGCGGCTCAAGACCAATGTCTGGCAGGCGCTGCGCTATTTCGGGGCGGCGCAGAAGGCCGAGTTGGAGCTGCGGCGCGAGATCGAAGAGCAGGTGATCGACTTTCTCGAGATCGACCACATCCGCAAATACCCGATCACGATGCTGCCTTACGGTTTGCAGAAACGGGTCGAACTGGGTCGCGCGCTGGCGATGCGCCCGCGCGTGCTGCTGCTGGACGAGCCGGTCGCGGGCATGAACCGCGAAGAGACCGCCGACATGGCGCGTTTCATCCTCGACGTGCAGGAGCAATTCGGCACCACGATCCTGCTGGTGGAGCACGACATGCACATGGTGATGGACATCTGTAGCCGCATCGTCGTGCTGAACTTCGGCCAGCAGATCGCCAGCGGCACGCCCGAGGAGGTCTCCAACAACCCGGCGGTGATCGAAGCCTATCTGGGGGCCGCGGCATGACGCCGATTTCTTTTGAAGAAATCGCGACGGAATTTTTGAAAAATTCCGAGGATAAGGAAAGGGAGGCGCTCTGATGGGGCAGTTCGTGCAATTTGGGATCAACGGGTTGATGGCCGGGGCGATCTATGCGCTGATCGCCGTGGGCATCGTGAGCGTCTACAAGGCCACCAAGGTTGTGAACTTCGCCCATGGCTACCTGATCATGTTCGGCGCCTATTTCTATTTCACCTTCGCCGTGATCGTTCCCGCGCAGCCTTGGGCGCCCGGCTGGCTGGCCTCGTGGCAGCCCGGCTGGATGGTCGAGATGCGGGGCGATTTGCCGATGTTCTCGCCCGTGGCGGCGGTGCTCGACTGGGTGGCGAACCTGCCGCGCATCCTGCTGGGACTGGCGGGCGCGCTGGTCTGCAACGCGATCCTCGGCCGGGTGATCGAGCGGGTGCTGATGCGCCCGCTGATGGGGCAGTCGATCTTTGCCATGATCATGGTGACGGTGGGTCTGATCTCGATCCTGTCGGGCGCGGCGCAGTTGATCTGGACGGCGGATGCCGCCTCAGTGCCCTATATCGCGCCCAACATGCCGATCCGCTTCGAGCTTTTCGGCACGATGATTTTCCTCTTCGGCACCGATCTTGTGAACATGGCCGTGGCGCTGCTGCTGTTTGGTGGCATCGTCGCCTTCGTGAAGTTTACCAAGGGCGGCATCGCCATCCGCGCCACGGCCGAAGACCAGTCCACCGCCTATTCCATGGGCATCTCGGTTCCCAAGGTCTTTTCCCGCGCCTGGGTGCTGGCCAGCACCACGGGGGCCATCGCGGGCGCGATCCTCGCCACCCGTAACGGCATTTCGCCGAGCCTCGGGCTTTTTGGCTTTTCGGTTCTGGCGATCGTTCTGATGGGCGGGCTGGATAGCTACGTCGGCGTGCTGATCGCGGCGATGGTGGTGGGCGTGCTCGAAGCCATGACCCAGTGGCAGATGGGCGGCGGCTGGGCCGAGATCGTGCCTTACGTCACCGTGCTGGTGGTACTGATCTGGCGACCCCACGGCCTGATGGGGCAAAAGGAGGTCGAGCGGATATGATCAACGCCAACCTGAAGTCCAGCTATGCCGCCGACGAGCGGGTGCTGAACAACCGCTACAAACAGGCCTTCGTCTACGGCTCGATCCTTGCGCTCGTGCTCTTCACGCTGTTCGGCAACGACTACCTGATCCTGATCGCGAGCCAGATGGGCATCCTGCTGATCGCGGTTGTGGGGATCAACATCCTGACGGGCTATACCGGTCTGGTGTCGCTGGGCCACGGCGCTTTCGTCGCCATCGGCGCCTATGCGGTGACGATCTTCGGCAACCTCGGGGCGGGGGTGATCCCGGCAGGACTGATGCCCTTCGTCTCGGTGCCGCTGGCGGTGGCGCTGGCCGCGGCGGTGGGTGTGCTCGTGGGGCTGCCGAGCCTGCGGGTCAAGGGGCTCTACCTTGCCGTGGCGACGCTGGCGGCGAACTTCATCGTGATCTTCCTGATTGAGGAAGACCTCTTTGCCCCCTGGACCGGCGGCATGGTGGGGCTCAACACCAATGTGCCGAACCTGCTGGGCTGGGAGCTGGATACCAAGCGCGAGATGTTCGGCCTGATCGCAGTGGTGGGGCTGATCTCGCTACTTGCGGCGCAAAACCTGATCCGCACCCGGGTGGGGCGCGCCTTCATCGCGATCCGCGACCGTGACTATTCCGCCGAGATCCTCGGCATCTCGCTTCTGCGCTACAAGTTGATGAGCTTTGCCCTCTCAGCGGCCTACTGCGGCCTTGCCGGGGCGCTTTTCGCCTATTTCTACGCCCGCATCCTGCCCGAACAGTTCGAACTGGCGCTCTCGCTCAACCTCGTGGCGGCGCTGATCATCGGGGGCATGGGGCGCACGATGGGGCGGTCTTCGGTGTCATCATCGTCGTCATGGTACCCGAGGTGATCAAGGTGCTCTTCGGCGCGCTGGCTGGGGACAGCGCCGGCGCCGGGCAGTTGCGCGCGCCCTTGCAGCAGATCGCCTTTGGCGTGCTGCTGGTGCTGTTTCTGCTCAAGGAGCCCTTGGGCATCAACCAGATCGTCGACCGCATCCTGCGCGCCGCAAACCGTTGGCCGTTTGCGCGCGGGTAATCAAAAGGCCACATCAGGGAGAAGACAGATGACCATGAACCGCCGATCCTTCCTCGCCACCACGGCTGCCGCGACGGCGGCCATCGGCACGCCGATGATCCTGCGCGCCCAGCCCAAGGAATATGTGCTCGGCGCCTCGCTGCCGCTCACCGGGCCCTTCGCCACGGCGGGGCAATTGGTCGCGCCTGCCTTCGCCATGGCCGCGAAACTGTTCAACGACGAGGGCGGCGTGGCTGGTGTGCCCATTCGCTTCGTCACCGAGGATTCGGGCTATGTGCCGCAGAACGCGCTCAATAACTACCAGCGCGCGCTGGCCTCGGAAGGCAAGAACATGATCGGCTATTTCGCCGACAGCACCGGGGCGATGAAGCTGATCGCGCCTGAACTCAAGGGCGAGAACGCCCGCATCATGGGCTCGACCTCCTTTGCCTCGGAACTCGCCGACCCGGCGACCCATCCCTATCAGTATCTCTCGGGCCCGACCTACCAGAGCCAGTTTGATATTCTGCTGCAGAACATCAAGAACGAGGGCGGGCAGAAGGTGGCCTTCATCTTCTCCAACACCGAGTTCGGGCGCGACCCGATCGAACATGGCCGCAAGACGGCGGAGGAGTTGGGCCTTGAAGTCGTGCTTGAGGAAAGCACCAAGGCCGAGGGCGCGGACATCCCGACCCATGTCACCAAGCTGGCGCAATCCGGCGCGGATCACTGCATCCTGCAGGGCTATGTTACCGGCGTCTGGCCGCAGCTCATCGGCGGCGCGCGGCAATTCGGCCTGCCGGTCAAGTTCAAAGGCACTTTCTGGGGCATGGAAAAGCTCATTGCCGACCGGATCACCGCCGAGGCGGGGCCCTTCCTTGCGGGCTACGAGGGCGTCATGCCCTACCGCTATTTCTATGACCGCGAAGACGCGCCGCGCTACCAGCAGTACGCTGAACTCAGCAAGCAGATGTTCGCAGGCACGCCCCTGGAGAACTACATGTCGACATGGGCAATCCAGACCATGTGCGGGCTGGAGATCGCCATGAAGGCCTTCCGCGACACTGCCGAGGCCGGGCTGGAACTGACACCGGACAACATCGCCGAGAAGCTCTCAGGCATCTCGAACTGGGATTCGGGCGGCTTCTTCGGCGGTCCGGTAAGCATGGAGAACAACGCCATCGGGACTGGCCGCGTCTATGGCTACAACCCCGAGGACGGGCTGTTCACGCCGAAATCGGACTGGTTCACGGTGTAAATGATGGAGGTTCGGGGGCGCTGCCCCCGGACCCCCGAAGTATTTCTGGCCAAAAAGAGAGAGGGCCCCGCGTGCTGACCATCGAGAACATCGAAGTGACCTACCACCACACGGTGCAGGCGCTGCGCGGGCTGTCGCTCGAGGTGCCGGACGGTAAAATCGTCACGCTGCTTGGCACCAACGGCGCGGGCAAGACCACGACGTTGAAGGCGGCGAGCAACCTGCTGGCGCTTGAGAACGGCGAGGTAGGCGAGGGGCGGATTTCCTTCAAGGGCCAGTCGATCATGTCGATCCAGCCCGACCGTCTGGTGCAGCAGGGGCTGTTCCACGTGCGCGAGGGGCGGCGGATCTTCAGCGAGATGACGGTGGAAGATAATCTGATTGCGGCGTCATATGCGCTGGACCGACGGCAGGCGAAGGCGGATTACGACAAAGTCTATGCCTTCTTCCCGCGGCTGAAGGAGCGGCGGCGGCAGATCGCGGGCTATCTGTCGGGCGGGGAGCAGCAGATGCTGGCCTTTGGCCGGGCGATGATCGCGCGGCCCGAGCTCATCCTGATGGACGAGCCGTCGCTCGGCCTTGCCCCCAAGGTGGTGGCTGAGATTTTCGACACGATCAAGCGGCTGAACCAAGAGGACGGCACCGCGATCCTGCTGGTGGAGCAGAACGCCGGCGTGGCGTTTTCGGTCGCCGACTACGGTTACATCATGGAAAGCGGCCAGATCGTCATGGAGGGCGATGTGGAGAAGCTGCGCGGGGACAAGGACATCCAGTCCTTCTACCTCGGCATGGGCGAGGAGGGCGGCGCGCGGCAGTCCTTCCGCGACGTGAAACATTACAAGCGCCGCAAACGCTGGCTCAGCTAGGGAGGCCCGTGATGGCATTTGACGAGTTCAAGGGCGATTTCGCGCCGCTGGTGCGCATGGTGCACAACCATGCCAAGAACCGCCCCGACGGGGTGGCGATGCGGCAAAAGGAATTCGGCATCTGGAACGAGATCACCTGGGCCGGGCTGCAGGAGATCATGCAGGCCGCCGCCGCGGGGCTTGTCGATCTGGGTCTGAAGGCGGGCGATCATGTCGGCATCCTGAGCGAGAACCGCAGCGAATGGGTGCAGGCGCAGTTCGGCATCAACGCCGCGGCGGGCGTGGTCGTGGGCATGTATCCCACCAGCCCGGCGGCGGAGTTGGAGCATCTGATCAACGCCTCGGACAGCACGGTGCTCTTCATTGAGGATCAGGAACAGCTCGACAAGATCAAGGAGTTGGGCGACCGGGTGCCGCAGCTGCGCCAGCTGGTAATTTTCAACCCCAAGGGCACGCGGGGCGAGGATCTGCTGGGGCTGATCAGTTTCGACGACCTGCTCAACAGGGGCCGGGCGCGGCTTTCGGAATTGCAAGACGACCTGCGCGCGCGGCAGGCGGGGATCGAGCCCGACGACACCGCCATGATGGTCTTCACCTCCGGTTCCACCGGGCTGCCCAAGGCGGCGGAGATTTCCTATGGCAACATCCACGCGGGCGTAGGCGTGGCGCGGGATGTCTTTGGCGACTACCCGCCGGGGACGGATGTGCTGAGCTACCTGCCTCTGTGCCACATCGCGGAACAGGCGGTGACGGTGATCAACGGGTTGGCGCAGCAATTCGTAATGAACTTTGGCGAGAGTCTTCGGACCATCACGCTTGACCTGCGGGAGGTCGCACCGCAGGTCTTCTTCGGCGTGCCGCGGATCTGGGAGAAGATGCAGGCGGGCGTGCTGGTTCAGGCGCAGACCGCCGGGCGCATCAAGGGACCGATGACGCTGATGGCGCTGAAGGGCGCGCAGCGGCGCGGCATGATCCGACGCGACAAGTGGAGCGCCGGGGACCGGCTCGCCCACGCCTTTTGGGACGCGCTGATCTACCGTCATATCCGCAGCTATCTCGGCCTCGGGCGGACCAGTTTCGCGATCTCCGCCGCCGCGCCGATCAGCGCCGAACTGCTGGGTTTCATGCGCGGCATTGGCGTGAATATCCGCGAGGCTTGGGGGATGTCGGAGACCTCGGGCGTGGGCACGATCCAGCGCTCATGGGGGCAATGCGACGGGCGCATCGGCTTTCCGGTCAGCGGGGTGCGCACCAAGATCGCCGAGGATGGCGAGGTGCTGTTCTCGGGCGGGACCATCTTCAAGGGCTATTACAAGAACCCCAAGGCCACCGCCGAGACGCTCCGTGACGGCTGGCTGCATACCGGCGACGTGGGCCGCGAGGAGGCCGACGGCTCGATCACGCTGATCGACCGCAAGAAGGACATCATGATCAACGCCGCGGGCAAGAACCTCGCGCCCGCGCATATCGAGAATGTCATCAAGGCCAGCCCCTTCATCAAGGAGGTGGTCGCCGTGGCCGACAAGCGGCCCTATGTGACAGCACTGGTGCAGATCGACATGGATACGGTCCGGCTCTGGGCCGAGGGGCAGGGGATCGCCTATACCACCTTCCGCTCGCTGGCCGAGCACCCAAAGGTGCAGGAGTTGATCGACGCGGAGGTGGCCAAGCAGAACCGCGATCTGGCGCGGGTCGAACAGGTCAAGAAGGTCTGGCTGATGCGCAAGGAGCTTGATCACGACGACGGCGAGGTGACCGCGACGATGAAGGTGCGCCGGGCCAAGGTCTACGAGCTTTACGGCGATCAGATCGAGGCGCTCTACGCCAACTGAGGCTCAGAGCACGCCGATCTCGGCCAGCGCGCGGTTCAATTCCACGGGCAGTTCCGCCTCGGCCTCGCGGCCCTCGGGCAGGTCGGGCGGGGCATCCTCGGGCTTGAGGTAACGCCAGCCCTGAAAGGCCCGGCGCAGGCTGTTCTGGGTGCGGATGATCTCGGGATCGAGCACGATGGCGCAGCGGCGGATGCCGTCGGCGCGGGTGATCTCCTCCAGCCGGACGATGCGCTGGCGGGCTTGGATCACGCCTTTGATGACCCAGTAGATCGAGCCGCCGTTGAGAATCTCGGCCTCGCGCTTGGGCCACATGCGGGTCACATGGCGCGGCAGCCCGTCATGCGTGCGCACGTCCTTGCGCGCCTGCCATTTGGCGAGGCTTTCGACGCCTTCGGTGCCGACCGAAAGCTTTATCAGGTTCATTTTACCGGTCACATCGCCCCCCAGCGATTCCTTTGATCCACGCCATATAAGGTAGTTGGATTTCAATCACATGCAAATTCTTGTATGCTGGAGGTGAATTTACTGTTTGCAGCCCGCCATAGGCTAGCTAATAAGACCCCCTGCCAATCGACTTCAGGAGTTACCCCATGTCCCGCTTTACCGCCCCGATCGCCGAACAAATCTGGGATATGAAATACCGTTTTAAAGGGGCCGATGGCACCCCGAAGGACGTCACGGTGGAGGACACATGGCGCCGCATCGCCCGCGACCTCGCGCAGGTCGAATCGAAGGCGGACGTCTGGGAAGACAAGTTTTTCAACGCGCTGGAGGATTTCAAATACCTCCCCGCAGGCCGGATCACCGCAGGCGCGGGCACCGCGCGCCGCGTGACCCTGTTCAACTGCTTCGTCATGGGCACCGTGCCCGACAGCATGTCCGGCATCTTCGACATGCTGAAAGAGGCCGCGCTGACCATGCAGCAGGGCGGGGGAATCGGCTATGACTTCTCCACCATCCGCCCGCGCGGCGCGGATGTGTTGGGCGTCTCGGCGGATGCCTCCGGCCCGCTGTCCTTCATGGATGTCTGGGACGCCATGTGCCGCACCATCATGTCCGCAGGCAGCCGCCGCGGTGCGATGATGGCGACCATGCGTTGCGATCACCCGGATGTGGAGGATTTCATCGCCGCCAAGTCCGACCCCGCGCGTTTGCGCATGTTCAACATGTCCGTGCTGGTCACCGACCCCTTCATGGAGGCCGTGAAGGCCGACGGGTCCTGGGACCTCGTCTTTGGCGATAAGGTCTACAAAACCGTGCAGGCGCGCGATCTGTGGAACAAGATCATGCAGGCGACCTATGATTACGCCGAGCCGGGCGTGATCTTTATCGACCGCATCAACGCCGCCAACAACCTGAACTATTGCGAGACCATCGCCGCCACCAACCCCTGTGGCGAGCAGCCCCTGCCGCCCTATGGCGCCTGCCTTCTGGGCTCGATCAACCTTGCCCGTCTGGTCGCTCAGCCTTTCGAGGACGACGCCCATCTCGACCAAGACGCGATGAGCGAGTTGGTCGCCACCGCTGTTCGCATGATGGACAATGTGGTCGACGTGTCGAACTTCCCGCTGCCCGAACAGGCTGCCGAGGCGCAGAACAAGCGCCGCATCGGTCTGGGTGTTACCGGCCTTGCCGATGCGCTGTTGATGGTCGGCCTGCGCTACGGCTCTGACGAGGCGGCGGCGCAGACCGAGGCATGGCTCAAAGCCATCGCCCGCGCCTCCTATCTGGCAAGCGTGGACCTTGCGAAAGAGAAGGGGGCCTTCCCGCTCTTTGACGCCGAGAAGTTCCTCGCCTCCGGCACCATGCAGCAGATGGACGACGACGTGCGCGAGGCGATCCGCGAACATGGTATCCGCAACGCGCTTTTGACCTCCATCGCGCCCACTGGCACGATCAGCCTCTATGCGGGCAACGTGTCCTCGGGGATCGAGCCGGTCTTTGCCTATGCCTACACCCGCAAGGTGCTGCAAAAAGACGGCAGCCGGACCGAGGAAGAGGTCGTCGACTACGCCGTGCAGATGTGGCGCGAGCTGAAGGGTGACGCGCCGTTGCCCGACTATTTCGTCAACGCCCAGACCCTGCCGCCCGCCGACCACGTCAAGATGCAGGCCGCGGCGCAGAAATGGATCGACAGTTCGATCTCTAAGACCATCAACTGCCCCGAGGACATCTCCTTTGATGCCTTTAAGGACGTCTACATGCAGGCGTGGGACACGGGCTGCAAAGGCTGCACCACCTATCGCCCCAACGATGTGACCGGTTCGGTTCTGAGCGTCTCTTCCGAGAAGAGCGACAAGGCACCCGCCGACAGTCCCGATCAGGTCAGCGAAGGCGGCGAGATCGTCTATATGTCCGATCCGCTGGACCGCCCCGCCGAGTTGGAGGGCAACACCTATAAGGTCAAATGGCCCGACAGCGAGCACGCGCTCTACATCACCATCAACGACATCGTGCTGAACGGTCACCGCCGTCCCTTCGAGGTCTTCATCAACTCGAAGAACATGGAGCATTTCGCCTGGACAGTGGCGCTGACCCGCATGGTCTCTGCCGTGTTCCGCCGTGGCGGAGATGTCTCCTTCGTGGTGGAAGAGCTGAAAGCCGTCTTCGACCCGCGCGGCGGGGCTTGGATGCAGGGCAAATACATCCCCTCAATCCTCGCGGCCATCGGCGGTGTGATCGAGCGCCATATGATCGCCACCGGCTTCA
The DNA here is from genome assembly GCF_043557285.1 of Sulfitobacter sp. 1A13421. Taxonomy (NCBI): domain Bacteria; kingdom Pseudomonadati; phylum Pseudomonadota; class Alphaproteobacteria; order Rhodobacterales; family Roseobacteraceae; genus Sulfitobacter; species Sulfitobacter sp. 1A13421. The sequence continues at coordinate 136,693 of NZ_JBIFFQ010000004.1, forward strand.
TCGCGGGCGAGGGCATGGGGCTGAAGACCGACCCGCGGGCGAAGGTCGTCGGCCTCGACGCCCCGCGCGGCAAATCCTGCCCGTCTTGCGGTCAGTTCGACATGCGGATGGTCGAGGGCTGCATGACCTGCGGGAGCTGCGGGCATAGTAAGTGTGGGTGATCAAACGCGCCTTATGAAGCGCTCGGTTTTAGAAACTGTCGGAAAATGAGTTTGCTGAATGCCGATCCGAAAGGGTCGGCATTTTGCGTTGTAATTCAAGGGGCTGAACGCGCAGCCTGCCATCCGTTCCGAATTTCACGGTTGGCACACCGTCGTCTTTCGGCGCCAGACGACCGCGGCTTCAATCGCCGTGGCCTCCTTCCTGCAACCGCCAAGCAGCGCCCAGAAGGTAAGGGGGTGATCCCAGATGGATTTCAGCCACAACACCACCTGACCGTCGCGGACCTTGGCCCGGAGCGCAAAGGTCAGTTGAAAATTCCGTTGATGTCGCCACTGGCAAAGCCCTAAAACGGTACCCCTTCAATCCCGCGCCTTCTCCAGCAACGCAACCAACTCACTGAACTTCTGCCGCTGCTCCTCACGATCGCCCGATAGGATCGCCTCTTCCATACAGTGGTTGGCGTGATCTTCGATCACCAAGCGCTCCACGGCGCGCAGGGCCGAGCGGACGGCGGCGGTTTGCACCAGCACGTCGACGCAATAGCGCCCTTCGTCGACCATCCGCGTGACGCCGCGCAATTGCCCTTCCAGCCGCGCCAGCCGCTCGAGGATCGCTGCCTTGTTCTGCTTCCACGTCTGATGCCTCCACCCATCGGAACTAAGACGACCGTCGCCGGTTCACATTCCACATGGGGGTATCTGGGGCCGCCTCACTCGCATTCTGCCGGCGCGTTGCAAGGGCCCGCATCGGGTCTGGCGATCATAGCCTCCCCCGCCCTTGATTGCCACGGTGCCAAGGCGCATCGCGCATAAAGTTGATAAAGGAGACACCCATGTCCTATTGGCGTTTCGCCGCAATGATCGCGACCTCCACCATCGTGATGTTTGGCCTGATGTACCTCAACACCTACGCGTTCGAACATGTCTTCTTCAGTGAAACGCGGACCTATATGGCGCTGTTGATGGGGGCCGTGATGACGGTCATTATGCTTAGTTTCATGTTGTCGATGTATTCGAACAAAGCCATCAACATCGCCATCTATATCGGCTCCATCGTGGTTTTCGCGCTCACCCTATGGCTGGTCCGCAGCCAAGCGACGGTCGGCGATACCAGCTATATGCGCGCCATGATTCCGCACCATTCGATCGCAATCATGACCTCCGAGCGGGCTGAGCTTTCCGACCCACGCGTGCGCAAACTGGCCGATGACATCATTGCGGCACAGCGCAAGGAAATCGCCGAGATGCGCAGCCTGATCGCCGATATCGAAGAGAACGGCGATGCGATTGACCCGGAGCTTGGCAAAGAAGAAGGCGCGGCGGAGGTCGGCACCGTGGAAGAGGCTCTCTCTTCGGCCGAGGTGGCCGCGGTCGACCCGGCGGCATTGACCGCAGAGGATGTAGACAGCTTGCTCGGCGCTGAGGCCACCTGCCAGTTCAGCCGCACCAACGAAGGCGATCCGACCCTCGTGATGGCGGGCACCACCGGGGGCATTAAACTGTCGGGCACCTTGATCGAGATGCAATCCAATGAGACCATTGACCAAGCCGCCCTTGCCGATGGTGCGGGCTTCACCGCCGATGGCGTCGACGTGACCGTTGCCCCCCTCGCCGGGGCGGAATGGACCGATACGGACGGTGACCTGAGCCGTTCGGAAGCCGAGTTGAAATTCCACCTCGACCGTGGACTGACCGTTGGCTACCGCGGGTTCTTGGACTGCAAGAGCGAGATGTAACGGGTCGGAAGGGGCAGGTCGGATTGGTGCCCTCCCTTTGGCCACGGCTTGCGCAATATCGCTCTCTCCCAATAGGGTGAGCCCAAACGCGGAGTGCCCAGAGTGACAGCCAGCCTCATTATCGGGATCATCGGCTTCCTGCTGCTGTCGCTTTCGCAGCGCGGGGCCGCTTCTGGCGCGGGGTCAAACTTGCGGCTCTGCGCCGCTCTTTGCTGGTTGCCGCTGTGTTTCGGGCCCTTCGTGGTGATTTCGCATATCGTTTTCGAGGCCACGCCGGAATGGCTCTACTGGGTCGGATGGCTGGTGATCTCGCTTCTTGGCGTATCGGTCTGGCGGGCGTCCTCGCGCGCGGTGGGAAGCGCAGGACTACTGACGCGGGTTTCTCTTGCTCTCGGACTCTGTGCCCTCGCGGCTGGTATCACGGTATATGGCCACGAGTCCGGGCCACGCCGAGGCTGGCGGGCTCTTATCCGCATTTGGTAACCTGGGCCGCGTCATTCGCGAATGTTCTCTTGCTCTCGGCCTATGCCGTCGCCCCGCAGCCAAGTAATTGGCGGGTCGGGGGAATGATCGCAATTCTGACCGCTGCGGTGCTTTTGTTTTTGGCGAGCGTCTGACCTTGTACCTCGCCTGCGAACTTGGAAAAGACCTTGCACACGGGCGAAGTATGTTAACCTTGCGCTATTGGAACCGGTGGGACGCCGCGAGTTATGCTCAGATACGACGTGAAGCATTGGGAAGAAAGCGCGCGCCGGGGCAGTGACTGCCGTTCTATGCTGTTCAGCGCGCCGGATCATTTCAACATGACGGGCGGAAGCGACCGGCGGCTTCAGGAGGCCTTCCGAGCGACGGGGCAGACCCCGTGGGAGCATCTGACCGCCATTCGGCTGACGAAAGCCAGAGCGCGGCTTCTGTCCGGCGCGGGCGGTTCGGTGACGGCAATCGCGCTGGACTGTGGGTTTTCTCACTTGGGTCGGTTCGCCCAATCCTATCGCCGTAAATATAACGAGGCGCCTTCGGCCACCTTGGCGCGGGCGACCGACCAGAGCCGCAAACCCTTCTGAGGCTACGCAATTCGGACAGTGGCCGCGCGGATCGGATAGCCCTTTTACGGATAACTGAATAGCCCTCGGGCAAACGCCGCATCTCGCGCCGGGGCCGACGCTGGTCCGCTTCGGTGGCGCGCAGGTTCAACGCGCCGCCGCGGAGGCAAAGTATTGAGGAGAAGGGCGAATGCTGTCTTTGATGATCGCGGCGCCATTGCTCGGGTTGATGTTTCTTTCCCTTGGTGGACAGGCAGACCCCGCTCCCTTGCCCGACGAAGACGACGACACAGGCGAAAACCCCACGGATGTCGGAGCAACCTCGGGCGATGACCTGATTACCGGCACCAATGGCGCGGACCTTATCCGGGGGCTTTCGGGCGACGATACGATCTCAGCCCTTTCCGGCGATGACGCGATCCTTGCCGGGCCGGGCGATGATGTGGCGCGCGGTGGTGCCGGGTCCGACCGGCTGTTCGGCGGGCTTGGCGATGACAGGATGATCGGCGGCGCCGGGGATGACCTGTTCGACGATATCTCAGGGGCCGACGATTTCACTGGCGGGGCGGGGAACGACATCATCCTCGCCCTCGATTCAGCCCTCGGCGCGCCGGATCACATCGCAGGTGGCGAGGGCGATGATCGCATGTGGGGGGATGACGGCGACCGGATGACCGGGGGCGAAGGGGCGGATCGTTTCATGGTGCCCACCGGGCGCGACGGTGCCGCCCCGGTTGTCATCACCGATCTCGACTTCTCGCGTGCGGACTATGGTGAACGGCCCGACCAAGTCTTCTTTACCGACCCCGAGGGGGCCATCTATCCGCGCAGCGCCTTTTTCGATGGGTCTTTGAACGCAGGTATCGGCGACATGCCGGATGGCTCTGGCGCGAGCATCGTATTCGGAAGCCAGCAAGTCGCCATTATCGAAGGCTATACCGCCGAAGAGCTGTTTCATCAGACCATCTGGATCGGCAACTTTCAGGTCCATGAAGAGGGGCTGGGCGAAGCGGGTGAGGTGCTGACCGGAACCGCAGGGGACGATCACCTCAACGGCGGGGCCGGGGATGACAGCCTGACTGGCAGCGGCGGCGGGGATTGGCTGCGCGGGCGGGACGGTGACGATCTGTTGGACGGGCGCGACGGATAGGGGGCGCAGGGCGCCGATACAGTCTTTGGCGGGGCGGGCTGGGATACCATCCGCGCCGACGATGGCGATTTCATCGCGGGGTTCGAGGGGCGCGACAGCTATGAGTTGACCCTCAGTGGGGGGGACGCAGAGCCGATCACGGTATTCGGCTATGAAGTGCTGTCCGAAGACGGCATGCCCGAACCTGTGACGCTGGTGGATGAAAACGGCATTCCTCTGAGCGCAGAAGAGGTGGCCGCCGGTGTGACGCTTGAGACGAGCGGCGAGGGGGCAAGCACGCTCGTTCTATACGAAGGTCAGGCCGTGGCGCATCTGCTCGGCGTCACCCCTACGGAGATCACAGAGCTAAGCTCATGGCTGACGAACCTCGCCGGGAGTGAGCCGTCTGGAGCGGCCAAGAGGAAGGCGGGGCGGAAGCGGTAGAGGCTTTCGCCCCGGCGCGGGAGGGGGCGCTGTCACGCGGGGTCGATCTTTCGACGGCCCTCACCTCGGCCACGGCGACAGGGGCGGTGGTGACGAATGACCATTTCGGGGGGAACGCGGTTTTCACGGTGAACACCGATGCAGGGCTGCCCACGGAGAATTTCACCGCTTCGACCGACGCGCTCGAGATCGAACATATCCGCTTTCCGGGCGGGCAGGGCGACCCTTTCGACGGGCTGGTGGATGGGGAAGAATGGCTCAACGTGGTTGAGATGGTGCCGAATGGCGCAGGCGGCCACGATCTTCGGCCCGAAGTCATCGAGATGCTGGATTGGGCGCGCGACAACGATGTGCAAGTCACCCTCGTCATCGCGACCCGGCTGATGACGGTCGAGGAATACGCCGCCTTCGTTGAAGAACAAGTGACGCCCTTCGCCGAGAAAGTCATGGCGGACTATGGCGATTTGGTCGAAGCCTTTGAAGTCGGGAATGAATACTGGGCGCGGATGGCCGAAAGCGAATACGGCCAAAAGGCCAACCTCGCGGTCTTGGGCCTGCGCGATGGTATGCTGGCGGCGGGGCTGTCCGAGGCCGAACAGGCGGATATTATCGTGCAGATGGCCACCCCCACGGGGGAGCCGGACTTTACCGGTGATAAGGACACGCGCGGCTATATCACCCGTCTGACCGCCGCCAACGAAGCGATCATCGGCGAATTGGACAGTGATGCCCGCGCCGCGCTGGATGGCGTGGTCGAGCACTATTATTACAATAAAACCGACCTCGCCTATACCGATTCAAGCAGCGAGCAAAAGTTCATCGACCGCGATTACGAGGTCTGGGACGCCCATTTCGAGAAAGACTTGGATCTGCATATCACCGAGTGGAACATTCGCACGCGGGATTACGATGAGGTGGGCATAAGGTGACCAGCTAAACGGCGGCATCGGGCATGACACGGTCGTTGGCGGGGCGGGGGCAGACACCGTCACGGGATGGACGGGCGACGACGTTTTCGGCTTTTCCGAGGGGAGGTTGCACAGGGCGATGTCATCACCGACTTCACCCCCGGCGTCGATGTGATCCAGCTCTCGCTCTCTGGCATCAGGGGGCTCGATGATCTTGAGATCACGGCGCGAGAGGGCGGTGTTGCGGTCGGCCTCGGCGCGCATGGGGTGATCTTTCTGCAAGGCGACCTGACGGGAAGCGCGGTGGCTCAGGATCGGAAATTCGTATTCTAACCGGCCACGCGCAGCCCGCTATCAATAGGTCGCGGGCGGATCGCTGGCGGGGAAGGATTCGTCGACCGCCTCATCCACGATATTCCATTTACGGGGTGGGTCGATCATCTCGCGCGGGCCCGCGACGCGGACGTGGTCTTGCGCCCGGTCATATGCCACCGCCCTTTGGGCGCGGGACTGGCGGTTCATCAGATAGGCGAGGCTCGCGGCACCGGCGCCGAAGATCAGCAATGCGCTCATTCGCATGGGGTATACTCCTTCTCAAAGTTACCTGAAAAACCATGGGGCTGATGCTTGGTTCCTTGGCCCGCTGGTGATTGGCGGGGGCTTGCCACCGCTGGAAGGCAGCGACGCGGGAAGGCGACCGGGCCCTACGAGCAACACCCGTGATGCGCGAAATTCCTCTTATCCCGCTGCCGCGCTGAAACCAGACCGGCAAAGCGATCATTGCCCCTTTGTAACCCTAGTTTTTTGAACGCTCCGCCCGCGCGGGGCCACAACAGATAGGAATGCACCATGACAGATCAGAATTTTGATGCCCTCGACAGCCCACAGAGCCAGCCCGGGCGAGAGCATAAGATGGACCCCGCGCCCGATTATACCCCGCGCTACCCCGGTTCCGACCGGCTCAAGGATAAGGTGGCGCTGATCACCGGGGGCGACAGCGGGATCGGCCGCGCCACGGCGCTGCTCTATGCGCGCGAGGGGGCGGATGTCGCCATCGTCTACCGCAACGAAAGCCGCGACGCGGAAGAGACCAAGCGATTGGTCGAGGCCGAGGGCCGTCGGGCGCTGTTGCTGGAAGGCGATGTCGGTGAAAAAGCCTTTTGCAAAGATGCCGTAAGCCGCACGATGGAGAGCTTTGGCAAGATTGACATTCTCGTCAATGACGCGGGCGAACAGCACGCGCAGGAAAGCCTCGAAGACATCGAAGAAGCGCAGATCGAACGCACGTTCCGCACCAATATCATCGGCATGATCCTGATGACGCAGGCAACGCTGCCGCATTTGAAAAAGGGCGCGCGGATCATCTGTGTCACTTCGATCACCGCCTATAAGGGTCAGGACCTACTGCTTGACTATGCGTCGACCAAAGGGGCGATCCTGTCCTTCCTGCGGGCCATGGCGAGCAAGCTGGCACCCAAGGGGATTTTGGTCAACGGTGTGGCCCCGGGGCCGATCTGGACACCGCTGATCCCGGCCTCCTTCCCGGCGGATAAGGTTGAGGAATTTGGCGAAAATACCCCCCTTGGCCGCCCCGGTCAGCCGAATGAGGTGGCCCCGTCGCTGCTGTTCCTCGCCTGCGAGGATTCGTCTTATATGAGCGGGCAGGTGCTGCATCCGAACGGCGGCACGTTGGTCGGCGGATAAGCCAGATGAATGTTGCCCCGCGTGCGATGGCGCGGGGCAAAGTCGATGCGGGGGCGTGGCTGTAGGTCAGTTTTAAATTGGACGCGATGCGCCCTCGGTCACCCCACCGGACGCCGCCGGGCGCCGGACCGCAGCGGCAGAGTGCCGTCATCCGCCCCTTCAATCGTGACCGACTCCGCAATTTCGGTCCGTGGCATGATCGAGATGTCGTGAATGCGCCAATGCAGGTCGAGCAGTTCGGCCTCCGCCGCCTCGACCCTCTCGGGCGTGCCGCCGTCTTCATGCGCCACGACATAGATCGTGCCGGTCAGAAAGCGCCCTTCTTCGCGAAGGCGCAGGCGGCTTTCGCCGACCCATGGCAGCGCGTTGAAAGTATTTTGCACCTCTTCGATTAGCGGGTCGAACTCTTTATCCTCTATCGTGCGCGGCATCTCATCGCTGAGGTCCCGGATCGCCGCGCCTGTGTGTTTGAAACCGTCGTGCAGCACATCCAAGGCGATCACGATGGCCGCGACCGCATCGGCCCACCACCAGCCCATGCCGATCCCGAGGATGCCCACGATCCCGGCAAGCCCTGTCATCCAATCCGCCTTGTTCATCATCGCATCGGCATAGAGCGTCTTGTCATGGAGCATCTTGGCGGGTTTCATTTTCAGATGGCCGAAAATGACCGGCATCACGACGCTATAGGCCAGCGCCGCGATCATCACCCAGCCGAACCAAATGGTGGTGCCGAAAAGCTCGACACTGCCGATGGTGGGGTGCTCCTGTTTGAACAGTGCGATGGAAGAATCGACGATAAGAAAAATCCCGACCCCGCCGAGCGACACGGCGCTGATCAGATAAGCGATTGATGTGACACGGATATAGCCCAGTGGGAAACGGCGGTTGGGCTTCCACCCTTCGATCCACGAGCCAACCAGAAAGGCAATGGGCGGCACGAAGCTGAGCAGGTCTTCAATCCAAGCGGTTTTCATCGCTTGGCTGCTGCCCACTGCAAAATAGATCGCCGCCACGATCGACCCCAAGACCGCGATCCAGATGACCTCAAGCCAGCGCGCGCGGTGCAGCGCTTTCTTCTGCGCTTTGGGCATGGTGCGGATGGAGCGGGTCATGGGGCGGATGCGCGCAGACGCGCCCCGATGGTTCCGGCCTCATCTCGAAGAAAGCCTTCGATCTCCATCAGCCAAGCGTTTTCGCCCTGCTGCACGGCAACGACATGCTGCGCCCGCTGTAGCGTGGTTTCGGTGGCGGTAAGGTCTTTCTCATCAAGTTGCCAATGGGGAACTGCGGCGAGGTTGAGATCTTCCGCCCATTGATCCACCGGAATGCCGCCTTCCTTTTCAACCAGCGCGGCGAGGGGCAGGTGGGGCGGTACGAAAACGCGTTGGCCTTCGATGTCATGGGGCAGGGCGTCTGGCCCCCGGCTGCCGATGACAAAGGACTCCTCGAAATAGGCGTAACTCGGCGCGGCACCTTTTACCGGGGTCACGTCCTTACGGGTGAAACCCCCGATGGCAAGGTCGATGTCACCCTTCTCCAACCCCTCCAACGCTGCGAAGGCGCCGAGGTGCTTCCACTCGATGGCCACCCCCAAGGCTTCGGCGAAGGCGCGGGTCAGGTCGGCTTCGACCCCCTGCGGCGGCTGGCCGTCTGCCAGCACGACCCATGGTGGGTTTTCCGATACCGCCACGGTCATTTTCTGTTTAGAAAGAACGGTTTCGAGGGTGTCTTCCACATCCCGAGGGAACCGCAGGTCGTCGCAAGCGGCGAGCAGGCTTAGGGCAGCGAGGGGGATCAAAATTTTCAAACCAATTGAATTGTCCACGCCTTTGGCACCATGCGGCGTAGTTTCGCGGGGCGTCATTACATTATTCCTTTGGGCCGGATCGCAGGGGATCAACGGGCGGTTTCCCGAAAAGTTCCTGTTAGGGGCAGCGCGACCGCTGCACACGATGGATTGATTTCCGCCGGAGCCGCGCTTTGGAGCCACTTCTTCGGAACACCTGCTGCGACCCTCGCGTTCCAGTTGAAACACTCGGTCTGCCATATTCAGAAACAGGAGGTTTCTTGATGACATCTTATCCTTACGACCAACGCAGCGCCACTGAGAGCGCGCGGGACGCGCTGACAGAGCGGCAAAGCTCGCTGTTCTGGGGGCTTGGCGTCGGCGCGCTCGCCGGGGCCTCTGCCTATGCGCTCTACGCCGCGCGGCGGGATCGTGACGGGCTGGGCCATCGGCCAGCAGATTCCGCGCCCGGGCGCAGTGCGAAACAGGCGCGTTTCGGGGATTATGCCGTTGTCGGACGCACGGTGACGATCGACCGTCCGCGTGACGAACTCTACCGCCACTGGCGCGACTTCACAAAGCTCTCAGAGTTCATGGAGAACGTGAAGGCGGTCGAGCCGATCGACGTCGCGAAGGGTCAGTTCCGTTGGATGATCGCAGGCCCGGCGGGGACAGACCTGCGGGTCGAGACCGAGGTGGTCAGTGACAAACCGGGAAAAGAGATCGCGTGGCGCGCCCTCGACAGTTCGCAGATCGATACCGAGGGCAAAGTCTCGTTCCGCGACGCGCCGGGCGACCGGGGCACCGAGGTGGAGGCGATCATCGCCTATAACCCGCCCGCCGGGGAGTTGGGGCGCTGGATCGCCAAGCTGTTTCAGACCGAACCCGCGCTTCAAGGGCGGCGGGATTTGAAGCGGTTCAAAATGCTGATGGAGACCGGCGAGATCGCCACCTCCGCCAATCGCAAATCGGACAAGTGAGGAGAGAGACATGCGCGCATTGACATGGCAAGGCAAGCACGACGTGCGGGTCGATACGGTCCCCGACCCGGAAATCGTCAACCCCCGCGACGCCATTATCGAGGTCACCTCGACCGCGATCTGTGGCTCTGACCTGCACCTTTATGATGGCGTGATCCCCGGCGTCATGGCGGGCGATATTCTGGGCCATGAGTTCATGGGCCGGGTGGTCGAGACCGGCCCCAAGAGCACCCTTAAGAAAGACCAGCGGGTGGTGGTGCCTTTCACCATTTCCTGCGGCTCCTGCTTTCACTGTAAAAAGACCCAGTATTCGGCCTGCGACAACTCCAACCCGGCGGACAAACAGGATCTGACCGAAAAGCAATTCGGCCACGCGGTCGGCGGGTTGTTTGGCTATTCTCATCTGACCGGCGGCTATCCCGGCGGACAGGCAGAATATGTGCGGGTGCCCTTCTCTGACGTGGGCCCGATCGTCATTCCCGAAGGGTTCGACGATGACGATGTGCTGTTCCTGTCGGATATCCTCCCGACCGGCTGGATGGCCGCCGAAAACGCCGACATCGAAGAGGGCGACACCGTCGCCGTCTGGGGCTGCGGCCCGGTGGGGCTTTTCGCCGTGCAAAGCGCGCTCAAGATGGGGGCCGCGCAGGTCATCGCGATCGACCACTACCCGAACCGTCTGAACCTCGCGCGGCAGATGGGGGCCAAGGTCATCGACTACACCCAGACCCATGTGCTGGAGGCGCTGATGGAGATGTCGGGCGGTCACGGCCCCGATGCGGTGATTGATGCGGTCGGCATGGAAAGCCACGGTTTCGCGCCCGATACGATGATGGACAACGTCAAACAGGCGGTCGGCGTCGGTGCTGACGGAGGCCATGTGCTGCGTGAAGCGATCATGGCTTGCCGCAAGGGCGGTCGCGTCTCGGTCCCCGGTGTCTATGGCGGCTTCCTCGACAAGTTCCCCTTGGGCGCGATGATGGAGAAAGGTCTGCAAATCCGCACCGGCCAGACCCATGTGCAGCGCTACACCAAGGAGCTGTTGCACCGCATCGCCGAGGGCGAGATCGACACCCGCTTCATGATCAGCCACCGCCTGCCGCTGGAGCAGGCCGCCAAGGGCTATCACAACTTCCGCTTCGATCAGAACGACTGGACCAAAGTGGTCCTCAAACCCGGCATGCAGGCCGCTGCATAGCAAAAAAGGAGAGTGACATGCCAAACGAGCCAGATCACGCCAAAGAGAAACGCCCGCCCCATCGTGAGCGCCACAATGCGCAGGACGACCACGAGGGCGCGGCGCACCGCCCCGAGGAGTTCGACCCAAAGAACCCGCAAAAGGTGGTGAAGCAAGAGAAGTGAACGGCAAAGCAGCGCGAGAAAATCGCGCTGCTTTTTCGTATCGCCCGGGCATTTTCCGGGCGCCATCTCACGCACGCAGAAGGGGCAGATTAGACCCCGCGAATATTAACCGATTTCATAGAAAGGCAGAAAAGGATGCCACAGTTTCACAAAACCCTATCGCTCATATGCCTTCTGGCCCCCGCTGGGGCCTTGGCGCAAACGGTGGATCAGACAACCGCCACAGCCCCAGAGATGGAGCGGAACACCTCCGCCTCGGATTGGAGCCTAGAGGTGGGCGTCACGCCGAAATTCTTTTACCGTCTCAACGATGGCCCCGGTGCCGCCGAAAGCGCGGAGATCGAGGCTTTTGCGGAGGTCGCCTATGGCCCGGCCTATTTCCATGCCCTCGTTCTATCGCTGGACGACCCAAGGGATGACGCGCAATTCGAACTGACGCTGGGCCACCGTGGCGATCTCACGGAGAAACTGGCCTATGACGCCTATTACACCCGCTTTCTGCGCGATGAGACGGGCGATGTGCGCGGCGAGTTGCATGGCAAATTCGACTATAGCGTGAGCGAAGAGTGGCGAGCCACCGTCGATCTGGGGGTCGAGCCGGAGCGGGGCGATTGGGTCTATAAGCTCGAAGGCGGCTATACGTTCAACGACCGCGTTGATGCCTATGCCTTTGTCGAGCGGGACGATATTCTGGATTATACGGGCTATGAGGTCGGGGTGAACTACGATCTCGACGAGGGCAACGCGCCGCTCGATGCGTCATTGCTCAGCTACGTGAACCACACCGAAGGCGGCGACACTGTTTTCGCGGTTCAGATCACGCTGTCACGTTTTCTGTTGGGCGATTGATGCGGGGGGAAACAGTTATGACAACTGACAAGAATTTGGTTCTGCTCGGCGGGGCGCATGTGCATCTGTCCGACCATCTGGCGCATATCGAACAGCGCGGCTGGCGCGTCTCGCAGGTTTTCGACCGGGATGAGGCCCGCCAAGAGGCGCTTTGTGGCCAGCTCAAGGCCAGTCGGGTGGCCTTGTCTGATCTTGCCCGATTGGATGTGCGCGGCGCGATTGTGTGCAGCGAAACGGTGTTTCATGAGGAGGACATCACCGCCGCCCTGAACGCCGGTCTGCCGGTCTTTGTCGAAAAGCCCATGGCGGGCAGCGCCGATGCGGCGCGCCGCTGCGCTGACTTGGCCTGCGAAAAGGGTTTGGTCTTGGCGACGGGGTATTTCCTGCGCAGGTCCGCAGCGCTCAACCACCTGCACGACAGTATCGCGCGGGGCGCATTGGGCCAGGTGTTAGAGGCCCGCGGACGCTTTTCCCATGACGGCGGCTATGCCGATTGGCTGGACCTCGATTGCTGGATGACCGACCCGGCGCTTGCCTGCTATGGCGGGTTCGTGGATGAGGCGGTGCATGTCATCGACCTTTTGCAATGGCTCGTCGGCCCCATCGCCTCGGGCCATGCGGTCACGGGCAACGCGCTTGGCTGGCCGGTGGATGACCACGGCGCGGCCCTGATCCATTTCGCGGCCCCGCCCGCCACCGGCGTGGTTGAGGCAGGCTGGACGGATAGCGAAATGCGTCTTGAGTTGGACATCGTGGGCGAGGCCGGTTGGGCGCGTCTGCGGGCGGGCGTGCTGGACCTCGGCCTCAGAGGGCAGCAGAAACCGGTCGAGAGCATAGAGCTTCCCCCGCTTGATGCGGGCGAGGGGGTGGAGCCGTTCTTGGACACTTTGGAAGGCAAGGATGCGACCGGCCTCGTGCCGCCGCAGGACGCCGCGCAGGTCAATGCCATGCTTGATGCAATGAACCTCAATCGCGGCGGATCGTGATTTTTCCGATCTTCTTGGAACAATGGCCTACGGCGGGCGTTCTTTCGTTAATTGGTCAAAAAAATTACCTGAAATAGGAGCGGTCTTTATGTCCCACCCCTCCAACGTCCGGCCCCCATCACGGCGCGATCTTTTGAAAATGATCGGTCTGGCCGCTGGTTCCTCCACCATGTTGCACGCCATGTCCTCCCTCGGGCATGCCCGGCAAAGCCCTTACAAAGGCCCCATCAAACTTTCCGGCGCACCTCAGGGGCGCAAGGTTGTTGTGCTTGGGGCGGGTCTTGCGGGCATGTGCGCCGCGCTGGAGCTGCGCAACGCGGGCTACGAAGTCAGCATCCTAGAGTATCAAAAGCGCGCCGGGGGCCGCTGTTGGACCCTCAAAGGCGGCGATGAATTCGAAGAATTGGGTGGCTATAAGCAAAAGGTCGAATTCTCCAAAGGGCAATATATCAACATCGGCCCTTGGCGCATTCCGCATCACCATCTGGCGCTCTTGGACTATTGCCACCGGTTGAACGTGCCGCTGGAAGTATTCGTTCAGGAAAACCAAAACGCCTATCTCCATTCGCAAACGGCATTCGACGGCAGACCAATTCGCTATGGCCATGCTTGGGCGGATTACGTGGGCCAGATCACGGAATTGCTGGCCAAATCGGTCGATAAAGGGCGGCTTGATAGCGCGCTGACCAAAGAGGACACTGAGATCCTTTTGGAATCCCTGAAATCCTTTGGCATCCTGAACAATGATTACAGCTATGAGGCCAGTCTCGATACCGCTGAATACCGCGGCTATCCTGAGAATGGCGCGCCGGGCGGGGGGCTTTACAACGCCGCGCCTGAACCTTCTGAGCCGATTGCCTTGGAAGACCTGCTGAAATCCCGCTTTTGGGAAAAGATGCGCAACCACACGACCTACCGCCACCATGCGCCGATGTTCCAGCCCGTGGGCGGCATGGAAGAGATCGCCCATGCCTTTGCTCGCGAGGTGGAGGATACGATCACCTATAACGCCAAGGTTGACCGGATCCGGCAGACTGAAAGCGGGGTCGAGGTGGAATATTCCAGCGCCGATGGCGAAGGCGAGGGCGGGGTTGAAACGGCGGATTACTGTATCTGCACCATCCCCTTTACCGTGCTCAGCCAGCTTGATGTCGATGTCTCTGCCGACATGCGCCGCGTCATGCGGGCGCTGCATTACCATGAGGCGGTGAAAGCCGGGCTTGAGATGAAGCGCCGCTTTTGGGAACGGGATGAGCAAATTTACGGCGGCATCACCCTGACCGACCTGCCGATTGCCGAGATCAGCTATCCCTCGGCTGAGATGCATTCCGATGGGCCGGGTGTGTTGCTGGGCTGCTATGCCTATGGGCCGCATGCCTATGCCTTCAATTCGATGTCGCCCGAAGAGCGGCTTGAAACCGTGCTGGAACAAGGCGCGCGGATCCACCCGCAGTACCGGGATGAATTCAGCAGCGGTGTGGTGCTGAGCTGGCACCGGGTGCCGTGGATGCTGGGCTGTTATTCCGATTGGGATGACCGGGGCCGCGATTATGAGATCGCCGCGACCATGGACAACCGTTTCGTCTGCGCGGGGGAGCATATCAGCTATCTGCCGGGCTGGCAGGAAGGCTCTCTGCTCTCCGCTCTGGATGCGGTGCGACAGGTCCATGACCGCGCGGTGAAGGAGGGTTGAACCATGCGTTATCTGATCTTTCCCCTGCTCATGGCGCTCGCCACGCCGGGCCTTGCGCAGGAGGACAATTCTCAGGTCGATGTCGGCCGGCGTGATCTGGGCTCCACCACTGAGAAATTCACCGATCGCGAGGGGGCCGATCTTTACCGCCGCGCCTGTTCGGGCTGTCACGGGCCAGAGGGCGAGGGGGCATATGGGGCCGGGAAATACCCCGCTTTGGCCGCCAACCCGCGGCTGGGTCACAAGCGCTATCCGGTGAACCTGATCCTTGAAGGCAATGGCGCCATGCCGGCCTTTGCCGATTGGCTGGATGATGAACAGGTCGCCGCCATCGTGTCCTACATCCAAACCAACTTGGGCAATGACTACGAAGGCGATGTCACCGCCGAAGAGGTCAAGCGTATGCGGGCCGAGTTCGCCGATCTGGAGGAGGGGTAGACCATGCGACTTTCAATTCTTGTTCCCTTTGCCGCCCTCATGGCCTGTGCCGCTGCGGCGCAGTCTCCGCCACCGCTCTTTGACGACGCCGATGATGGCGGCGTGGAACGTGCCCCCGATACCGCTTTGGGCCGCACCGTCGCCTCGGGTGGCGCGCAGCAGGGCGGTGTCGGCATGAAATGCATGGCCTGCCACGGGCTGGATGATGCGGGTGCGGGCTTGGGCGAGATGCCCGGTCTGGCCGGGTTGCCTGCTGACTATATCGAAGCGCAGCTTCAGGCCTTCATGGCGGGTGAACGGTTTTCCCCGATCATGGTGCCCATCGCCACGCGGTTGACTGAAAAAGAGCGTTTGGCCGTGGCGGATTACTACGCCTCCGTCGCGCCGAAACTGTCCAAGTTCGATCACGGTGCCCCGACCGATGTGGTGCAACAGGGCGGCGCGCTTGCGGCCTCTGGCAGTGACAGCGTGCCAGCCTGCAACCAATGCCACGGTGGCAGCGACACAAGCGGCGCGGCGATTCCGCGTTTGGCAGGGCAATCGGCGCAGTATATCGCCGATCAACTGGTGGCTTGGCAGAACGGCGACCGGGCGAATGGGCCGCTTAACGTCATGGAAGACATCGCCAAATCGCTTAGCGATGAGGAAATCCGCGCGGTTGCCCTATACTACCAGCAGACGCCGCCTGATGCGGAATAAAGCTACACCACTACGGATACAGATGGCCCCAAGCTGATGGCAATTCGCCCGGCCTCTTTCTTCCGGTCGGGATCCTCGACCGTGATGACCGTCGCGCGGCCGCGTGTAATTGCGCTGACCCTCGGCAAACACGCGCCGATCTTTGGTGCGTTGTGCCTGCCACCCGGCGCTTGGGCATTGGCCGAGGGGGATTTGCTGCTGGCGCTGGTCCTGCTCGCGCCGGTTGTCCTCTCGGGCATGGTGCATGTCGCGGTGCGGTCGCGCCCGCTGCCTGATGACATGCGCGGGATGGAAGCGATGATGACCGTGGCCTTGGTCTTTCTCATCGCCGCGCTGTTGACCACACCCGCTTTCGTCACCCTTGGCATGCCCCCCATAGATGCGTTTTTCGAGGCGGTGAGCGGCATCACCACCACCGGCCTTACCGTCGCGCAGGAGGCGGAAAGCTGGCCTTTCGCGGGGCACGTCCTGCGCGGCTGGATGCAATGGTGCGGCGGTCTGGTGATCGCTACGGCGGTGCTGGCCCTGCTGCTGCCGCGGGGGCGACCTGCGCGGCGTCTGGGGCGGGTCGATATCCAGCAGGGGGATCGCATCTCCTCGACCCGAGAGCAGGCGCGGCAGCTTCTGACCGTCTATAGCGCGCTGACCTTGGTCATGGTGCTGCTGACCATGCTGGTGATCCCCGATTGGCGCGAGGCTCTGGTGCTGACCCTCGCCGCCATCTCGACCGCCGGTTTCTCGCCCCGCGCCGACAGTCTGGCGAGCTATACGCCGCTGGGGCAGGGCATGGTCATCCTGTCCTGCGTCTTGGGCGCGATATCGCTGCTGGTCTTTGTCTTTGTCGGCCAGGGGCGGCACCGTGAGGCTTGGAAGCTCGGCTCGGTCCAGCGGGTGCTGGTGGCGATTGCGGTGGCCTTGGTCATTTACCTCGCCGCGGTGCTGACCACCTCCCAAGATCGCGAACTTACGCTCTATGCCCATGCGCTGAACCTGATTTCGGGGCTGACAACGGCGGGGTTTTCCACGGGGCCGGTCTATGATGCCGGTCCCGCGTTGCTGATCCTGTTGCTGGCGATGCTTTGGGGCGGCGATGCCGGATCGACGGCGGGGGGGCTAAAGCTCAGCCGTCTGCATGTCTGTATCGGCGCCGTGGTCCATGCGGTGCAGCATGTGCGGCTCACGGAGCATGCCATCGCCCCCCTGCGCCACAGTGGCCGGCCCGTCTCGACCGAAGCGGTTGTGTCGCTTTTGGCGCTGGTGCTCATCTATTTCAGCTTTGCGGGGCTCTTGTGGTTTCACTTCGTGGCCCATGGCTACCCCCCGTTGCCCGCCTTGTTCGACACGATTTCAGCGCTTTCGACCGTGGGCCTCTCAACCGGGGCGGTGGGAGCCGACATGCCCGGCGATCTGAAACTCTCGGTCGCCTTTGCCATGTGGCTGGGCCGGTTGGAATTCATCGCGGTGCTGGCGCTTTTGCTGCCGCGCAGTTGGACCCGCCCAAGTTAGGAGATTACCCATGCGTATCGTCATCATCGGCGCGTCGAGCTTTGGCCTCGCCATTGCGGAGGAGTTGATCGAAACCGACCGCGAAGTCGTGTTGATCGACAAGTCGCGCGAGTTGTTAGAACAAGCGGCAGAGCGGATCGACTGCGGCATGATAGAGGGTGACGGCAGCAACCCCGATGTGCTGCGCGAGGCCTTCCGCGACGAAGACGACGTGTGCATCGCCGTAACCAACGCCTCCGAGATAAACATTCTGGCGGCGCTCATTGGCCGCTCTATCGGCTATGGCCGGGTGATCCCGCAGATCACCTCAAATGCGCTGCTGCGGGTCTGTTGCGAATTGGGTTTGGACGATGTGATCAACCCCCATGCCAAGGTCGCCGAAAACATCGTGGATATGCTGACCGGCGATGACGAGGCAATGAAAGAGCCGCTGCTCCAGGACGATCTGCTGCTGACCCGTGTCACCGTGCCCGAGCGTTTGGCCGGGGAGCGGTTGGACCTGCCGGGGCAAGGCCGTCTTGTCGCGCTGATCCGCGACGGGGAAGAGCAGTTGCCGGGCCGGGATGTCACCCTGCAAGAGGGCGACGTTCTGATCGTGGTGCTGCCGCGCGACAGGCAAGAAGACCTGACCAAAGCCTTCGCGGCAGGCTAACCCGCTCAGCCCGCGCTTTGGGCCAAACTGTCGTGCCGCAGCAGTTGCCGCACCTGAAGCGCCACCAGCACCATGAATAGCCCGCCGCCTGCGACCCACATCAGCGCGCCCGCCAGTTGCTGGTCAGCCAAGGCGGAAAGCCCATAGGGCAGGGCGGTCAGCTCGTGCCAGCCATGCCACACCGTGGGGGCGAGGGTGAGGGTCACCGCAAAGGCGGTCAACTGTGCTGCGGTAAAGACCGCAGGCACCGCCGCCTGCGCCCCGGCACCGCGAAACCCCATGAAGAGCGCAATCGCGCAGCCTGTCAGCGACAGATGCATCGCCCAATAGACAAGGTCGGACTGCAAGGTCGCCGCATAAGGCGTCGGGCTGTGCCACCCCCAAAACAGCAGGGCAAAGACCAAGGCGAGGGGCCAGAGCGGCAGCCGTACCTTCGGCAGCGCCGCCGCGATCATCGGTGCGGCAATCAGCGTGAGTAGAATATGCTGCCCCACCCGGGCCGAGAACAGCGCCATTGAGGCCGCGCAGAGCGGTGAGATGAACAAAAAGGCCACCAGCGCAGCACCGCTCAGCGCTTGGCCCCGCCGCTCGGCCCGCGTCCAGAGCAAGGCCGCGAATGCCAGCAGCCCGACCAGCAGAAAGGGGTCGAGGGTCCAGCGGGTCAACAGCTCACCGGGGAGGGGCGGTGTGCCGCAGAATGGCGTATAGGCGTCCTGTTGCATGAGGGGTCCTCTCTCTATCCGTGGCAGCCTGGCAGAATCAGCACGGGGGTAAGATTGGCGAGCGTGGCAATGAGCGAGATCAGCCCGGTCCACCATCCGGCGCGTAAAAGGGCTGTCTCATCCCGGTTCAGGTCCGACCGCCGTCCGCTATGCGCGCCCCGCCACATCCAAAAGATTTGCACCATCGCCATGGCAAGCGTCAGCACGACGGCGGTGATCAGCAGATGGTCCTGCCCCAGCAGCGCGCGCGGCGCACAGGCGGCTGAGATCAGCGCGTAGATCAGCGTGAAATGCAGCGCCCAGAGCAGGGCCGGTTTGGCGATGCCTTTGGTCAGACCTCTCATATCGCGCCTCCTGCCAGCAGATAGGCCGCCGCCGTGACCCCGCCCATGATGGCCACCACCTTGGCGAATGTGGCGATGAGCAGGTTGGGCAGCATCTGCCCCGGCTGGACCGCGCCCACGGCTTTGCGCAGCGCATTGATGAGCGACCAGTAAAGCACCACGGCAAGGTATCCCGCCACGAAGGCGAAAAGCGCCCAGCCCACGGCGGCATAGGCCGACCCATAGGGATCAACCTCTTGGATCGACAGGAACAACAGCGCGCCCAAGGCGATGGCCCCCACGGCCAGTCCCAGATCGACGGCGATGACCGATTTGACCTTGGCCCCATAGGCCGCCCGGCGGCTGGCCCAACTGAACAGCAGCAGGCCCAAAGCGGCGAGGGCTGCCAGACCCGCCATGAGCGGATCGGCGGCGGGTGTCGTCTCGGCCCAATGGGGCTGGGTGTTCCACAGGTAAAGCCCGGCAAAGAGCAGTGAGGCAAAGAGCGCGGCGGAGATCAGCATGGTGCCCACCACCGCCAAATGCAGGTGACTGCGCGGATCGACGATATTGACAGGCAGGCGGAGTTTGCCCAAGCCGCTGTCGCGCAGCACGCCGCTGTCCGACGGCTCCCAAATCCACGCGGTGATCCCCGCCAGCGCGATGGCGAAACCGACCGCCACCAGCCAATAGGCCGAAGCCAGCGTCGCGCCAAAGCCAAGCGCCAGACCGAAGGCCGTGATCAGCGGCACCCATGTCGGATGGGGCAGGCGCACGATCTGCATCGGCGCGCCGGTCACGGGGTCATTGCCCATAGTCTCGCGCCGGTGGTCGGTGGTGGGGCGCAGCGCGCCTTCCACCTTATGCGCCGGGCGGTCCAGCAGCTCGGGCTGATCCCAAAGCGGCTCACGCGAGCGGACGGTGGGAATGGCGTGAAAGTTGAACCCCGGCGGGATCGGCGGATAGAGCCATTCGAGTGTGCCCGCGCCCCACGGGTTGCGCCGCGCCCGCAGCCCGTGACGCTGGTGCCAGAAGAAGTCGAAGACAAAGAGCACCACGCCCGCGGCGAGGATGTAAGAGCCGATCGACGACAGCATGTTAAGCCGGTCCCAGCCCAGCCCCTCGGGGTAGCTGGCGATCCGCCGCGGCATGCCGCGCATGCCGGTGAGATGCATCATGAAGAAGGTTACGTTGAACCCGATGAACATCAGCCAAAAGACCCAGCGGCCCAGCGTGTCCGACATCATCCGCCCGGTGAAATGCGGCATCCAGTAGTAGAGCGCGCCGAACATCGGGAAGACGAAGCCGCCGATCAGCACATAGTGCAGATGCGCCACCACGAAGTAGCTGTCATGGGCCTGAAGGTTGAAGGGCACGGCGGCCACCATCACGCCGGTGAGGCCGCCCAACACGAAGATGAACAGGAAGCCGAGGATGAAGAGCATCGGCACCTCCATCCGCGGTTTTCCCTGCGCCAGCGTGGCGAGGAAGCAGAAAATCTGTACCCCCGTTGGGATCGCCACCATCGTAGAGGCGGCGGAGAACAGCGTCAGCGACATCACCGGCAGACCCGTGGCGAACATATGGTGCGCCCAGAGACCGAAGCTGAGAAAACCCATCGTCACCACCGCCGCGACGGCAAACCCATAGCCGAAAAGCGGTTTTCCCACGAAGGTCGGCAGCATCGTGGCCACCATGCCCGCGGCGGGCAGGAAGATGATGTAGACCTCAGGGTGACCGAAAAGCCAGAACAGGTGCTGCCAAAGCAGGGGATCGCCGCCAAGCGCGATGTCAAAGAACGGCAGGCCCAGAAGGCGCTCGGCCTCCAGAAGGATCGAACCGATGATCAGCGGCGGAAAGCCTACGGCGATCATGAAGGCGGTGATCAGCAGATACCACATCAGGATCGGCATCTTGGTCAGGCTCATCCCCGGCGCGCGGGTGCAGAGGATCGCGGCGATGATCTCCACCGCCGCGGTCACGCTGGCGATCTCGGCAAAGGTGATGCCGATGAGCCAAAAATCCGCCGAGAGGTCTTGCGTATAGGCGCTGGTCGAGAGCGGCACATACATGAACCAGCCCCCCGCGGGGGCGGCGTCGAAGACGAAGGACGACAGCACGATGATGCCGCCAAACAGGTAGCAGTAATAGCCAAAGGCCCCGAGCCGCGGAAACACGAGGTCGCGCGCGCCCACCATGAGCGGGATGAGATGCACCGCGAACCCCTCGAGCATGGGGATCGCGAAGAGGAACATCATGATCGTCCCATGCATCGTGAAGACCTGATTGTAGGTCTCGGAATCAAGGAAGGTGTTGTCCGGCACGATGAGTTGGGTGCGCACCAGCAGGGCGAGGAAACCAGCAATCAGGAAAAAGACGAAGCCGGTGACGAGGAAGCGTTTGCCCACCACCCGGTGACTGACCGAGGACAGATAGCGGATGCCCGGTGGGGCGTCCCAAATCTGCTCGAACCCCTTGTCAGGCGCGCCCTTGGCGCTGCCGGAATAGGTTTGATCCTCGGGCAGATCCACGACATATGCTTTACGGTCCGTCATTTAAGGCTCGCCAGATAGGCCGAGAGCGCGCGCAGGTCGGGCCCCGGCAGATGGTTGTAAGAAGGCATCTTGGCCCCCGGTTTCATCGCGGTCGGATCCGCGATCCAACCCGCGAGCGTGCCTTGGTTCATGCGGTACATCCCCGCGCCAAGGCTGCCGCGCGCGCCCACGCGGGTCAGGTCGGGCCCAAGCGTTCCGGTCTCAGCCACGCCGCGGATGGTATGGCAGGCGGGGCATCCCGCCTCGACAAAGACATCGCGTCCGCGGGTCAACTCCGTGGTGGCCGCGTCTCGCGCCTCGCCACTGCTGCGTTGCATCCAAGCGTCGAAGTCTTCGGGCTCCATCACGACGACCTCAAAGGCCATCTTGGGGTGCGACAGCCCGCAGAACTCGGCACATTGCCCGCGAAAACGCCCTGTTTCGGTCGCCATGACCGGCAAGCTGTTCACCCGGCCCGGGATCATATCCATCTTGCCGGTAAGCTTGGGCACCCAGAAGGAATGGATCACGTCGCTCGATTTCAGCCGAAAGGTTACCGGGCGGCCTTTGGGAATGACGATCTCATTGGCGCCGCGCATGGCCCAGCCTTCGGGGTCATAGACCACGTCCCACCAGAATTGCTTGCCGGTCACTTCGATGACCAGCGCTTCTGGGTCTTCCAAGGTGATGCGTTGCAGGATGACGGTAGAAAAGCCCATCAGGATCAGCACCGAGACGAGCGGCAGGGCAATGCCCCCCGCCCAGATCCACCATTTGCGCGGCGCGAGCTTACCGGCGAGGACGCTCCAGACGAAGAGCAGCAGCAGCACGAAGACCACGCCGAAAGCGACCGTCATGCCGATGGTCAGCCCGTTGATCGCCGTGGCGCCGACCCCCTCTGGCGCCAGGGCGGATTGCACGCCGTATTCGCCAAGCGTGGACTGTGCGGTCTCGCTCATTCGCGCACCTCCGATCCCAGAAGATAGGCGGCAATGTCGCGCGCTTCGTCGCGTTTCAGACCAAGGTTCGGCATGGCGGTCTCAGGGCTATGGGCGGGCGGGTTCATCAACCAACGGGTCAGATCGCCGGGGCGGTTCGGCAAAACGCCCGCGACATAGGATTGTCGGGCGAAATCATGCAGGTCGGGGCCAACGGTGCCTTGGGCATCGCGCAGCC
Source organism: Sulfitobacter sp. 1A13421 (assembly GCF_043557285.1). NCBI lineage: Bacteria > Pseudomonadati > Pseudomonadota > Alphaproteobacteria > Rhodobacterales > Roseobacteraceae > Sulfitobacter > Sulfitobacter sp. 1A13421. Next base: position 159,527 of record NZ_JBIFFQ010000004.1, read on the forward strand.
CCGGCACGCGGTGGCAAGCGCCGCAGCCATGAAGCCGGATCAGGGCAACCCCGCGCTGCGGGTCGGCATCCAGAAACCGGCGCGAGGCGGCTTCGTAATCCGGGGTCTTTTCCACCAGTCCTTGGCGAATGTTGATCCGGGCCCAGTCCGAAACCTGCCGAGAGGCCTCTCGCATCGGATCGGCCACTGCGGCGGCAAAGCTGCTTTGCGGCGGCAGGGCCGACCAGACCATCGCGAGGCCGGTCAGCAGCAGAACCGATATGACGGTGAAGACGCGCATGCCTCAGCTCACTGCGTCGGCGCCGTGGAAGGCTCCAACAGCGGTGACGTCTCGGGCGGCAGCGGCTGCGTCGGGCGGACACGGTTGTAATAGGCGCTGACGGCGTCGATGTCTTTCTGGGTCATCTTCTTGGCGATGGCGGACATGACGTTGTCCACGTCATTGTCGCGCTTGCCCTCTTTCCACATCTGCAATTGATGCGCCATGTAGCTGGCATATTGCCCGGCAAGGTAGGGCACCGAAGGCGGGTTGCCGAGGCCGCTTGGCCCGTGACAATTTACACAAGCGGGCACGCCGCGCTCAGCCGAGCCGACAGCGCCAAGCTGGCCGCCCCATTGCAATGTCATGCCGTCCACATCGCCCAAGGGCGGGGTGTAGGGAGCCGAGATCGTGGCGTAGTAGGCCGCGACTGCCTCCATCTCTTCTTCGGTCAACTTCTTGGCGATGCCCGACATGACACGGTTCTGCCGGTCGCCCGAGGCATAGTCCTTGAGCTGCTTATAGGTGTACCACCCGGCCTGACCGGCCAGCCGGGGGAAGGCGCCCGAGCCGTCGCCCGCGCCATCGCCGCCGTGGCAGGTGATGCAGGCCATGCCGCTGTCGCCCGCCTCGGATCCGCCCATGGCGACCAGCCGACCAAGTTCCAGCACATCGTCGTCGACCTCGGTGTTCACTGTCGCGTTGAAGCGCAGAACGTCGTCTTGCAAACGTTGCTCCATCGCCGAGATGCCGGGGGCGGCCTCGTAATTCTGGGCGCGGATGAAACCGGCGGAAATGCCGAGAACGGCGATCGCGCTACAGGTCGTCAGAACGGTACGGAATGTCATGGGGCGGTCCTTTCGATCTGTCTTAGGCATCCATCAAGGGGCCGGGGTTCGGCAGGTAGTCGCGTTTCATGTGTTCGAGTGTCCAATAGGCGAGGCCCATCAGCGGCCCGGTGGGGTTGTAGCCGAGGTTCTGCGGGAACAGGCAGGCACCGAAGACGAAGACGTTGTGATGGTCCCACATCTGGCCATAGCGGTTGACCACGCTGGTCTCGGGGTCGGTGCCGATCACCGCGCCGCCGACGTTATGGGTGGTCTGATAGGGGACGATGTCATAGTGGCTGTCGATCGCCGCGTTGTTGCTGCCGCTGACGGAAGTCACATTGTCCATCTCGCGGGCGACCTCCATCGCGCGCTGCATCACATAGTCCGACATCTTGCGGTCATTCTCGGGGAAATCGAAGGTCATGCGCAGCAGCGGGCGGCCATAGGCATCGGTCCATGTTGGATCGAGGTCGAGGTAATTCTCGGGCGTCGAGACCGAAGAGCCATGCACCACCAAATCGGCGTGATGGTTGTAGTTTTCGCGCACCGCGCGTTTCCACTCCGCGCCCCATTTCGGCGTGCCCTCGGGCACCGGCTGATAGCCGATGGGCCGGCCATGGTACTGCTTGCAGGCGATATAGCCGCCGCCGACGAAGCCCAGATCGCTATGGTCGAAATTGTCGCCGTTGTAATCGTCGATCACTACGCCGAGCGCGCCCGCGCCCATATAGGGGTCGGTCTTCACACTATCGTCGAAAAAGGCATCGACCCCGGCAACGGTCTGATAGCTGTAATTGCGGCCCACCACACCGGTGCGGGTTTCGGGGTCATAGGGTTTGCCAAGGCCGGAGACGAGCATCAGATGCACGTTCCACAGCGCATAGGCGTTCATGCAGATCGTATCGGCGGGCTGAAAGACCTCTTCGCCGTTCTCATCAAGATAGATCGCACCGGTCGCGGTCTTGCCGTCTTCGCTTTTCTCGATGCGCAGCACCTGTGCGTTCAGGCGGATCTCGAAATTCTCGTGGTCCTTGATCCGGTCATAGACGCAGATGATCGGGTCGGCCTTGGCGTAGTAGCCGCAGCCGAAACGCTCGCAAAAGCCGCAATAGGTGCAGGGGTGCAGCTGCGCGCCATAGGGGTTCACATAGGCTTTGGTCACATTGGCCGAAGGCATGGGGAAGGGGTTCAACCCCATCCGCTCGGCCGCCTTGCCAAAGAGCGTGTTGGAGATGGGCTGGCGCATTGGCGGGTTGGGGTAATCCGCGCTGCGCGGCCCCTCAAAGACGTTCCCCCCGGCAAGTGCGTCGCCGTTTAGGTTGCCAGCCTGCCCGGCGGCTCCGCAAATCCGTTCGAAAAAGTCGAGATGCGGTTCAAGCTCATCATAGGTGACGCCCCAGTCCTGAATGCTGAGGTCGGGGCCGATGAAATCCTTGCCGTAGCGCTCTTCGTAATGGCTGCGCATCTCAAGGTCAGAGGGCAGGGGCCGCCATAGCTGGCCGTTCCAATGGATGCCCGCGCCGCCAAGGCCCGATCCGGGCAGGAACGACCCCAGCCGCCGCATCGGCAGTGCCTGCTGGTCACGGTTATTGCGAAAGGTCAGCGTCTCTTTCTTGACGTCGACCATATGCTCGTAACGGTGGGCGTATTTGAGTTCGTCATGTTCCTCGGGCGCGCCGAAGGATGTGGCGGTATGGCGCTGCTTGCCCCGCTCCAGCACGACGCAGCGCTGCCCGGCATGGGCCAATTCGTAGGCGGCGGTCAGACCGGTCCAGCCGCCGCCAATGATCAAGACATCGGTTTTGGGAAGCGTTCTGGGTGCCATCAGTCAGACCCTCCGCCAATCGCGCGGGGCGGGTAGGGGGAGCCGCCACGATCATGGGCAATGCCGCGCGGCGGCGGCGTGACCGAACGTTCGTGTTCATCCACCCGCTCAGTGTAATAGGCATGCGCCCCCGGGAACCCGACCATGCGCCAGCCGGCGTAATCATGATTGCCCAGATAGATCGGATCGGCGAAATAACCCTGCCGCGTCAGCTTCCACAATTCGGCGATCAGGGTGCCGATAAAATCATCCCGGTTCGATAGATCTTCGACATGATCGGCGCGGGCGGTGGCATCCATCGTGGCAAAATCCCCCAATTGGCGGGCCTGTTCTATCCCCTGGCGGAGGAGTTGGGCCGGTGTGAACTCAAGCTGATACCCCTGTTCGGCCACAGCCCCATCGGGAAAAGGCGGCTCAAGGTAGAGCCCTTTCCCCGCGCCATAGGCCGTGGCCATCTGGTAATCGATAAAGTCGACGACACCGGCTTGCGAGGCCGAGGGAAACTCATCTTGGGGAATGAAAACATCGACCACGGCGGCCATCCACCGCGCTTCGTCATTCGTGAAAAACGCCCAAGGCCGATCATCGCGGGCGGCAAAGGCGTGTTGCACCGGCAATCCGACTGTCGCGGCACCTGTACCAAGTGCGATTTGGGCTAAAATAGCTCGCCGTGAAAAGAGCTTTGCCATAAATTGCGGCTCCGCTTGAAAAATAGGTCTGCATCACAACAACGGTAAACTTCCCGTGGGGTTCCGGAACTTTGTGAACTTTTTCACTAATTCGCGCGAACGGATCGCCCCCTCGCGCGTTGACCGGGCATGTTTGCAAGCCTTTCCACCCCGATCCTCTTCGCTCTTGGCGGCCTCGCCGGGCTTGTCATTCTCGTGACCGGCTACCGTATGACGGGGCTCAGCGACCAGATCGCGGACCGGACCGGCTGGGGGGAGGCGCTGGTTGGCGCGGCTTTGCTCGGCGCTGCCACTTCCATGTCTGGCACCGTCGTCTCACTGACCTCGGCGCTGGACGGGCGGGCCTCATTGGCCTTTTCGAACGGCATCGGGGGGATCGCGGCGCAGACGGCCTTTCTGGCCTTAGCGGATATGATTTACCGTAGGGCCAACCTTGAACATGCGGCGGCTGATCTGGCCAATGTCTTTCAGGCGGGGCTGCTGCTGCTTTTGCTGACGGTGCCGCTGATGGCCTTCACCGCGCCGGAGGTGGCGTTCTGGGGCATCCATCCCGCCAGTGTCGCGCTGTTCGCGCTCTACGCCTATGGCATGCGGGCCACCGCCCGGCTGCGGGAAGAGCCGATGTGGCATCCGGTATCCACCTCGGACACCCGCGCGGATGAACCGGAGGATGACGAAGAGGCCGAGAAACCCGTGGGCGCATTGGTGGTGCCCTTTCTGATCTTGCTGGTGCTGATGGGCCTCTCCGGCTTCGCCGTGGCGCGGATCGCGGCGGAAATCTCGGACCGGTTCGACCTGTCGGATACCGTGGTGGGGGCCACGATGACGGCGGTGCTCACCTCTCTGCCCGAGCTTGTGACCACCCTCGTCGCGGTGCGGCGCGGGGCGCTGCAATTGGCCGTGGGCGGGATCATCGGCGGCAATACGTTCGACACGCTGTTCCTGACACTATCAGATATCGGCTATCGCGACGGATCGCTCTATCACGCGATCACTGCGGATGACCTGTTTTGGCTCACCGTGGCGATGATGATGACGGCGGTTCTGATCCTTGGCCTGATCTTCCGGCAGCGCAAAGGGATTGGTTGGGAGAGTATCGGCCTTCTGGTGATCTACGCAGGCGCGCTTGCGGTGCAGGTTCTCTAAATTCACGTAACAAGGGAACTATCTCATCAAAATCCCGTTACTCCTATGATGATACCGGCTTTGCCCGACCGAATTTTCAGCAGGAGATAATCATGAGAAACGCGCCGCTTTTAGCAATTACGCTGATTGGCAGCCTCGCCGCCACGGCACTGCGATCCGAGACTGAGACACCGCAATTCATTCCCCAAGACACGATGATCGCCTTGTCGAGCCTGAATGGCCACAAGCTGTTTTTGCCCGCAAAGGATGAGCCGCTGGCCGAGATCGACCTCGAAGAATTGAAAGAACCCATGGAAGGCTGGACCATGGCCGGGCAAATCTCTGAAGTGGTCATCAGCCGCGATGGAACACTGCGCGGCATCATCGTCGATGCGGGCGGATTTCTCGGCAAAGGGGTCACGCGGGTGCTGTCCCTTGATGATCTGCGTTTCCTGCCGGACGCGGATGAAGTGAACGAGTTCTTCCTGCTCTATACCGGGCAGAAAGAAGACCTGAAGGCCGCCCCGGAATACAACGAAGACGACGTGCGTCTGCGGGCCGCCGATATGCGCGAAGGTGGCGAAAAGATCGAGATCGTTAAATTGAGCGATCTGGATTCGGAAGAATTTCTAGGACTCGCGGCCTTTGGCCAGAACGACAATTGGATCGGTGAGATTTCGCAGGTCACCTTTAGCGTAGATGGCCAGATCAAGATGGTGATCCTCGACATCGGCGGCTTCCTTGGCTTGGGCGAAACGCAGGTCGCCGTGCCGCTGGATATGATCGAGTTGCGCCGTTTGGGCGGGGACGATCTGCGAGCCTATGTCTCGGCGACCGAGAAGCAATTGCAGGAAATGGAGCCTTGGGAAGAGGATAACTGAGCCAGTGGCCGCGCGGGCCAACCTCGGAATTAGGCGCAAAGAATATTTTAGGAGAGCATGATGGAGAGCGCGAAATTTGATCTACACCTCATCGACTATGCGATTGTGGTGGCGTATTTTATCGGTGTCGTTGCCCATGGTATTTACGTTTCGCGCAAACAATCCGGCGGGTCCGAGGATTACTTCCTCGCCGGGCGCTCCCTGCCTTGGTATCTGATCGGCTTCTCGCTTTTTGCCTCCAACATGTCCGGCTCCAGCTTTGTGGGGCTGATGGGCGGGGCCTATGCGAATGGCGTCGTAATCTTCAATTACGAATGGACCGCGGCGCTGGTCTTGATCCTATTCGCGATATTCATTCTGCCGTCTTACCTGCGGGCCAAAATCTCGACCGTGCCGGGATTTCTGGAAGAACGCTATGACGTCCGTTCGCGCCGGGCGTTTTCGCTTTTCACCATCCTCGCCATCATGTTCATCGACACGGCGGGCGCGCTTTATGCAGGCGGTCTGGTGATCTCGAATGTCACCGGCTACCTCAATCTTTGGGCCGCTGTCGCCGTGCTGGCTTTGGTGGCGGGCATCTACACCATTCTGGGCGGTCTATCGGCGGTGGTCGTGACCGATACGGTGCAGGCGATCTTGCTGATCATCGGGGCCGCCGCCCTGTTCTGGATCGGCCTTGATGAGATCGGCGGCTGGGAGGAATTGTTCACCGGCACGCCCGAAGATATGACCCATATGATCCTGCCCGCGGACGATGATTTCCTGCCGTGGACGGGGCTTTTGGGCGTTATCTTGCTCGGCTTTTACTATTGGACGATCAACCAGTTCGTCGTGCAGCGGACGCTGGGCGCGAAGGACCTGAAAGAAGGGCAGATCGGGGCCATCTTCGCCGGTTTCCTGAAACTGCCGAACATCTTTTTGATGGTGCTGCCGGGGGTGATCGCGCTCAAGCTCTACCCCGATCTTGAGACGCCTGACCTTGCTTTCCCTACGCTGGCGTTTGAGCTGATGCCGATTGGCGTGCGCGGGCTGATCATGGCGGCACTGATCGCGGCGATCATGTCCTCGCTCGACTCCGCCTTGAACTCTGCCTCGACCTTGGTGGTAAAGGACTTTGCCGAGCCGATGTTCAACGTGAGCGAAGAGCGTCAGGTCTGGATGGGCAAACTGGTCACCGCGGGCGTCATGGTCTTTGGCGCGATCTATGCCCCGATGATTGCCGGGTTTGAAAGCCTGTTCAGCTATTTCCAATCCTCGCTGTCCTATATCGTGCCGACCATCGTGGTGGTCTATATCCTCGGCCTGATGTTCAAACGGTTGAACGGCAACGGCGCGTTTTGGACGATCATGTTTGGCCTCATCATCGGCATTCCGCTTTTCGTGTTGAAAGAGGTGACGAATTACTGGGCCTATATGGGGCTGCCGGAAATCCACTATACGGTGATGTCCTCGATCATGATGACCATCGGGATTATCCTGCATTTCGGTATTTCCTACGCCACCTCGCCGAAGGAAAAAGAGAATATCGAAGACCTCGTTTGGCAGGGGGAAGAGGCCAAGGAGATCTTTACCCAATGGGAGAAACCGCTGTGGCAGGATCGCACCCTCTGGGCCGGGCTGCTTGTTGTGGCCACGCTGGCGATGGTGGTTTGGTGGGCCTAAGCGATGGAGACGCTGGACCGCATAGCGACAGGTGTTGCGACGCAGCTTGAAGCCGCGCCCGATTTCGTCCGCCCCCTGCTTGCCGTGCTTCTGGCCTGTGCGGCGGGGCTGGCGGTGCATTGGATCGGATACCGTGTTCTCGACCGCGTGATCTCGGAAAAGAACATCACCGGGCGGTCCTTGCTGCGCCGGGCGCGCAGGCCGCTGCGCCTTGCCGCCGTGGTCGCAGCGCTTGCTTGGGTTCTGCCCAATGTGCGGCTTTACGGCTGGCAGGATGGGGCGGCGCATCTGTTTCTGGTCTTGCTGATCATCCTCGTCGGCTGGACGCTGATCCTGCTGACCAATCATTTCGCCGAACGCGCCGTGCGGCGGCATCGGTTGGACGTCGAAGACAATCTTTCTGCCCGCAAGTTCGTGACCCAAGCGCGCGTGCTGCGCCGGACCGTGACCATCATCTTGGGGATTTTCACCGCCGCTGGCGTTTTGCTGACCTTTGAAAGCGTGCAGAAATACGGGGCCGGGCTTTTCGCCTCGGCCGGGGCGGCGGGGCTGGTGGTTGGGCTGGCGGCCCGCCCGGTGTTGACCAATCTGATCGCGGGGCTTCAGATCGCCATCACCCAGCCCATCAGACTCGAAGATGTGGTGATCGTCGAAGACGAATGGGGCTGGGTCGAAGAGATTTTCGCGACCTATGTCGTCGTGCGTCTGTGGGATTGGCGGCGCATGGTGGTGCCGCTGTCCTATTTTATCGAAAAGCCGTTTCAGAATTGGACCCGCGAAAGCGCGTCGATCATCGGGACGGTGTTTTGGTATCTCGATTACACGGTGCCGATTGGCGAAATGCGCGCGAAGCTTGAGGAACTGGCCAAAGCCTCCCCCCTATGGGACGGGCAGGTGGTCAACCTGCAGGTTTCCGAGACCGAGAAAGACAGTATCGCCGTGCGCGGTCTTGTTAGCGCCCGGACCTCACCACAGGCATGGGATCTGCGCTGTGAAATCCGCGAGAAGATGATCGACTGGCTGCAAAAAGAGCATCCCCAAGCCCTGCCGCGTCTGCGCGGGAATATGGAGATCCGCAGCCGTGATGAGCCGGACATGTCATCGAAAGGTGAGGCTCCGGTGACGCCCTAAAAGGGCCCAAAGCCGACCAAGGAAACGAACAACAAAGGAAAAATAGGTGGAAAATCTCGCACGGCGTCTTGGTCTGAAAACGGACCCGGTCATCTTTTTCATTTCAGCCGGGCTCGCCGCGCTTTTCGTTCTGCTGTTGATCGCGGTGCCCGAACCCATCGGAGACATCTTTGCCGTGGGTAGGGCTTGGGTCGTCACCAATCTTGGCTGGTTCTTCATTCTGGGCGTGAATGTCTGGCTGGGTTTTCTGATTTGGGCCGCCGCGTCGCGCCACGGCCATATCCGATTGGGGCCGAAAGGCTCTGAGCCGGAGTATTCGAACCTGTCGTGGTTCACCATGCTTTTTGCCGGGGGCATCGGCACCGTTCTTATGTTCTGGGGCGTGGCCGAGCCGATCAGCCATTTTCAAAAACCGCCCCTGCCGGGGGTAGAACCCTATTCGGAACAGGCGGCGAAAGATGCGATTTCAATCGCGATCTATCACCTTGGGCTGCACACTTGGGCGATTTTCACGCTGCCCGGTCTGGCCTTCGCCTATTTCATCAACCGCTATGATCTGCCGGTGCGCGTCAGCTCGGTTTTTTATCCCCTGCTGCGTGAGGGTATTCACGGGCCGGTGGGCAAAGCCATTGATATCGTGGCCATCTTGGGCACGATCTTCGGCGTGGCGGTGTCTCTCGGTCTCGGCTCTTCGCAGATCGCGGCGGGGCTGTCCGAGCTTTTTGGCTGGGATGCTTCGACCTTTCTGAAGATCATGATCCTCGCCGTGCTGACCATGGTCGCTGTCGGCTCAATCGTGGCGGGGCTCGACAGCGGGGTGAAGCTCTTGTCGAACATCAACATCGGCATGGCAGTTCTGCTGATGATCTTTGTGCTGGTGACCGGATCGACCCTGTTTCTTTTGCGCGGCATCGTAGAAACCGCGGGGCTTTATCTGCAAAACCTACCACGGCTGGCCTTTTGGAACGATATGCTGGCCAATCGAAACCCGTCGAACGGGGATTGGGGCTGGCAAGGGGATTGGACCGTCTTTTACTGGGCGTGGACGGTCACTTGGTCGCCCTTCATCGGGCTGTTCGTGGCGCGGATTTCACGGGGCAGGACCATTCGGGAATTTGTCTTTGGTGTCCTGCTTGCGCCCACGGCCTTCACGCTGATCTGGTTCTCGATCTTCGGCTGGCAGGCCATCGGCTTTGACGGCATCGGCACGGCGGCGCGGGAAGCGATGGGCGATCAGGCGGGCGAGATCAGCCGGGCGGTGGCAGAGAGCATCCCCCTCGCGCTTTTCGTCTTTCTTGAGCATTTCCCCTTCACGCTCTTCGTCCAAGGCGTGGCGATCATCATCGTCGCGATCTTCTTTGCCACCTCGTCGGACTCCGCTTCACTGGTCGTCGATATGCTCTGCACCGGCCATGCCAAACCCGGCCCCGTGCGCCAGCGGGTTTTCTGGGGCCTTGCCGAAGGGCTGGTCGCGGCGATGCTGATCCTGCTGACGGGCGACACTGGGCTCACCGCTTTGCAGCAGGTGATCACCGTGGTGGGGCTGCCGATCTTTGTGCTGGTCTGCATGATGATACCGTCCTTGGTGCGCGGCTTTAAGCTTGAGGATATCGACAATGTTTCGGTCAACGGGCGGCCAAAGCTAGGGGATTTTTAAGGCGGTTTGCGGCCCCGACTGACCGCCGGTTTGCAGCGGTCGCAGGAGGGGTGGCGGGGGAGGTCTCCCACCCGCCACCCCTTAACATCTTGATCTTCCGGTAAAACATCACTAGCCGTAACGTAACTTCGCGACAGGCGACCGGGGTATCTATACCCCGGCGTCGGAACCGGCTATGCCTATGGCCAAGATCGTTGCGGCGGGCGAAATGCCGCGACGGATCGCAGCGCAGAGGGGCGCGCGCCATCCTTTGGCCGCGTGTTTCGACCGCGCCTGCGGCTGGGCAAAGCGCCCACGCCAGTGCGAGGGCGGCGGCCAATGACGCGGCACCGCAGCAAGACGCCGAGCGCTTTGTCAGAGCGTTCGAGCAAGAAAACAAACAAAGGGGGATACAATGACCAATTTCACAAACCGTCAAACCGGCCCGAGCCGTCGCAGCTTTCTAGCCGGGACCGCCGCCGCCGTGGGGGCAGGGCTTATCCTGCCACGCGGAGCGCGGGCACAGGCGCAACCCAAGAAGGGCGGCACCCTGCGGGTGGGCTTTACCCAAGGCTCGACCTCCGACAGCCTTGATCCTGCGACCTTCAACAACGACTTCATGTTCGCCAGCGGCTATGCGGTCTTCAACACATTGACCGAGATCGCCCCCGACGGCACCGCCCAGCCCGACCTTGCCGAGAGCTTTGAGGCCAGCAGCGATGCGGCCACATGGACCTTCCGCCTGCGCGAAAATGCGCAATTCTCGGACGGCAAGACGGCCACGGCGAATGACGTGATCGCTTCGATCCGTCACCACATGGGGCCCGAATCCAAATCCGGTATCAAACCGCTGCTTGAGCAGATCACCGATATCCGCGCCGATGGCGATAAGGTTGTGATCTTTGAACTGGCCGCGGGCAACGCGGATTTCCCGTTCATCTTCAATGATTACCACCTCGGCATTCGCCAAGACACCGGCGATGGCACGATTGACCCCAACAGCCGCATCGGCACCGGCGGCTATGTGATCGATGTCTTCGAGCCGGGCGTGCGGGTCGAACTCTCGCGCCGCGATGACTACTGGAAAGAAGGCCGCGCGCATTTCGACAAGGTCGTGATCCTGAAAGTCGGCGACCCGGCGGCCCGGATGAACGCGCTGATGACCGGTGAGGTCGATCTGATCGACCGGCCCGACCTCAAAACCATCAACCTTCTGGGCCGCGCGCCCAATGTGAAGATCCACACCCAGGACGGCACGCTGCATTACATCATGCCGATGCAGACCAACACAGCCCCGTTCGATGACATGAACGTGCGCATGGCGCTGAAATACGGCATCAACCGCGAAGACATGATTGAGAAGGTTCTGCGCGGCTATGGCACCGTGGGCAATGACCAACCGATCTCCCGCTCCATGCCCTATTACAACGACGATCTGGAACAGATCACCTATGATCCGGAGCGGGCGAAGTACCATCTGAAACAGGCGGGGCTGGAAAGCCTCGACGTGACGCTCTCGACTTCGGATGCGGCGTTCAACGGGGCGGTGGATGCCTCCGTGCTCTTTGCCGAAAGCGCGCGGCCTGCGGGGCTGAACATCGACGTGAAGCGCGAACCGGATGACGGCTATTGGTCGAACGTCTGGCTGCAAAAGCCCTTCTGCTGCTCCTATTGGGGTGGTCGTCCGACGCCTGACCTCATGTTCTCGACCGGCTACGCCGCCGATGCGGAGTGGAACGAGACCAAATGGGACAATGAGCGCTTCAATGAGCTGCTGTTGCAGGCCCGGCCCGAGCTGGACCAGACCCGCCGGGCTGAGATGTACGGCGAGATGCAGAAGATCGTGAAAGAGCAGGGCGGCGCGCTGATCCCGGCCTTCGGTCAGTATGTCTCGGCCATGAGCGAAAGCGTTCAGATGCCCGAGGAAGTGTCCGAGATGTGGGATCTCGACAGCCAGCGCTTCATCGAACGCTGGTGGATGTCCTAAGCCACAGCTTCACGCGGGCGGCCCCCAAGGGCCGTCCGTTTCCCGCACCAATGGCCCGCCCCGGGCCGGAGAAAACCTTAAAATGTCCCGGCTTCAGAAGCTTGTTATCGGCCGAGTGTCCCTCGGCATTCTGACCCTCTTTGTCGTATCCGCCCTCATGTTCGTTGGCATCGAACTCTTGCCCGGTGATCTGGCGCAGCAGATCCTTGGCCAATCGGCGACTGAATCGACCCTCGCGGCCTTTCGCGCCGAGCTTGGCCTCGATCAGCCTGCGCATCTTCGGTATTTCGATTGGCTCGGTGGTGTGCTGCGCGGCGATTTCGGCACCTCTCTGGCCTCGGGGCGCGAGGTGTCTGAGCTGTTGGGCCCGCGGCTTGCCAATACCATGTTTCTGGCCGTCTATGCCGCCGTCATCGCCGCCCCGCTGGCGGTGATCCTTGGGCTTCTGGCGGCGCTGTGGCGCAACACGCTGTTTGACCGCGGCGTCAACCTGACCGCGCTTTCCGCCATCTCCATGCCCGAGTTTTTCGTAGGCTATGTCCTGATCCTGTTTCTGTCGATCAAAGCGGGCGTCTTTCCCACGCTGGCACGGATCGACAGCGCCACGGGGTTTTGGGACGCGCTCTATCGCAGCTTTCTGCCTGCGCTGACGCTTATTCTGGTGGTCGTGGCGCATATGATGCGGATGACGCGGGCGGCCATCATCAACGTGTTGGCCTCGCCCTATATTGAGATGGCCCGCCTCAAGGGCGTGCCGCGCTGGCGCATCATTCTGCAACACGCGCTGCCCAACGCGCTGGCGCCGATCGTCAATGTGGTGGCGCTGAACCTTGCCTATCTGGTGGTCGGCGTGGTGGTGGTTGAGGTCGTCTTTTCCTACCCCGGTCTGGGCCAGTTGTTGGTCGATGCGGTTTCCAGCCGGGATTTCCCGGTGGTGCAGGCCGTGGGGCTGTTCTTTGCCGCTGTCTATATCACGCTGAACGTTCTGGCCGACATCATCTCGATCATGTCGAACCCGCGTCTGCGGCACGGGAGATAACGATGAAATCTTTGCTGAAATCCGCGCCTCCTTCGGCGATCTTTGGCATGGTGGTGCTGGTCCTCGTGGCCATCACCGGACTTTTCGCCCCGTGGATCGCGCCCTATGGCGAGACGGAGGTGGTGGGCGACGCCTATCTGCCGTGGAGTGGTGCGCATCCGCTCGGCACCGACAATCTGGGCCGCGATATGCTGTCACGCATGATCTTTGGTGCCCGCAACACCGTCGGGCTGGCGCTGCTGACCACGGCCATTTCCTTTTCGGTCGGGGCCACGCTGGGGATGCTGGCCGCGCTCAAAGGGGGCTGGCTGGATGAAGTCCTGTCGCGGCTCGTCGATGTGCTGATGGCCGTGCCGCCGCTGATCTTGGCGCTGATGCTCTTGGCCATTGTCGGCCCCTCGATCCCCAATATGGTCGGGGTGATCGCGGTGATCTATGTGGCGCCGGTCTACCGCCTGTCGCGCGCGGCGGCGATGAATGTGGTGGGCCTCGATTTTGTCGAGGCCGCCAAGCTGCGCGGAGAGCGCACGCCGTGGCTGCTGCGGCGCGAAATTCTGCCCAACATCTGGTCCACACTGATCGCTGAATTCGGCGTGCGCTTTTGCTTTGTGTTTCTCTTCATCGCGGCGCTGTCCTTTCTCGGCATCGGGATCCAGCCGCCCACGGCGGATTGGGGATCGATGGTGAAAGAGAACGCCACCTTGATCAGCTTTGGCGATATCACCCCGCTGATCCCGGCGGCTGCCATCGCCTTGTTGACCGTTGCGATCAACCTGATCGTCGATTGGATGCTGCACCGCGCCAGCGGTCTGAAAAGTTAACCGAGCAGGGGCCAAGCATATGGGAAATCTTCTGAACATTCGCGGTCTCCGGCTTGAGGCAGGCAGCCGCGCGCGGCCGAATGTGATCATCAAAGGGCTCGATCTGGAGCTTGACCGGGGTGAGGTGTTGGGCCTTGTCGGCGAAAGCGGGGCAGGCAAAAGCTCCGCCGGCTTGGCAGCGATGGGCTATGTCCGCGACGGGGTGCGCTTTGCCGGGGGCAGCGTCGAATTCGACGGCACCGAGTTGATCGGCATGGGGCGCGGGCAATTGCGCCGGTTGCACGGCAAACGCATCGCCTATGTCGCCCAATCCGCGGCGGCGAGCTTTAACCCCGCCAAGACGCTGATTGACCAATATACCGAAGCGCCGCGTTTGCACGGTGTCTCGGGCCGCGCGGCGGCAGAGCAGGACGCCGTCGCGCTCTACCGTCAGATGCAACTGCCCAACCCCGAAGAGATCGGCTTTCGCTACCCGCACCAAGTGTCGGGCGGCCAGTTGCAGCGGGCGATGACGGCGATGGCCATGGCCTGCCGCCCCGACCTGATCATCTTTGACGAGCCGACGACCGCCCTAGACGTGACCACCCAGATCGAAGTGTTGGGTGCGATCCGCGACATTGTGGAGCAATATGACACGGCGGCGATCTATATCACCCATGATCTGGCGGTGGTGAGCCAGATGGCCGACCGCATCTGCGTGATGAAGGATGGCGCGGCGGTGGAGACCGCGCCAACCAAAACCATGCTGGATGCCCCGCAAGAGGAGTACACCCGCTCGCTCTGGGCCGTGCGCTCCTTCCGCCGCCCCGACGCCGAGACGGGAGAGGCTCCAGCGCTGATCCGCTGCGAGGGGGTCTCGGCCGCCTATGGGCCGATGACGGTTCTGGATAATCTCAACTTCACCTTCCCGCGCGGCCAGACCACCGCCGTCGTCGGGGAAAGCGGATCGGGAAAATCGACTCTCGCGCGGGTGATTGCAGGGCTGCTGCCCCCCGTCGCCGGGCAGTTTTTCTGGAACGACGCGCCGCTTGAGCCACGGCTGGCCAAACGCGGGGCCGAGACGCTGCGCAACATCCAGATGATCTATCAATCGGCGGATACCTCGCTGAACCCGCGCCACAGTATCCGCGAGATTTTGGCCCGCCCGGTGCGCAAGTTCACGGGCCGCAGGGGGCAAGAGCTTCAGGCGCGGGTGGCGGAACTGATGGATTTGGTCGACCTCGACCGCGCTTTCCTTGACCGCAAACCCAGCGAACTCTCGGGCGGGCAGAAACAGCGCGTGGGCATCGCGCGGGCGCTGGCAGCCGAGCCCGAGTTCATCATCTGTGACGAGGTCACCAGCGCGCTGGACCAATTGGTGGCCGAAGGGATCCTGCGGCTTTTGGTGCGGCTGCAGACCGAGCTGGACCTGACCTTCATGTTCATCACTCATGACTTGGCCACAGTAGAGGCGATCGCCCATAAGGTGATCGTGCTCAAGAATGGCCAGATCGTGGAGCAGGGCGGGCGTGACGAGATCTTCGGCGATCCAAAGCAGGCCTATACCAAGCGGCTGCTGACATCGGTGCCGCAGATGGACCCGGAATGGCTGACCGAGGCCCGCGCGCGGGAGCGGTCCCTGCGCGAGGCGCAGTAGGGCCGCAGGGTTAAACCCCCTCGGCCCGCGCGGCGGCGAAGGCGGCTTCGGTCGCCTCTAGAAACAGCGTGGCCTCGGCCTGCTGCAAGACAAGCGGGGGGCGGATTTTCAGCACATTGGCCCCCGGCCCGGTGGCGCTGATCAAGACGCCATTCTGGCGCAGATGATTGACCACGAATTTGGCGCGGGCGGCATCGGGGGCGTTGGTCTCGCGCGCGGTAACGCATTCGACCGCCAGAAACAGCCCCGCGCCGCGCACATGGCCGATCTCGGGGTAGCGGGTGGCGTTGTCTTGCAAGCCTCTCTTGAGGAAACCGCCGACGGCTGTGGCATTGTCCTGCAATCCCTCATCCGCGATCACGTCGAGCACCGCCATGCCTGCGGCGGCGGCCACGGGGTTGCCGCCAAAGGTGTTGAAATACCGCGCCTTTTCGCCAAATTCTTGCACCAGCTCTGGCCGCATCGCGGTGCCGGAAAGGGGGAAGCCATTGCCCATCGGCTTGCCCATCGTGACCATGTCAGGCACCAGCCCGTGGCGCTGGAACCCCCAGAAGGCATAGCCGGTGCGGGCAAAGCCGGGTTGCACTTCGTCGGCGATGAAAAGCCCCCCCTCGGCGCGGATCAGATCGACCGCCGGTTGCAGGAACCCCGCGGGATCGGGATGCAGCCCGTCGCTGGAAAAGATCGTATCGACGATGAAGGCCGCAGGCTCGATCCCATCGGCGCGCATCTCGGCAATCGCTTGGGCCAGATCGGCGGCGAGTTTGGCGCCCTGTTGCGCCTCGGGGATGCGCAGCGTGTCGGGCGCGTCGATCAGCCGGATGCGCGGGCTGCGCGGGGTGAATTCGCCCAGAGAGGGGGAGAGTTCGGCCACCGCTTCGGTCAGCCCGTGATAGGCGAGGCGGGTCACGATGACGCCCTCGCGCCGGGTATAGCTGCGGGCGATGCGCAGGGCGATGTCATTCGCCTCGGACCCGGTGCAGGTGAACATGACATGGCCGAGTGCGTCGGGCATGGTGGCGAGCAGCCGTTCGGCGTAAGTAACAACGTTTTCATGCAGATAGCGGGTGTGGGTGTTCAGCACGCCCAACTGCTGGGTGATCGCCTCGACCACGCGGGGGTGGCAATGGCCGACCGATGCGACGTTATTGTAAGCATCGAGATATCTGCGCCCGTCCTTATCATAAAGCCAGACACCCTCGCTGCGCGTGATATGCAGCGGCTGGTCGTAGAACAGCCGGTAGGCGGGGCCAAGCGCCTTGGCGCGGCGGTCGATCAGGGCGCGGTCGGCAGGGCTAAGGGCCTCGGCTTGGGCGCTGTCATAGGCGTTGATCATGGTCATCGGTCACTCCGTTCCCGCAGCATGGTGCAGGGCTTTGATCGCGGCGGCGTCGCCCACTTGGTCGAGCGCGGCCAGCCCGCGTTGCGATGCGGCGGCGTTGCGCAGGATATAGGGGGCATTCTCGGGATAGCGCCGCGCGCGGGAGGCGCCGATTGCCAAGGTGGTGGCATGGCGCAGGCGGATCAGACTGGGCAGAAGCGCGACCTCTTCGGCCTCCAGCGGCAGCCGTGCGGCGAAGCCCGCGACCATCTCGCAAATGGCGGCCAGCGGGTCTGTGCCTTGGCCGAGTTGATAGGAGCAGGCCACCGCCAGATCACAGGCCAGCGGCGTATGCACCATATCGCCGAAGTCGATCAGACCGACGGGGTACTGCGCCTGTGGTGCGTCGACCAGAATGTTATGGGGATTGAAGTCGTTGTGCACGATCTGCGCCCGTAGATGTGGCAGTTGCGGGGCGGTTTCCGCGTCGAAATGGTCGAGCGTATGCTGCAATTGCTTGCGCAGCCCAGCGTCCTGCACATCTGCCAAGAGGGGGCGCAGATGGCCCGCTTGTTTGATGTCCCATTGCAGGAAATGGCCCCCCGCGGGGTGAAAGAACCCGCGCAGCCCAAGGGTGACCCGCGCGTGAAAATCCCCCAAGGCGCGGTAGAGGTCGGGCTGCGGTGTGGCATTGCTGAGCACCGTGCCGCCGAGGAAGGACATCAGGCGGACGACATGGAGCTGCCCATCGGCTGCGGTGGCGACCTCGGCAGCTTTGCCGTTCAGGCTGGCGCAGATGCGTTGCACGGGCAGTTCGGGGTCGGTGGCAGCCAGATGCATCAGCGCCGCGGTCTGCATGTCGGTCACCGCCCGGTCTTCGGCGGCATTGGTGATCTTTAGCAGGGCTTTTTCACCCGTGGTGAGGGTGATCAGGAAGTTCGCGTCTTTCTCGGCGGCAAGCGGTTCGATCTCCCCCGAGATACCATAGAAACGCAGCGCGACCTCTGCTGCGCGGGCCGCGTCAAAGGCGGGCGGGTCTTGTGCCAGCAGGTCGGTCTGGGCCCCGGCCTTTTCGACCAGCACACCGCTGAGGAAGGGGGGCAGGCCGCCATGGGGCGTGATCCCGGCCTCGGTCATGGGGCGGTGCCTTCGGTCCCGCACCATTCGGCGATGAAAAGCGCCATGGCTTGGGTGATCTTCTTGACCGAACTGAGGCTAACGGATTCGTTGATCCCGTGAATGTTGCGCGATTTCGGCCCGTAGCAGAGCGCGGGGATCTTGTTGTAAAGCGCATAGACCCGCGTATCGAGGTAGCCCGCCGTCATGAAGGATTGCAGCGGCGCGCCGATGGCCTCTTCATGGGCGCGTTCCAAGACGGCTTCGGCCTCGCTGCCCGGCTCAAGCACATAGCCTTCGGCGTGGAAACCGTTGAAGACCACCTTGGGCGGGTTGTTCGACAGGAAGCTGTCGCTTTGGGCGAAGGCCTTGACCCGCTCGGTGATCTCGCGCGCGGCATCCTCGGCGCTGCGGCCCGGATAGATGGAGACGCGGCAATCGATGTTGCACCATGACGGCACCGATGACGCCCAATCGCCGCCTTCGATCTTGCCGATGTTGAGGTTGATCGGATGGGCCTCGCCTTCGAAATGCGGGTGCTGGCCCTTCTCGGCGTTCCAATCCTCCTCCATCTCGCGCAGGGCGGTGATGACGCGGGTGGCGGCATCAATGGCATTGGCCCCTTCGCCCATTTCGCGCACATGGACCGGCACGCCGCGCAACTGCACCTGAAACCAGATAACGCCGGTGTTGGCGCGGACCAGCATTTCCTCTTCGGGTTCGGGGATGAAGACCGCATCGGCGGTGTAGCCTTGCAGGAAAGTCTGCAAAGCGCCGTTGCCGGTGGATTCCTCCTCGACCACGGATTGCACATAGACGGTCGCCGCCGGTTGCAGCCCGATGCGGTGCAGCGCGTCGAGCGCAAAGATATTCGCAGCCGCGCCTGCCTTCATATCGCCCGCGCCCCGGCCATACATCCAATCGCCGTCGATCTTGGCCGAATAGGGCGGATCGTCCCACATGTCGTGCAAGCCCTCGGGCACCACGTCGAGATGCGATTGCAGGATCAGCGAGCGGCCCCGCTCATCGCGCGGGCGGTGGATGCCCACGACGATGGGCGCGTCGGAATGATCGTCGGAGTATTTCGACCCGCCGGGATGCGCCTCGATCGCGGCGCGGTCCATCTTGAAGCGGTCCATCGCGTAGCCACGGCTTTGCAGGCTGCGAAACAACAGGTCTTGGATCGCATGTTCATGGCCGCGCAGGGAGGGCATTTGCACGAGCTTTTGGGTAAAGCTCACCTGTTCGGCAAATCCGTCTTCGACAGCCTGAAGGATGCGAGACTTGAGGTCTGGATCAAGGGGCATGGCGTGTCCTTTCGGGGTTACAGCATCGCTTCGATGAGGAAGGGGCCGGGCTCTTTCGCGGCCTCTTCGATGGTGCGCATCAACTCGGCAATGTCTTCGACCCGTTTGCCGGGCACGCCCATGCCCTTGGCCATGGCCACGAAATCCAATTGCGGGCGGTCGAGGTTCAGCATGCTCAGCGCGTCGGGGCCGGGTTGAGCGCCGACGTTGTGCAATTCGCCCTTTAGGATCTCATAGGACTGGTTGGCCAGAATGATGGTGGTGACGTTGGAATTCTCGCGCGCTTGGGTCCAGAGCGCCTGAATGGTGTACATGGCCGAGCCATCGGCTTGCAGCGTGATCACCGGGCGGTCGGGGCAGGCGATGGCGGCCCCGGCGGAAAGGGGGATGCCAATGCCGATCGACCCGCCGGTCAGCGCGAGCCAAGTGTTCGGCGCGGCACTGTCGCCCGCCGGGAAAGTGGCCCCGCCGGAGGAGACCGCCTCATCCACCACGATTGCGTCTTCGGGCAGCGCATTGGCCAAGGCCGCGCCGAGGTTTTGCAGGCTGATGCCTCCCGCCTGTGGTGCCGCGGGCCGCGCGTGGTCGCGCGGGGTGGCGGGTTTCGCACCGATGCGGTCCGCCAGAGCGGCCAATGCGGTGGCGCCATCGGCATCGACGGGGGCGAGCGTCACGTTATGGCAGTCGACCGGCAACAGTAGGCTCGGCTTGCCGGGGTAGGCGAAAAAGGCGACCGGCGGCGGGGTCTCGATCAGGATGGCGCGGCGGTAGGGGGCAAGGCATTCGAGCGCCGCGTTGATCGGATAGGGGATTTTGTTAACGGCAAACCGCCCCTGTCCGCGCTCCAACCGGCGGTTCGAGGTCGGGGCGAGGATATCGGCCCCGGTCTTTTCCGCGATGCCGTGCAGCAGGGCCATCGCCTCTTGGTTTTCCAGCACACCGCTGCCGGCCAGAAGCACGGTCTTCTCACCGCTCTCCAAGGCTTTGACGGCGGCATCAAGCGCGGCTTCATCCAGCGGGGCAGGGGCCGCGGGGGCCACGACCTCGGCCATCTGGCCGCCCGCGTCCCAGCCGATGTCGGCGGGTGCGATCAGCGTGGCGACCTTGCCCGGCTTGCCTTGGGCGACCGCGAGGGCGGTCATCGCATCGGCGGCAAAGCTGGCCGCGTCACGGCCCGAGCGCACCCAGTCGCTGAAGGGGGCGCAGGCGCCTTCGACATCCGCCGACAGGGGGGCGTCGTATTTCTGATGCCGCAGCGCGTGATCGCCCACAAGGTTGACCATGGGCACCCGCGCCTTGCGGGCGTTGTGCAGGTTGGCGGCGGCATTGGCGAAACCGGGGGCAAGATGCAGCAAGGTCACCGCCGGTTTGCCCGCCATGCGCGCATAGCCATCGGCGGCGCCGGTCACCACCCCCTCGAACAGGCCCAGGACACAGCGCATCAGTTTGGTGCGGTCCAGCGCGTCGACGAATTGCATCTCGGAGGTGCCGGGATTGGCGAAACAGACCTCCACCCCGCCCGCATGCAGGCTGCGCACAACGCTTTCCGCGCCATTCATATCTTTGGGTGTCTTGCTCATGCTGTGGCCTCGCGGAATGTCGTGAGAAATGATTTTGCGTTATCGGCAAGGGAGGGGCCAAGGTAGCCGCCCTCTTGGATCAATGCGGTGGGAAGGTTCAGCGCCGCCAAGCGCCGGGCCATTTCGCCAAAGCCGTCGGGGTAGACCTTCACGGCGGCCAGCGGATCGTCGGCGGCCATGTCGAAGCCCAGCGAGACGACCAGCGCCTCGGCTCCGAAATCGCGGATCGCGGCGATGCCCTTGTCGAGAAGGGCCAGCACCTCATCTTGGCTCGCGCCCTGCTCCAGCAGCAGGTTTAGCGATTTGCCCGCCCCGTTGCCTTCGCCCGTCTCATCGGCATGGCCAAGGTAGAAGGTGGGGTAGGTGGCCGGATCGGGATGCAGCGAGCAAAAGAAGATGTCGCCGCGTTCATAGAGGATGTCGAGCGAGCCATTGCCGGTGTGCACGTCGATGTCGATCAGCGCGACCTTTTTGAAGGTCTGGGTCAGGTGCTCTGCCGCGATACAGGCGTTGTTGAAAAAGCAAAACCCGTTCGAGCAATCGCGCATCGCGTGGTGGCCGGGCGGACGGCAGAGCGCATAGGCCGCGCGGGCACCCTCCGCCACCGTTTGGGCCGTCTCAATGGCGGTTTGGGCGGACCAATAGGCCGCGTCCCATGACCCTTCGGTCAGCGGGGTCGAAGTGTCGGTCATCCACCAGCCCAATTGACCGTGAATGTCCTTGGGCTCTTTCCCGCGCCGCACGCCGGGGTGCATGGTGGGGATAGCCAGCGCATCCGGCCCCGCGCTTTCGACGAAACGGGCATGGGCATCGGGCAGGAAGTCGACGTAATCGGGGTTGTGCACCGCCTTGATCGGCGCCAGCCCGTGGTCTTGGGGTTTGCTGATCTCAAACCCTTCGCCGATTAACATATCGCGTAGAATTTCAGCACGTTGTGGCTGTTCTTGATGCGGCATCGCCGCGCCGCGCCGAAAGTAATGTGTCGGCGCATGGCCAAGCTGGCGTTCGTCGAAAAAGACTTTCATCACATTCCCTGTGGTCTGATGTCGTTGCGGCTGAGCATTGCAGTTTTAATTTGCAGGCTCAATAGAAATGATGCATCATGCATCAAAACTGGCAGCAAGTCGGCCAGTAAGGATGAGGGCGCGATGGCCGAGATCAATCAAGTTTCATTGGGCGATGCGATCTATGATCGGGTCTGTCAGGACTTGGTGGAAGGCAGGCTTCGCCCGAATGAAAAGGTCACCATTCGCGGTTTGGCAGAGCGGTTGGGCACCAGTTCGACCCCGGTGCGCGACGCGGTGCAGCGGCTCTTGCGGGATGAGGCTTTGGTCCAGCGCAGCGTGCGCGATGTGCGCGTGCCGGTGCTGACAGAGGCGCAGTATCTTGAAATCGCGAGCATCCGGCGCGAGCTGGAGGGCTTTGCCGCCGGTCGCGCCGCTGAGATGGTTGGCCCCAAGGAAATCCGCCGCCTGAAAAAGATCGTGGAACGGAACGAGGCCGCAGCGGTGGCCGGGCGCTGGCCGCAGGCGGTGAAGTATAATCAAGAGTTCCATTTCGCGCTGGTCGAGGCGGCAGAGATGCCGATCCTGTTGGCCATCCTCAGCGGGCTATGGCTCCGCATGGGGCCGCTGATCGCGGGTTACTATGCGCGAGAGCAAATGGGGCTGGTTCGACATCATCAGGCAATTATTGCAGCCTGTGAGAATCGCGATCCCGCGGCCGCGGCTGCGGAAATGCGCGCAGACATCGATGACGCAAAGGAGGGGATCATAAGATACATCCAATCATTCACCGTAAGTGAATGAGCCATCAAGACGCCGCCTATCGCGCGGCGACCACCCAAGCGACTGCAAGAAGCCGACGTCAGATCGGACGCTGCCCTTGGGCGAGTTTCAGCAAAACCAATGGGGATTTACATGCTAAAAACCACTAAATTAACCGCAGCCGTTCTGGCGCTGGCGATGGCCGGGCCTTTGGCCGCGCAGGATGGTGAGCCGAAGTCCGGCGGCACGCTTAACGTCGTGATCCAGCCCGAGCCGCCCAGCCTGATGATCGGCCTTGTGCAGAACGGCCCGACGCAGATGGTCGGCGGCGATATCTACGAAAGTCTGCTGCGCTATGATTTCGACCTCCAGCCCGAAGGGCAGCTGGCTGAATCATGGGAGATTTCCGAAGACGGCAAGACCTATACCTTCAAACTGCGCGAGGGCGTGGTGTTCCATGACGGTGAGCCCTTCACCTCGGCGGATGTCGAATTCTCCATGGATAAGTTCCTGCGCGAAAGCCACTCGCGGATGCGCACCTATATGGAACATGTCGAAAGCATCGAGACGCCTGATGACCACACGGTGGTCTTCAACCTCAAACAGCCCTTCGGCCCCTTCATCGGTATTTTCGAGCCGGGCACCGCGCCGATGATCCCAAAGCACATCTATGAAGGCACGGATTTCGCGAACAACGAGGCGAACAATACGCCCATCGGCACCGGCCCGTTCAAGTTCGACAAATGGGAAAAAGGCAGCTTCATCCATCTGGTGAAGAACGAAGACTACTATATGGAGGGGAAGCCCTACGTTGACGAAGTCTATTACCATGTGATCCCCGATGCGGCCTCCCGCGCCGTGGCCTATGAGACCGGCAAGGTCGACGTGCTGCCCGGCGGCTCGGTCGAGAATTTTGACGTGGCGCGCATTCAGGCAATGGAAAACACCTGCATCACCGACAAGGGCTGGGAATACTTCGGCCCGCTGTCTTGGATGTGGGTGAACAACGACAACAAGCCGCTCGACGATGTGAAAGTGCGCAAGGCGATCATGCATGGCGTCGACCGCCAGTTCGCCAAGGACGCGCTGTGGAACGGTCTGGGTAAGGTTTCGACCGGCCCGCTGTCGTCTTCCACCCGTTTCTATGACGGCGACACGCCGGACATCTCCTATGATCCGGAAAAGGCCAAAGCCCTGCTGGAAGAAAGCAGCTATGACGGCGAGACCATCCGCATCTTGGGCCTGCCTTACGGCGAGACTTGGCAGCGCTGGGCCGAGGCGGTCAAACAGAACCTGAGCGAGATCGGCATGAAGTCCGAGATCGTGCCCTCGGATGTGGCGGGCTGGAACCAGAAGGTTGCCGACCGCGACTTCGACCTCGCCTTTACCTATCTCTACCAATACGGCGATCCGGCGCTTGGCGTTTCGCGGACCTATATGGGCGACAATGCCGCCCCCGGTTCGCCTTGGAACAACGTGGCGAACTACCAGAACCCCGAGACCGACAAGCTCTTTGCCGAAGCGGCCCTGATGGCCAGCCCGGAAGAGCGCAAGGCCGCCTATAAGGAGATCCAAGACGCGATCGTCGAGGATGTGCCGAACATCTGGCTTCTGGAGCTGGGCTTCCCCACCATCTACCGCTGCGACGTGAAGAACCCGGTCAACACCGCCTTTGGCGTGAACGACGGTTTCCGCGACGTGTGGCTTGATAAGTAACAAGAGCGACAACGCTCATGGTCCGAGCCGCCGCGGCGGCTCGGGCATCTAACAGAACAACACGGGGCGGATAGCGTGATACGTTTCATATTGGGCAGGTTGGTCAAGGCAGTGTTTATCCTGCTGGCGATCCTTGTCTTCAATTTCCTGCTGATCCATGCGGCACCGGGTGACCCTGCGGCGGTCATGGCGGGCGAAGCCGGGGCGGCGGACGAGAAATTTCTTGCAGACCTGCGGGCGCGTTTCGGCTTGGATCAGCCGCTCTACATGCAGTTGTGGATTTACATCAAAGGCGCGGTGCAGCTCGACCTTGGCTATTCCTTCCGCCAGCAGATGCCAGTGGCCGAGATGATCGGCGACCGCCTGCCCGCGACGCTTTTGCTGACCGGCGTGGCCTTCGTGCTGTCGCTGGTGCTGGGCGTGACCGCCGGTGTCGCGGCCTCTGCCCGGCAGGGGCGGTGGGGTGACACGATCATCTCGACCTTCGCGCTGCTGTTCTATGCAACCCCGCTCTTTTGGGTGGCGCTGATGGCGACGCTGGTGTTCTCGGTCTGGCTCGAATGGTTGCCGGGCTTTGGCTATTCCACCATTGGCGCGGGTTACACCGGCCTCGCCCATGTGTTGGATGTGGCGAAACATCTGATCTTGCCGGCCTCGACGCTGGGGCTGTTTTTCACGGCGATCTACATGCGCATGACACGGGCCTCGATGCTCGAAGTCTCGCGGCTGGATTTCGTGAAAACCGCCCGCGCCAAGGGGCTGAACCGCGGCGTCATCCAGCGGCGGCATATTCTGCGCAACGCGCTTTTGCCCGTCATCACGCTGGCCGGGCTTCAGGCGGGGCAGATCTTTGGCGGAGCGATCCTGACCGAAACGGTCTTTGCATGGCCCGGCATCGGGCGGCTGATGTTCGAGGCGATCAACCAGCGTGATTACAATGTGATCCTCGGGGTCTTTTACATTTCGGCGGCCATGGTGCTGCTGTTCAACCTGATCACGGATGTCATCTATGTCATTGTTGATCCGCGGATAAGGCTGACGACATGATGAGTTTTTGGAAACGTTTCAGCTATAACCGTGGCGCGGTGATCGGCTTGGTCATCCTGACCTTCGTCATAGCCGCCGCCATCCTTGCGCCCATCCTCTTTCCGCAGAGCCCGTGGAAAATGGTGCAACGCCCCTTCCTACCGCCTTTCACCCAAGACGGGCTGCTTCTGGGCACCGATGCGCTTGGCCGTGATGTCATGGCAGGGCTCGCGCATGGCGCTTATGTGAGCCTGCTGGTCGGGCTGGTCTCGACCATCGTGGCGCTGGCCATCGGCGTGCCGGTGGGGGCCGCGGCGGGGTATTTCGCCGGCCGGATCGACGACGCGCTCATGCGCTTTACCGAGTTCTTTCAGACCATCCCGAGCTTTGCGTTGGCCATCGTGCTCTTGGCGATCTTCCAGCCCAGCCTGACCTTCGTCATCATCGCGATCTCCATCGTGTCATGGCCGCCGGTGGCGCGTCTGGTGCGCGGCGAGGTGCTGTCGCTCAGAACCCGTGAGTTTGTCGAGGCGGCGAGCCTCTCGGGCCTCGGCAATCTTCAGATCATCACGCGGCATATTCTGCCCAACGCGCTGCCGCCGATCATCGTGCTGGCCTCGCTCATGGTGGCGCAGGCGATCCTGCTGGAAAGCTCGCTGTCCTTTCTGGGGCTGGGTGATCCGAACATCATGTCTTGGGGCTATATGATCGGGGCCGCGCGCACCGTGATCCGCACCGCATGGTGGCTGTCCTTCTTGCCGGGCATGGCGATCCTGTTGACCGTGCTGGCGCTGAACTTGATCGGCGAAGGTCTGAACGACGCGCTGAACCCGCGATTGACGAGGAAATCCGAATGACCCTGCTTAGCATCCGTGACCTGTCTATCGCTCTGCCCATGGGGGCGGATCGGCTCTATGCCGCGAAGGACATCAACTTTGACCTCGCCCCGGGGGAGATCCTCTGCATTGTGGGCGAAAGCGGGTCGGGCAAATCCATGTCGGCCAATGCGGTGATGGGGCTGTTGCCGCAGGGGGTTCTGCCCGACAAGGGCAGCATCACCTTTGACGGGCAGTCTATCCTCGGCCTGTCGGAGAAAGAGATGCTGAAGCTGCGCGGCAGCCGCATCTCGATGATTTTCCAAGAACCGCTCAGCGCACTAAACCCGCTGATGCGGATCGGCGCGCAAATCGCCGAGGTGTTCGAGGCCCACGGCGCGCTCACCGGGGCCGAACGCCGCGCGCGGGCGCTCAAGCTGCTAGAGGAGGTCGGCATTCCCGACCCCGAAGCGGCGATCCGGGCCTATCCCTTCCAGCTTTCGGGCGGGCAGCGGCAGCGGGTGATGATCGCGATGGCCTTGGCGCTGGAGCCTGACATCCTGATCGCGGATGAGCCGACCACCGCGCTTGATGTGACCACGCAGGCACAGATCCTCAAGCTGATCGAAGACCTGCGGCGCAAGCGTGGCATGGCGGTGATCTTCATCACCCATGACTTTGGCGTGGTGGCCGATATCGCCGACCGGGTGATCGTCATGAAAAAGGGGGAGATCGTCGAGGCTGGCCCGGCGCAAGAGGTGCTGCTGAAGCCCCAGCACCCCTATACCCGCGCTCTCATCGACGCGATTCCCCGGCTGACCAAGACCGAAGCCGCGGCAGAAGTCGAACGCAGCCCGCTTTTGAAAGTCGAAGGCCTGCAAAAGACCTTCTCCACCGGCTCTGGCACGCTTTTTGGCAAGCGCCGGGTGGTGAAGGCCGTGCAGGACGTGAGTTTCGAGCTTTATGCCGGCGAAACCATCGGCATCGTGGGGGAGTCCGGTTCGGGCAAATCCACCGTCGGGCGCTGTTTGGTGCGGCTGCTTGACCCTGACGGGGGGCGCGTCCTGATGGACGGTGTCGACATCGCGGAGATGTCGGGGGCCGAGTTGCGCGCGCAGCGGCGCAAGTTGCAGATGATTTTCCAAGACCCGTTTTCCTCGCTCAACCCCCGCGCGCGGGTGTCGCGCATCCTTACCGAAGGGCTGGTTGCCTATGGCACCCCGGATAAGGAGGCCAAGGCCAAGGCGCGCGAGTTGCTGGTACTGGTCGGGCTGGACGAAAGCGCGATGAAACGTTTCCCGCATGAGTTCTCGGGCGGGCAACGGCAGCGGATCGGCATCGCCCGCGCATTGGCGCTGGACCCGTCGATCATCATCGCGGATGAGGCCGTCTCGGCCCTCGACGTCTCCATTCAGGCCCAAGTGCTCGACTTGCTGGCCGAGTTGAAAACCCGGCTCCATCTGTCGATGCTCTTCATCACCCACGACCTGCGCGTCGCGGCGCGGATTTGCGACCGGATCATCGTGATGCAAAAGGGCCAGATCGTTGAGGCGGGGCCGGTCAGCAAAGTGCTGCACGACCCCGATACCGCCTATACGCGCAGCCTGCTCGACGCTATTCCGGGGCAGGAGTATGAACGCGCGCTGGCGGCGGCCGATTAGGGCGCTACCTCAGGCGCTGCGCCCAAGATGGATCAGACGATGAAACCTGCGGATCACGACCAGAAGACACTGCTGCTGACCGGTGCCAGCCGGGGCATCGGTCATGCCACGGCCAAGGCTTTCGCCGACAAGGGCTGGCGGGTGATCGGCTGTTCGCGGCAGGCGTTCTCGCCCGAATGCCCTTGGCCGGGCGGGGCGCAGGACCATGTGCAGGTCGATCTGAGTGACCCGAACCAGACGATAGAGGCGGTCGCGCAGGTCAAAAGGCTTTTGGGCGGCAACCCTTTGCATGCTCTGGTCAACAACGCGGGCGTCTCGCCCAAGGGCGAGGATGGCGCCCGGCTCAGCACGCTCGACACCGATCTGCGGACATGGGGTGAGGTGTTTCATGTGAATTTCTTCGCTTCTGTGGTTTTGGCGCGCGGGCTTCAGGATGAGCTTTCCGCCGGGCGCGGGTCGGTGGTGAATGTCACCTCCATCGCCGGGTCGCGGGTGCATCCCTTTGCCGGGGCGGCCTATGCCACCTCAAAGGCGGCGCTCGCCGCACTGACGCGCGAGATGGCTCATGATTTCGGCCCGCTTGGCGTCAGGGTCAACGCCATTGCTCCTGGCGAGGTGGACACGGCAATCCTCAGCGAAGGCACCGATAAAATTGTGCAGACCATTCCGCTGCGCCGTCTTGGTCAGCCCGATGAGGTCGCGCGGGCGATCTATTTCCTGTGCAGCGAGGAAAGCTCTTACGTCTCTGGGACCAAGATTGAGGTGAACGGCGGGCAGCACGTCTGAGGCCACACGCGCGCGCCTTCGTTCTGACAATTCCGTGATGACGTCAATCTGGCGCTGTGCCTGCGCTGCATTAGACCTATGTACAGCTCCTCATGTCAGGGCAGCTATACGCGCGCTCCCCTCAGGCAAATCATACCCCAAGGGACAACCACTTCATGATAAAATTCGAATTGAACGGGCGGCAGATCTCTGTCGACGCAGACCCGGACATGCCCCTACTGTGGGCGATCCGCGATGAAATCGGTCTTACCGGCACCAAGTTTGGCTGCGGCATCGGGGCCTGCGGCGCTTGTACCGTGCATATCGACGGCACCGCCACACGGTCCTGCATCACCTATCTTGCGGATGTAGAGGGCCTGTCGGTCACCACGATTGAAGGGCTGGACGAAGAGGGCAAGCACCCGGTTCAAGAAGCATGGCGCAACCTGCGCGTACCGCAATGCGGTTACTGCCAGTCGGGCCAAATCATGCAGGCGGCGTCTTTGTTGAAAGACACGCCCAACCCCAGCGACGAAGACATCGACGCGGTGATGACCGGCAACCTCTGCCGCTGCATGACCTATCCGCGCATCCGCCAAGCCGTGCGCGACGCCGCAACCGCAATGGGAGAGACCGACAATGGCTAATCTGATGTCCCGCCTGAAAGGCTCCGACGCGCAACCGCAGATGACCCGCCGCGGGTTTCTGGTGTCGATGACGGCCGCTGGCGTTGCCTTTGGCTTCCCGCAAGCGTCGAATGCCGCGATGAATCCTGCCGTGCCCGATGGCACGCCGATCGCGCCCAATGGCCAGCCCTTTGAGCCGTCGATGTGGTACTGGATCGACGCCGAAGGTCAGGTCAACGTCAACATCATCCGCGCTGAGATGGGTCAGCACGTCGGCACCGCCATCGCCCGCATTTTGGCCGATGAGTTGGAAGTCGCTTGGGAAAATGTGCATATCACCCATGTCGACACGGCTGAGAGATGGGGCCTGATGGTCACCGGCGGCAGCTGGTCGATCTGGCAAAGCTGGCCGGTCTACCGTCAGGCGGGTGCCGCCGGGCGCACCGCGCTGATCGAAGCGGCGGCGGCCAAATGGGGCGTCGATCCCGCCGGTCTGACCGCGCGCGACGGGGCCGTGACCGATGGCACGCAGAGCATCAGCTATGGCGATCTGGTGGCCGAAGGGCTCGACCGCAGCTTTACCGAAGACGAATTGGCGGCCCTGCCGCTGAAACCCCATGCCGATCTGCGGCTCGTGGGGCAGGACGTGCATCCGCTTGATCTGGATACGAAGACCACGGGGCAGGCGATCTATGGTCTGGATGCCAAGGTCGATGGCATGGTCTATGGCGTGCCGATGCTGCCGCCGACGCGCTATGGCTCCAAGGTCAATTCAGTCGATGACAGCGCCGCGAAAGAGGTCAAAGGCTATCTTGAGACCGTGGTGCTGGATGATCCGTCGGGCACCGTGCCGGGCTGGGTCGTGGTGCTGGGCAAAACGCTCCATGCCGCGCGGATGGCCACCTATGAGATCAGCGTCGATTGGACGGCTGGCGAGACGGCGGATGTCTCAGAAGACGATATCCACGCCCGCTCACGCGAATTGATCGACAGTGATGCAGGGTCGATCCTGCATACCGAGCAGCCCGAGACTCGCGCTGCTTTCGATGCCGCCGCCGAGACGCTAGAGGCCGAATACACCACGCAATCCGTGCTGCACTTCCAGATGGAGCCGGTGAATGCGACCGTCTTCCAAAACGCCGATGGCGTTTGGGAGACCCATGCAGGCAACCAGTGGCAATCGCTGATCTTGCCGACGCTGGCCGCCGCGCTGGAGGTGCCTGCCGACAAGATCGTGATGCGCAGCTATATGCTGGGCGGTGGCTTTGGTCGGCGTTTGAACGGCGATTACATCGTGCCCGCCGCGCTGGCCTCCAAGGCCGTGGGCAAGCCGGTGAAACTGGTCTTCTCCCGCGAGGAAGACGCCCAGTTCGACAGCATCCGCTCGCCTTCGGTGCAAAAGCTGCGCATGGCATTCGATGAGGGCAAAGCCATCACCGGGATGGAGCATCACGCCGCCGCCGGTTGGCCGACGCAGGTGATGGCACCGGGCTTCATGCCCAAGGGCGTCAACGAAGAACCCTATGACCCCTTCGCCATCGATGGCGCGGATCACTGGTATTCGGTCGGTGCGCATCGCGTGCGGGCGATTTCGAACGATCTGGCCAATGCGACCTTCCGCCCCGGTTGGCTGCGCTCGGTCGGGCCGGGCTGGACCAACTTCGCCGTGGAAAGCTTCATGGATGAGGCGGCGCATAAAGTCGGCGCCGATCCGTTGCAGTTCCGTCTGGATCACCTGAAGGCCGAGGGTATCAACGCAGGTTCCGCCCCCAATGCGGTGGGCGGGGCGTCGCGGCAAGCCGCTGTTTTGCAGCGCGTGGCCGAGATGTCAGGC
Organism: Sulfitobacter sp. 1A13421; assembly: GCF_043557285.1. Lineage (NCBI taxonomy): Bacteria > Pseudomonadati > Pseudomonadota > Alphaproteobacteria > Rhodobacterales > Roseobacteraceae > Sulfitobacter > Sulfitobacter sp. 1A13421. The sequence goes on from NZ_JBIFFQ010000004.1 coordinate 190,581, forward strand.
TATGGCCAGACGGAGTTGCCCGAAGGCACGGCAATCGGGATCGCCACCACCTTTGGCCAATCGCGCACCATGCCGACTTGGACCGCCGCCGCCGTCAAACTGGCGGTGGATGCCGAAACTGGGGAGGTCGCGGTCGAGAAGATGTGGCTGGCCTTCGATTGCGGCACTGTGGTCGACCCCGACGGCGCGCGCGCGCAATGCGAGGGCGCGGCGCTTTGGGGTCTGTCCATGGCTCTGCATGAGGGCACGCGGATCGAAGACGGCAATGTCGTCGACCTGAACCTTGGGTCTTACACGCCGCTGCGGATGGTCGATGTGCCTCAGATCGAGGTCGCTTTCGTCGAGAGCACGGAAGTGCCCGTGGGTCTCGGAGAGCCGGGCACCACGGTCATCGCCCCGGCGATTGCAAATGCGATCTTCAACGCCACCGGGGCGCGGGTGCGTCATCTGCCGATCACCGGCGATGCGATTCTTGCGGCGCTGGAAAGCTGATAAGAGAAGGCGGGCGCGACATGTCGCGCCCGCCTTCCATTTGGTCTGAGGGCGCCGGCTGGTGAGGTGGGGCTGCGCATTCGCTGGGCTGCGGGGCAGTTGCCTAAATTCAACGGCTCAAATTTTGAGCATTCACGCTTAAAAACTTAGAAAATCGCCCATTGCGCCATAATTCTGACAGGTTTCGAACAATAATCTAAACGAGCTATCTGGGCTTCTTTGCGGGCGGGTACGAAGGACGATCTGTGGCACCTACCGAGACATATGAACAACGCGTCGCTGCGACGCGAAAGCGCTTTATTCAAGGGATGCCGGAGCGGTTGCAAGCCGTGGCCGATGCGCTGCGCGAGACGGATGGCGCTGACCCGCGCGAGACCAAGGCGCGCAAGGTCCACCGCATGCTGCACGATCTGGCTGGCAATGCCGCGATGCTGGAATATGCCGAGATCGAAGATCGCCTGCGCAAGGGGTTGCGCGTGGCCGAAGATGCCGATGAATCCTCTGCGCCCTTGTCGACCGATGACATTCGTATAATTGAAACGGCTCTGGCCGATGCTCGCAGCGTCGCTGAAAAAATTTAAGAAAGCCTACCCATGAAGTATCCCGCAATCGGTTTATTGGCGGCCCTGCTGCCGTTTCAAGTTCACGCTCAAACGGCCCCGGGTGAGGACGCGGCGAACGCCCCCACAGAGCAGGTCCAAGAGGGGCTGATCGCGCGGACCTTCGATCTGGCGGAGCTTGGCTTTCAAAATGGTCTGTCCTTCCGGCAGCTTTCGGGCAATGCGACGATCTATATCCCGCTGCCCAACCCGGATGCGCTGAGTTCGGGCAGTTTGCAGCTTGAGCTTGAACATGCCTCCACCACCGAGGTGGATCGCTATTTGCAGGTCTCGGTCGCGGGCCGTCCGGTAACCTCGCAGGCGTTGCCCGATGGGGCAGGGCGCCTGAGCGTTCCGGTCCCGCTCAGCCCAGAAGACGTCTCGGGCGGGTTCATCGCCGTGGGCCTGTCCTATTCCGGGGCTTTCAGCGATCGGGTCTGCGTGGACGAACGCGCCTCGGGGGATTTTCTTGAGATCACGGCGGCTTCTTCCGTGACCTTGCAATTGGACCCGTCTGAGATCGACACATCGGCGGCATTCGCCGGGCTGCGCCCTGCGGATACGCGTCTGGCCATCGGGGGCAACGACTCCCTCGCCGCCTTGGCGGCTGCGACCCGCGCCGCGGCGCTGTTTGACGCTGAGGCCGGGCGGCTGACCTTTGGAGGTGACGGGGCCAGCACATCGGGCGCATGGTCCGAGGGGGTCATCCAACTGGACGTATCCACCTCCGGCGTGGCGAGCGAAATGACCGTGGACAATCAAGCGGGCCTGCCGGTTTTGAACCTGCGCGGCAGCGATCCGCAGGTGGGGCTGTGGCAACTGGTCTCGGAGTGGTCGGCCCTGTCGAACGAAGGCGCGACCGTGGTCGATGTGGCCGGGGGACCAGCCCGTTTTGATGACCGTTTGCCGCTGTCGGCACTGGAGGGTGACCTCACCCCGCGCCCCGTGGTCTCGACCGAAGACTTCTTCGTGCCGTTCCAATCCTCCGACCTTCCGGCGGGCAAGGGCGTGTCTGGTGTGAACCTCCATGTGGCCGCAGCGCTTGATCCCGAAGGGCGGGGGGCGACGGCCTCGGTCTTTCTGAATGACACGCTGCTGGGCAACCGCCCGCTTGACAGTGGCCGGCCAGAGCAGTTGACCTTTTCAGTGCCGAGCGGCCTGCTGGGCCGTGACAACCTGCTGCGCGTGTCGATCCAGCGTCAGCCCTCGGGCGGCGAGTGCCGGTTCAAACCGCAGGGCTATCCGGCGCAAATCCTGCCCGGCAGCGCCTTGCTGCTTTCGGATTCCACAGCGCAGGATCGGGACTTCTTTACCCTGCGACAGGAATTCGCCGATGGCGTTCAGGTCGTGCTCGACCCCGCGCTTTCGCTTGATTTCGCGCAGACCCTGCCGTGGCTTGCAGGTGTCGCGGGCAGCGTGATCCCCGACCGCGCCCCCATCCTGCCGCGCGCCTCTGTCGAGGCGCTTGAGGGGGACGAGCCCTTCTTTGTGATCTCTGACCAGAACCCCGGCGATGCAGAGCCGCTGATCACCTTTGATCAGGGCCGTATCGAGGTGCGCGACCGTCAAGACAACCTGATCTATTCGGGCGAAGACCTGTCGCGCCTTGGCGTGGTGCAGATCGTCACCCGGGGCGATACCCGTGGCCTGTGGCTGCGCCCGGGCAATGGCCCCGCACCGGAGCTGACGCCAGAGCGTCCGATGATGCTGGACCGGGGCGATCTGGCGCTGATCGGGCAGGAGGGGGTGATCCTTGCCACCGCCACCGACCGCAGCCCGCTCGTTGATGTCGTCTACCCCGACCGCACCAGCCTTGCACAGATGCTGGCCAAATACCGCCCCTGGATCGTGGGGGCCATCTGGGTGCTGGTGACGCTGCTTGTGCTGATCGTGTTCCAGCGCGTCTACCGCGCCCGTCGCGGCAAAGACGAGACGTAAGCCACCGTGCCGTTGGATGCCGAAAGCGAAGCCATTGGTTCGCTGCTGCTTGACCGTGGCGCGCTGACGGCGGAACAGCTCGACGCGGCAGAGGATCTGGCTGAGGAGTGGAATGTCTCGCTGGTCAAGGTTCTTCTGTCGCGGCGCTGGCTGACCACGCAGACCCTCTACCGCGAGATCGCCTTTTACCACGGGCTGACGCTGGTCGATCTGATCGAGGACCGTTCCGATGACGATCTGATCCGCCAGTATGATCCGGTGGTGATGAACCAATTCATGACGGTGCCGATTGGCCGGGCTGAGGATGGCACGCTGACGGTGGCCACCTCGCGCCCCGGCCCGCGCACGCTGCTGCATATCCGCGAAGTCTACGGCTCTGGCGTGACCATCGTCGTGGCCTCGCATTTCGATGTGTCATGGCAGTTGCAACGCGCCTTCCGCGAGAAGCATTCGCATGAGGCGGTCTTTGCGCTCGCCGAGCTTGACCCCGACATGTCGGCGCAGAACGTCGTGACCCCGCCGCAGATCTTGGTGATCTACCTCATGATCTCGGCGCTGCTGCTGGGGCTGGCTTTTGCCCCCGTGGTCACGCTGATCGTGCTGAACGTCCTGCTGACGGTGTTCTACACCGGCAACTTCCTGTTCAAAGCGCTGCTGGTCTGGCTTGGCGGTGCTGCGCAGGAAACCTCATCGCGGGCCATCGCGGCCGAGGCATCGCTGCTGCGCGACGAAGACCTGCCGATCTATACCGTGCTGGTGCCGATGTTCCGCGAGCCTGAGGTGCTGCCGATCCTTGCCCAAGCGCTGCGCAACCTCGACTATCCGTTGGCCAAGCTCGACATCAAGATCGTGCTGGAGGAGGGCGACCACGAGACCATCGACGCGGCGCGCAAGCTCGACCTTGAAGGCGTGTTCGAGATCATCCGCGTCCCGGCCTCCCACCCGCAGACCAAGCCGAAGGCCTGCAACTTTGCGCTGCGCTATGCGCAGGGTGATTTCCTCGTGATCTTCGACGCCGAGGATAAGCCCGAACCGGATCAGTTGAAAAAGGTCATCGCCGCCTTCAACCAATCCGCGCCCAATACCGCCTGCATTCAATGCCGTTTGAACTATTACAACGCGCGGGAGAACTGGCTGACGCGGATGTTCACGCTGGACTATTCGCTGTGGTTCGACCTGATGCTGCCGGGGTTGGAGCGTTTGGGCGTGCCGATCCCGCTGGGGGGCACTTCGAACCACTTCCGCATGGATGTGCTGCGGGAGTTGAACGCATGGGATCCCTTCAACGTGACCGAGGACGCCGATCTGGGCATTCGTCTGACGCAGAAGGGCTACCGCGTGGGCGTCATCGATTCCACGACCTTTGAAGAGGCCAATGTCTCGATCCCGAACTGGGTGCGCCAGCGCTCGCGCTGGATCAAGGGCTATATGCAGACCTTCCTCGTCCACAGCCGCAGACCCATTCACCTGTGGCAATCGGTCGGGGCGGCGGGCGTCTTTGGCTTTGTCTTCTTTATCGGGGGCACGGTGCTCTCGGGCCTGTTGAACCCGGTCTTTTGGTCGATCTTTGCCATTTGGCTGATCTTCGGGACCGAGGTGATCACCCCCTATTTCCCGCTGCCGGTGCTCTATCTGTCGTTGGTGAACCTCTTGGCGGGCAATGGGCTGCTGATCTATCTCACGATGGTGGCACCCTTCCGGCGCAGGTGGACCGATCTGGCGCCTTGGGGGATCACCGTGGTGGGCTATTGGGTGCTGATGACCGTGGCCTCTTACAAGGCGCTGTCGCAGTTGATCTTTAACCCGTTCTACTGGGAGAAGACCCAGCACGGCCTGTCCAAACACACCGCCAATGAGGTGGCCGAAGCCAGTGCCGAAGCGACTGAGGCCGCGCAATGATCCGCGCCGCCTCATGGTCTTTCGGCTTTGTCGCGCTGGCGTTGCTGCTTTTGCTCACCCTCGGCTGGACCGAGGCGCATGGCTTTTTGTCGATGGACGTGACCGACCTTTGGGCGAAATCAATCGTACAGATCGAGGGGCCGGCGCAGTTCAAGGCAAGCGATGCCTTCTACCCGCCCGTGCCCTATGCGCTGTCGCTTTTGGGGCAGGCGGTCTTGCCCGACACGCAGGTGCCGGTGCCCTTCGTGCTCTCCGCGCTGGTGGGGGCAGGGCTGCTGGTCTTGTGGTTCCTCAACCTGCGCGACACGGGCGGGTTTTCGGGCGTGACCTCGGCACTGGTGGTGCTGCTTTTGGCGCTGAACCCGTTTTTCCTGCGGGCCTTGGCCGATGGGCCAGAGACGATGTTTTGCATCTTGGGCACATGGCTCTTTGCGCGCGGGATCGTCAATCTGCGCCTCACGGGCAACGCGCCGGATATGATGAAAGTGGCCGTGGGGCTTTTGGTGGTGGCCCTGTCGGACAGCTATGGCCTGATGCTTTGCCTCGGGGCGATGCCCTTTATGATCGTCGCGGCACGGCCTAGCATGATCGCGGTCTCCTCGACCGGCTATCTGGTGGCGATGTTCTATCCCGTGGCCGCCGCCGTGGGGGCGCTGATGTTCGTCAGCATGATCTTCGACAGCCGCCTGATCCCATTATTGTCGGAAAGCGCCACGCCGCTGACCTTGCGGCAGCATCTGGTCATTCTGGCCGGGCTTGGCCCGGCGGCCCTTATCGCGATCCTGCGCAATATCATGGTGCCGCGTCTGTTCATGCCGCTCTTGGCAGCGGTCGGGGCGGTGCTGGGTGGCTATACGCTCAACGTCTTTTTCCATGTCGAAGGCGACCCGGCCATGGCGCTGGCGCCCATGTTGGGGGTCTTGGTCGCCGCGATCCGCTTTTGGCCGAACCTGTCCCTGCGCGAGCCGATTGCCATCGCGCTGTTGGCGCTGTCGCTGCTGACCTCGGCGATTGTGATGCGCCATGTCGCCCATGACGAGACCCGCGCTTGGACCAACGCGATGCTCGGCGCGGAAAACGCAGCGTCCCGCCCCGCGCGAGAGGTCGTTTCATTCTTGCGCGACAAGTCTGATATAATGGTAGATGTTGAGAGAAACCCCGAGATCGTCGTCGGTCTGGGGAGTATCGACCGGCTGGTGATCGCCGGAGAGCCTGCCTACGACTGGGCGCTTGAGGGGGGCGTGCCGCGCACAAATTATATCGTGGTCCCGCGGCAAGCGGAGGGGCAGGCCACAGCAGACAGAATTCTGCGCAGGTTCCCGCAGCTGAAGCAATCGCAGATGCCGGGGTATGAGGAGGTTTTTCAAAACAGCCGATGGCGTGTTTTTGAAAGAGTTAACGAGTGGAATTAAAATCATGAGCCCACGAATTATCGCAGTCGACGACTCGGATATCGCGCAGGATTTCATCAGCGCGACGCTTTCTGAGCTTGGCTTTGACGATGTCGTCAGTTTCATCGATCCGCGCAGTGCACTCGACGCGATCGAAAGCGATGAGGCCACGGCGGACCTGATCCTGATGGACATAATGATGCCCGATATCGATGGTATCGAGCTTTGCGCCCGTATCCGTGCCTTGGACAGATGGAGCGATGTGCCGATCATTATGCTGACCAGCCGAACAGATATGGGGTCTCTCTCCGAAGCCTTCATGGCGGGGGCCAACGACTATGTCACAAAACCCTTCAACCGGATTGAGCTTCAGGCCCGTATGCGCAGTTGCCTGCGGCTGAAATCCGAGTTGGACCGCCGCCGTTCGGGCGAAAACCGCAGCGCGCGCCGCCGTGCCGCGCCGAGCGTGTCAGAGGCCACGGTGCCCAGCCTTTTGGGCAGTAAATCCGGGTTTCAGGGGCATCTCATGTCGCTGTCGCCCGCGATGCAAAAAGACCTCGGCTTGATCGTCTTTCGTATTGATGGCGACCGTGACCAATCCGATGCGGCGCGCGCGCAGCGGCAAGAGCTTCAGCGCCGCGTGGCCGGGCTTTTCGGCAAGGTCGAAATCCCCGCGCAAGACGGGTTCGCCCATTGGGAGGATGATCTTTTCGTCTATGGCGCGCTCCACGCGGATCGCGCCCAGCTTGAAGCGCGGGCGCAGCAGTTTATCTCAGCCGTGGCGGAGGCTTCGGCCACCGTGAAAGAAGGCTGGACCTCGCGACCCTTGAGCGTCAGCGCCTGTGTCGTGCCGCCCTCGGATGCGGCTGTCGCCACCTCGCTTGCGCGGGGCATTCAAGGCGTCGAAAGTGCTGGAATAACAAGCGCGCGGGGCAGCATCTGCCTTGCCGCCAATGACATAGGACACCAAGCCGAGAATGGTCAGCACTGAGCCCACCAACAAAGCTGATGCGGAACCGTCTTCGCGCGCGCAGACCCTGTTCTGGGCGCTGATTTCGGCTGCCGTTCTGATCTATTTCGTGGGGCTCGCGGTCCTGACCTGGTCGGACTACAAACGCGCCACGACCCGGGCAGAGGTGGAGCTTGAGCATTTCGCGGAGCTTTACGAGCAGGCGGTCGATGCCTCTCTCTCGGTTGCGAATGTGCGGATGTGGGGGCTGATCGATGAGCTGTCGACCGCGCGTCTGAGCAACCCCGCGCAGTTCGAGGCGCAATACGGTGATCTGATGAATGCCGCCGTGCAGGAGACCGAGCAGGTCGATGCGCTTGTGCTGATCGGCGCCGATGGGGTTGTGCTTTGGGCCACGGTGAAGCCGCTTATGGGCCAGTACCTTGGGGACCGGGCCTATTTTCAGGCGGCGATTGGCCTTGATGTGGATGAATATACGGTCGGGGTGCCCATCGTGTCGCGGGCCACAGGGCGGCGGCTGACCCCGATTGCATGGCCCTTGATCGGCATGGATGGCCGGTCGCGCGGGGTCTTGGCGTCTTCGCTGGGCGAGGATTACTACTCCCAACTGCTGGCGGTAGATGGGTTGCAACAGGACATGTATGTCGAGGTGGTAACCGCTAACGGAGAGCGGGCCTTTGTTTCGGGGCGGCCTCCACGCGACCCCGATACGCCCGTGTTCCGCGCCCGCAAGGAGATTCCGGCGCTGGACCTCTATATCGACGTGACGCGCAGCAAGCCGGCGGTGCTGCAAAATTACTGGCAGCGCACCTTGGTTTTCGTGGGGCTTGCCACGATCCTGTTCCTGACGGTGATCAACGCGGCGATCCGCGCGCGGCGGCAGTCGACCCAATTGGCGCAGGCCCTGCGCACTTCCGAACGGCACCGCGAACGGATCCGCGTGGCGCAGAGCGAATTTGACGCGATCTTTGAGAATGTCGGCGACGGGCTGATCGTCTATAACGACAACAACAAGCTGCACCGCTCCAACCGCAAGGCGCGTGAGTTGATGGGCGTGTCCTCAGATATCGAAGCCGTGCAAAAGCTGCGCGGCATGGTCCCGCCCTTTTCGCAGATGGACGAAGACGTCGCCGTTCACCGCATTCAGATCACCACCGCCGAGAACGAGAGCGTTGCGGTGCAATGCCGGGTGATGAAGCTGCATCTGCATGGGGATTACATCGCCTATAACGTGCTTCAGGACATTTCTGCCGAAGAGCGGCTGGTGGCGGCGCGCACGGCCTTTGTCACCTCGGTCAATCACGAGCTGCGCACGCCGCTCACGTCCCTCGCCGGGTCGCTCGAAATCCTGCATGACCGCTTTGGCGACAGCATGCCAAAGAACGCGGGCAAGCTGTTGTCGATGGCCACCCGCAATGCCGACCGGCTGTTGGTACTGGTCAACGATATCTTGACCCTTCAGGCGATCGACCAACGCCAACTCAGCATCCAGACTGAGCGGGTCGCGGTGTCGGAGGTGCTGTCGGAAGCCATCGCGGCCAACACCGGCTATGGGGTAAACCGCGACGTGCAACTCGACATCCACACAGGCCCCGACGCGGCGCAGGAAGCCTATGTGCGGGTCGATACCGTGCGCATGCAGCAGATCTTCTCCAACCTCATTTCCAACGCGGTGAAATATACCCCGCGCGGCGGCACGGTAAAAATCGGTGCCGAGGTGGACGACCAATGGGTCACGTTCTATGTCTGCGATGCGGGGCCGGGCATCCCAAGAGCCGCCCATGATCGTATGTTCAAAAGGTTCGCTGACCCTGTGCACTCTCGCGAAAATCAAGCGAATGGAACGGGGCTGGGGCTGGCCATCACGCGGGAGCTGGTGTTGCGACAAGACGGCGATGTGAGCTTTGAGACGCGCTCGGAAGAAGACGGTGACGAAAACCCCGGCACCACGTTCTATGTGCGTTTTGCCCGGGATACCGGCGCCGTGCCCAAGCAGGGGGTATCGGCATGAGAGTGTTGTTCGTCGATGACGAGGATGACATCCGCGAGTTGATCGAGTTTGCGATCATGACCGAAGATGACATCGAACCGACCTTCGCGGCGACCGGGCTCGACGCGATTGCCACGATGGAGACGCAGTCTTTTGACGTGATCATGCTGGATGTGATGATGCCGCCCCCCGATGGTATGGAGGTGCTGCGCTGTGCGCGGGCCAATGCGGATTTGGACGACACGAAGATCGTCATGTGCACCGCCAAAACCTCGCCCGAGTCGGAGAAGAAGTTTCGCGACCTCGGGGCAGATCACATTCTGCACAAACCGTTCAAACCGCTGAAGCTCGCGGATTTCATTCGGTCAATCGTTTAATACCTCATCGCGCAGCCCCTAGCGGCTTTGACTAAGCGGAACCTATCATGCCCAAAACAGCACAGATGCCCTCAGAAACCACGCGGCGCATATGGTCCCGCCTTGTCGTCCTCTCGGCCATCGGTACCATCGCCCTCCCGGCAAGTGAGGTGGCATCGGCGGCGTGGCCGCGGGGCGAAGACAAAAGCTTTGTCACCCTGTCCTATGAGACGACCGCAGATGGCCCCGACTTTGGCGATTTCGGTGCGTTTTACTACGAATACGGGGTGGCCGAGAAACTGACTTTCGGCCTCGACATCGGCAAGAGTCAGAGTGGGGGGCAGGTCAGCGCCATCGCCTTTCTGCGCTATCCGCTGGAGCTCTTTGGCGGGGACAATGTTTTCGCCGCCGAAGTCGGTCTTGGCTGGGCCGAACGGGATGGCAGCGCGGTGGCGGCTCTGCGGCCCGGCCTGTCTTGGGGCCGTCCGGTATCGGGGGCTTGGGGCAGCGGCTGGCTGGGGGTGGAAAGCACCTTTGCCATTTACGAGGACGGCGAAACACTGGGCAAGATCGACAGCACCTTCGGCATCAACCACGAGAGTGGCAACCTGTCGATTTTCAAGCTGGAGTTCGCGGCCCCGTCAGACGGGGATGAGACATTGGCCTTTGCGCCGTCGCATGTGATCAAGGTCTCGGAAAACAGCTTTCTGGAACTGGGTCTTTCGCATGAATTCACCGACGCTGTGACCAAGGTCAAAGTCGGGGTCTGGCAACGCTTCTGACGCGCTTCGTGTCTGCTCAATCCCGCCAATCGGGGCGGTTGCCGAGGTGGGCAATCAGAAAGTCGATGAAAAATCGCGTCTTGGGTGTCAGCACGTTTGAGCGCGGATAGACCAGCCAAAGCACCGACCGGTCGTTCATCCGCCAGCCCGGCAACAGCCGCAGCAATCGGCCCGAGGCAAGCTCGTCCGACACGCTCCAAAGCGAGTTGATCGAGATGCCAGCCCCCGCGAGGGTCGCTTCGCGTTGCGCATCGCCATCGTCCATGATCACGCGGCAGGTCATCTCATGTGGGATGAGCGTGGCGGCTTCGCCCTCCGGCCCGATCAGCGCGCGGGGCTCAAGATCACCCCAAGCGATCAGGTGATGATCCCGCAGCCCGGCGGGGGTCTGGGGCAAACCGTGGGCCTCCACATAAGACGGTGCGGCGCAAAGAACGCGGGTGTCATCGGCCAGTTTGCGCCCCCGCAGGCTGCTGTCGGTCAAGGGCGCGCTGCGCAGGGCAAGGTCAAAACTGCCTTCGATCGCGTCGAACCGGGTGTCGGAAAGGCGCAGATCGAGGGTGAGCTCGGGGTAGGTCTCGTGGAATTCCGGCAACAGCGGCATAATGTGACGCTGGGCAAAGCTGCTGGGGGCGGCGAAGCGCAGGATGCCCTTGGGCCCCGCCTTGGTCCCGCCCAGAATGGCCCGCGCGGCATCGGCTTGGGCCAATATCTCACGCGCATAGGGCAGAAAGTCCGACCCATCGAGCGATAGCGAGACCTTCCGCGTCGTGCGCCGCAAAAGCTCAACCCCGAGTTCTTGTTCCAGCTTGGCCAAACGCGCGCTGGCGACGGCCGGGGCCATCCCCAAATCCCGCCCGGCGGCTGAGATGTTCAGCCGTTCGGCAGCCATGACGAAAAGGCGAAGGTTGTCGATATCCATGGGCCGCGGTCCTTGCTGCGGATCATCCGCTGGGTCAGAATATAGTGCTTGGTATTATATTCAATAACGAGAAACTGAACTCAAGTTTCATCCGATTATCTGTCGCGCCATGTTGGCCTATCTCTGTCTCAATGCAATGTTAACGGGAGATAGACCGATGAAATCCATGACCCTCACCAGCTATGGCGCAGAGGCGCCTTTTGTCGAAGCCGATCTGCCACGCCCCTTGGCCACCCCCGGCCATGTGGTGCTGCGCGTCAAGGCGACCAGCGTGAACACCATCGACACGATGATCAAAAACGCGGGCAAAGACCTGCCTCTGTCGCCTGACCTGCCTGCGGTTTTGGGCATGGATTTCGCCGGGGTGATCGAAGAGATTGGCGAAGGTGTCACCGGTTTCGCCGTGGGTGACGAAGTCTATGGCTGCGCCGGTGGTTTGGCCGATCTGCAAGGGGCGCTGGCCGAATTCATGCGCGCCGACGCGCGGCTCATCGCCCATAAACCCAAATCCCTGTCGATGCGCGAGGCCGCGGCCCTTCCGTTGGCGGGCATCACCGCTTGGGAAGGGCTGCACCGCGCAGGCGTCGCAGCCGGGCAGAAGGTGCTGGTCCAAGGCGGCGCGGGCGGGGTCGGCCATCTCGCGGTGCAACTGGCAAAGCACATGGGGGCCGAGGTCTCCTCGACCGGCACCGGGGATGACCAAATGGCGGTGATCGAAGGCTATGGCGCGCGGGCCATCGACTTCAAAGCCGAGAAGATCGAAGACTATGTGGCCGCCCATACCGCAGGCCGCGGTTTCGATGCAGTTTTCGACACCGTGGGCGGGGACAATCTGCCGAACTCTTTTGCCGCCGCCGCGCTGAACGGTCATGTGGTGACGACCGTAGCCCTGTCGGCGATCGACCTGACCCCGGCGCATTTCAGCGGGCTGTCCTTGCATGTGGTCTTCATGCTCTTGCCGATGCTGCATGACGTGAACCGCGCTGTGCATGGGGAGATCCTTGGCAATCTCGCCACGATGGTCGACGAGGGGGCGGTGAAGCCGCTGCTCGACGAAAAGACCTTTGATCTGAGCGCGGTTGGCGATGCCTATGCGCGGCTGCAAAGCGGGCAGGCGATCGGCAAGGTTGTGGTCGACGTCTGAGTCAGGTCGAACACTGATTAATATCACGCCCCGCTGCGTCTCCTGCGCGGCGGGGCTTTCGACGGCCTGCCCCTTCCCTCAATCACTGCCGCTGGCGCGCAACTGCCAAAGAATGCGCCATTGACCCAACGGTAGGCTGCCTCTTTCTCTCTCATCCCCGGTTCCACGATAAATTCGGACTTGCCTCTGCCTGTCAGTGTACAGTTAATTGGCCGGACAAGCTGAATACAGCAGCGGCGCGCGGCACCCTGTGCCGACGCCCGTTAAAAGCAACCAAGGGAGAGAGACATGAAATTCACCGCAATCCTCGCCGCAAGCACCATTCTGGCAGGCGCTGCCGCCGCTCAGGACATGGATAAATCCGACTGGCCGAGCAGCTTTACTGTCGGCACGGCCAGCCAAGGCGGCACCTACTTCGCCTATGGTTCGGGCTGGGCGAACCTTGTGGCCAAGGAACTGGGCCTGACCGGCGGCGGCGAAGTCACCGGCGGCCCGATGCAGAACATGGCGCTGGTCCACACCGGCGAGGCGGCCTTCGGCATGACCACAATGGGCCCGGCGGCGGAATCGCTGGCTGGCACCAACCCCATCGCCCCCGGTCTAGAAATGACCCAAGCCTGCGCGATGTTCCCGATGTATCAGACACCCTTCTCCGTGACCGCGCTGTCGTCCTCGGGTATTTCCTCGGTCGCCGACATTCCGGCGGGTGCCAAGATCGGCTTTGGTCCGGCGGGCTCCACCTCGGACACCTATTTCCCGCGCATGATGGACACGCTCGGCGTCGAGTATGAGCGCCGCAACGGCGGTTGGACCGATCTGGGCGGCCAGTTGCAGGACGGTCTGCTGGACGTGATCGCCTTTGCTGCCGGTGTGCCGGTGCCTGCGGTCAGCCAGCTTGAGGTGCAGACGGATGTGAACATCATCGAGTTCACCGAGGAAGAGCAGGCCAAACTGCTCGAAGAGTTCCCGGTGTCCGAGTTCACCATCGACGCCAGCACCTACACCACGCTGGAAGAGGGCGCGCGTTCGGTCTCCATGTGGAACTTCGCGATTGCCAACTGCGATCTGCCGGAATCCTTCGTCAAAGCGGCTGTGGATGTCGTCATGTCCGACAATGAGCGGATGAAGGGCATTCACAAGGCGGCGGCTTCGACCCTGCCTGAGAACTGGGAGAAGAACACCGTTCTGAAATGGCATCCCGGTGCGGCAGCTTGGTTCAAAGAGAACGCGGATGCCGATATTTCCGACGATATGATCTACGGCAACTAAGCGAACGCCTAGACAAACTTGCATGCCGTCCCTAATCGGGGCGGCATCTTGCCATCATCCCGCCTGATTGTCGGGACAGATCCCGCGCAGATATCGGGAAAGGAAGCCTCCATGACAGACCAGCATAGCGCCGCCGATCCGCAGGGCCCGATTGTCGCCGAAAGGGTCGATGACGAACCGGTAGAAAGCAATCGCCGCATATTCACCGGGCGCACCTATCTGGTCGTTGCGGCCATGTCGGCGATCTATGCCTTCTTTCACATGGCGGCACTCAACGGCATGTCGATCGGAGAGCTGACCGGCATCCGCATCCCGCTTTTGCCGACCTTCCCGATGGAGACGTGGAATTTCCGCATCGTGCACATCGCGGGCGCGCTGATCCTTGGCTTTACCCTCTATTCCGCCCGCGCCTTTGTGGATGAGGGCAAGGGGCAGGGCCGTCATCCGCTGGATTTCGTGGCATGGGCTGCGATGATCCCGGCGCTTTATTCGATTTGGACCGCGTGGAGCATCGCCAGCCAGATCGCTGGCGGCACCCAGTGGAACGGCATGAGCCCCGAGTTCAAGACCCTCGAAATCTATCACTATGGCCTGCCGCTGGTGGCGGCGACGGCCATCGGCATCGTCGTGGGGTGGCTGCGTGGGCGCGAGCGGGGGCAGGTTTCGCCTGCGGACCTGTTGCTGTCCATCTGCGGTGTGGCCGTGGCGATTTACCTGATCACCATGTACGGCACCTTGATGCGCAACTCGACGGGCACGCCCTTTGCGCCCATCGGTATCTCTATCGCCGCAGTTGCAGGCACCGCGCTGATCATGGAGCTGACGCGCCGCGTGGCGGGGCTTGCGCTCATCGTGATCTCGGGTGTCTTTCTGGTTTATGTCTTCGTCGGGGACATGCTGCCGGGCTTCCTGAACGCGCCCAACATCCAGTGGACCCGCTTCTTTAGCCAGGTCTACACCGATGCGGGCATTCTGGGGCCGACCACGGCGGTGTCGTCGACCTATATCATCCTCTTCATCATCTTCGCGGCCTTCCTTCAGGCATCGAAGGTGGGGGACTATTTCGTCAACTTCGCCTTTGCCGCCGCGGGCCGCTCACGCGGGGGGCCGGCCAAGGTCGCGATCTTTGCCTCGGGTCTTATGGGGATGATCAACGGCACCTCGGCGGGCAATGTGGTGGCGACAGGCTCGCTGACCATTCCGCTGATGAAAAAGGTTGGCTACCCGGCCCGGACCGCAGGCGCGGTCGAAGCCGCCGCCTCGACCGGGGGGCAAATCATGCCGCCGATCATGGGGGCGGGCGCCTTCATCATGGCCGAGATCACGGGCATCCCCTACACCGATATCGCCGTCGCGGCGATCATCCCGGCGGTGCTCTACTTCGTGTCGATCTACTTCATGGTGGATTTCGAAGCGGCCAAGCTGGGCATGCGCGGGATGCGTTCCGAGGAACTGCCCAAGCTCAAGGACATGCTGCGCCGGGTGTTTCTGTTCATCCCGATCATCATCCTGATCTATGCGCTTTTCATGGGCTATTCGATCATCCGCGCGGGCACGCTGGCGACGGCGGCAGCGGCGGTGGTGTCGTGGTTCACGCCCTTCCGCATGGGGCCGCGCAGCATCGTCAAAGCCTTTGACCTGGCCGGGATCATGTCGATCCAGATCATCGCGGTCTGCGCCTGTGCGGGCATCATCGTGGGTGTCATCAGCCTGACCGGTGTCGGCGCGCGTTTCTCTTCCGTGCTGCTGGGTCTGGCAGAGGCGAGCCAATTCCTCGCCCTGTTCTTTGCCATGTGTATTGCCATTCTGCTCGGCATGGGCATGCCCACCACGGCGGCCTATGCGGTGGCGGCTTCGGTCGTGGCGCCGGGGCTGGTGCAACTGGGCATTCCGCTGCTGACGGCGCATTTCTTTGTCTTCTACTTCGCCGTCGTCTCGGCCATCACGCCCCCCGTGGCGCTGGCGAGCTATGCCGCGGCGGGGATTTCGGGCGCCAACCCGATGGAGACGTCGGTCGCCTCCTTCAAGATCGGCATCTCGGCCTTCATCGTGCCCTTCATGTTCTTCTACAACGGCGCGATCCTGATGGACGGCACGTGGTTCGAGGTGATCCGCGCGGGCGTCACGGCGATCTTCGGGGTCTATCTGCTGTCTTCGGGCATGCAGGGCTGGTTCGCGGGCAGCGGGGCGGCTTGGTTCATCCGGCTGGGTCTGATCCTCGCGGCGCTTTGCATGATCGCCGGTGGTCTGATGACCGACCTTATCGGCATCGCAGTGGCGGCGGTGATCTTTGCGGTGCAGTGGAAGTTCCGCCCCGCACCCGACGCCCAAATCGCAGTGCACGGCAGCGATTGATCCGTGATTGATCCATGTCCCGGCCCTTTGGGGCCGGGGCCGCCCGTTTGAGGCAACGGTCCCTGTTGCATCCGGGCCAAGCCGCGCCTAGGGTCCGCGCGATCCTTCCGGGCGGTTAATATGTTCACTATCTTTCTGGCCATCGCGCCGGTCTTCGCGCTGATCCTCATGGGCTATGGCCTGCGCCGGGGCGGCATCCCTTCGACCAAGTTCTGGAACCTGAATGACCGGCTGGTCTATTGGGTGCTGATGCCCGCGCTGTTCTTTGCCAAGATCTCGGCAGCGGACCTCAGTGGTGGCTTGGGCGACTATGCCCTGCTGCTCTACGCTGGGTTCTTTGCAGCGATCTTTTGTGGCTGGCTGTTCGGTCGGGCCTATGCCGCGCCGCAGGGCAGTTCGCTGATGCAGGGCAGCGCAAGGTTCAACACATTCATCGGCCTCGCGATTGCCGAAGCCGTCTTTGGCACGGCAGGGCTACAGATTGCCGTGCTCGGTTCGGCCCTGCTGGTGCCCGTGGTGAATGTGACGGTGGTGACGCTGATGACCCGGCAGTTGGGCGGCGGCGGCAAATCCATCCTCAAAGGCTTGGTCAAGAACCCGCTGATCCTGGGCATCCTGGCAGGTGTGCTCTTTAACTTCGCGGGGCTTCACCATGTGCCCGTCTTGCATGAAAGCGCGCGCATCCTGGGTGATGCGGCGCTGCCGATCATGCTGCTTTGCGTCGGCGCCAACCTGCGGCTGCGCGGGCTGTCCGGCTCCGTCTCGGTCATCGGGCTGTCGATCATCGGCAAACATCTGGTCAACCCGCTGGCGGTTCTGCTGGCCGCGCTGGCGCTGAACCCCGCGCCGCTGACGCTGCAAATCGCGCTGATCTTCGCGGCTCTGCCAACCGGAGTGGCCAGCTATACGCTGGCGCGGGAGATGCGGGGCGATGCGCCCTTGATGGCGGCGATCATCACCACGCAGACACTGCTCAGCTTTTTCACCCTGCCGCTCACGCTCTATCTCGGCAGTCTGATCTCCGCGCCCTAGAGCGCGCTCCATGTGCAAAACGCGATTGTGAACTGCGCAGGCCGCATGGCGGCGGATTTACAGGTTGACATATTTGGTTCGAATGTCCAATTGCGCCTTGACCAATGCCAAGGAGCCCGCATGACCGAACTTGAAAAGACCGTGCTGGACGCTGCGCTGCATGTCTTTTCCCGCTATGGGGTCAAGCGCACTAGCATGGGCGATCTCTGCGAAGAGGCGGGCGTCTCGCGCCAGACCCTCTACAATCGGTTTCGCAACAAGGATGACATTCTGCGCGGGCTGATAGGGCGCTACACAGAATTGGCGCTGGAAGAGATCGCCGAAGAGATGCCCAATGCGCCCGATCTGGCGGCGCAGCTTGATCTGATCTTTGATCGGATGGTGGTGCGCGGCTATGACACGATGCAGGCGATGCCCAATGCGCAGGATTTCATCGCCGGGGCCAATGCCGTCAGCCAAGAGGCGCTGCAATGTTCCGCCGGGCGTTTTCGCGACGTGATCGCTAAGGTGCTGATGCCCTATGAGGCGTCGATCACCCGCAATGGCTTGAGTGTCGAGGCGCTGGCCGATTTCATCCAACGTTCCGCCAAGGCCGCTGGCATGCATGCGCTGGACCGTGACCATTTTCTCGCGCAGCTGCGCACCCTCAAACAACTTAGTCTGACCGCCGCCCTTGGGCCCGTGCAGGATGCTATTCATAAGGAAGACTGACCATGGCCAAGTGGCTTGTTGAGACGACGCGCGGGACCGGCGCGGGGCGGGTGTTGGGATTTGCGCTGGCCTTGATCGGCGGTATCGCCGCGCCGATGGTGGCTGCCGCCGAAATGCCGGTGGTGAAGCTGCAAACGGTCAAGGTCAGCGACGCCGAGGTTGAGCGTGTGTTCTTTGGCAAGGTGGTTGCACGTGAAACCGTGGACCTTGCCTTTCAAGTCGGCGGTCAGATCGAGGAATTCCCGGTCGAAGAGGGGGCCACGGTCAGTGAAGACACGGTCGTCGCCCGGATGGATCTGGAGCCGTTTCAACTGGCGCTAGAGCAGGCGCAGGCCAATGACGCGCAGGCGCGCCGGACGATGGAGCGCTATCAAAAGCTGGCCGGGTCTTCGGTGGCCGAGGTCAATCTGCAAGACGCCGAAACCGCCGTAACGGTGAACGATATCGCGGTGCGCAATGCCGAACGTGATCTTGAGAACGCGACCTTGCACGCGCCTTTCGACGCGATCGTCGCCTCGCGGTTGGTGCCCAATTACTCGACCGTCAGCGCGGGCACGCCGGTGGTGCGTCTGCATGACATGTCCGAGTTGCGGGTCGAGATCGACGTGCCCGAAACCCTGTTTCTGCGCGCAGGGCGCGACCCCAGCGTGCGGTTCATGGCCAAGTTTCCGGCCAACGCCAATACCTACCCGATGCAAATACGCGAATACAACGCCGAGACGGCGGATGTCGGCCAGACCTATAGCATCACCCTTGGAGCGGAATTGCCCGAAGATTTCGTGCCGCTGCCCGGCGCCTCGGTCGAGGTGCGCGCCACGCTGAATATCGGCGGGTCGAGCATCATCGTGCCAGATACCGCCATCGTGGTCGGCAATGACCGTGGCACCTATGTCATGGTCTTCGACCCTACAGGGGCGCGCGAAGGCACGGTGACCCGCACCGCGGTTGAGATCACCCCCACCGCGCGCGGCGATGTCAAAGTCGAAGCCGGGCTTTCCGATGGGCAAGAGATCGTGGTGAGCGGCGCAAGCCAGCTTGAAGACGGTGCCGCCGTGCGCCGCTTCGTCGGTTTCGGAGACTGAGCGCATGGATATCGCACGTCTGTCGATCAACCGCCCGATCTATACTTGGATCATCATGCTGACTTGTCTTTTGGGCGGCATCTGGGGCTTTGCCACGCTTGGCCGTCTGGAAGACCCGGCCTTTACCATCAAGACGGCGGTGGTGGTGACCCAATACCCCGGTGCCTCTGCCGAAGAGGTCGCCCTTGAGGTCACCGAACCGCTGGAATCGCAAATCCAGAAGATGTCCGAGATCAAGGACATCGAATCCATGAACCAGCCCGGCCTTTCGTGGATCACGGTCAATATGCAGGACACCTTTGACGGGTCGGAACTGCCGGAAATCTGGACCAAACTGCGCAACCGCGTGAATGAGGCCGCCCTGCCGAGCGGGGCCACGCAGCCCTATGTGAACGACGGTTTCGGCGATGTTTACGGGCTTTACTATGCCGTGACGGCTGAGGGCTATTCCGACGCCGAGGTCAACGAACTCTCCAGCTATCTGCGGCGCGAATTGCTGCTGGTCGATGGTGTGTCGGATGTGGCGCTTTCGGGCCTGCCCAATGAGGTCATTTATGTCGAGCCGCAGCTTGCGCTGAGCACCACGCTCGGCATTCCGCCCACGGCGATTGTCGGCGCGGTTTCCAGCGCCAATGAGATCGTCGACGGGGGTGCCATTCAGGACGAGGACGGGCGCACCCTGATCCAGCGGCCCGAAGGCTCTGACAGCGTGTCGGAGATTGCAGCGCTGTCGGTCGGTGTTGGCGGTCAGGTGATCAACCTTGCCGATGTGACCAACATCTACCGCACCCGCGAGGCCAACCCCGATCTGGTGATCCGCCACAACGGGCAGGAGGCCTTTACCCTCGGGGTGGCCGGGATCGCGACCGAGAATATCGTCGATATCGGCAAACGGGTGGACGACAAGCTTGCGCAGCTGCGCGAAACGCTGCCCTTGGGCATCTCGATCGAATCCATCTACCGCCAGCACGCGGTGGTCGAAGACGCGTCGAACGCCTTTTTGCTGAACCTCGCCATGTCGGTCGCCATCGTTGTGGCCGTGCTGGCCGTCTTCATGGGCTGGCGCGCGGCGGTGGTCGTGGGCTCGACCCTGTTGCTGACGGTGGTGGGGACACTCTTTTTCATGGCGCTCGGCGCGATTGAGATGGAGCGTATCTCACTCGGGGCGTTGATCATCGCGATGGGGATGCTGGTCGACAATGCCATCGTTGTGGCCGAGGGGATGCAGATCTCCATGCAGCAGGGCAAAAGCTCACGCGAAGCGGCGACCGAGGCGGCGAGCAAGACGCAGATCCCGCTTTTGGGGGCGACCGTCATCGGCATCATGGCCTTTGCCGGGATCGGGCTGAGCCCCGATGCCACGGGCGAATTCCTCTTCTCGCTCTTTGCCGTGATCGCGATTTCGCTGCTGCTCTCTTGGGTGTTGGCCATCACCGCCACGCCGCTTTTGGGGCACTACTTTTTCAAACGCGGCGTCGAAGGCGGGGCTGGCGGCTATGATGGCGCGATCTTCAAGGGCTATGCCGCCGTGCTGCGTGCCTCGCTCAAGCTGCGCTGGCTGGTGATCGTGGCGCTGATTGCCGGGACGGCGGTGTGCTATGCCCTCTTTGGTCAGATCAAGCAGCAGTTCTTCCCCGACAGCAACACGCCGCTTTACTTCGTGCATTACAAACTGCCCCAAGGGTCGTCGATCCATCAGACATCCAACGATCTGGCTGTGCTCGAAGACTGGCTGGTGGCGCGGGATAATGTCGAAGACGTGACCTCCTACGCGGGGCAGGGTGCCGCGCGTTTCATGCTGACCTATCAGGCCGAAGACCCCAACCCCAGCTATGGGCATCTGATCGTTCGGGTGTCTTCGCTTGAGGTGATCCAAGACGAGATGAACGCGCTTGAGGCTTTCGCCGCCGATGCGGTGCCGCAAGGGGAGTTCCGGGCCAAGCGTTTGGCCTTTGGCCCCGGCGGCGGTGCCCCGATCGAGGTGCGCTTCTCGGGCCGCGATCCCAATGTGCTGCGCGATCTCGCGGATGAGGCGATGGACCGGATGCAGGCGGCGTCGGACAATATCATCACCCCGCGTCAGGACTGGCGCGAGCGTGAATTGGTGCTGCGTCCGATCTATGCCGAAGAACGCGCGCAGGACGCTGGCATTTCGCGGACCGAGATCACGGAGACCCTCAAATTCGCCACCGAAGGCACCAGCGGCGGCACCTTCCGCGAGCGAGATCGTCAGATCCCCATCGTGATCCGCGCTCCGCAGGATGCCGATTTGGCGCTGACGGATCATGTGATCTATGCCCAGAACACCAATGCGCTGGTCCCGATGGAGCAGGTGATCGACGGTTTCCGGTTCGAGCCGCAGGACACGCTGCTCTACCGTCGCGACCGGGCCGATGTGATCACCGTGGGCGCGGATATCCCGCGCGGCGTCACGGCGGCGCAGGTGCAGGCCGAGGTGCAGGAAACCATCGAGGCGATGGAAATTCCCGAAGGCTATGCCATGGAATGGGGGGGCGAATTGGAAAGCGCGGGCGAGGCGCAGGCCGCCTTGGGCAAGCAATTGCCTCTCAGCCTCATCATCATGGTTCTGATCTCGGTCCTGCTGTTCAACGCGCTGAAACAGCCGATCATCATCTGGCTCTTGGTGCCGATGGCGGTGAATGGCGTGAGTCTGGCGCTTTTGGGGACGGGGCTGCCCTTCACCTTCACCGCGCTTCTGGGGCTCTTGTCGCTCTCGGGGATGTTGATCAAGAACGGCATCGTGCTGGTCGAAGAGATCGACCTCACCCGTGCCGCCGATCCGACGCTGGACCTCAAAGAGGCAATCGTGACAGCCTCGACGTCGCGTTTGCGTCCGGTCTTCCTTGCCGCTGCGACGACCATTCTAGGGATGCTGCCGCTGTTGTCGGATGCCTTCTTCCAGTCGATGGCCGCGACGATCATGGGCGGGTTGGCCTTTGCCTCGGTCCTGACGCTGATCGCGGCACCGGTGCTCTACTTCCTCTTCTTCAAGCGCAGCGCCGCGCGGGAGGCGGAGGCTGCCCGCGCCGCCTGACCGGCGCGTGGCGGCAAGGCAAAGGGCGCGTCCGGTCACTCCGGGCGCGCCCTTTGTCGTATCCGGGCGGTAAAAATTCCGCGCCGCCCTGCAATCCCGCCTTGGTTTCGCGAAATTGCCAGCTACCTTACCGTTTTCAAACGGCATGTCGCCGTGTCAGGCCATTGTTTCAAGGAGTTCTCGCCCATGGGTCCCCGCATTCTCTCTACTGCTGCCGCCGCTGGCCTTGCCGCCACTCTGGCCTCTGCCGCCTCGGCGGAGATCACCGTTTCGTCGAAGATCGACACCGAAGGCGGCCTGTTGGGCAACGTCATCGCACTGGCGCTCGAAGATGCGGGTCTGCCGGTTGAGCGGCGTCTGCAACTGGGCGGCACGCAGGTCGTGCGCGAAGCGATCCTGTCGGACCAGATCGACATTTACCCCGAATACACCGGCAACGCGGCCTTCTTCTTTAACGAAGCGGAAAGCGATGTCTGGAAAGACGCGGCCAAGGCCCATGCCCGTGCCAAGGAATTGGACGGCGGTGAGAATAACGTCACATGGCTCGACTCCGCACCGGCCAACAACACTTGGGCCATCGCCGTGACCGGCCCGGTGGCCGAGGAAAATGACCTCACCACCATGTCAGATTTCGGCGCATGGGTGGCCGAGGGCGGTGAGGTGAAGCTCGCGGCCTCGACCGAATTCGTGTCCTCTCCGGCTGTCTTGCCCGCGATGCAAGAGACCTATGGCTTCGAGCTGAGCCAAGAACAGACCGTGATCCTGTCGGGCGGCGACACGGCGGCGACCATTCAGGCGGCGGCGCGTGGCACATCGGGCGTGAACGCGGCGATGGTTTACGGCACCGATGGCGGCGTGGGGGCCACGGGTCTGGTCGTGATGGAAGACGACAAGGGCGTGCAGCCGGTCTATGAACCCGCCCCCATCGTCCGCGCCGAGGTGTTGGAGGAATACCCCCAGATCGCCGAAGTGCTGAACCCGATCTTCTCCGGGCTCGACATGGCGACGCTGCAAAAGCTGAACGGTCGGATTCAAGTCGGCGGGGAGCCGGCGGAAGCCGTGGCACGCTCCTATCTGACCGAGACCGGGGTGCTGGACTGATCTCCGCCGCCCGCACAATAACTGGCCCCGGCGCAGGGGTTTCTGCGCCGGGGCTTTTGTTCGCTGTGCTGGGCGCGGCAGCGCTTTGCGTGCCTTTCATGACCCTTGCCGCCAACCGGATCGTGGCGGGCGAAGGGGTGATGGCATGGGGCGTGGCCAGTCTGCCGATGGTACTGCCGGGGCTTGCGGCGATCGGGGCGGGGCTGCTGATGGGGCTGCCTGCGGGCCGCAATGGCCTGCGTATTGCTGGGGCGGCTTTGGGCTTGGGCGGGCTGTTGTGGCTGGTGACCCAAGGCGCCTCCGGCCTGCTGGCCGAGGCGGGTGACTACGCACGTGTCTCGCCCTCAGTAGGCTTTTGGTGTCTGCTGGTCGTCTTCATGCTGCTCATGGCAGATGCTCTTGCCGCGATGGCACCGGGGCCGCTGATGCGGGGGGCCGTGCTGGCGGGCGTGCTTGCGGTGCTTGGCGCGATCCTGTGGTCGGGGGCGCTGTCGGAGCTTTCGGTGATGCAGGAATACGCCAGCCGGGCCGATGCCTTTGGCCGGGAGTTCCTGCGCCATCTCGGGCTGGCCTTCGGCTCTCTCGCCGCGGCGGCGGTGATCGGCTTCCCGCTTGGCGTGCTCTGTCACCGTCTTGCGGGGCTGCGCGGGGCGACCTTGCCGGTGCTGAGCTTTTTGCAAACCATCCCCTCGCTCGCCATGTTCGGGCTGATGATCCCAATCCTCGGCTGGGTGGGGGCCAATCTGCCCGGCGCGCGGGCGCTTGGCATCGCGGGCATCGGCTTTGCCCCCGCCTTTCTGGCGCTGGTGCTCTATTCGCTGCTGCCCGTCGTGGGCAATACGGTCGCGGGCCTCGCCTCGGCCCCGCCTGCGGCGCTTGAGGCGGCGCGCGGCATGGGCATGACGCCGCTGCAACGCCTGCTGCGGGTGGAATTGCCGCTGGGCCTGCCGATCATCCTTACCGGGCTGCGCATCGTCTTGGTGCAGAATATCGGGCTGGCGGTCATCGCCGGGTTGATCGGCGGCGGCGGGTTCGGGACCTTCGTTTTTCAAGGGCTGAACCAAACCGCGACAGACCTGATCCTGCTGGGCGCGTTGCCGACCGTGGTGCTGGCGCTCACGGCCGCCATCGTGATGGACATATTGGTCGAACTGACCCGCAAGACTCCAAAGGACAGCGCATGATCGAGATCGACCGCATTACCAAGACCTATGGCGACATTCGCGCGGTGGATTCCGTGTCGATGACGGTTGAGACGGGCACGATCACGGTGATCGTCGGCACCTCAGGCTCAGGCAAGACCACGCTGTTGCGGATGATCAACCGGTTGGAGGAACCGACCTCGGGCGAGGTGCGGATCAATGGCGACTCCACGCTGTCGGTCAAGCCGCATATCCTGCGGCGGCGCATCGGCTATGCCATTCAGGGGCACGGGCTGTTCCCGCATCATAAGGTGGGGCGCAACATCGGCGCGGTGCCGCAATTGCTGGGCTGGCCGCGCGAGAAGATCGCGGCGCGGGTGGATGAGCTGCTTGCGCTTTTCTCGATGGACCCCGCGCAATTCCGCGACCGTTATCCGGCGGAGCTTTCGGGCGGGCAGCAGCAGCGGGTCGGCGTGGCGCGAGCCTTGGCCTCAAGGCCCGATCTGTTGCTGATGGACGAACCCTTTGGCGCGCTCGATCCGATCATTCGCACCCGCGCGCAGGAAGACCTGCGGCACATCCAGCAGCGGCTGGGGTCGACCATCATGCTGGTGACCCACGACATGGAAGAGGCGATCCGGCTGGGCGACCGGGTGGCGGTCATGGACGGGGGGCATCTGGTGCAGCACGGCACGCCGGCCGAGATCATCGCCGCACCCGCGACGGATTTCGTGGCGGATATGGTCGGCGATGTGGAGCGGCCCCTGCGGCTTCTTTCACTGATCCCCGTCGCCGAATTGGTGGAAGAGGGCAGCGCCGAAGGCGAAGCGCTGCCCGCCGATGCCAGCCTGCGCGACGCGCTCTCGGCCTGCCTGTGGACGGGGCGCGCAGCAGTGCCGGTGGCGAAAGACGGCGTGCCGATGGGCCGGGTGACCCTCGATGCGATCCGCGCCCGGGCCGGGCAGCACGCATGAGGATCGGCTGGATCCTGCGGCCGCTTCTGGTGGCGGTGCTGTTGGCGTTGGTCCTGCGGCCTGAGTGGTTCGCCCCGCTGTTCGCGCCCTTGGCTCCGGAGAATGGTCCGGTGATCTACACCCGCGCCTCGCTCTTGTCGCTGTCGCTAAGCCATCTGGCGCTGGTGGCCATGGCTTCGGCTGCGGCGACGGTGGTGGCGGTGACGCTGGCGGTCCTCGTAACCCGCCCGGCGGGCGCGGCCTTTCGCCCGCTGTCGCGCACCATCACCAATATGGGCCAGACCTTCCCGCCCGTGGCGGTGCTGGCGCTGGCCGTTCCGGCTTTGGGCTTCGGGGCGGGGCCGACGCTGGTGGCGCTGTTTCTCTATGGCCTGCTGCCGATCTTCGAGAATGCGGTCACCGGCCTCACCAACCTGCCGCCCGCCACGATGGAGGCCGCCCGCGGCATCGGGCTCAGCCGTTGGCAAAGGCTCTGGCGGGTGGAACTGCCGCTGGCCCTGTCGGTAGCGCTGACGGGCATTCGGCTGTCGGTGGTCATTGCGCTTGGCACGGCGACCATCGGCTCAACCGTGGCGGCACGGACCTTGGGCGAGGTGATCATCGCGGGGCTTTTGACCAATAACACCGCCTTCGTGGTGCAGGGCGGGCTGGCCGTGGGGCTTTTCGCGGTGCTGATCTATGACGCCATGGTGCAGCTTGAAACGCGGTTGGCGCGGCGCATGGGCGGCTGAGGATCAGCGCCCGTTCGCGGCGATGATCTGCTCGGCCAAATCCGCCAGATCGTCCGAAAGGTAATGCGGCTGCGGCACCTCTTGCACCTCGATTAGGTTGTTGTTGGGCCGGGTGAGGAAGGCCCCCTGACAGCCCGCCGCCTGCGCGCCGATGGTGTCCCACAGATGGCAAGCCACCATGCAAAGATCATCGGTTTGCAGATCAAGCGCCTCGGCCACCATCTGGTAAGTCGCAGGATGGGGTTTGAACTTTGCCACCTCATCAACGCTAAAGCTTCGCTCGAAGAAGTCGGCGATCCCGGCTCTACCCAGCGGCGTTGGCGCGGGAGAGGGGGGCGAATTGGTCAGCGTGACCAGTCGAAACCCCGCCTCTTGCAGCCTGCGCAGGGCAGGGGCGACATCCGGGTGGGCGGGCATGGAGCCGATGCGGGATTTCAACTCGGCCAGGTCCTCATCCGTGACCGCCACGCCCTTGTTCGCGCCGACCATCCGCAAGACGCCACCCGCCAGCGCGCCGAAGGGCGCGTAGCGGCCCGAGAGGGTCATGGTCTGGGAATAGAGGATCAGCTCGGCAAACCATTCGCGCAGCACCGAAGCGTCGCCGAAGAGGCGCGCGAAGAGCGGCTCCAACGTGGTGATGTCGAGCAGGGTCTCATTCACGTCGAAGACGATCACGGAGGCGGGCTTTTGATCGGGCATGGGGGTCCTTCCACTCATGACGTGCGCCATGCCCGCCACTGTGAAGAAACCCCCAGCCCTGTCAAAAGGTTTCAGACACCCAAGCGGTCGCGCAGCCCGTACCACCATGACCCCACGACCGAATAGGGCACGCGGAACATCCGCCCGCCGGGGAAGGGGAACCATGGCACATTGGCGAAAACGTCAAAGCGGGTGAGGTCGCCGTCGATCGCTTCCGAAAGGATACGCCCGAAGGTATGCGAACCGGTCACGCCGTGGCCGCTGTAGCCATGGGCGAAATAGGTGTTGTCACCGATCCGGCCCATCTGCGGCACGCGGCTGAAGGAGAGGGCGAAATTCCCGCTCCAAGCATAGTCGATCTTCACGTCTTTCAGCTGGGGGAAGACCTTGTCCATGTTGCGCTTGAGCTTGGCTTTGATGTCGCGCGGGTCCGCGCCGCCATAGACAGTGCCGCCGCCAAAGAGCATGCGTTTGTCGCCCGACAGGCGGTAGTAGTCGAGAATATAGCGAATGTCTTCGACGCAGGCATCGGTGGGCAGCAGCGCATGGGCTTGCGCCTCGCTCAGCGGTTCGGTGGCCATCACTTGGGTCGAGACGGGCATCACACGCGGGGCCAGCGTCGGCACCACGTGGCCGAGGTAGGCATTGCCGCAAAGCACCAGTGTCTTGCAGGTCATCGTCCCCTTGGCCGTGCGGACCACGGGGCGGGCGGCCTCGTGATCGACATCCGTGACTGGGGACATTTCATAGATCGTGCCGCCGTTCTTCTCAAAGGCCGCCGCTTCGCCGAGGGCGAGGTTCAGGGGGTGCATATGGCCGCCCGAATGGTCGATCAGCCCGCCTTCGTAGAGGTCGGAATTGACGTGGGCGCGCAGTTGTTCCTTGTCCAGCATCTCTTGATTGTCGATGCCGTAGCTTTGCCAGAGCTTCTGCCGCTCCTCCAACTCGCGCATATGCGCCGTGGTGAGGCCGGTGAAGATGTTCTTGTCCTTGAGGTCGCATTGAATGTCATAGGTGCGGACCCGCTCGCGGATGATCTCGCCACCCTCTTGCACCAGGCCGGCGACGAAGGTCGCGGTGTCCTGACCGTAGCGGCGCTTGATCGTTTGCAGGCTCGCGTTCAGCCCGTTGACGATCTGCCCGCCATTGCGCCCCGAGGCCCCCCAGCCCACGCGCGCGCCTTCGATGATGGCGACCTTATAGCCCTTTTCGGCCAGATGCAGACCGGTCGACAGCCCGCTGTAGCCCGCGCCGACGATGCAGACGTCGATCTCGTGATCGCCCTGCAATTCGGGGCGCGCGGGGGCGGGGTTGGCCGAGGCGGCGTAGTAGCTTGACGTATGGCTGCCGTCTCCGGCGTAGGGATGGCGCGACATCAGACGATCTCCAGATAGGTGTCATATTCGAAATGGGTCACTTGCCGCGCAAATTTGCGCAACTCCTGCGTCTTGCATTCGACCATCATGGTCTGCAACCGGGCAGAGAACAGGCCGGGCACATCCGGCCCCTTGCGGAAGGCGTCGATGGCCGTGGCCCAGTCGAGCGGCAGGTTGTCGAGCTTCATTGTATAGGCGTCGCCGGTGATCGGGGCGACAGGCTGCATGTCCTGCTCGATCCCCAACAGCGCGCCGCCCAGGATGCTGGTCAGCACCAGATAGGGGTTGGCGTCGGCCCCGGCGACGCGATGCTCGATGCGGCGGGCCTTGGGGTCGCCGCCCGGGATGCGGATTGCGGCGGTGCGGTTCTCATAGCCCCAAGCGACATTGGTCGGCGCATGGGCGCCCGGCAGCAGGCGACGGTAGGAGTTTTCATGCGGCGCGAAGGTCAGCGTGTTTTGCTGCATCGTGGCCAGCAGACCGGCAACGGCGTTAAGCATCAGGGCCGTGCCTTCCTCCCCGCCGTTGTCGAAGACATTGACGCCGTTTTCATCCACCAAGGAAAAGTGAACGTGAAAGCCGCTGCCCGCCAGATCGCCATAGGGTTTGGCCATGAAGGTGGCGGCGAAGCCGTGTTTGCGGGCGATGCCGCGGACCAAACGTTTGAACAGCACCGCGTCA
The DNA here is from genome assembly GCF_043557285.1 of Sulfitobacter sp. 1A13421. NCBI lineage: Bacteria > Pseudomonadati > Pseudomonadota > Alphaproteobacteria > Rhodobacterales > Roseobacteraceae > Sulfitobacter > Sulfitobacter sp. 1A13421. The sequence continues at coordinate 219,272 of NZ_JBIFFQ010000004.1, forward strand.
TCTGCGGCGCGCAGCGGATCGTCCACATGGCGCATGTTGATCTCGAACTGCCCCGCCCCGTTTTCCGAAATGGCGGCATCAGCCGGGATGCCCTGCAATTCGCAGGCGTCATAGACCTCGTTCAGGAACTCATCGAAATGCTGCAACTCGTCCAGCGACAGCGCACCGTCGGAATCCAGCCGTTTGCCCGTGACCGGAGAGCAGGGGGCCTGCGGGTGATCCTCGGTCGGGTCGAAGAGGTAGAACTCCAGTTCCGTGGCGACCACGGGGGTCAACCCGCGCGCCTTGAACCGCGCGGCCACCTCGGCCAGCGCGCGACGCGGATCGCCGGGGAAGGGCTTGCCGTTTTCCTGACGCATCCAAAGCATGGCCAGCGCCGTGGGGCGCGTGGTCCATGTGATCGGCATCAGGGGCCGCCCGGTGAAGTCGCAAAGCCCGTCGGAATCCCCAGTCTCGAACACCAGCTCGCTGTTTTCAACATCCTCGCCCCAGATATCCATGCCGACGATGGACAGCGGCAGGCGCAGCCCGCCTTCGACGACTTTGGACACCTGATCGGCGGGCACCCGTTTGCCGCGCATGGTGCCGTTGAGGTCACAAACGCAGGCAAAGATCGATTCGATCTCGGGATGTTGCGCCAACCACGCTTCGGCTTTGGTCTCGGACATGGGGTTCCTTTCGATATCGAACCTAAAAATGTGATACCATTTGTTAGAATGTCATATCACTATCCGCTTGTGTGTCAATTGCCCCCGGGCGTATGGTCGGCGGCGAAAGATTAAAGGCGGCCAGATGATCGACACCGATAACGATGCGCTCAACATTCCCGAAATCCCCGAAATTCCGGGCGGGACGACGCAGGAATATGTTTACGAGCGGCTGCGCAATGCGATCATGCTGGGCGCGATCACGCCGGGCACCTCGCTGACCATGCGCGGCATTGCGGAGCGGCTCGGCCTCAGTCCGACCCCGGTGCGCGAGGCGGTGCGGCGGCTGAGTTCGGAACATGCCATCCAGATCAAGGACAACCGCCGCTTGACCGTGCCGCTGATGACCCCCGAGCGGTTTGAGGAACTGGTCGCCCTGCGCATCGCGGTTGAGACCCACGCCGCCCTGCGCGCCTTGCCCTATATCTCGGACATCGTGATCGACCGCCTGACCGAGATCGACGGCAGCATGGACCGTTTCGTGGCCGAAAGAAACGCGGATCAACTGACGCTGCTGAACCAAGCCTTCCACCGGATGCTTTACTCCGTGAACCCCGCGCAGGCGTCCTTGCCGATGATCGAAAGCATCTGGCTGCAACTCGGCCCTTTCCAGCGGCAGGTCATCACCGAGGTGGCGGAATACTATCAGATCGACCGCCACAAAGAGGTGCTGGCCGCCCTCACTGCCCGCGATGGCGCGGCGCTGAGCGCGGCGATTGCCAATGACATCGTCGACGGCGTGCTCGACACGGGCCGCAAGCTGCTGGCGGCAGAGGCGGGCAGAGAGATCGGGCTGCCGTAGGTTAGAAGCGGGGCTGTTTCGTCGAAGTCGCAGGGGCCTTTCGTCTATGACTTTATGGGCCAATTGGGCTAGAACTGCGCCGAAGGAAGGGCCGGGGGGCGTTATGCAGGGACATGGGATTGGGGGCCGGGGGCTACAGACGCTCTGCGCGGTTGCGGTGGTCTTACTGTCGGCCTGCGCACCGCGCCCGGGCGGGGAGACTTTGACGGTGGTGCCCGAGGCCGAAGCTGCGCAGAGTTTGGCGATCACCGTGGCCTCGACCCGCGGGCGCGATCCGCAGACCGGCACCTATACCGACGCCCGCGCGCGGGCGCTGAATTACGAGCGGTTCACCATCGCCATCCCGCCCGACCATGAGGCCAGCAAGATCGAATGGCCCAATGAGAAGCCAGACCCGAGCCGCAGCTTTGCGGTGACGGCGCGCGATCCGCTGCCGGGGCTCGATATCCACCGCTCTGGCCGGGGGCGGCAGGACGTGCTGGTCTTCGTCCATGGCTACAACCAGACCTTCCCGGAATCGCTTTTTCGGTTGGCGCAGGTGACGGCGGATGGGCATTTGCCCGAGCAGCCGATCCTCTTCGCTTGGCCCTCTGCCGGGACGGTGGTGGGCTATGTCGCGGATAAGGACGCGGCGCTCTATTCGCGCGATGAACTGGCCGCCATGCTCGGCACCCTCGCCGCCGATCCCGACGTGGGCGAGATCACGCTTTTCGGCCACAGCATGGGCGGCTGGCTGGTGGTGGAGGCGCTGCGGCAGTTGCGCCTGTCGGGGCATGATGCGGTGATCGCCCGGCTGAGCGATGTGGTCCTTGCGGCGCCTGACATCGACGTGGATGTCTTTCGCAAACAGGTCGAGGTGATCGGGCCGCTTGATCCGCCCATGGCCATCCTTGTGGCACCGGACGACCGGGCGCTGCGCATCTCGGCGGGGCTTGCCGGGGCGCGGCCTCGGATCGGGCGCACCAGTGCCAGCTCCCCCGCGGTGCAGGCGCTGGCCAAACGCTATGGCGTCTTGCTGGTCGATATCTCGGCCATCGGCGCGGTGGACGGCACCCATCATAACCGCTTTGCCTCTCTCGTGCAGTTGATGCCCGAGCGGCGCGATGGGTTGGCGCAGGCCCGGGCGCAGGTGGGGGCCTTCATCCTCGACCCCGTCTCGGCCACGCTGGTCGCGCTGTCGCGCTAGGGCGGGCGGCTTGCACTTGGCCCGCGCCGCGCAGTATGGGGGCGCAAGCCACCATTGACCGATTTCCCCAGCCGCAGCGGAGCCAGCCCCATGACCATCACCCATCTTGTCACCCATTCGGGCGGCTTTCACGCGGATGAGCTTTTGTCCTCCGTCATCCTGACCCGGCTCTACCCAGAGGCGGTGCTGATGCGCAGTCGCGATGCCGCGTGGATCACCCCCGGCGCGGGGCGGATCATCTATGACGTGGGCCGCGACTATGACGCCGACGCGCTGATCTTTGACCATCACCAGCGCCCGGGACCGCTGCGCGAGGATGGCCAGCCCTACAGCTCTTTCGGGCTGGTCTGGCAGCACTATGGCCGCGACTATCTGCGCAGCTTCGAAGTGCCCGAGGCGGATGTGGAGGATATCCACCACAGTTTCGACCAAGGCTTCGTGCTGCCGGTCGACCTGATCGACAATGGCGCGCTTGAACCCTCGGTCGCGGGGCCGCTGGCGGGCATGACCCTGCCGGTGCTCTTGGAGACGCTAAAGCCCGTTTTCGACGAACGTGGTGAGGATGCCGACGACCGCGCCTTCATGGCCGCCCTGCCTGTCGCGCGGGCCTTTGTGGAGGCCGCGATCAAGGGCAAAGCCGCCAAGCGCCGGGCCGAGGCGATGGTGATGCAGGCGATTGAGGCGGCAGGCCGCGGGCGCGTCTTGGAACTGCCCACGGGCATGCCCTTCCGCTCGGCGGTGGAAAAGGCCGGGGCCGATCACCTGCTCTTCGTCGTGCATCCGCGCGGGGACGATTGGGCCCTGACCACGATCCGCAAAAGCGGTGATAGTTTCGAGGCCCGCGCCGATCTGCCCGAGGCTTGGGCCGGGCTAACGGATGCCGAATTGGAGGCCGCAAGCGGCGTGCCGGGGGCCAAGTTCTGTCATAACGCGCGGTTCATTGCCGTGGCGGCAAACCGGGACGCGGCGCTGCGCATGGCCGAGCTGGCGGTCGCGGAGGCGGGGTAAGGCCGAGGCCCGAAAGGGCCCCGGGCGCAGTCACATATAGGCGTCGGAAGTCAGGAAGAACATCGTTTCGCTGACCTGAACCTCATGGGCAAACGTCCATGTCGGCGCGTGGCGTTGGTAGCGGTCGGAGGCCATGAGCGCGCGAAAGGCGGCTTCGGTCCTCGGCCCCCATGCGCCGTCGATGGCCCCCTTATAATAGCCCTCGTGTTTCAGGCTGTCCTGCACCATCCGGCGCGCGCCGAGGTCGCGGCTTTGGAACAGGGCGCGCACCTCGGCAAGGGTCACCTCCGCCGATTGCGCGCAGAGCGGGCTGACGCTCAAAGACGCGGCACCGATGGCGGCGGCGGTGAAAAATCCTCTTCGCTTCATCGTAAATCCTCTCAAACTATACCGAAGCCGGAATAAAAACGCGATGGCCTCGGCGCCCCCCTCCCCAGGGCGGCATTTTCAATGGGGCTTTGATGGAATCGAATTGCGGTTTTTTCTTGTCCGGTGTTCGCTATTTAGGGGAATTTTCCGAAATAGTTCCCGTAAATGGATAGGCCCACTAGCGCTGATCGTCGAGCCAGATCGACAGAAAGCCTTCGGCTTGGGCGGCGGTTTCGGCCTCTTGCAGGGCCTGCCTGCGGGCCTCGGCCCGGCGGTTGCGGATCAGGTCGATGCGCTTGGCCTCGGCAAAAAGCCCGTTCAGCCTATCGTGAATCCCTGCGCTGTCGGCGCGCAGCCGCTCGGCCTCGGCTTCCTTGCGGTGGATGGTTTCCGAGACGTTGCGGATAAAGGCCGAAACCACCCGCGTCGATTCCACCGCATCAGGATCGCCCCGGTCGTTGAGCTGTTCCATCAGGCTGTGGCGTTCGTTCTCGATCTGGGTCAGCGCGCGGTTCACCTCGGCCATCTCCAGCGCGACATTCTCCATCTCAAAGCGTTTCAGCCGCGAGAGTACCGCCAGCCCGTCGCCGCGCTTTGGCTTCACTGCTCTGCGCCCTGTGACAGAACGATGAGCCGCTCGCGCATCCGTTCCAGCATCTCGGCGTCGAGCAGCGGCAGCCCCTCCATCGGGGGGACATGGCCGATGACACCGTGGCGGCGCATGGAATTGGGCAGCCGGGCCTCTGCTTCGGCGGTCTTGTCGACCTCTTCCGCGTCCTTTTCCTTGGCCGGTCCCGCCGCCAGCCCCGGCCCGGCAAGGAGCGCGATCAGCACGATCAGGGGCAGGGGGCGCATCATACCGCAGGCAGTTCGCGCTGCGAGGCCTCCACGGCGGAGAAGTTCGGCTGTTTCGTCGTGGGAATGTTGCCGCGGCCCAGTTCGATGCAGATGCTGGGCGGATGGCCCGCCACGATGGCCACGATGACATCGCGGATCACCGTATACATCGCTCCGTCTTCTTCCTCGATCTGCTCCAACCGGCCTGCGATGGGCTGCACCATGCAATAGGCAAGGAAAACCCCAAGGAAAGTGCCGACCAAGGCACCGCCGATCATCGCACCAAGGATCTCTGGCGGCTTGTCGATCGACGACATGGTTTTGATCACCCCCAGAACCGCCGCGACGATGCCGATGGCGGGCAGGCCGTCCGCCATGCTCTGGATCGCGCGGGCCGAGACGAGCGCCTCGTGGTGGTGTTTTTTGATCTTGCGGTTCAACACGTCTTCCATCTGGAAGCGGTCGTCGAATTGCATCGACATCATGCGAAAGCTATCGGCGATGAGGTCGGTTAGGAAGTGGTCTTTCATCAGCTTGGGGTAGCGCTGAAAGATCGGGCTGGCCTCGGGGTTTTCGATATGCTCGTCCATCGCGACGATGCCCTTGGTCTTATAAAGACGTGCTAGTTCGAACATCAGCGCCAGCAGATCGTTGTAATCCGCCGCCTTCCAGCGCGGCCCCTTGATCACCCGCATCACCCCGGCCAGCGAAGACTTCACCACCGAAAAGGAGTTGGCGATCACGAAGGCCCCGAGGGAGGCGCCGCCGATCATCATGCCTTCGTAGGGAAGGGCGTGCAGGACGATGTCCATATTGCCCCCCGACAGCATGAAGCCGCCAAAGACCAGACCGAAGACCATTACAAGACCAAGCAAGAGTGTCATTGCTGCACACGCCTCCAAAAAGAAACTATTCTTACTTTATCCTTGAGCGAATGGGTCTATACAAGTATTATCTAGGAAAGAACTTGGGTTTCTATGATGAATAGTGGTTTTTCGGTCAAAGAAGAGTTGAGGGATGATGTCGACGCTCTGCACGAGCCCGATGCCTTCGCCTATTTCGTCGATCCCTCTGAGCTTTCGGTCCTTGTGCCCGGCTGGCCCGAAGAGATGCGGCTGCTGCTTTGCATGGATGCCGCCGGTCTTTGCGAGTTCGTGGTCTTTCACAATGACGAAGAACATGCAGTTTTCGATCGGGTAGCGGATATCCTCGACCGTCCCGTGGGCAGCTTTGCCGTCAGCCCCGAGGTTGAGGGCCACCCCTGCCGTAGGCTGTTGTTTTCTGAGGAAAATGCGCTGTTGAAGGCCATTCAGGACAGCAAAACGCTTGAGGAAACGGCGGCGGATTATCTGATCAACTACAATTTCGCCCGCGAAGAGGGGTTGGATTTCGACGAGTTGATGCGCCAGCGGCCCGAATTGGACCAGTTTCAGCGCGTTAGCACCAACAAGATCTTCCCTATCGGCAACCGCAAGCGTCGCAAGCTGCGCTCGGGCCCGCCCGAAGGCTATATGCCCTCTGCCGAGGTGCAGCCGGGGGAGTGTTTCTATGTCCGTCTTGAGATGTGGCTTGCCGGGGGGCGGATGCGAATCGCCTCCAACCCGGAACAGCCGCTGCCCATGGTGCCGACCTTGGTGCGTGACATCGCCTTTCGGGATGATTTCGCTTCGGTTTATATCCCCCGTGACACGCTGGCGGCAGAGTGGCGGCCCAAGGATGATATGGTGATCGATATCCCGGCTGAGCTCTTCCCCGCGGGCTTCAGCGACAGCTGCGCGCGGCGCGAAGTGAAGGTGGCCGTCATGCCGCGCGGCATCTTTGTCGAGTTCGGCGCGCCGATCGAGGTGCCCCCGGCGCCCGAGCCTGAGTTGCTCGACCCCGCGGCATTGGCGCCGCAGCCTCCCGCACCCCGCAAGAGCCTGTGGAAGTCCCTGCATGTGCCACTGATCGCGGTGGCAGGGCTGGGGGTGACCGGTCTGTTCAGCACGATCATCGCCCAGACCACCGGCAATGACGTAGCCCCCGATCCGGCCCCGAAAAGCGCGATCTTCAAAACCGTCGCGCAGATGGAGCCGTGATGCATTCCGCACGATATGGCGAAAAAGTGCTTGCCAATGCTTGCGCGGGTTCCAAATATAATTCGAATCGTGATAAGAATAAACGGCGAAGAATTATTTATCTTTGCTGCGTCCCTTGCGAAGCGCTCTTTGAATGCTTCGCGAACCTTGCAGAAGGCAAGATTAACTTAACAAGGAAGTTGCTTCATGCCTAATGTACCCCCCAAGCAGAATCTGAGCGATACCGCGATTGCGACCATCGTTTCGGGGTTCGCCAGCCGCAGCGACGTGACCATCGACGATATCCTGACCTTGGTCGAGCGTCTGCGCGCGACCCCCGCTGAGGCTCCCGCCACCGCATTGGCCAATATCCCCGCCGCCGCCGTGGCCCCCGTCGCGCCCAAGGCGCAGGGCATGACCGCCGCACCGGGCGAGCAGCCGATGACCGAAGACACGATCTTTTGCCTGTGTTGCGGCAAGGGGTTCAAGATGCTGAAACGTCACCTCGGGGCCGAACATGGGCTGACCGAAGCGGAATACCGCGTGATGTTCAACCTGCCTGCCGACACGCCGCTGGTCGCGCCGAGCTATTCCAAGCGCAAGGCCGAATACGCCAAACGCGCAGGGCTGGGCAAATACAGCCGCGACAAATCGGACAACAACGCAGAGCTTTCCTGATCTGGCCCCGTGCCCGGTCTTGCGTAATCGGGAGGCCGCGTGATGGCTGACAAGAAGAACGCGATGATCATCATCAAGCGCTACGACGCGGAGGGCGGCCACGCCCACCACGGCGGCGGTTGGAAGGTGGCCTATGCGGACTTCATGACCGCGATGATGGCGTTTTTCCTGTTGCTGTGGATCCTTGCTGCCTCGGATGAGGAAAAGCTGCGCGGGCTCGCCAATTACTTTACCCCCACGGTGTCGGACGGCGGATCCTCTTCGGATGCGGCGGCGGACCTGCGCCCGTTGATGGCCGCAGGGGTGATGACCGGCGCGGTCGACAACACCGGCAATGTGCAAAAGCCGACCTTTGGCCGTGACAATCCGATGATGGTCTTCGACAGCCGTCTGCGTGATAAACCCGCCGCCGTGGTTGTGGAATATGCCGAAGCGCCCGAGCTCGCGGCGCCCGCCGATCCCGCCACACTCGCCGCGATCGAGGAATCCGAGCGCCGCCAGTCCGAGATCGACCGCATGGCCGAGGACATCGCCGAGCGGATCACCTCGGACAGCGCTTTGAACGATCTGGCACGCAATGTCCGGCTTGAGAAATCGAACGGGGCGCTGACGGTTCAGGTCTTGGACCAAGATGAACGGTCGCTCTTTGCGCGGGGCAGCGCCGAGGTAACCCCGAAGACCCGCGAGCTGCTGCTGGCCATCGGCGATGTGATCGCCGAACAGAACCAGCCGGTCGAGATTGTGGGCCATACCGATGCCGCCGCCTTTGGCGCGAACAATGGCTATACGAATTGGGAGCTTTCGGCAGACCGCGCCAATGCCACGCGCCGCACGTTGATGGCCGCCGGCATCGCAGGCGCGCGCTTTATGCGGGTGTCGGGTGTGGCCGACACGCAACCGATCAGCCCGGTCGATCCCTTGGCCCCGGAAAACCGTCGCATCTCGATTCGCTTGGTCTATCAGGCCGAGTAGTCCTTGTTTTCAAGGCTCTATCGGCCCGGTTGTGCGAGATTTCCATCCTTGGCAAAAGTGCGACATCCCTGCCGCTGATTCCCAAAAAAATGGCACGGTCTTGTAAAATTGTTGACGGTCAAGGTCTTGCGATCTAGACCTTATGTAATAATCGAGCACCGGGCACCTAAAAAACCTTTAAAAATCGCCCGGATAAACCATGGACAGAACGTCCTGAACGAGGCGGAAATGCAGGTAAACTCACTTATAGGTGGCATCTGGAAGGGTGCCTGCCACATGGATTCATCGGCCGATGGCCGTCATTTCAACATGCTGATCCGGGCGCTGATTCCGGTTCAAGCTTCGGTCTTCGAGATGCAGGATTGGGCCGGTCACCCGGTGGCAATGCCAGATTGCATCGAACCGATCCCGGGCATTTGCCTTGGCGATATCCTTGCCGAAGAACTCGACGCCGATGTGCCTTATGGCTCGCTCGTCGTTATTCGCAAAAGCGACAATTTCACCAATATCTCCCAAGCCGCCGGCGCGCTGGTGGGCGAGGTGCTGATCGGGATCATCGGGCGCGGCCTGTTCCCGATGATGGACGAAGACAGCGTTCTGCACGCTTTGGGGCAGGCCTACCATCACGCCGCTGAGGCGGATGAGCTGCTCAAGCTGGGGCTTGAGCCTGCGGCCTTCCGCATGGGGCTAAGCGCGGTTCTGGGGCAGTACTGGGGCCGTCCGGTCGACAGTCATTCGGTCTTTGCAGCCCCCGCCGAGGGCGCGCAGATCTCGCTGCGTGCGCTGACCGGGACAGAGACGCCCGTGACCCTTAACCAGTGGACCCTGCGGCTGAAAGCCCTCGTCGAGGCCCGCAGCGCACGCCGCGCCTTTGAAGATCAGCGCGGGAACGTGCGGATCTCCTGATCCTACAAGAGCCTTCGGAATCCCGCCGTGGATCCCAAGTTGGAGGATGTCAGATGATCGCTCAACTTCAGGCAGCACCTGCGGTGTCGAATGCCGCAGGTCTCGGGCAGCCCTCGGGGAAGGGGGCTGCCGAAGGCTTTGCCGCCCTGATGCAGGGGTTGGCCGGGCAGGGGGGCGCGTCGGAGGCGCAGGGCCAAGACCTGCAAGCCGCCGCGCCAGCGGCAGCCGCTCCCGATACGCTGCCCGAGGACATCGACCTTGAGACGGCAGAGGGGCTGATGGCCCTAATGGATCACACCCTCGCCGGGTTGGAGGAGACCAGCCAGCAAATCACCCCGAAAGCCGCCCTCGCCGCATTTGCCGAAGCCTTGGGCGAAGCGCCGCCCGAAAACCTCGGTGCGCTGGAGGCGGTGGCGAATTTGGATGATCCTAGCCTTGAAGCCGCATTGGAGGAGAGGATCGCCGGTGCCCTGCGCCTGCCCACCCCGGCGAGCCAATTGAGCATCGCCTCGGCCGCGCTGCCGGTTGTGGGACGTATGGCTATGGGGCAGGCCCAGCAGGGGGCGCGCGTGATTGCCTCCGAAGGGGCCGCGCCAGTGTTGCAGGCCGAAGGCCCTGCCGAACAGAGCGGGTTTAAAACGGTCCTGCCGAGTGAGGGACCGGCCCCGAGAGCCGCCACCGTAGGGGCGACAGAACCGCCCCTCGCCGCGAAGGCCGAGGGCAGCACGACCGCCCCCAAGGTGGACTTGAGCATTGAAGCCGCAGACCCGCGCCTCACAGCCGCCGCCGAGCGTTTCAGCGCCGCTGTCGATGCCGCCAAGGCCGCCCAGCCCGGCACAAATGCCCCGGCGGCGGAGGCCGTCCTGCGCGAGGTCGCCGCTTTGACCGCGCCGCAGGCACCGCAGAGCGAGCGGCTACGCCTCAGCCCGCCGCAGCCCACGCCGGCTCCCGCGCCGAACCCTGCCGCCGCGCCGGAAGAACAGCTTCGCCAGCACGTCAGCCAACAGATCCGCAGCCTTGATACGGCGGACAACAAGCTGCGGTTCTCGCTCTCCCCCTACGGTATGGGCGAGATCGAGATCGAGGTCGTGCGCAGTGAGGCAGGGCGCATGCAGATCGCCATGACCACCGAAAGCGCCTCGGTCCTGAACATGCTGCGGCAAGACCGTGAGCAACTGCTGGACGCGCTGCAATCGCGCGGCATCAGCGCCGAGAATGCGGACCTCGATTTTCAGACCTTTGGCGACCGGGGCCGCAACGGCGGGCAGCAACAGGGCCCTGCGTTCACCCAGACCACAGCACAGGCCGATGACGCGCAGGGCGGTGACGCCGCGCCCACGGCCCAGACCTCCAGCCCCCGCCTCGGCGCCGGGCAGCTAGATATCCTCACCTGAAAGGCGAGACCATGATCGACGCGACCACAGCAAGCACCCTGAGCACCGCCAACACCTCGGCGGCGGCGACCTCATCCGCTGAGCTTCAGGAAAGCTACAACAGCTTTCTCACCCTGCTGACGGCGCAGATTTCGAACCAAGACCCGCTGAACCCGGTGGATTCGACGCAGTTCGTCTCGCAATTGGCGCAGTTGACCCAAGTGGAGCAGAGCATTGCCACCAACGCGAGCCTTGAGCAAATCTCGACCATGCTTTCCACCGTGGGTGCAATGTCGGACCTGCAATTGATCGGGCGCGACGTGTTGGTGCCCTCGACCCAAGTGCGCATGACCGAAGATGAATTCCCGCTGAGCTACCAGCTCAACGCCGGGGCGGAGGAGGTGACCGTCCGGATCTTCTCCGAAGACGGCACGCTGATCCGTGAGATGCCCGGCCCCTCCACCGCCGAAGGGGAGGTGATCGACGTGGAGTGGAACCGCCTCGATTCCGTGGGCTTGCCGGTGCCGCCCGATACCTTCCGGGTTGAGATCACGGCGACGGATGCCGAGGGCAACGATGTAGGCGTCACCCCGCTGACCCGGTCCGAGGTGACGCGGGTGAACTTCACCGCCTACGGGCCGGAGTTGGAACTGGATAACGGGGAATCCGTGCTGTCGAACGTGGTGCGTTCGGTTCTCTAAGTCTGCGCTGTGGCGCGTGTCAGAGCCGCGCCACGTCTTGTTTGTAAAGCGATACGAACATCACATCATCGACGCCCTTATGCTCTTTGCTGATTAGATCCCGCAGCAGCCGCGACAGGGCTTCGCTGTCGATCGCCACGCCGCGCAGCACGGCGCTTTCGGCGGCTAGGTTCATCGCCTGCAAGAGCGAATCGCGCATCCGCGTCGCGTCTTCCACGCGGCGGTAGCGTTCGGCCAATTCCAGTGACCCCATCTTGAGCGCGAAATCCGCGACCACATAAGAGACGCTGTTGGTCTTCTCCACCGGGATCGTCATCTGCCCAAGGCGCACCACCGTGCGGTCCTTGGCCAGTTCATAACTGTCCATCGGCGCGTGATCATCGCCCTTGGCGGATTTCTCACCTTTATCGCCATGGGCGTCTTTCTCGGGCGCATGGGCGGCGTCCTTTGCCGTCTCCTTTGCGTCATAAGCGGTCTTGTCATCACTCTTTGTCCCCGCCGCTTCGGCTGGGGCAGGGGCGAGGGCCAGACCGGCGCCATAGCCTGCACCCATGCAAAGCAAGGGGAGTGCTACGAATGCGATTGCTGCCTTTTTCATGTTCGACCTTTCCTGAGCTTTCGTCAGGTTTAACGGTCGATTGCGACGGCAATGGTCTCACATTGTGACCAAGTCAGGAATTAATAGGGCAGGATCACATCCATCGCGTCTTCGCCGTAACTCCGCTCTTGCGCGCGTGAAAGCGTGCCACGGCCACCATAGGCGATGCGGGCCTCGGCGATCTTGTCGTAAGAGATGGTGTTGTCATCGCGGATGTCGGCAGGGCGCACGATCCCGGCCATGCGCAGCTCGCGCAGCTCTTGATTCACCATGATTTCTTGGCGTCCCGCGACGACGAGCGTGCCGTTTGGCAGCTTGTCGATCACCAATGCCGCGACTTTGAGTTCGATCTGTTCGTTGCGGGAAATAGCGCCAGAGCCGCTCGCTTCGGAGGCTGAGCCGATCTCGACCACATCACCGCTCGGCAGGTCTGCCGCGCTGATTCCGGGCAGAATTGCGGCAATTTTCGCGCCATAGCCAAAGAATGTCGGGAAACCGATGGAGCTTGCACCCTCACGTTCCCGGTCGGTCGAGTTGCGCAGTTGCGCGCGGTCGTCGATGGAGATCACGACGGTGACGATATCACCAATATCATCGGCGCGCTGGTCGGCAAACAACGCTTCGCTGCGGGCAGAAAAGAGCGAGGCCTTGGCGCTGCCACGGCGCGGCGGCTCCATCGCGACGGCGGGCATCGGCACCTGTACGCGGGCGACCTCGGGGATGGTTTGGCCGTCCACCACGATCGGCGAGGGCTGCGGATCGCGGTCGAAGTGATCTGCGGTATCGCAGGCGGTCAGGGCAAGGGCCGCGCCCAACATCAAGACAGTGGCGCGCGCGAAAGCGGTGGTCATCGAATGATCTCCACGGTCCCTTCGCCGGTGGCGATGCCGGTGACCGTTTTGTTGCTGACAAGGTTCACGATACGGATTTCCTGCCCCTCATGTGCGTCATCAAGCGCGCGCCCGGGTGAGGAGAGGGCCAGAAGCCCGTCGCTGAAATAGATCTCCACCCGCTCGCCCCGGTTGATAACCAGCGGCTGAATGATGGACTGCGTCTGAATGGGCCGCCCCGGCGTCAGCACGCGGCGCACCTGTTTGCCGACGACCTCTTCCATATCCGTCATCACATAGGCGCCGATCCGGCCCACGGGCAGGCGCATGACGGTCAGGTCGTCTTCCATGATGATGTCATCGGGCAGCAGGCGGGTGATGGGCACAGGGACCGGCATGGTGACAAGGGCGTAGCCCGCGATGCGCTGCACCTCGCCCGTTTCCAGCACCGCATTGGCCAGAAACTTGCCGCTGCGCGGGTCCATCCAGAACTCGGCGAGGGTCAGAACCGCCTCGGCGGGGGCGTCCTTGACGGTGATCTCGAACTCGCCATCCTGCGGCAGGCTGTCGGCGTAATCGGTGCGCGCGCGTTCCTCGACCAACACGCCGATGGGGGCCGACAGGGCAGGGCCCGTCAGCACCATCAAGCCGAGGAAGAGGGCGGCAAGCCGTCGCATTAGCGGATTTGGTTCGCAGCCGAGAGCATCTGGTCTGCGGTCTCGATGGATTTTGAGTTCATCTCATAGGCGCGCTGCGCCGAGATCAGATCGGTGATCTGCTGGATGACATTCACGTTGGACGCCTCAAGATAGCCCTGACGGATCATCCCCGCGCCCGGATCGCCGGGGTTCACCACCTGCGCTTCGCCCGAAGCTTCGGTCGCCAGCAGAAAGTTGTTGCCCACCGGACGCATCCCCGGCTCGTTAACGAAGGTGGTCAGGTTGAACTGGCCAAGTTCCACCGGCACGGGATCATTCTCAACATAGGCCATGACGACGCCCTGTTCGTTGATCTCGACCGCTGTGGTGTTTTCGGGCACGACCATGCCGGGCTCGACGCGGTAGCCCTGCATCGTCACGATCTCCCCCTCGGGGGAGAGTTGGAACGACCCGTCGCGCGTATAGGCGGTGCCGCCATCGGGCAGCGTGACCGAGAAATAGCCACGCCCGTCAATGGCGACGTTAAGTTGGTTTTCCGTGGCCACCATGCCGCCTTGGGTGTTCAGCCGCACGGTGCCGGCGGTCTGCACGCCCATGCCGATGTCGATGCCTACGGGGCGGGTCGATCCGGCCTCTGAGGTGACGGCGCCTTCGCGCTGCATGGATTGATAGATCAGGTCTTGAAAGGCGGCGCGGCTGGCCTTGAACCCGGTGGTATTCGCGTTGGCGATGTTGTTCGAGATCACATCGACATTGGTCTGCTGCGCCATCATGCCGGTCGCGGCGATGCTGAGTGCCTTCATTGTCTCGTTCCTTCCGTTCTACGGATGCCGGGTCAGACCGCCTGCGCGATCCGTTTGAGCGAGTCGCGGCGCAGGTCGTCCGCATTGCCCATCATGGTATTGGTGCGCTCATAAGCGCGCTGCACGTCGATCAGCCGCGTCATCTCGCGCACCGGGTTCACGTTGCTAAGCTCCAGCGTGCCTTGGCGCACCTGCACGGCTTCGGCCACGCCCGGTTTGGCGGCCCCCTCAGGTGCGACAAGCATGCCGCCGCCAAGCCGTTTGTAGCTTTGAATCTCGGGGATATCGAAGACGCCGATCCGGCCCAGTGGGCCGGTCTCACTGCCCGAAATGGTGCCATCTTCGGAAATGTTGATATCGCCCATGCCCGCAGGGGGCAGTTGGATCGGCGCACCGCCCGCGTCGAGCACTTTTGCCCCCGACAGCAGCGTCAGATTGCCCTCAGGGTCGATCGCAAAGCTGCCGTCGCGGCCAAAGGCCCGCTGCCCGTCGGCGGTTTGATAGCTGAACCACCCCTCGCCATGCAGCGCCACGTCCAGAGGGTTGCCGGTCTGCGACAGCGCGCCGGGGCGGGTGTCGATGTAGGAGCCGGTATCGCTGACGAAAGCCGCCTGATCGTCGCCAAGCGCGGTGTTGTCCTGCAACAGCGCCTCGAACACCACATGTTCGCCCTTGTAGCCCGCGGTGCTGGCGTTGGCGATATTGTTGGCGGTGATGTCGAGTTGGCGCTGGAGGGAAGTCGCCAGCGACATGCTGATATGGCTGGTTTCCGTCATAACGGGCCTCAGTTTTGGCAAGGATGGCGTGACATTATGAAGATCAGTGTGAAATAAAGAATGGATCTTTACAAGAATAAAGTGCAACTATTCATATAATGAAGCATCTGCACAACATTGTTCTTGGCCTGTCTTTGCTCTTGGCCCCGCCCGCGACGGCGGAGGAGGGTGCTGTCTTTGCGCCTTTGTCCTTGGCCGAGCAGGGGGAGCAGGACTTCCTCGCCATGCGCGAAGGATTGATGACGCAGCTGGCAGAGGTCTCCGCGCCGGAGGATCCTGCGCGGGCCGGAGTGTTGCTGGGGCTGGCGGAATTGCACCTTGCTTGGATGATGCGCCCCGAGGCGGCTGGCTTTCTGGAAGCGCTCGACGCCGAAACCCTCTCCGGCCATGCCGCGCGGCGGCACCGGACCCTGAGCCTCGCGCTCGCCCTGCTCGATGGGGGCGCGGGAAGCGATCTGGGACAGGCGGTGTCATGGTCCGTCGGCTGGGGGCAGGGGCAAGCTCTGCGCGCGGCGGCCTTTGCCCGGCTTGGCGCGGTGGCTGAGGCGGCGCGCTTGATGCCGCGCACCTTGGAAAGCCTCGCCGACCTGTCACCCGCCATCCAAGCCGCCATTTTGCCCGATCTGCTTGAAGCGGCGCTGGAGGCCGAGGATTGGGAGGTGGCGCAGGCTTTGGCCGCGGAATTCCCCGACCATGCCGAGCTGCGCGATGGCCCCGCCTATCGCTACCTTCTGGCCCGCGCCTCAGAGGTGTCGGGCGATCTTTTGATGGCTTTCGATGGCTATGCTCAAGCCGCACAGGGCCGCGATGCCTATGCGCAGCGGGCGCGACTGGCCTTGGTTCGGATGGGGCGCGAGACCGAGACCTTGCCGGGACAAGACGCGCTGTCTTTGCTGAAAACCGCGCGCTGGATGTGGAGCGGGGATGCCCTCGGGCGCGAAGGCGCGCAGCTTTTGGCAGAGGTCGCCGCAGAGCAGGGCGACACCGATACCGCCTTGTGGGCGCTGCATAATTTGCTGCGCACCGCCCCTGAAGTGGAGGCCGACGCGCTACGCGCACAGGCGCGGGCGATCTACGGTGCCTTCTATGCCGCGGGGGCGGCGGGGGAGATCGACCTCGGCCCTTTCCTTGAAGGGCACACCCGTATCAGCGCCCGTTGGCGTTTCGATCCGGGTTTTGTCGGCCATGCCATGGCCGTGCCGCAACGCCTGCTGGATACCGGGATGACCGCCCTTGCGGCGCGGGAGTATCGCGCGCTGCGCGAAATGGCCCAGACCTTGGAGCGGGGCGGGGCGACTGCCCCCGATGCCAACCTTATGGCCCGCTTGCGGCGCGGTGAGGCCCGCGCGCTTTTGGCAGGTGGGCAGGCGGATGCGGCAGTGGACCTGCTCAGCGGCTATGCCGACGATCAGGGCGCCGAGGCCGAAGCACTTTTGGTCGAAGCCTTGGCGCAGGCGGGCCGTTCGGATGAGCTCGCCGCCCTGCGCCTGCGCGCCCAAGACATGGACCTGCGCCGCAGCCGCGCGGTGGCCCTCTACGAGACCGGCAAATGGGGCGCTGCGCGGCACGCCTATCTTGAGATGTGGGAAGCGCACCCCAAGCAGTTTGCCTTTGCCGACGCCACGCGACTGACCCTCGCCGCCTATCAGGCGGGCGACAGTGACACGGTCGCAAGGGCCGCCACGGCCTTTCCCGCGCTGGCCGACCTGCCCGGCTGGGCCGAGATCGCCACAGGGCTGGGCGCGCGCCCAGCCGAAGAGGGGCCGCTGGGGTCAGACGTGATGCGGCTGAGCATGGAAAGCGCGGACCGTATCCTAGATGCCGTGACCAAAGTGACGGACGTCAAGGAAAGTCAGTGACATAAATATCAAATAAAAATTTTATTCTTGCTTTAGTCATGAAGAATCGGCTTCTTCATGTATAAGTCAAGAATAGCAAGAACGAGCAGGATCAAGTCATGAGCATTACAAGCGCCCTTCAGATCGGGGTCAGCGGGTTGCAGGCCAACTCCTCCCGCGTCCAGAATATCTCTAGCAATATCGCCAACGCCAATACCGTAGGCTACCGACGGACCTTCTCGGAATTCGTGACACAGAACACCGGGTCGACGCAGGCGGGGGTGCTGACGGATGTGCGCGCCGATATCTCGGCCAATGGCAATATCATGGGCACGGGGCGCTCGACCGATCTTGCGGTGCAGGGTGACGGCTTCTTCGTCGTCTCGCGCAACCCCAACGATCCTGTCGAATCAAACTACTACCTGACCCGCGCCGGTTCCTTTACCCCGGATCAGGACGGCAACCTGCGCAACTCGGCGGGCTATTTCCTCTCGGGCTTTCCCACAGATGCCAGCGGCGCCACGGGCAGCGTCAGCAGCACCAGCTACAATGACCTCAGCACCGTCAATGTGGCGAGCTATCAGGTCCAAGGCACGCCCAGCACCCGCGTTGGCGTTTCGGGCAATGTCCCCGCGCAGGAAACCGGCGCTGGCACCACCGGTACGGCCTTTGAATCCACCCTGCGCTATGTGAACCAATTGGGCGGCAGCGATGCGCTGAACCTGTCTTGGACACCGGGGGCCACGGCCAATGAATGGACCGTCAGCATCAGCGATGAGGCAGGCAACAGCTACGGCGATGCGACGGTGAATTTCACCGACAGCGGCGTCAATGCAGGCAGCCCGGCGAGCTACACGCCCGGCACCCTGCCGATTGATCCCGCGACCGGCGTGGTGACCCTGCAAATCAACAACGGCGGCACCCCACAACCGCTTGAGATCGACTTCGGCGCGCCCGGCACCTTTGAGGGGATGACCCAGTTCTCGGGCGACTACACGCCCCCGGCCTTTTCGGATGACGGCACCGAGACCGGCAGCCTTGAGCGGGCCGAGATGAGCGACAGCGGCATCCTTTACGGCGTCTTCGACAACGGCCAGCGCCGCGCGCTGTTCCAAGTGCCGCTTGCCAATGTTGCCAACCCCGACCAGATGCGCTCGGTCGACGGCAACGCCTATGTGGCGACCCGCGATTCCGGCGCGGTGAGCATCGGCAACCCGATGTTGAACGGTCTCGGCAGCATCAACAGCGGGGCGCTCGAAGGCTCCAACGTGGATATCGCGGAAGAGCTGACCGACCTGATCCAGACGCAGCGGGCCTATTCCTCCAGCGCCAAAATCATCACCACCAGCGATGAGATGCTGAGTGAAACGCTAAGCATCAAACGCTAACCCGGTGCATGAATGAGCATCTCATCTGCCTTTAGCATTGCCCGCAGCGGGCTGAGCACGACAGAGGGTCGCGCCAACCTCGTTGCGGGCAATATCGCCAATGCGCAAACCGAAGGCTACGTCCGGCGCGAGGCCGCGCAGGTCACGACCAACGGACAAAGTGGCACGGTGGAACTGCGCATCGCGCGGCAGGTGGATGAACGCCTTGCAGGCATGTCGCGGAATGCTTCGGCCGAATTGGGCCGCGCCTCTGCCACCAGTGAGATACTCGGCAGCTATCTGATCACTCTGGGTGAGCCGGGCGATGAAGTCTCCCCCGCCGCTCGTCTAGCGGAGTTTCAGGCAGGGCTCGACCTTCTGGCCAACAACCCCTCCGACCCCGCCGCGCAGAACGACCTTTTGTCGCGCAGCGAGACCTTGGTGCACAGCATCAACGAGGCCGCCATCGGGCTTGAGGCCAGCCGCGCGCAGGCTGGTGACAGCCTTGTGGCGAGCGTGGCCGAGGTGAACGCGGCGCTCTCTGATATCGCCGCGTTGAACGAACGTCTGGCCCTTGCCGGGACCGATCCCACCGGCACCAGCGGGCTGATGGATGAGATGAACCGCGGCCTTGATGCTTTGGGCAGTCAGATGGACTTCCAAAGCCGCTGGGAAGCGGATGGAACGCTGACGCTGCACACCACCGGCGGCACGGAGTTGGTCTATGGCGAAACCGCCGTGCCACTCAGTGCCAACCCCGAGACGGGGCGGCTGATGGCGGGGGACATCGACATCACGCCAAACAGCGCCACCGCGCGCGGGTCCGACAGTGGCCGCCTTGCGGGGCTGAGCGGGTTGATCGCCAATGCCCTGCCGCAGATGAAGCTGCAATTGGATGAACTCGCCCGCGGGCTGGTGCAGAGTTTCGAGGCCGCAGATGCCTCCGTCGGGGCCGGGCAGCCGGGGCTTTTCACCGATGCGGGCGGGGCTTTCGATCCGGCGCAGTTGGACGGGCTGGCCGGGCGGCTTGCGCTCAATGACAGCGTCCAGCCCGACAAGGGCGGTGCGCTTTGGCGTCTGCGCGACGGTGCCGGAGCCACATTCCCCGGCGAGCCGGGCGACACCACGCAGTTGAACGCCTTTGTCGACGTGCTTGAAACGGGCATGGCCTTTGACGCGTCCACGGGCCTCAGCACCAATGCGCGTCTGGGGGATTACGCCGCCGATCTGGTCAGCCAACAAAACGTGCTGCGGGTCGGGGCGGATGGGCAGGCCGAGACGGCGCGCGTGCGGCTCATCACCTTCGAGGACAACCGCAGCAGCATCGAGGGTGTGAACGTCGATACCGAATTGCAAAAGCTTCTGGAAATCGAACAGGCCTATGGCGCGAATTCGCAGGTGCTTACCAGCCTGAGCGATATGCTCGATACCCTTTTGGCCAGCGTGTGAGGATAGGATGACCGAGATTTCCCGCGCCGTCTCCACCGCTTTGCAAAGCCTGCGCCAGCGCGAACAGACCAGCCGCCTCGCCGCCGAGATCTCGGACGTGTCGAAAGAGGTGACGACCGGGCTGAAGGCCAACCCCTATGACGATCTGGGCCACCGCTCTGCCGATGCCATCGCCATTCGCATGCAGATCACCCGCAACGATGGTTTCCTGACCTCCAATGCGCTCTTGGATCGTCGCTTTCTGGCCGTCGAAACATCGCTTGGTGCCATGCGCGACGTCGGTCAGAGTGCGCTTGAGCAAGCCTTCACCGCCGACAGTGCTGGCGGGCTTTCGACGACCTATCTGTCGCAGGCCGCGCGCACGGCGCTTGACCGGGTGTTGGAGCGTGCGGCGGTCAGCGACAGTTCCGGTTTCCTGATGTCCGGCACCCGCAGCGACACCAACCCGCTGCAAGCATGGGACGAGGTCAACCCGCGCACCGGCGAATCCCCGGCGATTGCGGTCGATCACATGATCGGCGGCCCTCTGACCGATGTGGCGGATGTGCAGCGCGCCATCGATGACCTTAAGGCGGGCTTTGGCGACAGTTCGGTGTTCCCCAACCATGATTTCGAGAACACTTTTTACAACGGCGCGCCGTCGGGCAATCCGCCGCTGACCTCGCGCACCTCAGAGACGCAAACCATCACCCAAACCGCCCAAGCCAATGACCCGGCAATCCGCGATCTGGTCCGTGGGCTGGCGATGCTGAGCGCGGTAAACCCCAGCGACATCCCCGATGAGGCCGCCCGCGATGCGTGGCTAACCGAGGCGCGCAGCGCCATCGGGGCGGGGCTTGAAGGGCTGACCGACCTGGAAACCCAGACCGGCCTGAAACGGGCACAGCTGGCCGATACGATCGCGGCTCAAGAAAGCCGGGCGCTGTTTCTGGACGGGGAGGTGATGAACCTCGAAGGGGTCGACCAATATGACGCGGCCACCCGTCTGACCCAATTGCAAAACCAACTCGACTCCAGCTTTGCCATCACCGCGCGGCTCTCGCGCCTGTCCTTCCTGAACTACCTCTAACCGGAACCGCCCCATGAACGCCTTGTTTAAACTCTTGCTGATCGGCCTCACCTTCGCGCTCGCCGCGCCGGCGGCAGCACAGGTGCGGATCAAGGATATCGTCACCGTCGAGGGCGTGCGGTCGAACCAATTGGTCGGCTACGGGCTGGTCGTGGGGCTGAACGGCACGGGCGACAGCCTGCGCAATGCGCCTTTCACTGAACGCGCCATCGAAGGCATGTTGGAGCGTCTCGGCATCGGCAACCTGACCGAAGACCAGATGCGCACGGCCAATACCGCCGCCGTCATGGTCACCGCCTCCCTGCCGCCCTTCGCGCGGGCCGGTAGCACCATCGACGTGGTGGTCTCTTCGCTGGGCGATGCCTCATCGCTGCGCGGCGGCACGCTGATCGTCACCCCCCTGACCGCCGCCGATGGTGAGATTTACGCCGTGGCCCAAGGCCCGATCGCCGTCGCCGGCTTCGCGGCGCAGGGGCTCAACGCCTCCATCGTCGAAGGGGTGCCGACAGGCGCGCGGATCGACAATGGCGCCATCGTCGAGCGTGAGGTCGATTTCGACTTTAGCGAGATGAACAGCATCAAACTGGCCCTGCGCAACGCCGATTTCGTCACCGCACAGCGGGTCGAGGCGGCGATCAACCAAGCCATGGGCCCGGTCGCCAAGGCCATCGATTCGCGCACCATCACCGTATCGGCCTATGGCAAAGGATCGTTGATGGAGACGATGGCCCTGATCGAACCGCTGCAAGTTCAGCCTGATCAAGTCGCCAAAGTGGTGATCGACGCGCGCTCCGGCACCATCGTCATCGGGGCCAATGTCCGCATCGACCGTGTCGCGGTCAGCCAAGGCGGGCTGACCGTCACCGTCCGCGATGATTTCAACGTGAGCCAGCCCGAATCGCTGTCCATCGGCGGGACCACCGTAGTGGTCCCGAACTCCTCGGTCGGCGTGGAAGAGAAAGACGCGAAATTCGCCGTCATCGATGGATCGGTCAGCCTGCAACGGCTCGTCGACGGGCTGAACGCCATCGGCGTCGGCGCGACCGAGACGATTTCAATCCTTCAAGCCATCAAGGCGGCGGGCGCTCTGCATGCCGACCTTGAGATCATCTAGGGGCAGGTCATGGAATTCGCATCTCTCCCAATCCCCGCGCCGACCCCTGCGGCCAAACCGGCAGCCCCGCAGGCCGATGCCCTCACCGCCGAAAAAGCGCAGGAGTTCGAGGCGATGTTCCTCGGCCAGATGGTCGATGAAATGCTCTCGACCGTGGATATCGGCAGCTTTGGCGGCGGCCACGCCGAAGAGACATGGCGCAGCTTTCTGTCCAACGCGATCGGCGAAAGCATCGCCGAGCAGAACAGCACCGGAATCGCCCGCACAATTGAAACCGCCATGCAGCGCTATCAAACGGGGGCCAACCGATGAGCGATCCGCGCAAAGCACTCGCCGCCGTTGACGCCTTGGGCAATCTGCTGCGCCGCGAAATCGCCGCGGTCGAGGGCGGAGCATTCAACCAGCTGGTCGAATTCGCCAGCGAAAAGGCCCGACTCACCGCCGTGCTGGAAGAGCAACTCAGCCACGACCCCGAAGCGGTCAGCAAAGATAAATTGCGCGATCTGAAAGATCTGATCGCGCGCGATCATGACCACCTGCAATTGGCCCGCCAAGCCACGTCAGAGATGATCTCACAGGTTTCCCAAATCCGGGAAAAGCACAGCATTGCAGGCATTTACGGCCGAAGCGGTGCGAAACGTGACAACCGCGCAACACTGATGACAACCGTGGACAAAAGTTTCTGAATTGCCTCAATGTTGCCAGTTTTTCGCGTAAAAACGTAATCAAGCGGGTTCGCCCCGCAGTTGTCAGAAAGACGACATAACGAACTAGAATAGTCTGGAATAAGAATATGTCTTCGATCAACACAAACAACTCCGCAATGAACGCTCTCGCAACTTTGCGGAACGTCAACCAAGGCCTCAACCAAACGCAGGACCGTATTTCGACAGGTCTGAAAGTCTCTGACGCTGGCGATAATGCCGCATACTTCGCCATCTCGGAAACGATGAAGGGCGACAGCGGGATGACCAAATCGATTAACGAAAGCTTAACGTTGACCAAGAACTCTCTGGCGACAGCGAAGGTAGGTGCAGAAAGTTTTCAAGACCTTGCCCGTCAATTCTCCGAGCGTGTGGCCTTTGCACAGGCCGGCGGTAGCGTTGATGACGTAAAAGATGAGCTGGACGAGATCGTAAAGCAGATGGACGCTTCTATCAGCCAAGCGACATTTAATGGCGACGACCTGATCGGTTCTGGAAACGAAGCAAAGACCGGGGTCACGGCAACCATTGGAGACGATGGGAGTATTACTACTGCAGCTGAAACTGATAATGGTGCGCGCTCTATGTCGGTCGTGACCGGTATCAAACGTGGCGCGGATGGCATTACGGCTACATCAATGACCGTCGAAGGCGTTGATTTGAAGCGCGCATACCTCGATTTCGCGGCTATTGCAGAGGATTTTAAATCTGGTTTTGACACGGCTGCAGACACTGGCGCCGATGCCGCCGCGAAAGAAGAATCGGGGCAAACTTATCTTAATAATTCGTTGGCAGCATCGGAGAAGCTTCTGGGGGAGGCGATCGACGCTGCGACTACTTTGGGCGTCGGTCAAAAGTCCATCGAGAACCAGCAGGAGTTCCTGACCAAACTCTCCAACAACCTCGACGCCGGCGTTGGCGCGATGGTTGACGCCAACATGGAAGAAGAAGCCGCCCGTCTTCAGGCGCTTCAGGTTCAGCAGCAGCTGGCATCGCAGTCCCTGTCGATTGCCAACCAGGCGCCGCAGAACATCCTGAGCCTGTTCCGTTAAGGATTAGGGTTTTCGGGGCCGGAGCCTAGTGCTCTGGCCCCGATCCAACCGCCTCAGAATTTGCGGTTGGCAGGCAGCAAACGATAAAAACAAGGAAGAATTCCTATGGGGCTGGCAGCATACAAACGAACAATTCGCGAGAGCGAAACCCCGCGGCAGATCGAGCGCCGCATCCTGAGCCGCGTCACACATGACCTTGCCGAAAAGGGCCAAGGCTTTGATGCCACCGAGGATAAAAGCGAGCGGTTGAACATCCTCGCCTCCGGTCTGCGCGACGCGATCTACGAAAATCAACGGTTCTGGTCGGCTCTGCGCTTTGACCTGTCCGAGCCGGAAAACAAGATGCCTGACGGGCTGAAAGCCTCGCTCATTTCCATCGCGCTTTGGGTGGACCGTCACAGCACCGCGCTGATGGCTGGCGAAGGCCGCTTGGCGGGTCTTGTCGAAATCAACGGCAACATCGCCGCCGGTCTGGCCGGGCAGGCCGCGCCGCAGATGCAGGAGGTGTAAGATGCTGAAACTCACCCTCCGCCCCCGCGAACGCGTTGTTGTAAACGGCTGCGTCATCCGCAACGGCGACCGCCGCCAAGCGCTGACCGTCGAGAACCGCGCCGACATCGTGCGCGAGTCCGATCTGTTGAAGCCGGATGCGGAATCCACGCCCGTCTCCAAGGTCTACTTCTTGGTGCAGACTGCGCTGATCCGTCCCGACACCCGCGACCAAATCCTGCCGATGATCCAGCAGGGCTTGGCCGATCTGGCCTGTTGCTTTGGCGCGGAAATGCGCGCCCGGATCATGGAAGCGGCGAACTTCGTCTCTATGGCTGACTTTTACAAAGCCATGAGCGAACTGCGCGCGGTGCTCAAATACGAGACCGAGCTCATGCAGCTTCGCCCGGTGCCGACCGCCTCCAGCCATGAGGCCGCGCACGCATGATTTCGCTGGGCGGCATGGGCACGCAGGTGGCGGTCAAACTGTTTGACGCAACGCGCGACAAACAGCTCGACCTTGCCGCCAGCAATGCCCTGAACGCCCGGCAGATCGAAGCCTTTGAAGAGCGTATCGGCAGCATCTCTTCCCCGCAGGAACTGATTGCCGATACGGAAGTCTATACTTTCGTCATGCGGGCATTTGACCTTGAAGATCAGATCTTTGGCAAGGCGATGATCCGCAAGACGTTGGAGAGCGATATCACCGACAGTTCCGCACTGGTGAACCGCCTCAGCGACCCCAAGATTCGCGAGATGTATCTGACTTTGGGCTTCACGCCCGGAGGGGGGAGCAGCGAGAACCTTGATAAGGTCGAGTGGCAGGCCGAGATGATCGACCGTTTCAAGGAACGTTTCGTGCTGAACGAGGCCGGAGAGGACAACGAAGGCGCGCGGATCGCCTTGGAGTTCAAATCCAAAGCCGCTGAGATCGACTCCTGGCTCGACGTGCTGAAGGACGAAGACCTCGGCAAATTCATGCGCCGCGCGCTTGGTGTGCCGGATGAGGCGATCCAGGTCGATCTCGACCGTCAGATCGCGCTTTTCGAGCAGAAGTTCGACATCGAAAAGCTGCAAGACCCGGCGGAGGTCGACAAGCTCGTCTCGCGGTTCTCGGCGATTTACGATGCGGTCGAAGGTGTCTCTTCGTCGTCGAGCACGGTGCTTTCGCTGATGCAGGGGGCTGTCTCGATCGGGCAGGGCGGCAGCTTTACGGCCGCGACCATCGACATCCCCACGATCACCGGCGGCTATAGCGCGTCGAGCGTCTACCGCTGACCCCCATTATTCGATGAATTCGTCGTCATCGGCTGCCGAGGGCAGTTCGATCACGCCTTGATCGGCAAGGCTTTTGGCATATTCCACCATGGCGGCCTGTGCCGCGCGCACGTCGCGGCCCCGGACCGGGCCGGTGGCGGCCATCTCGTCCATCAGCATCTGACGCGAGCGTTGCGGCAAGCATTCCATCAGGTGATCGCGCTGCTCTTTCTTGGCGCCGCGCATCGCCATCGGCAGGGTCGCCCCATCGAGCCCGCGCATGACCTGCGCCAAGTCCTGCATCGGCAGTTTGAACAGGTCGTCAAAGACGAACATGCGCTGTTTGATGGCTTGGAAGGCGTCCGGAATTCGCGCGTCGAGCGCGCCGGAAAGCTCCTCAAAGGCCTGCACGTCCAACTGGTTGAACAGATCCGCCATGCGCTGATGGGTTTCGATCGAATTGGTATGCATCGCGTTCGACAGGATGTCTTGTTTCAACGTCTCTTCGATCTGCTGCATCATGTGGATCGGTACGGCCTCCATCGCGATCATGCGCTCGGCGATGTCTTGCATCCGTTCAGGGCCCAGCAGCGGCAGTACCTTGGCGGCTACGCCGGTGTCGACGTTGTTGAGGATCGCCGCGGCGGTTTGGTCATGCTCGCCCTTGAGGTAATTGGCGATCACGGTCTCATCCAGCGCGCCAAAGCCGCGCCACATGGCGCTTTCGCGCTCGCTGTTCTTGAGGCCTTCCATGATGCTGGTCACCTGCTCTTCGGGCATGAATTTGCGCAGCATGGATTCCGCCGTCGACAGCGACCCCACGACCGATCCGGTGCCGCTGACGACCTTTTGGGTGAACTCTTTGAGCACATGTTCCACCACCTCTGCCGGGATCGGGCCAAGGCGGCTCATGGCGCTGGTGATGCGCTCGATCTCGGCAGTGCCGAGCTTTTGCATGAGTTCCGATCCGGTCTGCTCGCCAAGGCAGAGAAAGGTGATGGCGGCCTTGGTCGGACCGTTCAGATCCTCCACCGTGATGGGCTTTCTGCGGGATTTGGAAAGGGCATTGGTCGACATGGAGAGATCCTTTCAGAGCAGGTCAGCCACCGGCAAGCGGCACATAGCTTTCGATCAGCGATCCGGCCAGCATGTACCAACCATCGATCAGCACAAAGAAAATCACCTTGAACGGCAAGGAGATCAGCACCGGAGGCAGCATCATCATGCCCGCGCTCATCAAAACCGAGGCGACGATAAGGTCGATGGCGACGAAGGGCAGGTAGATTAGAAAACCGATGGTAAAGGCCCGGCGCAGTTCCGAGATCATGAAGGCGGGCACCAGATGGCGGAAGGTGGCCTCTTCCGCCGAGGCGGGCAGGGGGCTTTCTTCGGCCTCTTCATCCGCGGGCGCGATGCGCAGGAACAGGGCGTAGTCTTCGGGCCGCGTGTTGACGTACATGAAGGTCTTAAAGGGCGCGGCGATCCGCTCCAGCGCCTGTTCCTCGGCGATGGCGTTTTCCAGCAGCGGCTCGACCCCGGCCTCATAGGCGTCCTCAAACACCGGCTGCATGACGAAGAAGGTCATGAACAGCGCCAGCGAGGTCAGCACGATATTGGGCGGGGTCTGGTTCAGGCCAAGGGCCGAGCGCAGCATCGACAGGACGATGACAAAGCGGGTGAAGCTGGTCATCACCACCAAAAGCCCCGGCGCGATGCTGAGCACGGTGATCAGCGCGATAAACTGGACGATCCGGCCCGAGAGATTGGCGTTTTCATCACTGCCCGGCGCGGTGTCGCCAATCACATCCGAAAGCGTGCCGAGAAAACCGCCATCTTGGGCCACGGCCATGCCGCCGCTGGCGAGAAGCACCAGCAGGGCAAGGCCCATTCGGCCCGACGCATGGCTGCGCAGAGAGGGGCGGTCAGTCAGGGACATAGTCCTTGACGATCTGGGTCAGGGACACGCCCAGCCGGTCTTCGCCGACCTTTACGAGATCACCGCGCGCCACCAGACGGTCAGAGACCATAAGGTCGACCGGTGCGCCGATCTTGCGGTTCAACTCCACGATAGAGCCGCGGGTGAGTTCCAACAGGCGCGAAATCGGCATACGGGCTTGGCCCAGCACGATCTGCACATCGAGGCCGACGTTCAGCATCGCGTTGATGCCCGCGCCGCCCGCCTCGGGGCGGGGGGCCAGCGCATTGCGCGAGTCTTCGGTGTCGAGCTGCGGGAAGACGCCCGCATCATCGCCGCCCGCGCTGGCGGCGTTGCCAAAGGCATCGGCGCGCGGTTGCTCTGGCGTGGCGTCAGGCGCTTTGCCGTCTGTGGCGTTGTTGTCGTCTTGGGGGGATTGCAGGTCAGGCTTGTCCATTTCCGTCCTTCTCCTTTTGTGCTTTCAGCGCCCGCGCATGGGTGTCGCGCAATTCGGCGAGCAGGCGGTCGCAAATCTTTTTGAACCCGTAATCAAGGCTGCCGTGGTCCCATTCCATGCGCGCATCGCCATCGGGCAGTTCGGGATCGGCCCGCAGGTCCAGCACGCTGTCGCATTTGTAATAGACCGCCCGTTGCCGCAGCTCGGGGCCGATCTGATCCAGCGTGGCGGGCGACAGGCGCACTTTGATATGGCTCGACCCGATGGCCATTTTCAGCGATTGGGTCACGGTCTTTTTCACTCGCGCGGTCGAGAGGCGTTCGATCACCTCGGGCAGGACGATCTCGCAGGTTTGTAGGGTAAAGCCCACGATCTGCGCCATCAGCGCGTCTTGATGAGCCTGCATCGCCTGTGCCAGCCGCGCCAGTTCCTGCGCGAGCTTTTCGGCCATGGCGGCATGTTCGGCCTGCATGGTCTGATGCATCTCGGCGCGGCCCGCATCGGCCCCGGCC
Organism: Sulfitobacter sp. 1A13421; assembly: GCF_043557285.1. Taxonomy (NCBI): domain Bacteria; kingdom Pseudomonadati; phylum Pseudomonadota; class Alphaproteobacteria; order Rhodobacterales; family Roseobacteraceae; genus Sulfitobacter; species Sulfitobacter sp. 1A13421. The sequence goes on from NZ_JBIFFQ010000004.1 coordinate 247,757, forward strand.
AGATAGCCTTCGATATGGCCCTGTTTATGGGCCTTTTTGATTTTCGCTTCGATCTCTTCGGGGGTGGGCAGCGCCGGGTCTTGCGGCTTGCTCTTGCCGTCTTCGTCGAAGTTCTGAAGCTTGAGGCTCGTGATCACAGATCATCCCCTTCCGACAGCCATTCGCCCAGAACGCGCAGGGCGTCATCGGTGTTGTCCTCGGCCAGTTCGGCCACGGCGCGCAATTGGCTGTGCTGAACCGCCCCCTCTACCGAGGCGAGATGCACCATGTCGCGGGGCATTTCATCCATCGGGCCAAGCACCGCACCGGTCTGCGCCCCCGCCGGGGTGGGCAGACGGTTTTGCGGGGTCTCTTTCTGGGTGCCGCCGGTCAGCGCCTTGGGCGCGTTGTCTTCCGCAGGGCCGTCCAGCAGCGCCGCATCGGCTCCGGCACCCGCCAGTGCGGGCTGGGGCAGGGTGGCATCCAGCACCATGCGCAGCGGGCGGGCGCCCAGCACCATGATGATCGCCACCAGCGCCAAGGCAAAGAGCGAACGCAGAATGGTCATGGCGTTATCGGCCAGCACCGCGCCCAAGCCACGGCTGGCGGGGTTGCTGAACTCGGAATCGAAATCGAGGAATTGCAGACTGTCGACCTGCACCTGATCGCCCCGGGCCTGATCAAAGCCGATGGCCGTGCTGACCAATTGCGTCAGACGCGCCATCTCCTCGGGGCTGCGCTCGATATAGCCTTCGGAGCCATCGGGCAGGGTGCCGTAGCTGCCGTTGACCAGCACCGCGACCGAGATACGCTCAATATCGCCCGGCTCGCGCACCAATTCGCTCTGAACCGAGCCGATTTCGTAGTTGATGATCTCATCGTTTTCCGAGCGGGTGGACTGGCCTGCGGCCCCGCCCGCATCGTCGCGCAGCTCATCGGGGATGTTGTTGGCCACATCCACCGTGGCCGCCGCCGGATCGGTCTCGTTCGAGTTGCGTACGCGGGTTTCGATCGACCGGGCGACCTGCTGGGCGGGATCGAAGCTGCGCGAGACGCGGACTTCGCGCTCGGTCGTCAGATCGACGCTGACCCGCACGCGGGCATTGCCTGGCCCAACGCGGGCGTTGAGGATCGATTCAACCTTTTGCGCCAGTTGCTCTTCGATCATGCTGCGCTGCCCTTGCAGCGAGAAGTCGGAGCTGCCGCCCTCATCCTTGGCCAGGATCGTCTCGCCGGAGGCCGAGAGGACGGTCACGTTCTGCGCTTCCAAATCCGCCACGGCGGAGGCCACCAGCGCTTGGATCGCCTGCGCCTGACGGCGCGTCATGCTGGTATTGGCCTGCGACCGCACGATGACCGATCCGCTGGCCTCGGCCCGGCTGCGCGAAAAGGCGGCGCGTTCGGGCAGCACCAGATGCACCCGCGCGGCCTTGATGCCGCTGATCGTCTGGATCGACCGGGCCAGCTCACCTTCCAGCGCGCGCAGGCGGTTCACCTTTTGCATGAAGGAGTTCATCCCCATGCCGGACATGTTGTCGAAAATCTCCCAACCCGGCACGCCTTCGCCCGGCAGCCCTGCATCGGCCAGTGCCATGCGGGCGCGGGCGATGTCTGTCTCGGCGACCGAGATGGTGTCGCCGTTGCGCGACAGATCGACCGTCAGCCCCGCCTGTTCCAGCGTCTGCATCATTTGTGACGCCGTGCCGGGGCTCAACTGGCTGTAGACCGGGACATAGGTGGGGGCGAGGATGGTTCGCGCGCCGATGAAGATGGCCGCAGTGATCGCCAGACCGATGCCACCGAGAAGAGCCAGCCGCTTTGGACCCAAATCCTTAAGGTTTTCAACGATCTGATTCACGGCCCCTCACTCGGTTGTATGGTCCGAGCATTCTCCACTCGGCCCTCACTATGCAAGCATATATCGATTTATACTTGGTCGATCCGATAAATAAACAGGTTTCTGTTGCAATAAAGCTTGTTTGGAGATGTATTTGTTCTTGCATGTGGCGCTTCGCGCGGGATCCGATTAAGAGTGAAAGAATGAAAAAGCCTCTCGCTATCCTTGCTGTCGTCTTGCTCTGCCTTCTTGCGGGTCTGGGTGGGGTCGCGCTGGCCATCGGGCCTTCGGGTTTGCTTGAAATGGCCGGGCTGGGGGGTGAGGAAACCGCCGAAGAGACCGTTGAGACGGCTGAGAACGATCACGGCGAGAAGGGCGGCGAAGACGGCCACGGCGCAAAGCCAAAGACCGAAGTCAAAATGCCGGTCATGCCTTTTCCTGAGATCATCGTGAACGTCACCGACACCGGCCCGCAGGGCGGACAGACCAGCCGCTTTCTCAAGCTCAACATGCTGATGGTCTATGACGAAACCGCCGAGGGCGCGGACCGTTTGATCGCGCGTGAGATTTACCTGCGCGACAGCTTCCAAGATTTCCTGCGCCAGTTGCATGTCAGCGATCTGTCGGGCAGCTATGGGCTGGCGATGCTAAAGACCGAACTGCTGCGCCGGGCGCGGGCGGTGGGGCACACCGACGCGCCGCATGAAATCCTGATTGCCGATATGGTGGTGCAATGACGATAGCGGCCTCCCCCGATGCGCTGAGCCTCGAAGAGACGATGATCCGTCAGGCGCGCGAAAGCTTCCAGCGCCTGCCCACGCTTGAGATCATCATCGACCGTCTGCTGTTGGCGCTGGTGCCCGACCTCAAATCCTATTGCACCGTTGCCCCCGAGATCGAGCTGAGCTCGCTTGAATACATGCCCTATGAGGACGCGATGGAGAGCATCCAGTCGCCCTCACTCATCGCCATTGCCAATGCGGAAAGCTGGGGCAGCCAGATCGCCTGTGTGGTCGAGCCTGACCTGCTGTTTTCGGTGCTTGAGATCATGCTGGGTGGCCGTCGCGCCACCAGTCAGCAGTGGAAACCCCGCGGCTTGACCGCGATTGAGCAGAAACTGGGTCGCAGGCTGGCGGAACTATCGCTCAAAGGTTTGGCCCATTGCCTGCATGATGTCAGCCCGGTGCAATTCGACATTCAATCGCTCGAATCCAACCCTCGGTCGGTCATGCTGGCCGCGCCGCGCACGGCGACGGTGCTGGTCCGGCTGCATATGCAATTCGAAGACCGCAGCGGCCATATGGCGTTGGTCTTGCCCTATGGCACGCTGGACGAGGTCAGCGCCCAGCTTGCGCAGCCCTTCCTTGGCGGGCGTTCGCCAACCGACAGCAACGCGCGCAAGGATATGAACAGCCAGATCTCCAGCACCACGGTCACCATCACCGGCGTGCTTCAAGAGGTGACGATCCCGCTGCATGAGGTGTTGGAATGGAAGCCCGGTCAGGTGATCGATCTGGGCATGACCGTCGATACCCCCGTGGTCGGCATGGTGAACGCCCAGCCGATGTTCCAAGCGGCCTTTGGCCAGCGCAGCAATGGCGCTTTGGCGCTGCGGGTGATCCAATCCTTGCTCCCTGAGGAAAATCAGGAGGACAGCGACGATGATGCCGGCCTTGATTGATATCCTCATCATCGTGCTGCTGGTCGGCACGCTGGTCTATGCCTTTATCCTCGACCGCCGCGTTCGCGCCCTGATGGCGACCCTGAAAGAGATGGAGCCGATGGTCGGGGCCTTTTCCAACGCGGTCGATCAATCGGCGAAATCGGTCGAAGACCTGCGTGACCTCAGCACCAAGGTACAGCGCCCCGAGCCGCCGGTGCAGCGCGAGGCGGCGCCGTCCCGTCAAGCCGCGGCTGAACCCGCCCCCACAGGGCAAAGCCCGGCCCAGATGCGCGCCGCGCGGCTCAAGGGCCGTGCGCAGGTCCGGGGCCAAGCGGCGGTACAGGGCAAATCTGAACTGGTCCGCACCTTTTTCGACATCACCAAGGAGCGTAAGGAATGAGCCGTATTTCCCTGCCCAAGATCGCGCTTTTTGGCCTTGGCGTGGCTGGTGTGCTCAAGCTCACGGTTGAGTTCATGCCGATGATGGCCATTGCCGAAACCCCCGATGACACGCCCCCGGTCCCTGTTGAGCTTGCCGCCGCCCCTGCGCCACCCAGCTATGACGCCAGCGCCCCGGGCGAGAGCGGCATGTGCGAGCCAAGCCATCTGATCGCCGAAGCCATCGCCGAAGAGCGCGCGCTGCTGAAAGAGCAGCGCGACACGATCGCCGACCGCGAAGCCAAGCTTGCGCTGGCCGAACAGAGCCTCAAGGCCGAGCAGACCCGTCTCGCCAGCCTGCGCGACGAGATCGGCGCGCAGCTGAAGGTGATCGAAGAGGCGAACAATCAGGACATGACCAAACTGGTCGAACTTTACCGCAACATGAAGCCGCAGGTGGCGGCGGGCATCATGGACGAGATCGACGTGGAGACCGCCGTGCAGGTCATTGGTGCCATGCCCGAACGCGATGCCGCGCAAATCATGGGGTCGTTCAGCCTCGTCCGGGCGCGGTTGATCACGAAAATCCTGCTGGAACGCTCCAAACTCCCCGCCGACCGCAACCTCGAAGGGCTGCGCCTGCGCTGAGCGCGCGTCACTCCTCGCGGATTGACGACCCGGCAGGGGGCTTGCGGCGCACATTGCGGCGCAGATCCATGACAAAGCCGATGATCTCGGCCACGGCCTGCCAATGCTCCATCGGGATGCGGTCGTCCACCTCCACCGCCGCGTGAAGCGCACGGGCCAGCGGGCGGTTCTCGATCATCGGAATGTCGTGTTCCTTGGCCAACTCGCGGATGCGGTGGGCCATGACATCGGCCCCTTTGGCCACGCAGACCGGCACGTCATCGACGCCCTGTTCATATTTCAGCGCCACGGCGTAATGGGTCGGGTTGGTCAGGATCACGCTGGCATTGGGGATGGCCTGCGCGATGCGCTGGCGGGCTCGGGCGCGGCGCAATTCGGCGCGGCGGCCCTTGATCTGCGGATCACCCTCGCTGTCTTTATGCTCGTCGCGGATCTCCTTGAGGCTCATCATCTGTTTCTTTTTCCACTGCGCCCGCTTCCAGATGATGTCGGCGATGGCGATGGGCACCAGAAGCACGGTGGTGACCAGAAAAATCCAGCGAACCTTTTGCAGGGTCGCTTGCAGCAGCGTCTCGGGGATGAAAGCCTGCGTCTGGCCCAGCGACTGCGCGATGTCGCGCACGGCCCAGACGGTAATGAAACCGATCACCAGTACCTTGGCCGTATTCTTGGCAAACTCCACGAAAGCCTCGGCCGAGAACAGCCGCTTGAACCCCGACAGCGGGTTCAGTTTGGAAAACTTCGGTTTGATCCGCTCTGCCGAGACGACAGTCTCGCCTTGGATCAACACGCCGAAAAGGGCTGCCAGCACCATGATCCCCACCACCGGCATCATCGCCAGCCCCAGCGTGAACCCCAGCGATTTCAACACTTGGCCCGCTTCGGCGACGCCAGTGCCGCCGGTGCCGATGGCGGTGACACCCGCCCCCAAAAGGGGGCTTTGCAGCGCCGCCACGATCCCGTCGATCGAGGCGGGCAGCACGAAGATCAGGATCATCAGCAGGGCAAAGACCAGCATCGCGGTGCCGGTCTCGCGCGATTGCGGCACGTCGCCTTTCTTGCGCGCGTCGCGGAGCTTTTTCTCCGTCGGCTCTTCGGTCTTACTGCTCTTGTCCTCTTCCGACATGGCCTAGAATCCGTAGGTGGTGAGCCAATTCGCGAAGGGCTCAAGAAACCCGCGCATCATGGTCGGAACCGCCAGCACCATCAAGGCCAGCCCTGCGGCGATCAGCAGGGGCTGCGCGATAAAGAAGACCTGAAGGCTCGCCATCATGCGGTTGGCCAGACCCATGCCGACGTTCAGCACCAGCCCGGCGACATAGAAGGGGGCTGCGATGGACAGGCCGAGGTAGAGGCTCACCTGCGTCGCCCGCGCGAATTGGTCGGTCAGATCGGCCAGCATGAAGGTGCCGGGCACGAAGACCTGATAGGACATCAGCAGCGATTCAATGATGAGGTGGTGCAGGTCGGTGATGAAGATCAGCGCCGTGGCCCCGATCAACAGCATCGCCGCCATAGAGGTCGCCCCCTCGAAAGCGCCAATGTTCGGGGCCAAAGCATTGGCCAGCCCCGACATCAGTGCCATCTGATAGCCCGCGAATTGCAGCGCCGAAAGCAGCGTGCGCGCGACAAGCCCAATCCAAAGCCCCACGGTGATCTCAGAGCCAAAGATCAGCAGCAGCGCGGCGGGGCGATCCTCGGCCACCGGGCCGATGCCGGTCACGGGATAGAGCGCGGCGCTCAGGATCAGACCAAAGAACAACCGATGCCGCGTGGGCACCGAGGTCTCCCCGAACCCCGGCATGAAGATAAGCGCGCTGCCGATCCGGGCAAAGACGACGAAATACCCCATCAGGGCGTCGGTCAGGAGGGCCGAAAGGTCCATCCCTAGCCCCCGATGGTGGCGACGGTCCGCAGGGATACCTTGCGATGGATCTCGGCATTGGAGATCACCGGCGTCATCGGGCTGACCCGTTCCAGCATGGAGCGCACATAGGACCGCGCCTCGGGGTTGACCATCAGCGCGGGCCAACTGTCTTCCGAGGCGAAACGCTGGATTTGTTGGCGGGCTTGCAGCACGAATTCCTGCACCCGTTTGGGCGACATGACAAAGGTGCGGTCCTCGCCCACGATCTTGACCGCCTCGATGAACTCCGCCTCCCATGAGGGCGACAGGGTGATGACCGGCACGAAGCCCTGCCCATCGGCCAGCCCTTGGCAAATCTGGCTCGACAGGCGGCGGCGCACGTTCTCCAGCACCAGCGCGGGCTTGGAAGTCTGACGCGTGGCCTCGGCCATCGCCTCGACGATCAGCGGCAAATTGCGGATTGAGACGCGTTCGAGCAGCAGTTCCTGCAAGACCTGCTGCACCAGAATGGCGGGGGAGGGGACGGGCAGGTCGTTGACCAGCTTTTGATAGTTCCGGTCCAACCCCTCGATCGCCTCTTTCGCCGCGCCATAGGTCAGCAGTTCCGACATGTTCTCTTTGACAACTTCGGTCAGATGGGTGGTGATCACGCTTTCCGGGTCCACCACCGTATAGCCCTGCGCCTCGGCCTGATCGGCGACCTTGCTGTCGACCCAAAGCGCATCCAGCCCAAAGGTCGGCTCGCGCGTGGCCTCACCCGGCAGTTGCAGCGGCGCGCCCTCGGGATTGATCACCATCATCTGATTGGCGCGGATGTCACCCTTGGCCGCGTCGACGCCGTGGATTTGGAAGGCGTAGCTGTTGATCGGCAGGCTCACGTCATCCTTGATCCGTACCGAGGGCATGGGAAAGCCGAACTCTTCGGCGAAATGTTTGCGCAGGGATTTGATCTTGCTCGGCAGTACCGCGTCGGGGCGGTTGGCCAGCGCCACCAGCCCTTCGCCCAGCACCAGCCGCAGCTCATCCAGATGCATCGGGTTGTTGTCGACCTCCGGCATCTCCTGCTTTTTCTGCGCCTCGGCATCGGCCTTCGCCTTGGCCTCAGCCGCCTCGGCCGCGCCGCGCTGGATCACCACGCCCAAGCCCACCATGGCCGCGGCCAGAAGGGCAAAGACCAGCAGCGGGAAGCCGGGCAAAAGACCGATGCCAAAGAGCAGCAGAGCCGCCATGTAGAGCGCCTTGGGGAAGTTCGAAAGCTGATCGAAGACCGCCTCGTTGGCGGCCCCCCGCGTCCCGCCCTTGGTCACGATCAGACCGGCGGCGAGCGAGACGACAAGCGCCGGAATTTGGCTCACCAGCCCGTCGCCGATGGTCAGCGAGGTAAAGACGTTGAAGGCATCGCCCACGCCCATGCCGCGCTGCACGACGCCGATGAGGATGCCGCCGATCACATTGATCAGCGTGATGATCAGCCCCGCCACCGCATCGCCGCGCACGAATTTCGAGGCACCGTCCATCGCCCCGAAGAAAGCGCTTTCGTCCTCAAGCTCCTTGCGGCGGCGGCGGGCCTCATCCTCGTCGATCAGCCCCGCGCCCATATCAGCATCAATCGCCATCTGCTTGCCCGGCATCGCATCCAGCGAGAACCGCGCGGCGACCTCGGCGATACGGGTCGACCCCTTTGTAATCACGACGAAGTTGATGATCACGAGGATGGCAAAGATCACCACGCCGATGACGAAATTCCCCGCCACGATGAATTTGGAGAACCCTTGGATCACATCCCCCGCCGCATGCATCCCCGCATGGCCTTCGCTGAGGATCAGCCGGGTCGAGGCCACGTTGAGCGACAGCCGCAGCATGGTGGTGACGAGCAGCAGCGTCGGGAAAGAGTTGAACTGCAAGGGTGACGGAATCCAAAGCGCCACCATGAAGATCAGCACCGAGAGCGAGAGCGACAGCGCCAGCCCGAAATCCAACAGGATCGGCGGCAGCGGCAGGAACAGCACCGCCAGCACCAGCGCCATGCCAACGGCAAAACTCACGTCCTTATTGGCGCCAAACATGCTCAGTTGCGGCAGAAGGGTATTGGGTTTCGTGCTCATCCCGCATCCTCCGCCGGGACGGTGGTAAACTGCGGCAGGACCGGCTGCATCTCGTGCGCCGAGTAAAGCGAGCGCCGCGCGTTCGCCGCCCCGCCGATCTGCGCACCCCATGTGGCCTTGGCCGCCAGCCTGTCATAACTGCCTGACGTACTCCGGGGGGTCTTGCGTGGACGCGCGGGAACGGGGCTGGCACTGGCCAGCGCCTGAAACTCTGGCAGCCGCGCATTGGCGGCGGAAATGTTCTTTTGCAGCCGGTCGAGGTAGGTGTCGCGGTATTCCGGCTCAAAAGAATGATACGACCCCGCCGCCTGTAGCCAACTGCCCGTGCGCCGATGCAAGCGCTTGAGAAAGCGCGCTGCGTAGTCGACATTCACGCGCGGGTCGAACCCTTGGGCGGGGCTGTCAAACGCCTCCGGGTGCCAGCGCATGTTGATCTGCATACAGCCCACGTCGATGGAGCGGATGCCGCTTGCCTGACGCTCTGCAATCCAATCCAGCGCGGCAGTGCGGCTGTCGAACAGCCGCCCTTCGCCTGCGGCGTTGACCGCATAGGGCCAGACCGTGAAATGCCCGTTGCGGCGGGTGCCCGCCTCTTGCAGGCCGATGGCCAGCAGCAGATTGTCGGGGATGCCATGCCGGGTTTGGGCGGCGAGGATTTCGCGGATGCAGACGCCTTCGGGCCCGCCCTCGGCGGCCAGCGTCCGGGCAGTCTTGGTCACCGCATTCTTCTGCGACGGCTCATAGAAAGACCCCCAGCCCTGCGCGAGGGCGGGGGAGGCGAGCGCGGCTGCCAAAAGCGCCGCCGCAATATGCCGCCAGCCCCTCACAGCCCACCGTTCTGCACGAGGTCAAAGACTGTATCCGACAGGTTCTTCAGCGTGGCATACATAAATGGCGTCGCCGCCAGTAGGGTGACAAAGATCATCACGATCTTGGGCACGAAGGTCAGCGTCATTTCCTGAATCTGCGTGAGCGCTTGAAAGAACGCGATCACCAGACCAATCGCCAGCGCCACCCCCAACACCGGACCCGAGGCCAGAAGCACGGCCCAGACGGTAGCAGAGATGATGTCATAGGTCTGGGTTTCGGTCATGGCCTAGATCGGCATCCGCAGAATTTCCTGATAGGCTTCGACAAAGCGGTCGCGCACAGAGACGGCCACTTTGACGGTGGATTCCATCGCCAGCATGGCTTCGACCACCTGCTGGGTATCCGCCTCACCGCGCAGCCCGGCTTGGGCTACGGCTTCGCCCTCACGCACCGTTTCCAGCGCGCTTTCCGAGGCTTGCTGCACCATATTGGTGAAACTATTGGCGCTGGCGCCTGCCTCTTCGGCGATGGCTTCGCCCTTTTGCGCCGTCAGAGATTGCGAGGTGCGATAGGCACCGCGAACCGCGGCGGTCGAGATCAGGGAGGCGGGATCGCTCATCTCAGGTCAGCCTCACTTCAGCAGGTCGAGCATCTGGCCGCGCATCCGGCGGCCCGACTCGAACATGTTCATATTGGCCTCATAGTTGCGCGAGGCTTCGCGCATGTTGGCCATCTCGATGATCGGATCGACATTGGGGCGTTTGACATAGCCGGTTTCATCCGCCGCCGGATGGGCCGGGTCATAATCGCGGCGAAAGGGGGATTGGTCGCGCCCGATACGGTCGACCTCCACCAAAGAGCCGCCGCCATTGCGGTCAATCAACTCTGAGAAACTGATGGTCTTGCGGCGAAACGGATCGGCGCCCGGCGTGGTGCCCGTTGAATCGGCATTGGCCACGTTTTCCGAGATCACCCGCAAACGCGCGGTCTGCGCGGTCATCCCGCTGGCGGCGATTTTGGCGATGGACTGAAGCGGATCCATGGGCTTTCCTTACCTGTTTCCGGTGACGGCCATGGTCAGCATGTCGTAGCTTTTGCGGTAAAGCTGTGCGGCCAACCTGTAGTGATCGCCGATCTCGGCGGCCTTCACGGCCTGTTCTTCAAGGTTCACGGTATTGCCATCCAAAGTGGTGCCCTTGGCGTGGCCATCCGTCACTTCGCGCACGCCGGGCGTGCCATGGGCGACGCCGGTGAAGTGTTTGTCATGGGTGGTCACCAGCCCGGTATCGCGCGACAACTCGCCACTGAGCATCGATTCAAAGGACGATACATCGCGCGCCTTGTAGTTCGGGGTCGAGGCATTGGCGACGTTTTCAGACACGACCTTCTGCCGGGCCGAGAGCCACTGCATCCGGTCCGACGCGAGTCCAAGAATAGAAAGATTAGACAAGTTCATTTTTTTGCCTATAGCCTGTTTAATCCTTGTATAGTAAATATTGCCCCGCGCTCCTAGAGGAAATTTATCCATGCAGACACTCTTTTCCGAGCTGACCAGTTTCGCCCGCGAGGCAGGCGAGGCCGAGATCACCGGCGAAGTGCGCGCGATCACCGGCATCACGCTGACCGCCGTGGGGCTGGAGCGGGTCTTGGGCATCGGCGAGCGCTGCATCGTGCATGGCTCCGACGGGCCGGTCCATGCCGAGGTGGTGGGGCTGGGCAGTCACGGCACTGAATTGCTCCCCTTCGGCTCATGGCGCGGGGTGGCGGCGGGCGACCGGGTCGAGGTCGCGATTGGCCGCGATGTGATCCGCCCCGATGAAAGCTGGAAGGGCCGGGTGATCAGCGCCTCGGCGACCCCGCTCGACGGGAAGGGGCATCTGCCCGAGGGCAACGACCCCCGCCCGCTGCGCGCCGCCCCGCCGGGCGCTTTCGACCGCAAGCGCATCGGGCCGAAACTGGCGACCCATGTCCGCGCGCTGGATGTTTTCACCCCGCTTTGTCAGGGCCAGCGCTTGGGCATTTTCGCAGGCTCCGGCGTCGGGAAATCGACGCTCATGGCCATGCTGGCACGCTATACGGACTGTGACGTGGTGGTTATGGCGCTGGTCGGCGAACGCGGACGCGAGGTGCAGGATTTCATCGCCTCCGACCTCGGCCCCGAGGGGATGGAGAAGGCGGTTCTCGTCGTCGCCACCGGGGACGAGCCGCCGCTCACCCGCCGCCAAGCCGCTTGGACCGCCATGGCTGTGGCCGAGCATTTCCGCGATCAGGGCCAGCATGTGTTGCTCTTGATGGACAGCGTCACCCGCTTCGCCATGGCGCAGCGCGAAATCGGCCTCGCCTCGCGCGAACCGCCCACCGCCAAGGGCTATCCGCCGACGGTTTTCTCGGAGCTTCCGCAGATGCTGGAACGCGCCGGGCCGGGGCCGGTGGGCAAGGGGGATATCACCGCGATTTTCACCGTTTTGGTCGATGGCGACGACATGAACGACCCCATCGCCGATGCCGTGCGCGGGATCACCGACGGGCATATCGTGCTTGACCGCAAGATCGCCGAAAAGGGCCGCTACCCGGCGATTGACCTGCTGGCGAGCGTCTCTCGAACGTTGCCGGATTGCCACAGTGATGTGGAATATACGCTGCTCACCGCCGCCCATAAGGCGCTGGCGGCTCATGCGGATATGGAGGAATTGATCCGCATCGGGGCCTACCGTGCGGGCAGCAACCCCGAGCTTGACCGCGCCATCGCCTTTGCCGGGCCGTGTGAGGCGTTTCTCAGCCAGCGCAAGGCCGAACACACCCCGCCGCAATCCTCTTTCGCGGAGGTGGCGGGGATGCTCGACCGTGCCGGGATCAGCCCGGGCTGAGCCTTACTGCAGATTGAACTTCTAGGGTCGCCCGGCTACAGGCCGGGCAGCGCCGACCCGCCCCCCTGGGGCGGCGCTGCCCTTCGTGGTATAAAAAATCTCGCCCCGATTGCCTCGCCGCCACCCCCAGCGTGGAGGGTGGGAAAGGCCGACCTACGTCGCCTACTGCAACCGGCGCAGCAACTCGACCGAAGGCTCACCCGTCGCGGGCAGGCCGACGCTGGCCTGATAGGCGCTGATCGCCTTGCGGCTGTTCGGCCCGATCACCCCATCCGCGCCATCGGTATCGAACCCCCGCGCGGTCAGCCGTTGCTGCAACGCGATGCGGTCGTCCTTGGTCAGCCCATTGGCATCGGGCGGGAAGCTGCCGCGCAGCGGCCCGCCGCCCGCGATGCGATCCGCCAGATGGCCCACGCCAATCGCATAGCTGTCGGAGTTGTTGTAGCGTTTCAACGCGCGGAAGTTGCTGGTCACCACGAACTGCGGCCCGCCCGCTTGCGGCTGGATCACCGACCCCGCGCTGGCGGGGAGACTGCCCAACTCACCGCCCCATTTCAGCCCCCGCGTCCAGCCGTTGCGCGACAGATATGCGGCGGTCGAGGCCAGCGCATCGCTGGGGTCTTCCGACCAAATGTCGCGCCGCCCGTCGCCGGTGAAATCCACCGCGAAGGCTTGATAGGAAGTGGGAATAAACTGCGTATGCCCCATGGCCCCGGCCCAAGACCCGGTCAGCCGGTCGGCGGTGATGTCACCGTTTTGCAGGATCTTCAGCGCCGCGATCAGCTGCTTTTCAAAGAACGCCCCACGCCGCCCGTCATAGGCAAGCGTTGAGGTGGCCGATACCACCGGCACATTGCCACGCCGTTCGCCAAAGAAGCTCTCCAGCCCCCAGACCGCCGCGACGATCTCTGCCGCGACGCCGTAGCGGCTCTCAATCGCGTTCAATGTGCTGCGGTGGCGGGCAAAGGCCGCGCGCCCCTTCGACACCCGCTCGTCCGAGGCGGCGATTGACAGGTAATCTTCCAAGCTGCGGCTGAATTCCGTCTGATTGCGGTCGCGTTTGACCACGCCGGGCAGATAGCCCGCGCCGCGAAACCCTTGGGCCAAGGTGCTGGCCGAAATCCCCTGTGCCGAGGCGCGGCTTTTAAAGGCCGCGACCCATGCGTCATAGCCCGCGTTGGGCACCGGGCGCAGATCGTCCGGCACCCCCGCCGCCGCCGCGGGGCCCAGCGTGCCGCCCCCGGTCGAACAGGCCGAGGTCAGCCCCAATGCGGCAAGCCCGAATGCGAATGTTCTGCGTGAATGTCTCATAAAACCTGCCTGTCGCTGCGTTGTTGCCTTTTGCGCAGCATATCGCAGGCAGGTCGCCCGACAAGGCGGGATCGCCCTAATGGCAAGGCTTTGCCTAAGCGATCTTTGGCTTTCGGCTACTGACCGGGCTGGTACAGGGGCACCGTCGACATCGATGTTTTGGCCGAGCCGTCTTGCACCCGCTGGCTGTGGCTGATGTAGATCAGTGTGTTGTTTGCTTCGTCGAAAATACGCTTCACCTTCAAGGTCTTGAAGATGATCGAGCGGCGTTCGCTAAAGACGTTTTCGCCTTCGTCGCCACGGTCAATGTCACCGATCTCAATCGGGCCAGTCTGACGGCAGGAGATCGAAGAGTTCGACGGGTCTTCGAACCAGTTGCCCTTTTGCAGCCGGTCGATTAGCCCGCGTTCGAAAAAGGCCAGATGGCAGGTCACGCCCTTCACCTTGGGGTCGGCCACGGCTTCGACGATGATGTCATTGCCCAGCCAATCCACATCCACCTTGCCGACCTCTTCGGCGCTGGCAGTGGTGGCGAAAATACTGGCGGAGAGGGCGGCGGCGCGGGCAAATGTCTTGTTCATGGCAGGCAAACGCGCACCGGGCGGCGCGGTTCCCGGAATTTTTCTCGGCGGCGTCACCGGGGATGTTTGGCCAGCGCACAGGCCGCCTCATGCTGGCTGAGAAAGACCTCCCCGGTCAACTCGTCAAGGAAATGACTGCGCTTCAGCCGGTCCATCACCGGGCCTTTCACCTCGCTCAGGTGCAGGCGGATATCGGCGTCCTTCAGCCGGGTATTGATCGCCTCGAGCGACTCCAGCGCCGAGAGGTCAATCTCATTCACCGCCGGGAACATCAGCACCACATCCGTCAGATCCGGCTTGTCGGCGGCATATTGGGCCAGTTGATCCTCAAGAAACCGCGCGTTGGGGAAATAGAGGCTCTCGTCGACCCGAAGGCTCAGCACATGGGGCTGGGTCTCGACCTCGTGGCGCAGCACGTTGCGGAAATGCTCTGTCCCCGGCACCCGGCCCACCACGGCCATATGCGGGCGCGAGGTCTTGTAGAGATGAACGAGTATCGAGGTCACGACGCCCGCGCTCACCCCGGCCTCGACGCCAAAAATCAGCGTCAGCAGGATCGTCACGCTGACGGCGGCGAAATCGGCGTGGCTGAAGGCCCATGCGCGTTTCAGGATCGAGAAGTCGACGAGGCTCAGCACCGCGACGATGATCGTGGCGGCCAGCGTGGCCTTGGGAAGGTAGTGGATGAGCGGCGTCAGGAACAGCGCCGCCAGCGCCAGTCCGGCGGCAGTGAAAGCCCCGGCGGCGGGGGTCTCGGCGCCCGCGTCGAAGTTCACCACCGAGCGCGAGAACCCCCCGGTGACCGGAAAGCCCCCGGTAAAGGCCGCGCCAAGGTTGGCGCTGCCGAGACCGATCAGCTCCTGATCCGGGTCTATCCGCTGGCGTTTCTTTGCGGCCAAGGTCTGCGCCACGCTGATGCTCTCGACAAAGCCGATGACCGAGATCAGCAGCGCCGGGACGAAGAGTTGCGACAGCAGGTCGGGGGAGAAGGAGGGCAGGGTGAGCGGCGGCAGGCTCTGCGGCACTTGGCCCACGATTGAAACGCCCCGCGCGCCCAGATCGAAGCCCCAGACCGCCAGCGTCGTCGCCACAATCGCCAGCACCGGCCCGGTCTTGGCCCCGATATCTGCCATACGCGGCCCCAGCCCCATGCGCCGCAGCAGCGGTTTCAGCCCGCCGCGCACCCAGAACAGGAAGGCCGTGGCGGCCAAGCCCAAGCCGAGGGTGATGACATTGACCTCCCCCAGATGCGCCCAGAGGCTGGAGAGAATCTGCGGCAGGGTATGGCCCTCGGCCTCGATCCCCAGAATGTGCCGCAGCTGGCTGGCGGCGATCAGGATGCCGGAGGCGGTGATGAAGCCTGCAATCACCGGATGAGACAGGAAATTTGCCAGAAACCCCAGCCGAAACAGTCCAAGCGCCAGCAGCATCGCGCCCGACAGAAAGGCCAGCGTCAGCGCCGCCGTGACATAGCCTGCCGTGCCGCTTTGCGCGATCTCGCCCACCGCCGCCGCCGTCATCAGCGAGACCACGGCCACCGGCCCCACCGCCAGCGCCCGGCTGGTCCCGAAGATGGCGTAGAGCACGATGGGCGCGATGGAGGCATAGATGCCAGCCTCGGGCGGCATGCCTGCCAAAAGCGCATAGGCCAGCGATTGTGGGATCAGCATGATCGTGACGATCACCGCCGCGATCATATCCCCGGTGAATTGGCCGCGGTCGTAGCGCCGCCCCCAGTCGAGGATTGGCAGGTAGCGCGAAAGCGAAGGGAAAGGCATGGGCGGCGATCCGTTAGAAAGGGGGGGCCCAAGGGGCCACCCGGTTGGCTCAGTCGAAACGGTTCACGGGCAGTTTCAGGTAGTGATGGCCGTCATCCTCCGCCGGGGGCAGCCGCCCGCCGCGCAGGTTGATCTGCAATGCCGCGAGGATGCGGTTGGGCAGCGACAGGGTCGCGTCGCGTTTCTGGCGGCGCTCGATATAATCATCGCGCTTGGTGCCATCCTTGACGTGGATGTTATGGGCGCGGTGCTCGTCCACCGTGGCCTCCCACCGCGGCTCGTCACGGTTATCGGTGCCGTAGTCATGGCCGATGTAAAGCCGCGTGTCGCCGGGCAGGGCGAGGATGTCTTGGATCGAGTCCCACAGCTCCTCGGTCGTGCCGCCGGGGAAATCCGACCGCGAGGTGCCCGCGTCGGGCTGCATCAGCGTGTCATGCACGAAGGCCGCATCGCCGCAGACGTAGGAGATCGAGCCCAGCGTATGCCCGGGCGAGAGCATCACCTTGGCGTCAAGCTCGCCAATCTTGAAGGTCTCGCCCTCCTGAAACAGGTGATCAAAATCGCGGTCCGGGTCAAAGGCATCGGGCATGTTGTAAAGATCGGCCCAAATCTTGGCGATCTCGGGCACCAGTGCGCCGATGGCATTGGGCGCGCTCGTGCGCTCTTTCAACTGGGCCGAGGCCATGACGTGATCCGCATGGGGGTGGGTATCCAACACCCATTCCACGGTAAGGCCGTTTTCTTTCACCAGATCAAGCACCTGATCCATGCTTTCGGTGGTGAATTTGTAGTTCTTCGGGTTGAAGTTCCACACCACGTCGATCAACGCGGCCTTCTTTGTCGCCGGATCGGCACAGATGTACTGGATCGAGCCGGTGTCAGGCTCATAGATGCCCCAGACATCGGGGCTGCCTGCGCCGTTCGAAGGGGAGTGGCGCACGACGGGTGAATTGAGAGGGTCGCTCATCTGGCTGGTCCTTTCTTAGTTAGTGAGGTCAAATCAGGGCTGTGCCGGGCGACCCACATGCCGCCCAGCATGAAGGGGACAAAGATCAAAGTGCCGCTGGCCGCGATGGGCAGGGCGGTCAATGCCGGGCCGGGGCAAAAGCCGCCCAAGCCCCAACCGATGCCGAAAATCGCGGCGCCGGTCAGCAGTTTCGGCTCAAGATCGTTGCGGGTGGGCAGGCGGAATTTATGGTCGAAAAAGGGGGTCTGACGGCTGCGGAACAGCCATGCGAACCCCGGTGCCGTCACCGCGATGGCGCCGCCCATGACAAAGGCAAGGCTGGGGTCCCATATGCCAAAAACATCGAGGAAGTTCAGCACTTTGGCCGGGACGGCCATGCCGGAAACGATCAAGCCAATGCCGAACAAAAGGCCGGAGAGCAGGGCGAAGAACTGTTTCATGTCACCCTCCGATCACATGGCGCATGACAAAGACGGTGACGAATGCCGTCGCCATGAAGGTCACCGTCGCCACGATCGACCGCGCCGAGCCACGGCTGATCCCGCAGACGCCGTGGCCCGAGGTGCAGCCATTGCCATAGGTCGCGCCAAAGCCGACGAGCAGCCCGGCCACGGCCATCAGGACGGGGTTCGAAGGCACCCATTGCTGCGGCCACCCGCCCGACACGAGCAACCAGAGCGGGGCGGCCAGCAAAAGCCCCAACACGAAGAAAAACGACACACCCCGCGCTTCGCCGTCGCTGTCGCGGGCGAAAAGTCGAGATGTCAGCCCGCTGATCCCCGCGATGCGGCCGTTCGTGGCCATCAACAGCACCGCCGAGGCCCCGATCATCGCGCCGCCGCCCAGCGACAGCCATGGTGTGAATTCGGTTTCCATCTCTCAACTCCTTACGGCCCGCCAAGCGGCTGGCTTGTGTCAGACTGGAAACCAGTATATATTACGCTCTCATAATATTCAATGATGCTAATATGAAAAACACGGACGACTTTCTGGATGGCGATATCGCCGGGGCTGCGGCGCTCATGACGATGCTTGCATCGGAGGCGCGGTTGCAGATCCTGTGCCGTCTGATCGGGGGGGAACGCTCGGTCGGGGATTTGGCGCAGGCCTGCGGTCTGTCGCAATCCACCATGTCGCAGCAGTTGAAAAAGTTGAAAGATGCCGGTCTGGTCGACAGCCGCCGGGCGGGGCAGACGATCTTTTACCGCGTCAAGGGTCAGGAGGCCGTGGCCGTTCTGGAAACGCTGCACGGCCTCTACTGCGCGCAAAAGTAAAACGCCCGGCAAAACCGGGCGCCTCGCTCACGCTTTGCTATCCGCGTAGGATTTGACCAACTGGCCGATCTTCTCTTCGGTCAGGTCGATGCCCCGGGCCTTGCCCTCCTGCAAGGCCGTATCACCGTCCCAGCCCTTATCCGCCGCGAGCGCCATCAAGGTCATCGCCGCTGCACGTTTGCCCGACGCGCAGTGCAGAAACACCGGCTGGGGCAGGTCGTCTAGTGATTTGCGGAATTCATCCACCGTTTCGGGGCCGAGGCTGTCCGGCGTGACCGGGTGGTGCAGGTAGTTCAACCCCAGTTTCTCGGCCACCAGCCGCTCTGCATCGGGGGAGAGGCCGCCTTTCTCATCCGAGGCACGGAAGTTCACCAACGTTTTCATCCCGGCCGAGGCCGCCTGCTCCAGCGCTTTTGCGTCCGGCGTGAACAGGGCCACGTTATGGGCAGGGTCGATGGTCGCGATCTTTTGGCTAGCGTCGGTCATTCTGGCCTCCTTCTCTGCGCGGATGCGGCCGCCCGCGCGTGGTGGTTTCAGCGACCCAACCCCAGCCCGGCGCAACTGTTCCCCGCTTGGCGGAACGGGCCGCGCTACGCAGATATAATCCGAGTATTAAAGTCAGGATTGTCACCGCCGCCCGGTTTTGCTAGGCAGCTGGCAGAAATTCCGCTTGGCGCAAGAGGTGCTGCGACGATTCTGCCCCGCTGTGGCAGGCGCCCCAGACCTGCGCCGTGATCAAAGACAAACTCATCGGGAGCCACCCCCATGCCGCATTTTCGTTCCGCGTTCCTCGCGGCCCTGTCCCTGACCATCGCCCAAGGCGCCGCCGCCGAGACGCCCGCCGAGACGCCCGCCGCGACCCCGGCCAGCGCCTCGCCCGCGCTCAAGGTCGAACTGAACGCCGCCGACACCACGGAGGCCAATTGCAAGCTGACCTTCCTCATCACCAACGAGCTTTCCGCCCCGCTCGACAAGGCGGTCTATGAAACGGTGCTGTTCGACCGCGAAGGCACCGTGAACCGGCTAACGCTCTTCGATTTCGGCGAACTGCCCGTTGGCCGCCCGCGCGTGCGCCAATTCGTGGTGCCGCAGACCACCTGCGAGAACCTTGGCCGCATCCTCTTTAACGGCGCGCAAAGCTGTGACGGCGCGGGGATCGAGGCGGGAACCTGCGAAAGCGCGCTGGCCCCGGCGACCCGGACCGAGATCGAGGTGCTGGGCTGATGGATCAACTTGACGCGCTGCTGACCCCGCTGCGGGGCATTGCCGAAACCGGTGGCCCGGTGGTGGTGATCCTGATGGCCGTGGCCGTGCTGACCCTTGCGGTCGCGCTTTATAAGACATGGCAGTTCCGCGCCGCCGCCGTGGGCCGCCACCGCGCGCTGTCCGAAGCGGTCAACGCATGGGAGCGCGGCGATGGCGCCGCCGCCCGCGCGGCGCTGGGCCGGTCGAAAAGCTACCTCGCCCCGGTGATCGAATTGGCCATGTCCGCGCCCGAGGCCGGTGCTTCGCGCTTGCAGGCCGAGGCCGAGATGCGTTTTGCCAAGCTAGAGCGCGGCTTCCGCCTGCTCGATTCCGTGGCGCAGCTTGCCCCGCTCTTGGGTCTCTTCGGCACGGTTCTGGGCATGATCGAAGCCTTCCGCGCCTTGCAGGATGCGGGCTCTCAGGTGGACCCGTCGATCCTCGCCGGTGGCATCTGGGTGGCGCTTCTGACCACTGCCGTGGGGCTTGTCGTGGCCATGCCGACCGCGCTGGTGCTCAGCTGGCTTGAGCAACGCATGGAGAACGAGCGCGTCATCGCCGACAAGGCGATCCTCACCGTGCTGCATCCCGGCCAGAACGCGGCCCCCGCCGCTGCGCCCGCCGCCACCCCCTTTGCCGCCGCCGCGCCCCGGCCAGCCCATGGCTAGGCCACGCCGGCGGCGCAACCGCCTCTCCATGACCTCCCTGATCGACGTGATCTTTCTGCTGTTGTTGTTCTTCATGCTGACCTCGACCTTCTCAAAATTTGCCGAGATCGAATTGGCCGCAGCGACATCCGGGGCAGGGGCCGAGACGGGGGCGAAACCCTATTTCCTGCAACTGACCACCGAAGGGCTGCGCCTTAATGGCGATGCGCTGACGCTCGACGCGCTGACCGCCAGCCCCTTGGCCGAGGCTGAGGAGGGCACGCCGCTTCTGGTCTCGCTCGGGGCCGAGGTCGAGGCGCAGGCGCTGGCCGATCTGCTCATCGCGCTGCGCGCCCTGCCGGGGCTCAGCGTCTCGGTTCTGGAGGGCTGACCATGCGACCCATCGCCAAGGCCAAGCCGCAACGCGAACCGACCATCGCGCTGATCAACATCGTCTTTCTGATGCTGGTCTTCTTCATGGTCGCAGGCACCCTGTCGCAGCCGCTCGATTCCGATCTCAACCTCGTCGAAACCCGCGAGCTTGAGGGCCGCGCCCCGCCCAATGCGCTGGTGGTCCATGCCGATGGCCGCATGACCTACGCAGGCCAAGACCGCGCCAGCGTGGTCGATTTCATCGACGCGCTGCCCGAAGAAGAGCGCGACACCGTGCGGCTCCTCCCCGACCGCGCGCTGCCCGCCCGCCGCCTTGTCGAACTGACCCGCGAACTGCGCGGGGCAGGGGCCGCGCGCGTCATGCTTGTCACCGAAAGGGCGCTGCAATGATCCCCCGTTCCGGTCTCGTCAAAACACTTTCCATCGGCGTCGCTGCCAGCCTCGTCGTGGGCGTGTCGCAACTCGCCCAGATCGACGACAGCGCCAAGATCGCAGGCGGCGGCGCGCCCGCCGCGGCCCAGCTTGGCACGCGGTTTGAGGATATGGCGGTCGGCACATTGGATGCCGAACCGGTGGAAGAGATCACCCCAACCCCCGAACCCGAACCGCTGGAGACCGCAGAGGCGCTGCCGCCGACCCCCGCGCCGGAGCCCACGCTCCCCCCCACGCCTGCGCCCGTCGCAGAGCCGGTGCAGGCGGTTGAGGCCGAGCCGATGCCCGTGGCCCCGCCCGCCGCCGCGCCGACAGAGACGCCGGTCTTGCCCGCCTTGACCCCGGTCGAAACCCCGCCCGAGACGACTGAGGTCACGCCAACGATCACGGCTGCCGCCCCGGTGCCGCCGGTCGAAACCCTCACCGCTGAGGCCGAGGATGACGCGCCGCGCCTGTCGCAGCGCCCGCAGCGCCGCGACCCCGAACGCGCCGCCGAAGCCGCCAAGAAGGCCAAACCCAAGCCACAGCCGAAACCCAAGCCCAAACAGACCACGCGCGGCAATGCGAAGCGCAACAACACCAAGGGCGCGCAGACCGCCAGCCGCGCGGGCAACGCCGCGCAATCCGGCACCCGTCAGCGGGCCGCAGCGCCTGCGGGCAATGCGGCGGCCAGCAACTATCCCGGCAAGGTGATGAGCCGCATCGCCCGCGTCGGCAAGCCGCGCGTCCGCTCCCGCGGCACAGCCGTAATCGCCTTTTCCATCGGTGGCGGCGGGCAGTTGGCAGGGGTCCGCGTGGCCCGCAGTTCCGGGTCGGCGGCGCTGGATCAGGCGGCGCTTGGCATCATCCGCAAGGCCGCCCCTTTCCCGCGCCCACCCGCCGGGGCGCGGCGCAACTTCTCGATCCAGATCAAAGGCCGGTAACGGGGCAGGCGGAGGGCTCAGCCCTCCGCGATCACCCCGTCGACCGCCGTGCCGAGGATCTCGACCGTCATCTCGATTTCCTCGGGCGGGGAGGTGAAGGCCGGGGCCAGCAGAACGTGATCCCCCGCCGTGCCATTGGCGCAGCCCTGCGAGGGGTAGCAGATCATCCCCGCCTCCATCGCCGCGCGCTGGATCTTGCCCGCAAGGTTGCGGCTGACGTCGAAGGGCGTCTTGCTGTCGCGCTCGGCCACCAGTTCGATGGACCAAAACAGCCCGCGCCCGCGGATGTCACCGACATGGGGATGCTCGCCGAAGCGGTCGCGCAGCGCGGTTTCCAACTGCTGCCCCCGTATGCGCACCGCGCTTAGCAGATCACGGCTCTCGACCTCTTGCAAAACGGCCAAGGCGCCCGCCGTGGCCACCGCGTGGGACATATAGGTGTGCCCGTTCCACAGATTGCCGCTGCCCGCCATGATCGCGTCAATCACGCTTTCGCGCGCCATCACCGCCGCGATCGGCTGGTAGCCCGCGCCGAGGCCCTTGGCCATGGTGGTGATGTCGGCGCAGATCCCTTCCTGCTCCAACGCGAAAAGGCTGCCCGTCCGCCCCATGCCGCACATCACCTCGTCAGCGATGAGCAGCACGCCATGCCGATCACAAATCTCACGCACATGTTTGAAATATCCCGCGGGCGCTGGCTGAGAGCCGAGCGAGGCTCCTACCACAGGCTCTGCCACGAAGGCGGCAACCGTCTCCGGCCCCAACTCGACGATCCGCGCGTCCAACTGATCCGCCAGTCGCCGCGCGAAATCCGCCTCGCTCTCGCACTCGCGTTGGAGACGGTAGGCATAAGCGGCGTCGATATGTTCCACCTCCATCAGCATCGGCGCAAATGGCGCCCGCCGTCCGGCATGGCCGCCCACCGCCAGCGCGCCGAGCGTATTGCCATGATAGCTGGGCTTGCGCGCGATGATCTTGGCACGGCCCGTGTCGCCGCGCTCCAAATGATACTGCCGCGCGAGCTTCAGCGCCGCCTCCATCGCCTCCGACCCGCTGCCCAGATACATGACCCGGCCTTCGCCCGTACCCTCAGGCGCGCGGGCGATCAGATGGTCGGACAGCGCCTCTGCCGGGGCGTTGGTGAAAAGGCCGGTATGGGCAAAGGCAAGCTTGTCCATCTGCGCGGCGACGGCGGCGCGCACGGCGGCATTGTCATGCCCAAGGCTTGATACAGCCGCACCGCCACAGGCGTCCAGATAGCGCTTCCCTTTGTCATCAATAAGGAAATTTCCTTCCCCGCGTACGATCACAGGTTGCGTGGCGCGCAGGTTACGGTGCAATACATGGCTCATCGTAGAATCCGATCCTTGGGGTCGACCCTATTTACCGCTTCGCTTGCTGACTGCCACATTAATCAGCACCACGCGCGTATTCGGAAAAGCTTGGGCTGACCTAGGGTCAGGAGAAGCTTGACAGGTAAAATATTTTATCAAACGGTAAAATACCTAAGCAACGGGGGATAAAAATGACACAACGCAATTTCACACGCCGCTTCCTATTGGGCACGGCAGCCATGCTGGCCGGGGCCAGCCTTTTGCCGCAGGGCGCGCTGGCCGCTGAGCCGATCAAGGTGGCGGGTGTCTACACCGTCCCCGTGGAGCAACAATGGGTTAGCCGCATCCACAAAGCCGCCGAAGCGGCGCAGGAACGTGGCGACATTGAATATACCTTCACCGAGAATGTCTCCAACACCGATTATGCCCGCGTGCTGCGCGAATATGCCGAGGCCGGCAACCAGTTGATTGTGGGCGAGGTCTTCGGCGCCGAGGCGGAGGCGCGCGAAGTCGCCGCCGATTACCCCGAGGTCGCTTTCCTCATGGGCTCCAGCTTCAAGCAGGACGAGGCGCTGCCGAATTTCGCGGTCTTCGATAACTATATTCAGGATGCCGCGTATCTGTCGGGCATCGTCGCGGGCGCCATGACCGAGAGCGGCAACATCGGCATGGTCGGCGGCTTCCCGATCCCGGAAGTGAACCGCCTGATGCACGCCTTCATGGCCGGTGCGCAGGAAATGAACCCCGATATCAAGTTCCAGGTGAGCTTCATCGGCTCGTGGTTCGATCCGCCCAAGGCCAAGGAAACCGCCTTTGCCATGGTCGAGCAGGGGGCGGACGTGCTCTATGCCGAGCGCTTCGGCGTCTCGGACGCGGCGCAGGAGAAGGGCGTTCTGGCCATCGGCAACGTGATCGATACGCAAGCCGAATACCCCGAGACGGTGGTTGCTTCCGCCCTGTGGCATTTCGAGCCGACGCTCGATGCCGCCATCGCCGCGGTCAAGGCGGGCGAGTTCAAGGCCGACGACTACGGCCGCTATTCCTTCATGGCCGAGGGTGGTTCCTCGCTCGCGCCTCTGGGCACCTTCGAGGGCAAGGTCCCGCAGGAGGCGATGGACCTCATCGAGGAGCGCGAGAAGGCGATCCGCGACGGGTCCTTCACGGTCGAAATCAACGACGAAGAGCCGAAGTCCAACTAAATGACCGATCAAAATCCCGAGGCGCAGGTTGTCCTGCGCCTCGACAACATTACCAAGCGATTTGGCAAGCTCACGGCCAATGACGCGATCTCTTTCGATCTGCGGCAGGGCGAAGTCATTGCCCTGCTTGGCGAAAACGGCGCGGGCAAGACCACGCTGATGAACATCCTGTTCGGCCATTACACGCCGGACGAAGGGTTTGTCGAAGTCTTTGGCCAGCGCCTGCCTGCGGGCAATCCGCGTGCTGCATTGGCCGCGGGCGTGGGCATGGTGCACCAGCATTTCACGCTGGCCGACAATATGACCGTGCTCGAAAACATCGTGCTCGGCACCCGCTCGATCTGGCGCCCCGGCTTTGGCCGTGCGCAGGCGCGGCAGCGGATCGTGGCGCTGATGGAGGACTACGGGCTGCGCGTGGACCCCGACGCGCAGGTCGGCAGCCTCAGCGTCGGAGAGCGCCAGCGGGTCGAGATCCTCAAAGCCCTCTACCGCGAGGCCCGCATCCTGATCCTCGACGAGCCCACCGCCGTTCTGACCCCACAAGAGACCGAAGACCTCTTCGCCACCATGCGCAAGGCCGTCGCACTTGGCCTGTCGGTCATCTTCATTTCCCACAAACTGCATGAGGTCATGGCGATTTCGTCGCGCGTCGTCGTTCTGCGCCACGGCAAGCTGGTCGCCGAGGCCAAAACAGCCGAGACCGACCGCGCCGCGATGGCGCAGATGATGGTCGGCTCCGAGGTCGCAGCCCCGGTCGTGCGCCGCGCCGATCCGGGCGAGGCTTTGGTCACGCTCACAGGCGTTTCCACCCCCGACATCGGCTCTGCACCGGGGCTGAAGAACGTCGACCTTGAGTTGCGCGCGGGCCAGATTACCGGCCTCGCCGGAGTCTCAGGCAACGGCCAAACCGCCCTCGCGGACCTCATCGGCGGCCTGCTCCGCCCCGCCTCGGGCACGTTCCACGTCAAGGGCGACGTCCCGCGCGGCTGGTCGCCCCATGCCGCCATCGGCGCGGGCATCGCCCGCATCCCCGAAGACCGCCACAAGACCGGCACCATCGCCGATTTCGACCTCACCGAAAACGCGGTGCTCGAGCTTTACTCGCGCCCCGGTTTCTCCCGTCACGGCTGGATGAACTGGCGCGCCGCGCGCGATTTCGCCACCAAGATCATCAAAGGCTACGACGTCCGCTGCCCCGGCCCCGAGACCCGCATCCGCCTGCTGTCGGGCGGCAACATGCAAAAGCTGATCCTTGGCCGCGTGTTGGAAACCACCCCCGCTGTGGTGCTGGCCAACCAGCCCGTGCGCGGCCTGGACATCGGGGCGCTGACTTACGTGCACGAACAACTGCTCGCAGCCCGCGATCGGGGGGCGGCGGTGCTGCTCATTTCCGAAGACCTCGACGAGGTGACGGCGCTGTCGGACGTGATCCATGTCATCTCCGAAGGCCGCCTCTCGCCCCCCTTCGCCCGTGGCGCACTGACCCCCGCCGAGCTTGGCGTCTGGATGGCGGGCGATGGATTCGAGGAGACCTCCCATGCGGCTTGAACCCGTCGCCAATCCCACATGGACCCGTTCGCTGGGCCTGCCCGCGCTGGCGCTGCTGGCCACCGTGGTTGTCGCCTCTCTGCTCGCGATGATTGCAGGCGCGCAGCCCTTCTCGGTACTGGGCCTCATTATCAAAGGCGCTTTCGGCTCGAAATTCGCGCTGCTGGAGACGCTCAACCGCGCCACGCCGTTGATCTTTACCGGCCTCGCCGTCGCCGTCGCTTTCCGGGCGAAGCTGTGGAACATCGGGGCCGAAGCGCAGCTTTACATGGGCGCGGTGGTCACCGTGGTGCTGGGCACCGGCGCGCTGGCTTGGCCTAGCTTCGCGCTGCTGCCGACAATTGCCCTTGCCGCGATGCTTGCCGGGGCCGTGGTGCTGCTGGTGCCGACTTTCCTGAAAACCCGCTTCGGCGTTGATGAAGTGGTAACCACGCTGCTCTTGAATTTCGTCGTGCTGCTCTGGGTCTCCATGCTGCTCGAAGGCCCGCTGAAAGACCCGATGGGCCTCGGCTGGCCCAAATCCGCGCGGCTGATCGGAGAGGCGCGGCTACCCCGCATCGCCGAGGGGTTGCGCCTGCATTGGGGCTTCGGCCTCGCGCTGATCTCGGCGCTGGTGGTCTGGGTTATCCAGCGGCGCAGCACACTGGGCTACGAGATGCGCGCGGTGGGGCTGAACCCCGCCGGCGCGCGTTTCGCGGGCATCCCGGTGAACGCAGTGCTGATCAAGACGGCGCTGCTCTCGGGTGGCCTCGCCGCGCTTGCGGGCTTTTCCGAGGTGGCGGGGCTGAAGGGCAGCCTCACCTTGGATATCTCGCCCGGCTTCGGCTACACTGGAATCATCGTCGCCATGCTGGCGCTCCTGAACCCCTTGGGCGTGGTGGTCGCGGCGCTTTTCGTCGCGGGCATCTTCGTCGGGGCCGACAGCATGAGCCGCGCGGCGGGCGTGCCGACATACCTCGCCGACATCATGCTGGCGCTGGCGCTGCTGGCGATGGTGCTGGCGATCATGCTCACGAAATTCCGGGTGAGGCGCGACTGATGGATATCTTCGACATTCTCCTTCAGGCGAGCTTCTGGACCGCCGCGATCCGCATCGCCTCTCCGCTGATCTTTGCCGCCTTGGGCGAGTTGATCTGCGAGCGGGCAGGGGTGCTGAACCTCGGCATCGAGGGCATCATGGTCGTCGGCGCCTTTGCCGGCTGGCTCACCGTCTACCTCGGCGGCGGGCTGTGGTTCGGCGTCGCGGTGGCGATGCTTTCGGGCATGGCTTTCGGGCTGGTGCATGGCGTGCTGACGGTGCCTTTCGGCCTCAGCCAGCATGTCGTCGGCCTCGGCATCACGCTTTTGGCGACCTCGCTCACCTACTATTGCTACCGTCTGGCGCTGCCCGAGGTGACCTCGCCGCCCAAGATCGAGGCTTTCCGCCCTCTGGAAATCCCGCTTCTGTCCGACATTCCGGTGATCGGTCCCGCGCTCTTTTACCAGACCCCGCTGACCTATCTGGCCTTCGCGCTGGTGCTGGTGGTGACGCTGGTGCTCTACCGCACGCCCATGGGCCTCGCCCTGCGCGCGGCGGGCGAGAACCCCTCGGCGGTCGAGGCGCAGGGGCTGAGCGTGTCGGCCATCCGCATCGGCGCGGTGATGGTCGGCAGCGGGCTGATGGCCGTGGGCGGGGCCTTCCTGACCATGAGCGCCTTCAACTCGTTTTTCTTCGAGATGGTCAACGGGCGCGGCTGGATTTGCATCGCGCTGGTGGTCTTCGGCTCGTGGAAACCGGGCAAGACGCTTCTGGGCGCGGTGCTGTTCGCGGCCTTCGACGCACTGCAGATCCGGGTGCAGCAGACACCGCTCGGGGCCGACATTCCCTATCAGATCTTCCTGATGGCGCCTTATATTCTGTCGATCCTCGCGTTGGTCGTGATGTCACGCCGCGCACAGGTGCCAGCGGCGCTGATGGTGCCGTTCAACAAGGGTGAGCGCTGAACGCAGCGCTCCCTCTCAACCCTTCCGTCCGACCGCAGGCCGGACAGCCCCCGTCACAAGGACCAACCCATGTTCGACCTCATCATCAAAGGCGGCACACTTCCCGATGGCCGCAGCACCGACATCGGCATCAAGGGCGACAAGATCACCGCCATCGAAGACCTCTCCAGCGCCGAGGCCCGCGACACCATCGACGCCAGCGGCGACCTCGTCAGCCCGCCCTTCGTCGACCCGCATTTCCACATGGACGCCACGCTCAGCTACGGCACCCCGCGGATCAACGCCTCGGGCACACTTCTCGAAGGCATCGGCCTCTGGGGCGAACTCAAGGAAGTAATGACCCAGGACGAGGTCAAAGCCCGCGCACTGGAATACTGCGATTGGGCCGCCTCGCTGGGCCTTCTGGCGATCCGCAGCCATGTCGATACCTGCGACGACCGGCTTCTGGGCGTCGAAGCCCTGCTCGACGTGCGCGAGACGGTGAAGGACTACATCGACCTGCAACTCGTCGCCTTCCCGCAAGACGGGCTCTACCGCGACCCCACGGCCCATGAAAACACGATCCGCGCCCTCGACATGGGCGTCGACGTGGTGGGCGGGATCCCGCATTTCGAACGCACCATGGCCGACGGCGCGCGCTCCGTCACCGCGCTTTGCGAACTCGCCGCCGAGCGCGGCCTCATGGTCGACCTGCATTGCGACGAGACCGACGACCCCCATTCGCGCCACATCGAGACGCTGGCTTATGAGACCCAACGCCTCGGGTTGCAGGGCAGGGTGGCTGGCTCGCACCTTACCTCGATGCATTCGATGGACAATTACTACGTCTCGAAACTGCTGCCGCTGATGGCCGAAGCACAGGTCGCCGCGATCCCCAACCCGCTCATTAACATCACCCTGCAGGGCCGCCACGATAGCTTCCCGAAACGCCGCGGCCTGACGCGCGTGAAAGAGATGCAGGCCATGGGCATCGACGTCGGCTGGGGGCAGGACTGCGTGATGGACCCGTGGTATTCCATGGGCACGGGCGACATGCTCGACGTGGCCTTTATGGGGCTGCATGTGGCGCAGATGACCTCGCCCGAGGAGATGCGCCGCTGCTTTGACATGGTGACGAATGTGAATGCGCGGATTCTGGGTTTGCAGGACTATGGCCTGAAGGTCGGCGCGACGGCCTCGTTGGTGGTGCTGGACGCAGGCAACCCGATCGAAGCGCTGCGTCTGCGGCCTGACCGGCTTTTTGTGGTGGCCAAGGGCCGCGTGATCTCACAACAGGCGCGCAACGACGCGCGGCTCAGCCTGCCGGGGCGGCCCGACAGCGTGCGCCGCCGCCATAGCGCGCATTCATGAAGACGGGCTGAAAACACGGCCCAAAATCGGCGCCTTGAAACCGGGTGCCGATTTCCTACCTCTGGCCAATTGAACTCCATCAAATCCGATGCTATGTTAGCGCTAACCGCGCCAATCCGCCCGAAACCGGGCCACCGGAGGACTCACCATGACCACTAAAATCGCCATCAACGGCTTTGGCCGCATCGGACGCTGCGTGCTGCGCGCGCTGATCGAGAACGGATTCGACGGGATCGAAGTCGTTGCCATCAACGACCTGACCGATGCCGAGAACCTGCTGCACCTGCTGAAATACGACTCCGTCCATGGCCGCCTGCCGGTGGATGCGGAATTGAAAGACGGCACCCTGCATGTGGCGGGCCAGTCCATCCGCATGACGGCAGAGCGTGATCCGGCGAAACTGCCTTGGGGTGACGTCGATGTCGCCTATGAATGCACTGGCTTTTTCACCGCCCGCGACGCGGCGGCGAAACATCTGGAGAATGGCAGCAAACGCGTGTTGATCTCGGCCCCCGGCAAGGGCGTGGACCGCACCGTGGTCTACGGCGTCAACCATGATGAGTTGACCGGCGAAGACGTAATCGTCTCCAACGCGTCCTGCACCACCAACTGCCTCGCCCCCGTGGCCAAGGTGCTGGACGATACTTTCGGGATCGAAACCGGCTATATGACCACGATCCACGCCTATACCGGCGATCAGCCGACCCATGACAGCCCGCACCGCGACCCCTATCGTGGCCGTGCCGCCGCCCTGTCGATGGTGCCCACCTCGACCGGCGCCGCCGCCGCGATTTCCGAGGTGATCCCGCATCTGAAAGGTGTGCTCGAAGGCTCCGCCGTGCGGGTGCCGACGGCCAATGTCTCGCTCGTGGATTTGTGCATCATGCCCAAGAAACCCGCCACGGCAGAGGCGGTGAACGCCGCGATGCAAGAGGCCGCCAATGGCGCCTTGAAAGGCGTGCTGGCCTATGAGCCCGCGCCGCTGGTCTCGACCGATTTCAACCACGATCCGCATTCCTCCACCCTCGCGCCCGATCAGACACGGGTGACCGATGGCGGCATGATCCGCGTGGTCAGCTGGTATGACAATGAATGGGGTTTCTCGAACCGCATGAACGACACTGCGCGCGCGATTGCCGCGCTGATCTAAGCTTTGGCAGGCGCGGGGGGCAGCCCTCGCGCCCGCGCTCTACAGTGAGGCCGCCGCGCGGCTCGCTTGGTCATATTGCCCCGACATCGCCCGAAGCTGGGCCGCGATCTTGCGCAACTCCTCGCCTGAGATATCGGTGCGCGGCAAGCCGTCCAGAAAACACGCCTGACGGATTGCGCGATAGGCCTCGCATAGCTCGGCCCCGGCGGGGGAGGTCCGATAGAACACCTCCTTGCCCCGTTTCTCCGCCGTCAGCAGCTCGGCTTTCACCAGCTTGCGCAGCGCGTAGTTCACCGTATGCGTGTCCTCGATGTTGAGCAGGAAGCAGATATCCGTCAGCCGCTTTTCCCGGCCCCGGTGGTTGGCGTTGTGCAACACGAGGATTTCCAGCGGCGTCAGGTCGCCATTGCCCGCCGCTGCCATGCAACGCGACATCCAGCGGGTGAAGGCGTTATAGGCGATGATCATGCCGTATTCGAGTTCCGAGGCTTCCCAGCCATCGCCCTCGGCCAAGTGACGCGAAGAGACGATGCGGCGTGACGGGGTGGGGGGTACTTCTTCCGACATGCGGTGCCTCCGGCTGTTTGACCCCTCTGACGTTACCAAGACGCTGATAATTTACAAGCGTTTCGCGGCGCTCCGCCGGAGCGACGGGGACAAAGATCAATTTGCAACAGGTTGCGCCGCCACATTCGCGCCATCTTTCGCGCGGCCCCCGGCTTTGCTAGGCTGCTGGCAATAATAAACGAGGCAGGCAGAGCAGTTATGAAAACGGGCTTTCGGGGCACGTTTGTCATCAGCTGGTCGCAAACAGAGATCGACGGTCTGGAGGCCGCGCCGGTGCAGTCGCTCGAACTGGGTTCGGCCTGGGCGTGGCGCGGGGATACCATCCGGGTGGATGGGCCGAATGATGTGCTGCGGCTGGATATGGCGGACGGGGCAGAGCGGCTGCGCAAACGCGCGGCCCGCAAGGTGCAGCGCCTGATCGGGGCAGCGCTTGAGGAGGGGGGCATGATGCCGCCCGCGCCGCGGCGCGATCTGGGCACGGCCCCGCTGCCCGACGACAGCTTCATGGTTACCAATGGTGCGCGGACCTACACCGTCACCCTGATTGACGCAGGCCCGGGGCGGATCCCGCTGCTGATGTTCGTCGATGAGCTGCCCCCGCGCGACAGTGAGCTTTGGGTGATGCACAGCACCCTGACCCCGTGCCGCGATGACCGGCGCGAGCGCGGCGGGGTGATCTGTTTCACCCCCGGCACCCGCATCCGCACCCCCAAGGGCAGCGCCCTGATTGAAGAGTTGCGCGAGGGCGATCTGATCCAGACCAAGGACAATGGCGCACAGCCGCTGGAGTGGATCGGCAGCCGCCGGATGACCGGCGCGCGGCTGCATGCCATGCCGCATCTGCGCCCCGTGCGCTTCCGCCCCGGTGCCTTGGGGCTCGCCCGGCCCGACGCCCCGCTGCTGGTCTCGCCCGACCACCGGATCGTGCTGCAAGGCGCTCAGGCCCGTGATCTGTTCAACTGTGACGAAGTGCTGGTCGCCGCCAAGGATCTGATCAACGGCCACAGCGTGGCCAGCGATATGTCCCTGCGCGAGGTGACCTATGTCCATGTGTTGCTGGCCCAACATCAGGTGATGTGGGCCAATGGGGTCGAGACCGAGAGCTTTCATCCCGCCTCCGCCCCGCTCACCAGCCTCGGCGCGCAGGACCGGGCGCGGCTGCTGGCGGCCTATCCGCAGCTTGAGACGGACCCGCACAGCTATGGCGGTTTCGCGCGGCGCAATCTCAGCACTTCGGAGGCGGCGATCCTGCGGCATGTGGCGTGAAGGCCGGGCCCGGGCGCCCGGCCTTGCGTTGGGCGCTTAGCTCTCGGCGCCTTCTTCGATCAGGGCTGCGATGATCGCCCGTGCGCTGTCGGAATCCCATTTCGCATCGCCCTGCAACCGGGCAATCTCGCGCCCCTCACGGTCTAGGATCACGCTGATCGGCAGGCCGAACACGCCCATCTGGCTGGCGAGCTTTTGTTTGGGGTCTTGGTGGCGGGGCAGGCTGTCGACGCCCGCTTCCTCGAAGAACCGTTTGATCCCTTCCTCAGAGTTGCGCCCCGTGGCGATGGTCAGCACCTGAAAATCATCGCCGCCGAATTCCTTTTGCAGGGCATTCAACTGCGGCATCTCCTTGCGGCAGGGCGCGCACCATGTGGCCCAGAAGTTCACCAACACGACCTTGCCTTCGTAATCCGCCAGCGACATCGCCTCGCCATCGTCCTCACGCTCAAAGGTTACGTCAGAGGTCGCCTGCGGCGCGTCATGGATCACGAGTTTCTTCATGTCCCCTTCGCGCAGCCCCGCGATGTCAGCCGTTCCGGCAAGGGCGGGGTTTGCACCTGCGACAAGCAGCGTATAAACGAGGCCGAGCACAAGATTTTTCATACGTCCCTCCAAGGGTATTCAACATGACCGACACGACCTCGAACAAAATGTGGGGCGGGCGTTTCGCCGCCGGACCGGATGCGATCATGGAGGCGATCAACGCCTCGATCGGGTTCGACAAACGGATGGCCGCGCAAGACATCAAAGGGTCGCGTGCCCATGCCGCCATGCTGGCAGCCACAGGCATCCTGACTGATAACGACGCTGACGCGATACGGGAAGGGCTTCTCACAATCTTGTCAGAGATCGAAGAGGGCCGGTTCGAGTTTTCCGCCGCGCTGGAAGACATCCACATGAACGTGGAGGCACGGCTGAAAGACCTGATCGGAGAGCCCGCAGGCCGCCTGCACACGGGCCGCAGCCGCAATGACCAAGTCGCGACCGATTTCAAACTCTGGGTGCGCGACCAATTGGACGCCGCCGACGAGGGGCTGCAGGCCCTGATCCGCGCGCTTTTGTCTCAGGCCGAAGCGGGGGCCGATTGGGTCATGCCGGGCTTTACGCATCTGCAAACCGCCCAGCCCGTGACATGGGGTCATCACATGATGGCCTATGTCGAGATGTTTGGCCGTGATCTGTCGCGCATCCGCGATGCGCGCAAGCGGATGAACGAATGCCCGTTGGGGGCCGCCGCACTGGCGGGCACCTCCTTCCCGATCGACCGCGAGATGACGGCAGAGGCGCTTGGTTTCGACCGCCCCGCCGCGAACTCCCTCGACGCGGTGAGCGACCGCGACTTCGCGCTGGAATTCATGTCAGCCGCCAGCATCTGCGCCATGCACCTGTCGCGCTTCGCCGAGGAACTGGTGATATGGTCCTCCGCGCAGTTCCGTTTCGTGGCGCTGTCGGATCGCTTCTCGACCGGCTCGTCGATCATGCCGCAAAAGAAGAACCCCGATGCCGCCGAGCTCATTCGTGCCAAGGTGGGCCGCATTTTTGGGGCCAATACCGCCCTGATGATGGTGATGAAGGGGCTGCCGCTGGCCTATTCCAAGGACATGCAAGAGGACAAAGAGCAGGTCTTTGACGCTGCCGACAACCTGATGCTGGCGCTGGCCGCGATGACCGGGATGGTGGGTGACATGACCGCCGAGCGCGAGAACCTTGCCGCTGCCGCAGGCTCGGGCTTCTCCACCGCGACCGATCTCGCCGATTGGCTGGTGCGCGTGCCGAACCTGCCGTTCCGCGACGCGCATCACGTGACCGGCACGCTGGTCGCCATGGCCGAGGCGCAGGGCTGCGATCTGCCGGACCTGACGCTGGAGCAGATGCAATCGGTCCATGCCGAGATCACTGCGGATGTTTTTGATGTGCTTGGCGTCGAAAATTCGGTAAACTCACGCATGTCTTATGGCGGCACCGCGCCCGCGCAGGTGCGTGCCCAGATCGCGCGTTGGAAGGAAATCCTGAAGTGAAACGCCTCCTTGCGGCCCTTTCCCTGTTGAGCCTTGCGGCCTGTGGCGCGGATGGTGAGCCGGTGCGGCCCACGGCGAGCAGCAGCATCACCATGTCCTCGTCGGGCGTCTCGGTAGGCACAGCGGTGGGGCTGCGCCGGGGGCCGTTCTCCGTCTCGCTTGGGGCCGGGTCGTGAGGCCGCTGTTGCAGATCACGCTGGTGGCCGGGGCGCTTGCCTTGGCCGCTTGCACCCCGCCGCAGTCCGCCCCACGGCAGGCCGCGCCGACACCGCCGACCGAGCCGGGGATCAGCCTGTCGGGCTATGCCACTGTCGGCGTGGTCAAGAGTTTCTGATGTCGCTTTTGCGGATGCTCTACCTCGCCCTCGCGGTCTGGGGGGCGGTGCATCCGATGTATTACTTCGTCACATGGTTCAACGCCGAAGGCTGGAGCCTGAGCGCCATGGTGGACGCATGGCATGCCAATACCGCCGCCAGCGGGCTGGTCTGGGATCTGACC
Source organism: Sulfitobacter sp. 1A13421 (assembly GCF_043557285.1). NCBI lineage: Bacteria > Pseudomonadati > Pseudomonadota > Alphaproteobacteria > Rhodobacterales > Roseobacteraceae > Sulfitobacter > Sulfitobacter sp. 1A13421. The sequence goes on from NZ_JBIFFQ010000004.1 coordinate 282,375, forward strand.
ATCGCTGCCGTCACTTTGACCATCTGGATCATTGCCGAGGTCGCCGTGCGGCGCAATTTCCTCAGCCTGATTGCCATTCCCGCCACGTTCTGTATTGGGGTGAGTTGTGGCCTGCCGCTCTATCTGTTCCTGCGGACAGCGCCCATCAGATAAGCGGCGACGACATGGGGCCAAGCGCAGATGGATCATTTTCTCTATAAAGACGGTGTGTTGCACGCCGAAGACGTAAGCCTGGCCGAGATTGCCGCCGCCGTGGGCACGCCCGTCTATGTCTATTCCACCGCCACGCTGCTGCGCCATTTCCACCTTTTTGACGACGCGCTGTCGGGGATGGACCATCTGGTCTGCTACGCGATGAAGGCCAATTCCAACCAAGCCGTCTTGCGCACGCTGGCGCAGGCGGGGGCGGGGATGGATGTGGTCTCGGGCGGGGAATACCGCCGGGCCAAGGCGGCGGGCGTGCCGGGCGACAGGATCGTCTTTTCCGGCGTTGGCAAGACCCGGGAAGAGATCGAATTGGCGCTGACGGGGGGCATCCGCCAGTTCAACGTCGAGAGCGAGCCAGAGATGATCCTGCTGGACGTCGTGGCACGTGAATTGGGCAAGGTCGCCCCGATCACCATCCGGGTGAACCCGGACGTTGACGCGAAAACCCACGCCAAGATCGCCACCGGCAAGAGCGAGAATAAGTTCGGCATCCCCATCGCCCGCGCCCGCGAAGTCTATGCCATGGCGGCCAAACTGCCGGGGCTCAAGATTGTCGGCATCGACGTGCATATCGGCAGCCAGTTGACCGATCTCGCCCCTTTCGAGCAGGCCTACGGCAAGGTAGCGGAACTGACCGAGGTGCTGCGGGCCGATGGCCATGACATCCGGCGGCTCGACCTTGGCGGCGGCTTGGGCATCCCTTACGAGCGGTCCAATTCCGCCCCGCCGCTGCCCACGGATTACGGCGCGATGGTGCAGCGCACGCTGGGGCATCTGGGCTGCGAGGTCGAGATCGAACCGGGCCGCTTGATCGCGGGCAACGCAGGTGTGCTGGTGAGCGAGGTGATCTATCTCAAATCCGGCGAAGGCCGCGATTTTCTGATCCTCGATGCCGCGATGAACGATCTGATCCGCCCTGCGATGTATGACGCATGGCATGACATCGTGCCGCTGAACGAACCCACCCCGGGGGCCGAGCCGCGCCCCGTCGATATCGTGGGCCCGGTCTGCGAATCCGGTGATACTTTCGCCAAGCAGCGCATGATGCCGGTGCTGGGCTCAGGCGATCTGGTGGCCTTCCGCTCTGCCGGGGCTTATGGCGCGGTGATGAGCAGCGAGTATAATTCGCGGCCCCTGATCCCCGAGGTGCTGGTGAACGGCGATCAATTCGCGGTTATCCGCCCACGGCCAAGCTTTGACGAAATGATAAACCGCGATACCATCCCTGAATGGCTTTGACGGCATCCCGCCGCCGGGCCACCGGAGCGTGACGCATGGAGACATCCACTGACAGGATAGACGGGCTGCGCGCTTTGCGTTGGCCCCTGCGGCTGACCTGGGCGGGGATGCTGGCCGAGGCCATGGTGCAGGCGTTCTGGCCCATGCTGGCGCTGGTGCTGGCGGTGCTGGCAGCGCTGATGATGGGGGCGCAGGATGCTTTGGCGGGCAGCGCGCTTTGGGCGGTGCTGGCCGTCATCGGTCTTGCGGCCCTCTTTGCTTTGTTCTTTGCCCTGCGCCGTTTCCGCCTGCCGTCCCGTGCAGCGGCGCTGGCGCGGTTGGATGCCAGCCTTCCGGGGCGGCCCATTCGGGCGCTCTTGGACGATCAGGCGATTGGCGCGGGCGATGCCGCCTCGGCGGCAGTCTGGCAAGCGCATCAGCGGCGCATGGCCGCGCGGGCGGCTGCGGCGAAACCGGTGAAGGGCGACCTTCGGGTCGCGCAGGCCGATCCCTATGCGCTGCGCTATGTGGCTTTGCTTGGGTTCATCGTGGCGCTTGTCTTTGGCTCCGTCTGGCGGTTGGGCGAGGTGACGCATCTGGCCCCCGGCGGGGCGGGTGGCACGCTCGCCTCCGGCCCCGTTTGGGAAGGCTGGGCCGAGCCGCCGCGCCATACCGGCAAGCCGACGCTCTACCTCAACGATCTTGAGGCCGGGGCGCTGTCGCTGCCCGAGGGCACGCTGATCACCCTGCGGCTCTACGGCGAATTGGGCGCGCTGACGGTGGCTGAGACCGTGTCGGGCCGCGAGGTGGCGGCATCCTCGGAACCCGCGCAGGATTTCACCCTGCGCCAAAGCGGGGAGATCAGCATCGACGGGCCGGGGGCGCGGGCGTGGCAGATCACGCTTTTGCCCGATGCCGCGCCGCAGGTCGAAAGGCTCGGCGCGCCTGAGGTGACCGCCTTGGGAGAGATGAGCCTGCCGTTCCTTGCGCGCGACGACTATGGCGTCGAGGCAGGAGAGGCGCGGTTCAGTCTTGATCTGGCTTCTGTCGACCGGCGCTATGGTCTGACCGTCGAGCCTGAGCCGCGGCCTGAGATCGTCGTGCCGCTGCCCATGCCGATCAGCGGCGACCGGCGCGATTTCGAAGAGACGTTGATCGAAAATTTCTCGAAACACCCATGGGCCAATCTCCCGGTGTCGCTGCAACTTTCGGTATTGGACGCCTCCGAACAGCAGGCCGTGACCGAGGTGAGCCAGCTGACCCTGCCGGGGCGGCGTTTTTTCGATCCGGCGGCGGCAGCGGTGATTGAGATGCGGCGCGATCTTTTGTGGTCGCGCGCCAATGCGCCGCGCATTGCGCAGGTGCTGCGCGCGGTGAGTTATGCCCCCGGCGATGACCTGCGCTCGGAGGTGACGGCGCTGCGGCTCAAGCAGGTGATCCGGCGGCTGGAACTGCGGGCGCGCTACGGGCTGGACGAAGAGCTGCAGACCGATCTGGCCGAAGACCTTTGGGCGCTGGCGATCGAGTTGGAAGAAGGCGTGCTGGCCGATGCGCTTGAGCGGATGCGCCGCGCACAGGACCAGCTGAACGAGGCGATGAAGAACGGCGCCTCTCAGGCCGAAATCGCCGAGCTGATGGACGAGCTGCGCCGCGCCACCGAAGACTACCTTGAGCAACTCCAGCGGCAGCAGGCGCAGGAGGGCGCGGGCGAAGACCAGCAGCCGCAGGGCGAAGCGATGCAGATGACCCAAGACGATCTGCAACGCATGATGGACCGCATTCAGGAGTTGATGGAACAGGGCCGCATGGCCGAAGCCGCCGAGGCGCTGCGCCAGTTGCAGGAAATGATGGAGAACATGCGCGTCACCGAAGGCCAGCCGGGTCAGGGCGGCAATTCGCCCGGTGAGCAGGCGATGGAGGGGCTGTCGGACACGCTGCGAGAACAGCAAGGGCTAAGCGATCAGGCCTTCCGCGACCTGCAGGAACAGTTCAACCCCGGCACCGGCGCGGGGGAGAGTGACGGCAACGAAGGCCGCAACGGCGGGCAGGGGCGCGGCGAGAGCCATGAAGGCCAGCGCGGGCAGGGCGGCCCCTCTGGTGAAGAAGGGGGCGAGGAAGGGCTGGCCGGACGCCAGCAAGCACTGCGCGACGAGCTGCGCCGCCAGCAGGGACGTTTGCCCGGGCAGGGCACGGCTGAGGGGGACGCGGCCCGCGACGCGCTGGACCGCGCGGGCGAGGCGATGGACCGCGCCGGAGAGGCGCTGCGCCGCGATGAACTGGCCGAGGCGATCGACAATCAGGCACAGGCGATGGAGGCGCTGCGCGAGGGCATGCGCGCCCTCGGTGAAGCGATGGAGCAGGAGCAACGCGCAGGCCAGCCGGGTCAAGGCACGGCAGAGGGTGGCGATCAGCGTGGCGAGGGGCGCGATCCGCTTGGGCGGGAGCAGGGCGGCAGCGGGGCCAACAGTTCGGACGCGCCGCTGGCGCAGGGGCCGGACGATCAGGGCCGCGCGCGGCGGTTGCTGGACGAAATCCGCCGCCGCTCGGGCGAGGCGGAGCGGCCCGAGGTCGAGCGGGATTACCTTAACAGGCTGTTGGATCGGTTCTGATCGGGGTTAGCCCTGAGATTGGGTCGCCACGGTGTCGAGCCAGACCAGCAGGTCTTGCAACTGCCCGTCGAGCCAGAGCCGCGCATCGTCCATCCATGCCACATAGGACGACAGATAGGGATCGGCCTGCGGCAGGGATTGCGCGATCTCGGGCGCGTAGACATAGACCGCCGCGAGCAGGGCCGCCAAGACGATCATTATGGTGAACCCACGCATGAACCCGCCGGATTTCTGCGGCTTTTCGGGGCGGTCGAGCGCGGCGGTGGGGGTGGGCCCGGCCTGCGCGCCCTCTTGCCGGTCATGGCGCAGGGTCGAGTTGATCTCTTCGATATCGGGCAGAAGATCGCGGCGCGAGGCGCTGCCATAGGCGTCAACCTCGCTCTCGGGCACCGGCTCTCCGCGCATCTTGGCCATGCGCAGGCGCGCCTCATGGGCGCGGCGGGCGTCTTCATCCTCGGGCACATGGTCTTCTGCCGCAATCTCAGCCCTTTGCTGCGGCTGGGGCCGGGGCGCGTCGTCTAGACCGAGGTCCGGCTGGCTTTCCAGCGGTTCCGACTGGCGACGGCGGCGGGCTTCTTGCTCTGCCGCGGCCTCTTGGCGGAGGATCTCGGCGATGGCGGGGTCGAGGGGGCGACGCACCGGCGCGGCGGGGGCGGGTTGGGGCGCCTCCTCCTCGGGGTCGAATGCGTCTTCGAAGTCGTCGTCTTGATCGTCTTCAAAGGGCGCGTCTTCCTCTTCATCGCCGAAGGGTTGCAAATCGGGCAGGCTGGCCGCTGCGGCGGCTTCCGTATCCTCATCCAGGCCGCGCTGCTTCATGCGCATCACATCGTCGGCGAAATCATCCTCTTCGGCCTCTGGCGCATTGTCGGGGTGATGCTGGAACCACGTCTGCCCGCAGTTGGAACATTGCACATCACGCCCCGCCGCCGGCATCACATCGTCGGGGACTTCGTATTGCGCGTCGCAGTTGGGGCAGATCAGCCGCATGGTCATTCCTGGGTTCGTTCGGTGCTCTGAGATCGTAACGGGCAGCATATGTCCTAGAATAACGTAGGAAAAGTGATATCTGGGCAGGGTGCTGGGGTTCTGAGAGATTGAATCCTTTCCGGTGCTGAGGCACAACAGGTCGAAGTTTTTTAAGGTGGATGCGTGATAGAGCTCGAAAATGTGGCCTACAGCTATGGCGGGGGCGAATTGCTGTCCGACATCACGCTGAAACTCGCCCCCGGATCCTTCCATTTTCTGACCGGCCCCTCGGGCGCGGGCAAGACCACCTTGATGAAGCTCTGCTATGGGGCGCTTTTGCCCACGGCGGGGCATCTGCGGATGTTTGGGCAAGACGTGCGCGGGCTGGGGCGCGATGACATCGCGCTGATGCGCCGCCGTGTCGGCGTGGTGCATCAGGACGTGAAATTCCTCGACCATCTGCCCCTGACCGAGAATGTGGCCCTACCGCTCAACGTCTCGGGCCGCGGGGCCGAAGCAGAGGGCACCGATCTGGAAGAGTTGATGTCTTGGGTTGGCCTCACCAACCGCGCCGACGCCCTCCCGCCCGAGCTTTCGGGCGGGGAGCGGCAGCGGGCCGCGCTGGCCCGCGCGGTGATCATGTCGCCCGATGTGATCCTGGCGGATGAGCCGACGGGGAACATCGATTGGGAAATGTCCCAGCGGCTGCTGCGGCTGTTGATCGAATTGAACCGCATGGGCAAGACAGTGTTGATCGCCACCCATGATCTGGGCCTCATTCGCGCCACCAAGGCGCATGTGCAGGCCCGTGTGCTGCGTATCGCGAACCGGCGCATTCAACTGGCGGGGGCGGATCTGTGAAGCGCTTCGATCTGGGCGCCCTGCGCGCGATTTTCAAAGGTGACAGACAAGCGGACCGTGTGGTGCCGCCCTCGGGGTTCACCGCGCAACTGACCCTTTTCGCAGCGGGGGCGATGGCCTTTCTGGCGGTCTTTGCCTTGGCGCTGTCGCTGGCCTCGGGCCGGTTGGCGCAGGTCTGGGGGCAGGAGTTGGCGCAGTCGGCAACGGTGCGGATCGTGGCGCCGCTGGACCAACGCGCAGCCCAGACCGAGGCCGCGTTGAAGGTGTTGGAGACGACCAAGGGCGTCGCTTCGGCCCGGGCGCTGACGGATGCGGAGCAGGAAAAGCTGCTTGCCCCGTGGTTCGGCCCGGAACTGGCGATGGAGAACCTGCCGGTGCCGCGTTTGATCGAAGTGGTCGAGGAAGGCGAGGGGCTGGACCCTGTGGGACTGCGCCTGCGTCTTTCGGCCGAGGTGCCGGGCGCAGTGCTTGACGATCACAGCCGCTGGCGCGCGCCGCTGGTCGCGGCGGCGAGTCGTTTGCGCCTTTTGGGCTGGATTTCGACGCTGCTGATCGGGGCTGCGGTGGCCGCGATGGTGACACTTGCCGCGCAAGCGGCGCTTGCGGCCAATGCGCAGGTGATCGCGGTGCTGCGGCTGGTGGGGGCGACCGATGATTATATCGCGCGGGCCTTCATTCGCCGTTTCACCCTGCGCGCGCTGCTGGGTGCAGCGGCGGGCACGGCTTTGGGCATGATCGCGGTGGTGTTGCTGCCTGACGCGGGCGAGGCAGGCGGATTCTTGACCGGTTTGGGCTTCCAAGGTTGGCATTGGGCCGTGCCGCTGATGGTGCCATTCCTTGTCGGCGCGGTCGCCTTTGCCGCCACCGGGGCCGCCGCGCGGCGTACATTGAGGGAGTTGACATGAAGCTGCTGCAATGGGTCCGCTCGATCCTCTATATCGTGCAGGTGACCGTGGCGATGCCGATGATCGGGCTGGCCTTCGCGCCTTGGGCGATGTTTTCCAAACGCGGGGCCTATGCGGGCTGCAAAGCCTATGCCGCTTGGGCCATGTGGACGGCGCGTTGGCTGATCGGGCTGCGCTGCGAAGTGCGCGGCCAAATCCCCGAGGGTGAGGTTCTGATCGCGGCCAAGCATCAATCGTTCCTCGATATCATCATGATCTTCCACGCCCTGCCACGGGCCAAGTTCATCATGAAGCGCGAGGTTCTTTGGACGCCGGTGATCGGGCAATACACCAAGCGGATGCAGATGATCGCCGTGAACCGGGGCAAGCGCGGGCAGGCGATCACCAAGATGATGGAAGACGTGAACGCGGGCCGGGTGGAGCCGGGGCAGATCGTGATCTATTCCCAAGGCACCCGCGTCGCCCCGGGGCTGAGCGCGCCTTACAAGGTCGGTACGGCGGTGCTTTACGATCAACTGGGGCAGGTCTGCGTGCCTGCGGCGACCAATGCGGGCTACTTCTGGCCACGCCGGGGCCTCTACCGCCGCCCGGGCTTGGCCGTGGTGGAGTTTCTGGAGCCGATCGAGCCGGGGCTGGACAAGCGCGCTTTCATGGCGCGGTTGGAGCAGGAGGTGGAGAGCCATTCCGACGCGCTGCTGCGCGAGGCGGGGTGGCAGCCTGCGGAGGTGGAGTAAGCGCGAGGCGCGCGCCTTGTTGGTCTTCGGGGGGGGCTCTCGGAATGACCCGCCCGGCCGCAGGCCGGGCAGCGCCGACCCGCCCCCCTGGGGCGGCGCTTTCAGCACCACCCCGCGGGTCGGCGCTGCCCTTCGCGATTTTTCGGCATGCTGTAGTGCCCGCTGAAACGATGGTTTCGCGGGACGCAAACTCAGAAATTTAGGAAGCCGTTCGAAAGTGGCGGCGCCGCCGAGGGTGGTGGAAAAGACAGGCGTCACCCTGCATGTCTCTACGTATCGACATGACCCGCGAGGGGCCTCGTCTTCCGTGAATGTCGCGACGGGGGAGGTTGTAGGGCAGGGGTGTTAACGCGCGATAGCCGCAGCGTGCGCCGCCTGCGCAACGAAAAGGGGCGGACCCTTGGCCCGCCCCGTCGTCTTACATGTGGATCGGCCCGTCGCCGCAGGCCAGTGCGGCTTCGCGCACGGCTTCGGAATAGGTCGGGTGCGCGTGGCAGGTCATCGCTAGATCCTGCGCCGAGGCGCCGAATTCCATCGCCACGCAGACCTCGTGGATCAGGTCGCCCGCGCCGGGGCCGATGATGTGGCAGCCGAGGATGCGGTCGGTTTCCTTATCCGCGATCAGCTTGACGAAACCGTCGCCGGCAAAGACCGCTTTGGCCCGCGCGTTGCCCATGAAGGAGAATTTGCCGACTTTATAGGCGCGGCCCGCTTCCTTCAGCGTCGCCTCGGTCTCACCCACGCTGGCGACTTCCGGGTGGGTGTAGATCACGCCGGGGATCACGCCGTAGTTCACATGGCCATGCTTGCCCGCGATGACTTCGGCGGCGGCCATGCCTTCGTCCTCGGCTTTATGCGCCAGCATCGGGCCCTCGATCACGTCGCCGATGGCATAGACGCCTTTGACGGAGGTCTCCCAATGCTCGTTGACGGCGATCTGGCCGCGCTCGGTCATCTTGATGCCGAGATCGTCGAACCCCATGCCTTTGATCACCGGCTTGCGGCCTGTGGCGACGAGCACGGCATCGGCTTCAATCTCATGTTCGCTGTCGTCCTTGCGCAGCTTGTAGCTGACCGTGGCCTTGCCTTTGGCGACTTCGGTCTTCTGCACGGCAGCGCCCATGACGAAGTTCAGCCCCTGCTTTTTCAGCATGCGTTGGAAGGTCTTTTGCACCTCGGGGTCCATGCCGGGGGTGATCACGTCGAGGTATTCGACGACCGTAATCTCGGTGCCGAGACGGGCGTAGACGCTGCCCAGTTCCAGCCCGATCACGCCCGCGCCAATCACCACCATCTTCTTGGGGATTTTGCCCAATTCCAGCCCGCCGGTGGAGGTCACGACGGTCTTCTCATCGACCTCGACGCCCGGCAGCCCTGCGGGCTCAGAACCGGAGGCGATGATGATGTTCTTGGCCTCATGGACCTCATCGCCAACCTTGACCTTGCCCGCTTCGGGGATCGATCCCCAGCCCTTCAGCCAGTCGATCTTGTTCTTTTTGAACAGGAATTCGATGCCTTTGGTGTTGGTCTCGATGGTCTTGTCTTTGTAGGTCAGCATCTGCTTCCAATCGACGGTCGGCGCTTTCGCCTTGAGACCCATCTCTTCGAAATTATGCTCGGCCTCATGCAGCATATGCGTGGCGTGGAGCAGCGCCTTGGAGGGGATGCAGCCCACGTTGAGGCAGGTGCCGCCGAGGGTCTCACGGCCTTCGACACAGGCGGTTTTCAGGCCCAGTTGCGCGCAACGGATGGCGGCGACATAGCCGCCGGGGCCGGAGCCGATCACGATGACATCATAGCTCGACATGGGGGGTCTCCTTAGCAGTCGGGTGGTGCAGGCAAGGTATGAGGCGCGGGTTTCAGGTGCAAGCGCCGCTGCCTGCGGGTGTTGGGGGAAAGGGTTAAATGAGGGCCGCCAGCAGCATCAGCATGGTCGCGGCGAAACCGACGATCCAGATGAACGACCGATGCGGGCGCAGGCCGAGCGCATAGGCGGGAATATAGAGCAGCCGGGCGATGAGATAGACCCAAGCGCAGGCGGCGGTGAAGGCGGTGTTCTGGGCCGACATCTGCACCACGCCCACGGCGATGCCGAAAAGGATCAGCCCTTCGAAATGGTTGTTCATCGCGCGCCCCAGACGGGCGGTGCGGTCGCTCATGGCCTGCGAAGGCTCACGATCACGCGCCGACATGGTGTAGCCGGGGCCAAGCTCGCGGTTGGCGGGCACGGCGTAGAGCACGAATTGCAGCCCCTGTAGCAGGGCCGCGAGGGTCAGGACGGTCAGCTCGGCGCTCATGCGGATTTCACGAAATAGGCGGTGGAACTGGTCACGGTGCCCTTGTCATCGCTGCTCAGCGCATCTGATCGGGCGAGCCAGTCATCGGCCTTTTTGCGGTCGTTCACATCCAAGAGAACGGAGGCTTTGCTGCTGCTGTCGGCGTGTTGCCAGATTTGCAGCACCGAGAGCCCCGCATTGCGCCGCGCCTCGGCATCGGCGTCGAATGCGTCTTTCCAAGCGGCGAAATCGGTGACGTCGAAGTGGCAGATCATCTGCATGGGAATGCCTTTCAGAGCGCGTGGAAATAGAGAACGGCGGTGGCGGCATAGCCCGCCAGCCAAGCGAGGGTCCGGATCGTCGGCACACCGAGGGCATAAACGATCAGATAGATGATCCGCGCGAGCAAGAAGACCTGCGCGGCCAAAAGCGTGGCGCTGTTATTGCGGCCCATGATCTCGACCAGCAGCACGGCGGGGGCGAAGATCGCCATGGCCACGACGGAGTTATCGAGCGCGCGGCCCAGACGGGCGGTCATGCCGGTGGTGGTGCGCGTCTCATCGCGCGAGGACATCAGGTAGCCCATCGAGAGTTGCCGGGTCGCGCCCAGCACCTGCAAGAGGATCGTCAGCATGACCAGAAGGCCATAGGCGGCGAGGAGGGTGGTTTCACTCATGGTCTGTGTCCTTTCGCTATGTGGGAAAACCCACGGGTCCACAGGTAGATAGGGCGGGGGTCGCCCCCCGCCCATAGTATCACAGATCCATCAACAGACGGCGCGGATCTTCCAGCATCTCTTTGACGCGGACGAGGAAGGTCACAGCACCTTTGCCGTCGATCAGGCGGTGGTCGTAGCTGAGCGAGATATACATCATCGGACGGATCACGACCTCGCCGTTGATCGCCATCGGACGGTCCTGAATTTTCGCCATGCCGAGGATGCCGGACTGCGGCGGGTTCAGGATGGGCGCGGTCATCAGCGAGCCGTAGACGCCACCGTTGGAGATGGTGAAGGTGCCGCCAGTCATGTCGGCCATGGTCAGCTTGCCGTCACGGGCTTTCTTGCCCATGGCGTTCACGGCCTTCTCGATTTCGGCAAAGGACATCGCGTCGGCGTCCTTGATCACCGGCACCACGAGGCCCGTGGGCGTGCCCGCGGCGACGCCCATATGGACGTAGTTCTTGTAGATCACGTCGGTGCCGTCGATCTCGGCGTTGACTTCGGGGATCTCTTTCAGCGCGTGGCAGCAGGCCTTGGTGAAGAAGGACATGAAGCCCATCCGAACGCCGTGCTTCTTCTCGAAGTCGGCCTTGTAGGCGTTGCGCAGGGCCATGACCTCGGTCATGTCGACCTCGTTGAAGGTCGTCAGGATCGCGGCGGTGTTCTGCGCTTCCTTCAGGCGGCGCGCCATGGTCTGCTTGAGGCGGGTCATCTTGACGCGCTCTTCGCGGGCGGCGTCATCGGGGGCGGAGGCTGCGCGGGGTGCTGCGGGTTTCGCCTCGGCTTTCGGCGCGGAGGCGCCTGCGGCCACGGCTTTGGCCACGTCTTCCTTCATCACGCGACCGTCACGGCCCGAAGCTGTGACCTGATCGCGGCTGATCCCCGCTTCGGCCATGGCTTTCTTGGCGGAAGGTGCGTCTTCGACATCTTTGCCATCGGCGGGCTTGGTCTCAGGCGCGGCACCGGCACCGGATTTGGCGTCTTCACCCTTGGGGGCAGCAGCGCCTGCGCCGGTGGTCAGCGCGGCCAGTGTGGCGGACGCTTCGACGGTGCTGCCTTCTTCGGCAAAGATTTCGGCCAGCACGCCTGCGGCGGGGGCGGGGACTTCGACGCTAACTTTGTCGGTCTCCAACTCGCAGAGCATTTCATCGGCTTCGACCTTGTCGCCGACCTTTTTGAACCAAGTGCTCACGGTCGCTTCGGTCACCGACTCGCCCAAGGTGGGCACTTGCACGTCGATGCTTTGACCTTCGCGGGCGGCGACTTCGGTAGCGCCTGCGTCGATGGCTTTGGGCGCATCGCCGCCACGGTCGGACTGGGAGGCGGCACCGGCGGCTTCCTTGGCCTTGGGCGCGGCGGCGGTGCCGCTGTCGCCTTCGCTGACATTGGCCAGAAGGGCGTCGACACCCACGGTGTCGCCTTCCTGCGCCACGATCTCGCTCAGGGTGCCAGCGACGGGGCTGGGCACTTCGACGGTGACCTTGTCGGTTTCCAGCTCGCAGAGCATTTCATCCACCGCAACGGTATCGCCGGGTTTCTTGAACCATGTGGCAACGGTGGCTTCTGTGACGGATTCGCCCAGCGTCGGGACGCGTACTTCGCTTGTCATGGTTTACTTTCCTTTGATGGTCAGCGCCTCGTCAACGAGGGCGGCTTGTTGTGCTTTGTGCTGGCTGGCCAGACCCGTGGCGGGCGAGGCCGAAGTGGCGCGGCCCACATAGGAGGCGCGGCCATGTTTCGCGTCGATGCGGCCCAGAACCCATTCGATGTTGGGCTCGATAAAGGACCACGCACCTTGGTTCTTGGGTTCTTCCTGACACCAGATCATCTCGGCCCCTTTGAAGCGTTCTAGCTCCTTCACGGCGGATTGCGCGGGGAAGGGGTAGAACTGCTCGAAGCGCAGGAGGTAGATGTCGTCGATGCCGCGGGCGTCACGCTCTTCCAGCAGGTCGTAATAGACCTTGCCCGAGCACATCACCACGCGCTTGATCTTGTCATCCGCGACCAGTTTGGTGTCGGAGTTGCCCTTTTCGGCGTCATCCCAAAGCACCCGGTGGAAGCTCGACCCGGTGGTGAATTCATCGGCCTTGCTGATGGCCAGCTTGTGGCGCAGCAGCGACTTGGGCGTCATCAACATCAGCGGCTTGCGGTAGCTGCGGTGCAGCTGGCGGCGCAGGATGTGGAAGTAGTTGGCGGGCGTGGTGCAGTTCGCCACGATCCAGTTGTCGCCGCCGCACATGGTGAGGAAACGCTCCAGACGGGCCGAGGAGTGCTCTGGCCCCTGACCCTCATAGCCATGCGGCATCAGGCAGACGAGGCCCGACATGCGCAGCCATTTGCTTTCACCGCTTGAGATGAACTGGTCGAACATGATCTGCGCGCCATTGGCGAAGTCGCCGAACTGCGCTTCCCAAAGCGTCAGCGCATTGGGTTCGGCCAGCGAGTAGCCATATTCAAAGCCCAGCACTGCATATTCGCTGAGCATCGAGTCGATGACTTCGTACTCGGCCTGACCTTCGCGGATGTGGTTCAGCGGGTAGTAGCGATCTTCGTTCTCTTGGTTGATGAAGGCCGAGTGGCGTTGGCTGAAGGTGCCGCGCGTGCTGTCCTGACCCGACAGACGGACCTTGTACCCCTCGGTCAGCAGGGAGCCGAAGGCGAGCGCCTCTGCCGTGGCCCAGTCGAAGCCCTCACCGCTTTCGAACATCTTCTTCTTCGCGTCGAGCAGACGGCCGATGGTCTTGTGCAGCGGGAAGCCCTCGGGCGCACTGGTGATCGCATTGCCGACATCTTGCAGCGTCTCGGGGGCGATGGCGGTTTTGCCGCGTTGGTAGGACTTGTTCTTTTTGTCCATGCCGGACCATTTGCCGTCGAGCCAGTCGGCCTTGTTCGGGCGGTAGTCTTTCCCGGCCTCGAACTCATCATTCAGATGGTTCTGGAAGGCGGTCTTCATGTCTTCGATCTCCCCCTCGGGGATCAGACCGTCGGCCACCAGACGCGAGGTATAAAGGCTCAGCGTGGTTTTCTGTTTCTTGACGCTCTTGTACATCACCGGGTTGGTGAACATCGGCTCATCGCCTTCGTTGTGACCGAAGCGGCGGTAGCAGAAGATGTCGATGACCACGTCCTTGTGGAACTTCTGGCGGAACTCGGTCGCGACGCGGGCGGCGTGGACCACGGCTTCGGGGTCATCGCCGTTGACGTGGAAGATCGGCGCCTCGACGACCAGCGCGTTGTCGGTCGGATAGGGCGAGGAGCGCGAGAAATGCGGCGCGGTGGTAAAGCCGATCTGGTTGTTCACCACGATATGCATGGTGCCGCCGGTTTTGTGGCCCTTGAGGCCCGAAAGCGCGAAACATTCGGCCACGACACCTTGACCCGCAAAAGCCGCGTCGCCGTGCAGCAGTACGGGCATGACGGCGGTGCGGTCCTCGTCGTTCAATTGGTCCTGCTTGGCGCGGACCTTCCCCAGCACCACGGGGTTCACCGCCTCTAGGTGGGAGGGGTTCGCGGTGAGCGACAGGTGCACGGAGTTGCCGTCAAACTCACGGTCGGACGAGGCGCCGAGGTGGTATTTCACATCGCCCGAGCCATCCACATCGTCAGGTTTGAAGCTGCCGCCTTGGAACTCGTTAAAGATCGCGCGGTAGGGTTTCTGCATGACGTTAGCGAGGACCGACAGACGGCCCCGGTGGGGCATGCCGATGACGATGTCCTTGACGCCCAACTGGCCGCCGCGCTTGATGATCTGCTCCATCGCCGGAACAAGGCTTTCGCCGCCATCAAGGCCGAAACGCTTGGTGCCCATGTATTTGACGTGCAGGAACTTCTCGAAACCCTCGGCTTCGACCAGCTTGCTCAGGATCGCCTTGCGGCCTTCCTTGGTAAAGGCGATTTCCTTGCCGTAGCCTTCGATCCGTTCTTTCAGCCAACCGGCCTGCTCGGGGTCGGAAATATGCATATATTGCAGCGCGAAGGTGCCGCAGTAGGTCGAGCGGACGATGCCGACGATCTGCTTCATGGTGGCCACTTCAAGGCCCAGCACATTGTCGATGAAGATCGGGCGGTCCATGTCGGCATCGGTGAAACCGTAGGACTTGGGGTCAAGCTCGGGCTGTTCGCCCATGTCGCGCATGCCCAGAGGGTCGAGCGTCGCGGCGAGGTGGCCACGAATGCGGTAGGCGCGGATCAGCATGAGCGCGCGGATACTGTCGAGCACGGCGGCGCGGATTTGATCGTCGGAAACGGGCACGCCCTTTTCCTCGGCCTTTTTCTTGATCTTCTCGCCTGCGGCCTTCGCCTCGGTCGGTTCGGGCCAGACGCCGGTCAGCGCGCCCATCACCTCGCTCTGCGGGGCGGGGGGCCAATCGGGGCGTGCCCAAGAGGGGCCAGCGGCCTCGGCTTGCGCGGTTTCGGCGTCATCGCCCATCGCCGCAAAGAACGTTTGCCATGCCTCGTCAACCGCGTTGGGATCGTTGGCATAGCGGGCGTACATCGCCTCAAGATATTCCGCGTTGTCGCCTTCCATAAAGGAAGAGGCGTGGAATTGTTCGTTGGCGGGTTGGTCGGTCATTGGGTCACCTTTGTTCGGCGGGGCAGACGGGACAGGGTCAGAATCAGGGTCGGTCTATAGTCAGGCCCGGGGCGGGGGGCCATAGGTATCGAAGGCGGAGGTGCAGGGCCCTGCGAGGCCGCCGGGTCGGGCGCTTGCCCGCGGGCCGGCGCCGGGCGAAAGCGGGCAGAGATTGACCGCGGTCTGAATGTGCATCTTGCCCTCCTTCGCTGTCGGCGGCGCCGGGTGGTTTTTATCAAGACCCCGCAAAACATAGTGCTTTGCGGAGTGGGTCAATGGGCGGGCCGTGGCCCGCCCGGCAGGCATCAGCCCTTGTCGATCGCTTCTTTGACCGCTTCGCCCAATGTGGCGGGGCTGTCGGCGACCACGATCCCGGCTTCTTTCATCGCTTCGATCTTGCTCTCCGCGTCGCCCTTGCCACCGGCGACGATCGCGCCTGCGTGGCCCATGCGGCGTCCGGGAGGGGCGGTGCGGCCTGCGATGAAACCAGCTGTGGGCTTCCAACGGCCCTTCTTCTTCTCATCGGCGAGGAACTGTGCCGCTTCCTCTTCGGCGGAGCCGCCGATTTCGCCGATCATGATGATCGACTGTGTCTCGTCATCGGCAAGGAACATCTCCAGCACGTCGATATGCTCGGTCCCTTTGATCGGGTCGCCACCGATGCCCACGGCGGAGGATTGGCCGAGGCCCATGTCGGTGGTCTGCTTGACGGCCTCATAGGTCAGGGTGCCCGAGCGCGACACGACGCCGACGGAGCCGCGACGGTGGATGTGGCCCGGCATGATGCCGATCTTGCAGGCATCGGGCGTGATGACACCGGGGCAGTTCGGGCCGATGAGGCGCGACTTGGAGCCTTCGAGCGCGCGGGCGACGCGAGCCATGTCCAGAACCGGGATGCCTTCAGTGATGCAGACGATCAGCTCCATCTCGGCGTCGATCGCCTCAAGGATCGAGTCGGCAGCGAAGGGGGGCGGGACGTAGATCACGGAGGCATTGGCCTCGGTCGCGTGTTTGGCTTCGTGCACGGAGTTGAAGACCGGCAGGTCGAGATGCGTTTGACCGCCTTTGCCGGGTGTCACGCCGCCGACCATCTTGGTGCCATAGGCGATGGCCTGTTCGGTGTGGAACGTCCCCTGCGAGCCGGTCAGACCCTGACAGATGACTTTGGTGTTTTCGTTGACTAGTACGGCCATGATTTCTTCCTTGGTCGGTGATGTTTAATCCCGGGGGCAGGCCCCGGGGGCGTCAGACGCGGTGCGCCCGGTTGGTGGGATGGGCCGTGGCAGGCGCAGGGCCGGGCCACAGCAGGATGGCGACGAGGAACATGACCGGGATGCCAAGCTCCCCGATCTCCTCGACGACGAAGGCGGTGCGTTCGGCATCGGCGCTGACCTCGATCCCCAGCGGGGCGAGTTTGCGCGCGATGCCGTCGAGCAGTTTGTAAGCGACGGTGAAACCGATCCCTAGCAGGACCGCCCCCGCCCAAGCGCGGCCCCGAAACAGGGCCGTGAGATAGGGCCGGGCGTGACGCCAGAGCATCAGCAGGATCGCGGTGACGATCAGCGCAAGGATCAGCGCGGCGATTAGCCGCTCGCCCAGCGGGACACCCTCACCGGTATATTGGCGGGCTTTGAACAGGCCGCGGGTGAAAAGGCTTTTGTCGAGGTCCAACTCGCGCGCTGCCATGACCGCCAGCACCAGCGGCAGATACCAGACCCGCAGCACCGCGGCGCGCAGGGTCCAGACCAATGCGAGAATGCAAAGGATGTAACCCACGACGGAGAGGCTTTCGTAAAAGCCGCCTTCGGCCAGCAGGGTGGTTTGGGTGGCGGCGGGGAGGCCGTTCACGACGACCATCTGCGCGGCAAAGGCCAGGATCAGGGCAAGGATCACCCACCAGCCTGCACGTGAAGAGGCAAACGCCTGTGTCATCGGCCCGCCTTTCGCGGGGCGCTGTCGCGCTTGGCCGCATGTTGAATAAAGGGGGCGAGCGACAGCACGGGCATCAGTAAAGCTGCTCATCTTGATCGACCAACAGGTCCAGCACCCGCAGGGTCAGCAGACCCGCGCCCATGACCATGAGGCTGCGGCCAATGGAGCCGGTGAGGTTCGACGGCAGGATCATCGCCAGCCCGTTGCGGGATTTCCGTGCCGCGCGGCTGAACCCGCGGTCGCGGCGGCGGTGGTTGGCGGCTTCGGGCAGACGCAGGGCCGCGGGTTGCCACTGCCGGATCAGAATTCCAGCCCCCAATAGCGCAATACCCGTCAGAACGGGGGAGGATTTGGGAGATTGATCCATACTGACCTCATTGCATCATCGGGTGGGCGCGGCGCGGTGTCGTCGCATCTGCCCCGCCGTCATGGGGCGGCGGGAACGGTGATATCGACCAAGCCTGCGGGGCACAGTGCCCCGCAGGCATGGCCGAAAAGGCTTAGCCTTTGACCGCTTTCACGATCTTCTGCGCGCCATCTTTCAGGTCGTCGGCGGCGATGACGTCGAGACCGGAGTTGTTGATGATCGCCTTGCCTTCTTCGACGTTGGTGCCTTCGAGACGGACAACCAGCGGCACTTTCAGACCGACTTCTTTCACCGCGGCGACAACGCCCTCGGCGATGACGTCACAGCGCATGATGCCGCCGAAGATGTTCACGAGGATGCCTTTGACGTTCTCATCGGAGGTGATGATCTTGAAAGCTTCGGTCACCTTCTCTTTCGTCGCGCCACCGCCCACGTCGAGGAAGTTGGCAGGCTCGGCCCCGTAGAGTTTGATGATGTCCATCGTCGCCATGGCAAGGCCCGCGCCGTTCACCATGCAGCCGATCTCACCGTCGAGCGCGATGTAGTTCAGGTCATACTTGGAGGCTTCGAGTTCCTTAGCGTCTTCCTCGGTCTCGTCGCGCAGGTTGGCGATGTCGGGCTGGCGGTACATGGCGTTGCCGTCGAAACCGACCTTGGCGTCGAGCACCTTGAGTTCGTTGCCGGGCATGACGATCAGCGGGTTGATCTCGAGCATCTCCATGTCCTTCTCGATGAAGGCTTTGTAGAGCTGACCCATCAGCTTGACGCATTGCTTGACGGCGGCGCCCTCAAGACCCAGCGAGAAGGCAACGCGGCGGCCGTGATAGGGCTGGTAGCCGGTGGCCGGGTCGACGGAGAAGCTGAGGATTTTCTCAGGTGTCGCTTCAGCGACTTCTTCAATGTCCATGCCGCCTTCGGTGGAGCAGACAAAGGAGATGCGGCTGGTCTGACGGTCGACCAGCAGGGCAAGGTACAACTCACGCTCGATGTCGGAGCCGTCTTCGATGTAGATGCGGTTGACCTGCTTGCCTGCCGGGCCGGTCTGGTGCGTGACCAGTGTTTTGCCCAGCATCTTCTTGGCTTCCTCGGCCGCTTCTTCCACGGATTTGGCCAGGCGCACGCCGCCCTTTTCGCCAGCGGCGGCTTCTTTGAAGCTGCCCTTGCCGCGACCGCCTGCGTGAATCTGCGCTTTGACAACCCAGAGGGGCCCGTCCATTTCGCCGGCTGCGTTCTTGGCGTCTTCTGCCTTCAGCACAACGCGGCCGTCGGAGACAGGGGCGCCATAGCTGCGCAGGAGGGCTTTTGCCTGATATTCGTGGATGTTCATGAAAACGGTCCCGTTTCTGTTCCAGTTGCCCCGTAGTATGGGGATGACTTTCGTTCCTGTAAGGGTTTTTTCGGAGAAAGCCGGGTTTGACCAGCTAAAAATGAGTTTTGTGATCACACGATAAATACGTGTGATCACATTTCCGCTCAGCGGCTCCGAATCGGCTGATTTTTGCTTGAATAAGGGGGGATAGGCCGCCCCACGGAAGGGGCGGACCGGCTGTTTAGCGCGGCATGAGCGCCCAGTAATCGAGGTCAAGCAAAACCTCGGAGCGGTATTTTCCGGCCTCATCGCGCAGCTCGAAGGGGGCGCCGCCCTTGGTCGCCACAAGGCGCAGACGCAGCGCACCGACACCGGGGGCCGACGTCTCGGCCTTGTCGAGCACTTCGGTCCAGGCCCGGACGGTATCGCCCGCAAGGCAGGGGTTGGCATGGGCGCCGCCGTTCAGCCCCACGACCATCTGCGCATTGGCCAGCCCGTTAAAGGACAGCGCGCGGGCCATGGAGATTACATGACCGCCATAGATCAGCCGCGAGCCGCCGGGGCGGGCGGAGGTGTCGAAATGCACCTTGGCGGTGTTCTGCCACAGGCGCGTGGCCATCATGTGTTCGGCTTCCTCAATCGTGACACCGTCGACATGGTCGATCTTTTCGCCGACCTCATAATCGCCCCAGCGGTGCGGCTCCCCGGCGCGGGCGAAGTCGTAATTGGTAAAGTCGAGGCCCTGCGGGATGTGCAATTGATCCACGGTCAGCGCATCGGGCAGGTCGGGCACTATGGTCTCGGGCGCGGGGGCGTCGAGATCGCCTTTTCGGACCATGACCCAGCGGACATAGTCGAGCACCTTTTCGTCGTTTTGGTTCAGCCCCGTGGTGCGGACCCAGACAACGCCGGTCTTGCCGTTGGAGTTTTGTTTGAGGCCGATCACCTCGCTTTCCGCACGCAGCGTGTCTCCGGGCCAGACGGGGCGCAGCCAGCGGCCCTGCGCATAGCCCAGATTTGCCACGGCATTGAGCGAGACATCGGGCACGGTTTTGCCAAAGACGATGTGAAAGGCGATCATATCGTCGAGCGGGATGGCCTTCAGCCCGCAGGACTGGGCGAAACTGTCGGCGGAATAGAGCGCGTGCCGGGCGGGGTAGAGCGCGTGATAAAGCGCGCGTTCGCCCGCGCCGACTGTGCGGGGCACCGCGTGATGCAGCACCTCGCCCAGTTTGTAGTCTTCGAAAAAGCGGCCCCGGTTGGTCTTGCTCATCACTGCTCGCCCAATTTGGTGTCGGGCGAATAGGTGCCGGGGGCGTCTTTCACCACGGCTTGGCCGCAGCGCATGACCCCGGCCTTGTGGTCCCATGTTTGGGTGGGAGAGCCGTAAAGCTCCCAGCCTTTGTTCAGCGCATCGGTGACTTTGTGGCAAAAGGCGGATGTGTCTTCTTCGGAGAGGAATCGGTAAACTTTCATGGAAGGCTCCGGGATCAATGGGGGAAGGGGATGACGCCGAGCCATGTGTGAATGCCGGCGACGAGAACGAAGAGGATCGTGGAGATCACGATGAGGCGGATATAGGTGGCGCGGCCTGCGCGGGGCGGGGGTGTCCAGCCCGGCTCGGCGCGGTTGATCAAGATCACCTCGCTCACCGCCCAGCCGAGCATGGTGCCGAAGAGCAGGATGGAGGCGAGATCGCCGTTCACCAGCAGGTGCGCCGTGGCCCAGATTTTCACCGCCAGCAGTTGCGGGTGGCGGGTTTTATAAGCGGGCCATGCTTTGGCGCCCTTAGCAGCACTTGAGCCGAAGACCCAGAAAGCCAGCACCATTAGAAGATTGTTGATGTGCGTCAGGAAGCTGGGCGGGTTCCAAACGGGAATGAACTCCGCCGCGCGGTAGCCCCAGATGATGAGGGCCAGCGCCAGGACCAATGCGGCGGCCACCGCGCCCCGGCCTGCGGTGCCCATCTGCGTCAGTTGGGCAGGCATCAAGCGTTTGAAGAGATGGGCCCCGATCCAAAGGATCAGGCCGAGGATGAGGATTGTCATGTCGAAGGCTCCGGGCTCATGGCTGCAATTGCCGCCAGTTTTGCCAGTGTTTCGCGGGCGGTGGCAACATGGAGATTTTCCACGATTTTACCGTCGACGACCGCCACGCCCTGACCTGCGG
Organism: Sulfitobacter sp. 1A13421; assembly: GCF_043557285.1. Taxonomy (NCBI): domain Bacteria; kingdom Pseudomonadati; phylum Pseudomonadota; class Alphaproteobacteria; order Rhodobacterales; family Roseobacteraceae; genus Sulfitobacter; species Sulfitobacter sp. 1A13421. The sequence goes on from NZ_JBIFFQ010000004.1 coordinate 303,222, forward strand.
CCTGTGCCTCTTCATAGGCGTCGATCTGGCGGCGGGCGAGGGCGGCTTCTTCCTCTGACGGGGTAAAGGCCGCATTGGCGATGTCGAGCTGTGCGGGGTGGATCAGGGTTTTGCCGTCAAAGCCCATGTCGCGGCCCTGTTCGCATTCGGCGCGCAGGCCGTCTTCGTCTTTGAACGCGTTATACACCCCGTCGATGATCGCCACGCCATGCGCTTTGGCGGCCAGCAGGCAAAGCCCGAGGCCGGTCATCAGCGGCAGCCGGTCGGGGCGGAAGCGGGTTTGCAGGTCTTTCGCCAGATCGTTGGTGCCCATGACCATCGCCTGCAACTGGCGGTGCCCGGCGATGGCGGCAGCATTCAACATGGCGCCCGGGGTTTCCATCATAGCCCAAAGGGGGATGTCGCCCACGATCTCGGCCAGCGCTTCGAGATCGGCGGGGGATCCGACCTTGGGCAGGAGAATCGCATCGGGGTTCATTGCGGCGGCGGCGCGGGCGTCATCGGCGCCCCATTCGGTATCGAGCCCGTTGATCCGCACCACCCGCATCCGCGCGCCGTAGCCGCCTTCGGCCAGTGCCTCGGCCAATGTTTCACGTGCAGCGACCTTCTCATCGGGGGAAACGGCATCTTCTAGGTCGAAGATCACCGCGTCGCAGGCCAATCCGCGAGCTTTGTCCAAGGCACGGGGCTTGGAGCCCGGAATGTAGAGAACGGAACGCAGGGGGCGGGTTGTGGCGGTCATGAGAGGCTCCTCAGGCAGGGCGGCGCGCTGGCCGCCTAACATTGTTGCGCACAGAGGGGCATTTTTGTGCGAAAACTTCAAGGCAAAACATGCCGCGACGCAGCGAAGCTGTTGGGGTGATTTCCGCGCGGCGGATTAACCAGTCTTTCAGCCTTGGGGCGCACTCTCTGTTGCGTCGCATCTGAGGCAGTTTCCAGCGCAGCGGATGCAGTCATTTCAACCAAGGCTGCTTTGGGGCCAGTGCGAAAGACGGCGCATTGCCATCCTCCAAGGATCACGCCTTTCGATACGAAGGCAGATGCTATGACAGGTTTCGTTAAATTTCTTCACCTCGCGGCGCTCACCGCCGCTTCGGCGATTGTGCTGGCCACCACGACCGAGGCGCAGACGCCGCGCAATTGCGCGCCGCGCGATCATGTGGTGCTGCGGCTGGCCGATGGCTATGGCGAGACGCGCCAGTCCATGGGGCTAGGCGGCGATAATGCGGTGGTTGAGGTTTTCGCCTCCGACCAGACGGGCAGTTGGACGATCACGGTCACCGGGGTCAACGGCATCACCTGTCTCGTCGCCTCGGGCCAAGGGTTCGAGGCGCTGGCGGAGGAGTTGCCCGCCAAGGGCGAAGACGCCTGAGGGCGGAATATATCGGGGAAGCGCGGGCGGCCTAGGGCCACCTTTTCCATGTTTGGGGCTTGCCGATGCTTGGGCGAAGTCCCGCACATTTATTTGTGCCGCCGTGGAACTGGAAAGGGCCATCCGGGTTGTGGTTCCAGAAGAGCAAGCAACGCTCATTTTTGGAAGGAGACCTACAATGAAACGTTTTCTGAGCACCACGGCCATCGTATTGACCATGACCGGCGCAGCCTTTGCTGACGCGCATTCCGAAGGCTTTGGCAACGTTGCCGTAGAGCAGACAGATTTCCTTGCATCCGACCTGATCGGCATGCGCATCTACAACTCCGAAGCCGAAGTTGACGCGGCCACCCCCGTCGCCGATGGCGCTGAGCAGGAGTGGGATGACATTGGCGAGATTAACGACATCATCGTGTCGCAGGACGGCGAAGTGACTGCCGTGATCCTCGGCATCGGCGGCTTCCTTGGCATGGGCGAACGTGACGTTTCCATCTCCATGGACAAGATTCGCATCCTGAATGACGAAGGCGGCGAGCGCTTCCTTGTTGTGAACACCTCGAAAGAGATGCTGGAGCAGGCGCCTGAGTTCGAACGTCCCATGATGGATGGCGAGCAGATGGAAGGCGACGCCATGAACGAGACTGACGCGAACGTCACCGTCATCAACGGCGAGACCGAAGCCGAAGAAATGGCGAACGATGTCGAAGCCGAGACCGAGGAAATGGCCAATGACGTAGAGGCCGAGACCGAGGAACTGGTGCAAGACACCGAGAACACGGCCGAGAACCTTGAAGCCGAGACCGAAGAGATGGCCAATGACGTAGAGGCCGAATCCCAGGAAATGGCGCAAGAAGCCGAAACCATGATGGAGAACGCCGAAGCCGAGACAGAAGAAGCTGTCAACGAAGCGGAAGCCAACACCACCGTGATCACAGGTGACGAAACCGTTGAGCGTGAACTGCTGCCGCGCCCCGAAGTTGAGCGTGAAGGCTATGCCAATGCCGAAGCCGAGATGATCGAGCAGATGAGCGCCGAAGACCTCGAAGGCTCCTATGTCTATGGTGCCAACGATGAGACCGTCGGTGAAATCGACTCGCTGCTGATCGGCGACAACGGCCAGATTGACCGTGTTGTCATCAACGTGGGCGGTTTCCTTGGTCTGGGCGAAAAGCCGGTGGCCGTGACATTTGACGAACTTCAGGTTCTGCAAAACGTGGAAGGCGACGACGTGCGCATCTACATCGACAGCACCGAAGAGCGTCTGGAATCGCAGCCTGAGTACCAAGGCGACTAATCCTTCGCCTTAAGGTTTAGCAATTGGCCGCCCCTCGGGGCGGCCTTTTTCGTGGTGAGGGCAGGGGTTAGCCGCCCGCCGATGCTGCAACTTGCACGGGACCGTGCATTTCGGTATCTCCGGCGCAAATGAAACCTCTGTCGGAGACATGACCATGGCCAGACCCAAAATCGCGCTTATCGGCGCGGGGCAAATCGGCGGCACTCTCGCCCATCTCGCAGCGTTGAAAGAATTGGGCGATGTCGTCCTGTTCGACATTGCCGAGGGCACCCCTGAGGGCAAAGCTCTCGATATCGCGTCGTCGGGCCCCTCAGGCAAGTTCGACGCCACCATGTCGGGCACCCAAGACTACGCCGACATCGCCGGCGCGGACGTCTGCATCGTCACCGCCGGTGTGGCGCGCAAGCCGGGCATGAGCCGCGACGACCTCTTGGGCATCAACCTCAAGGTTATGAAATCCGTGGGCGAGGGCATTGCCAAGCACGCCCCCGACGCTTTCGTGATCTGCATCACCAACCCGCTCGACGCGATGGTTTGGGCGCTGCGTGAATTCTCGGGCCTGCCGCACAACAAGGTTTGCGGCATGGCAGGGGTTCTCGATTCTGCGCGTTTCCGCCACTTCCTCGCGACCGAATTCAACGTGTCCATGAAAGACGTCACCGCCTTCGTTCTGGGCGGTCACGGCGACACGATGGTGCCGCTGGTACGTTATTCCACCGTCGCAGGCATCCCGCTGCCCGATCTGGTCAAGATGGGTTGGACCACGCAGGACAAGCTCGACGCGATCGTGCAGCGCACCCGTGATGGCGGTGCCGAGATCGTGGGCCTGTTGAAGACCGGTTCGGCCTTCTACGCGCCTGCTACCTCCGCGATCGAGATGGCCGAAGCCTATCTCAAGGACCAAAAGCGCGTTCTGCCCGCAGCGGCGCATGTCGATGGGGCCTACGGCTTGAACGGCTTCTACGTGGGCGTGCCCACCGTGATCGGCGCAGGCGGTGTTGAGCGTGTCGTCGAGATTTCGATGAACAAAGACGAGCAGGCAATGTTCGACAATTCCGTTAACGCGGTCAAAGGTCTGGTCGAAGCCTGCAAAGGCATCGACGAGAGCCTCGCCTAAGCCTCAAGGCATATGCGTTCGAAAGCGCGTCCCAATCGGGGCGCGCTTTTTCGTTCGGGGGTGGGCAGTTTTGTGATCACACGATAATCTGCTGTGATCACAAAAGCGGGCAGGACCACATCACTCTGTCATTTTTCCACCGAAACACCGGCCAAACCCCGCAGATTCCCCGCAGTTCCCCGTGACAGTCCTGTAAAAACCGCTATCAAGATGCAAAGCACAGGACAAAGCACAGGACAAAGGACCGCGCCATGGCCGATGTGAACCGGGGTAACCGCCCGCTTTCCCCGCATTTGACGATCTACCGCCCTCAATTGACCTCCATGACGTCGATTCTCACCCGGATCACCGGCAACGCGATGCTGATTACCGCGCTGCTGATCGTGTGGTGGTTCCTCGCCGCGGCCACGTCGCTTGAGTATTTCGACACGGTGAACGGGATCATGACCAGCTGGTTCGGTGATCTGGTCTTTACCCTGTCGCTTTTGGGCCTGTGGTATCACACGCTGGCCGGTGTTCGGCACCTGATCTGGGACACGGGCCGCATGCTCGATATCCCCACCGCGGAAAAGCTGGGCTGGACCGTGCTGATCGGATCGGTCGTGCTGACCATCCTGACCATCATCATCGTTTGAGGAGCGACACCATGGCATACATGACAGATCGCAAACGCGCCCGCGGCCTTGGCTCGGCGAAAACCGGCACCGCGCATTTCTGGGCGATGAAAGTCTCCTCGCTGGCGCTGTTGGTGCTGATCCCGCTGTTCGTCTTTACCTTCGGCAGCGCGCTTGGCGGCACATATGAAGAGATCCTTGCCTATTACGCGCGGCCCTTCCCGGCCATCGTGGCGGCGCTGACGCTGATCGTGGGCTTTAAACATTTCAATGACGGCGTGCAGGTGCTGATCGAGGACTATGTCCATGGGCTGGCCAACAAAGTCGCTCTCATCGTGATGACCATCATCAGCTACGGCGCAGCAGCGGTTGGCGTTTTCGCCATCGCCAAGCTCGCCCTGTAACAATACGCCCAAACGGGAGACCGATTAAATGGCAGCATATGAATACGAAACCCACGAATATGACGTTGTCGTGGTGGGGGCAGGCGGTGCTGGTCTGCGCGCGACTTTGGGCATGGCGGAGCAGGGGCTGCGCACGGCTTGTATTTCCAAGGTGTTCCCGACCCGCAGCCACACCGTGGCGGCGCAGGGTGGCATCGCCGCGTCCTTGAGCAACATGGGCCCCGACAATTGGCAGTGGCATATGTATGACACTGTCAAGGGCTCGGACTGGCTGGGCGATACCGATGCGATGGAATACCTCGCCCGCGAAGCGCCCAAGGCGGTTTACGAGCTTGAGCATTACGGCGTGCCCTTCTCGCGCACCGAAGAGGGCAAGATCTACCAGCGTCCTTTCGGCGGCCACACCACCGAATTCGGCGAAGGCCCGCCCGTGCAGCGCACCTGCGCCGCCGCTGACCGGACCGGTCACGCGATCCTGCACACGCTTTACGGCCAGTCGCTGAAGCAGAGCGCGGAATTCTTTATCGAATATTTCGCCATCGACCTGATCATGTCGGACGACGGTGTCTGCCAAGGTGTGCTCTGCTGGAAACTCGACGACGGCACCATGCATCTGTTCAGCGCCAAGATGGTCGTGCTGGCGACAGGCGGCTATGGCCGCGCCTATTTCTCGGCGACCTCCGCACATACCTGCACCGGCGACGGCGGCGGCATGGCGGCCCGTGCGGGGCTGCCGCTGCAAGACATGGAATTCGTCCAGTTCCACCCCACCGGCATCTACGGCGCGGGCTGCCTCATCACCGAAGGTGCGCGCGGCGAGGGGGGCTACCTCACCAACTCCGAAGGCGAGCGCTTCATGGAGCGCTATGCGCCCACCTATAAGGATCTGGCGTCGCGCGACGTGGTCTCGCGCTGCATGACCATGGAAATCCGCGAAGGCCGCGGCGTGGGTGAGAACAAGGATCACATCCACCTGCACCTCAACCACCTGCCCCCGGAAACGCTGGACCTGCGCCTGCCGGGCATCTCGGAATCCGCGCGCATCTTTGCGGGTGTGGATCTCACGAAAGAGCCGATCCCGGTGCTGCCGACGGTGCACTACAACATGGGCGGCATCCCCACGAACTACTGGGGCGAGGTGCTGAACCCGACCGCCGACAACCCCGATGCCGTAGCACCCGGCCTGATGGCTGTGGGCGAGGCGGGCTGTGCCTCGGTACATGGGGCGAACCGTCTGGGTTCCAACTCGCTCATCGACCTCGTGGTCTTTGGTCGCGCCGCCGCGATCCGTGCGGCCAAGATCGTCGACGCCGACAGCCCGGTGCCCGCGCCGAACCTCAAATCGGTCGAGAAGGCTTTTGATCGCTTCGATGGTCTGCGCAATGCCAAAGGCGGCACGCCGACCGCCGAACTGCGTCTTGAGATGCAAAAGACCATGCAGGCCGATGCCGCCGTTTTCCGCACCGATAAGACGTTGGAGGAAGGCCGCAAGAAGATGATCGACGTGGCCGACAAGCTGAACGATCTGCATGTCACGGACCGCAGCCTCGTGTGGAACTCGGACCTGATGGAGACGCTGGAGCTGACCAACCTCATGCCCAACGCCACCGCCACGATCACCGCCGCCGCCGCGCGGAAAGAGAGCCGGGGCGCGCATGCGCATGAGGATTACCCGGACCGGAACGACGACGAATGGCGCAAGCATTCGCTGGCATGGTTCGATGGCAACGACGCCAAGCTGACCTACCGCGCCGTGCATCTCGATCCGCTGACCAAGGAAGACGAAGGCGGCATCGACATGAAGAAGATCGCCCCCAAGGCACGGGTGTATTGATGGTCCGCACAGCACTCATCGCGGCCACGCTGCTCGGTCTGTCGGGCTGTGTGGAGGTTCAGCAGGCGGTGGATGACACCGCCCGCCAGACCTCCAAAGGCGTGGTGACCGAGGTTCTGGCCACCCGTTTCCCGCAGGTGCCGAAAGAGCTGATCACCCCCTTCACCGATTGCATCATCGACAATGCCGATGCGCTGGAGCTGCGCGAATTGGCCCGCGCCACCGTGGTTGGCGTGGATGACACAACAACGGGCACCGTGCGCACCATCCTGTCGCGCCCCGAGACCCGTACCTGCCTGCTGGCCGCCGCGCCCGCAGCCGGTCTGACGCTTTAGGAGACGCATAATGGTTCAACTGACGCTTCCGAAAAACTCCCGCATGACCAGCGGCAAGACATGGCCCAAGCCCGAAGGGGCGACCAACCTGCGCGAGTTCCACATCTATCGCTGGAACCCCGATGATGGGAAGAACCCGGCGCTCGACACCTATTTCGTCGATATGGACGATTGCGGGCCGATGATTCTCGACGCGTTGATCAAGATCAAGAACGAGATCGACCCGACGCTGACCTTCCGCCGCTCCTGCCGCGAGGGCATCTGCGGCTCTTGTGCGATGAACATCGACGGGATCAACACGCTGGCCTGCACTTACGGCATGGAAGAGATCAACGGCGTGGTGAAGATCTACCCGCTGCCGCATATGCCGGTGGTCAAGGACCTGATCCCCGATCTGACCCACTTCTACGCCCAGCACGCCAGCATCCAGCCATGGCTGGAGACCGACACGCCCGAGCCGCGCAAGGAGTGGAAACAATCGATCGACGATCGCGCCAAGCTGGACGGTCTGTACGAGTGCATCATGTGCGCCTGCTGCTCGACCTCCTGCCCCAGCTACTGGTGGAACGGCGACCGCTACCTCGGGCCAGCCGCGCTGCTGCATGCCTACCGCTGGATCATCGACAGCCGGGATGAGGCGACGGGCGAGCGTCTGGATGACCTTGAGGATCCGTTCAAGCTCTACCGCTGCCACACGATCATGAACTGCGCCAAGACCTGCCCCAAGGGGCTGAACCCGGCGGCGGCGATTGCCAATATCAAGAAACTGATGGTCGAGCGCACCGTCTGATCCACCCAATCCGACAGGAAGGCCCGGCCAAGCGCCGGGCCTTTGGTTTTTCCCATGATCCTGCCCTTTGTCATCGTTATCGTCTTTGTGATCGTGCTGATCTTTGCCCGTCGCAACGCGCCCACGCGCGACTGCCGCTGGCGCGAAGACCGGGCGGGGGACAAGGGCGCGCTGCGCAAATACCACTGCGTCGCCTGCGGGGCCGAAGCCTACCGCAGCGAAGGGCCGCCAGATCGTTGCCTCAAAGGGCTCGACACCCCGCGCCTGTGACATTGCCTTTGCGGTGAACGCAGCGCACACTCCTGTCAAAAGGGGAGGCGGTTCGATGGGCGATGAGAGTTTCAAAGTAGATGTGATCGTGGTCGGCGCGGGCTTGGCCGGGATGGTCGCCGCCCATGAAGCGGTGCTGCGCGGGCGTCGCGTTCTGCTGCTGGATCAGGAAGGCCCGCAAAGCCTCGGCGGGCAGGCGTTCTGGTCGCTCGGCGGGCTTTTCATGGTCGACACACCCGAACAACGCCGCATGGGCATCCGCGACAGCGCCGAACTGGCCTATCGCGACTGGATGGGCTCGGCGCAATTCGACCGCTCCGAAGACGCCAACCCCCGCAAGCTTGCGGAGGGTTTCATCGAATGGGCCGCAGGCGACATGCGCGCTTGGCTCCAAGGGTTTGGCATGCGCTGGTTTCCGGTCGTCGGCTGGGCCGAGCGCGGCGGGGCAGGGGCCGGAGGCCACGGCAACTCCGTCCCGCGCTTTCATATCACTTGGGGCACCGGCACCGGCGTCGTCGGCCCCTTCGCGCGGCTGATGCAGGACTACGCGGCAGCGGGCAAACTGCGCCTTGCCTTCCGCCACCGCGTCACGCGGCTGGTTGCAACGGATGGGGCGGTCACCGGCGTGGCGGGCGAGGTGCTGGAAGACAGCGACGCCCCGCGCGGTCAGAGCACATCGCGAAATGTTACCGGCGACTTTGAGCATACCGCCGAGGCCGTCATCCTCACCACCGGCGGTATCGGCGCCAACCACGATCTGGTGCGGCAACACTGGCCCAAAGACCGTCTCGGCCCCGCGCCGCGCCGGATGGTCAGCGGCGTGCCCGACTACGTCGACGGCAAGATGCACGCCATCGCGGCAAAGGCCGGGGCGGGGCTCATTAACGAAGACCGCATGTGGCACTACTGCGAAGGCGTGCAAAATTGGGAGCCGATCTGGCCCAATCACGGCATCCGCATCCTACCCGGTCCCTCGTCCATGTGGTTCGACGCGCGCGGCGACCGGATGGAGGCCCCCTGCCTGCCCGGCTTCGACACGCTCTCGACCCTGGGGCGCATCCTACAGGCGGGCGAACACAGCTGGTTCATCCTCACGCAAAAGATCATCGAAAAGGAATTCGCCCTCTCGGGATCCGAACAGAACCCCGATCTCACCTCCGGCAGATGGGGCGAAGTCCTGAAAGCACGGCTCGGGAAGGGGGCAACCGCCGCAGTCGAGGCCTTCAAAGAAAAAGGCGCGGACTTCATCGTCGCCGAGGATCTGGAAACCCTCGTTTCCCGCATGAACGCCCTCACACCCGAGACCCCCGTCGCCCTAGAGCACATCCGCGCCCAGATCAAAGCCCGCGACGGCCAATTGGGCAACCCCTTCGCCAAAGACGCCCAGATCACCGCGATCCGCGGCGCCCGCAACTACCGTGGCGACCGCCTGATCCGCACCGCCAAACCCCACGCCATCCTCGATCCGGCCAACGGCCCGCTCATCGCCGTGCGCCTCAACATCCTCACCCGCAAATCCCTCGGCGGATTACACAGCGACACCCATGGCCGCGTGCTCACGCCTGCGCGCACCATCCTCCCCGGTCTCTTCGCCGCCGGAGAGGTCTGCGGCTTCGGCGGCGGCGGCTACCACGGCTACAACGCCCTCGAAGGCACCTTCTTGGGCGGCTGCCTCTACTCCGGCCGCCTCGCCGGCCAACACGCCTAAAAGACGCGCCACACCCCCTCCCTTCATCCTTTCCCAAATACCTTCCGCACTCTCCCCACACCCGAGCGCCAACCAACGAAGCACCCCCCTCGCTCAAACCACCCGCCAAGCCACGAAAAAAGGCGCGACCCCCGCCGCGCCCCTTCATCCTTTTTCAAATACCAATCCCGCCCTCTCAGCAGGCGCCGCACTCAGGCAAAGGCCGCCTCCAGCGCAATCTCGACCATATCGCCAAAACTCTTTTCGCGATCCTCCGACGGCAACGCCTCGCCGGTCTGCAAATGATCGCTCACCGTCAACACCGCCAAAGCACGCCGCTTGTGCCGCGCGGCCAGCGTGTAAAGCTCCGCCGCTTCCATCTCGACACCGAGGATGCCATGGCGCACCATCTGCTCATCGAGATCCGGGCGCTCCGCATAGAAAACATCCGAGGAATAGATCCCCCCCACATGGGTCTTGGCCTCCAGCTTTTCGGCTGCAGCCACAGCGGCGCTCAAAAGGCCGTAATCGGCGCAGGGGGCGTAGTTCAATTCGCGGAAAATGCCGGAGGAGGGCGAAGTGATTGTGCTCGCCGTCATGGCGATGATCACGTCGCGGATGCCGACATGGGATTGCATCCCCCCGCAAGAGCCGATGCGGATCAGGGTCTGCGCGCCATATTCGGTCATCAACTCATTGGCGTAGATCGACAGCGACGGCATGCCCATGCCCGAGCCTTGGATCGTTACCCGGTTGCCGCGCCATGTGCCGGTAAAGCCGAGCATACCGCGGACTTCGTTGACCAGTTCAGCCCCTTCGAGAAAGGTCTCCGCCGCCCATTTCGCGCGGTAGGGGTCGCCGGGCATCAATACGGTTTCGGCGATATTGCCGGGTTTTGCGCCAATATGGACGGTCATTTCTGTCTCCTGATGTTTGGCGCATTTTGCCCGCGCAAGGCGGGCTTCACAAGGGCTGCGGTGGGGCAGGGGGCGTGACGTAAACTTCCGCGCGGTGCCGTGCGGGCGGTGGCTATCGAATTCACATTTCCGTTAGCAATAAAAAAGCGCCGGTGAATTGCTATTCAACCGGCGCAAAATTCCCGTATTTCGGGAAGTATTAAACCCGCATCGTTTCCGGATCGGCACCATTCTCTACTTGGGCGCGGAACCAATTTGGCTGGCGGCCTTTTCCGGTCCAAGTCTGGGATGGGTTCTCCGGATTGGCGAACTGAGGTTTCGATTTCGGACCGGCAGGCGCTTTGCGTGGCTTCTTGGCCTTCTTGGGCGCGGGGGCCTCATCAGCTAACTCATTCAGGGAAAAGCCGTATTCCGCCGCTGCCTTTTGCGCCGCCTTGCGTGCGGCGCGGCGTTCGCGCGCCTGTGCGGCCTGCAATGCCTTTTTGACATCCGACAGAAGTTTCTCCAGTTCCTTGCGGCTCATGGATTTCAGGTCTTTTTCCATATCTGATATTTCCTTTCCAGATTGTGCTGGTAGAGGGAATTATAGCGCCAATAGGTTAATTGCACGATGTATTTTGTGTCAGCCTATTCCGCCGCCACCGCTTTGGGATCGGCGAGCGTAATAATATCCTGCATGATGACGTTCAATTCGAAGTCCTTCGGCGTATAGACCTGCGCCACCCCGGCGGCGCGCAAACGGGTGGCGTCGGCCTCGGGAATGATGCCGCCGACGATGACGGGAATATGGGTCAACCCGGCCTCGGCCATGCGTTTCATTAGGTCTTCGACCAAGGGCACATGGGAGCCCGAGAGGATCGACAGGCCGACAACATGGGCGGCTTCCGTTTGTGCTGCTTCGACAATCTCCGCAGGCGTTAGACGGATGCCTTCATAGCTGATATCCATGCCGCAATCGCGGGCGCGGACGGCGATCTGCTCGGCCCCGTTTGAGTGGCCGTCGAGCCCTGGTTTGCCGACGAGGAATTTCAACCTGCGGCCCAGTTTGTCGCTGACCGCGTCTACCGCATCGCGCAGGTCGTCCAGACCTTCGGTCTTGTTGGACTGGCCTGCGGAAACCCCTGTGGGGCCACGATATTCCCCGTGAACGGCGCGCATCTGCGCGGCCCATTCGCCGGTCGTCACCCCGGCTTTCGCGGCGGCGATGGAGGCGGGCATGATGTTCTCGCCCGCCTGCGCCGCGGCGCGCAGATCGGCCAGCGCCTGTTTCACGGCAGCCGCGTCGCGGGCGCTGCGCCACGCGTCGAGCCGGGCGAGCTGGTCGGCCTCGGCGCCGGGGTCGGATTGCATGATATCGCCTGCGCCGGTCATCAGGGGCGAGGGCGCGCCTTGCTGCCATTTGTTGACGCCCACCACGACGGTTTCACCGCTTTCGATGCGGCGCAGCCGGTCGGCATTGCTTTCGACCAAACGTCCTTTCATGTAATCGATCGCGGAAATCGCGCCGCCCATACCGTCGAGATTCGCCAATTCGGCCCGTGCGCCTTCTTTGAGCAATTCGACCTTGGCATCGACCGCCGGGTTGCCGTCGAATAGATCGTCGAATTCCAAAAGGTCCGTTTCATGGGCCATGATCTGCTGCATCCGCATCGACCATTGTTGATCCCAGGGGCGGGGCAGGCCGAGGGCTTCGTTCCATGCGGGCAATTGCACGGCGCGGGCGCGGGCTTTTTTCGACAGGGTCACGGCCAGCATTTCGATGAGAATACGGTAGACGTTATTCTCGGGCTGTTGTTCGGTCAGCCCCAGTGAATTGACCTGCACCCCGTAGCGGAAGCGACGGAATTTGGGGTCTTCGACGCCATAGCGCTCACGGCAAATCTCGTCCCAAAGATCTACAAAGGCGCGCATTTTGCACATTTCGGTGACGAAACGGATGCCTGCGTTCACGAAGAAGGAAATGCGGCCCACCAATTTCGGGAAATCCTCTGCCGGGACGCGGGGTTTCAGCGCGTCGAGCACGGCGGTGGCGGTGGCCAGCGCGAAAGCCAATTCCTGTTCCGGCGTCGCGCCCGCCTCTTGCAGGTGGTAGGAACAGACGTTCATCGGGTTCCATTTCGGCACATTCGTATAGCAGAATTCGGCCACATCCGCGATCATCTTGAGCGATGGCGCGGGCGGGCAGATATAGGTGCCGCGGCTGAGGTATTCCTTGATCAGGTCGTTTTGCACCGTGCCTTGCAGCTTGGAGACATCCGCGCCCTGTTCCTCGGCAGCCGCGATATAGAGCGCGAGCAGCCATGGGGCGGTGGCGTTGATCGTCATTGAGGTGTTCATCTGTTCCAGCGGGATGCCATCAAACAGCGCGCGCATATCGCCGAGGTGGTTCACCGGCACGCCCACCTTGCCAACCTCGCCGCGGCTGAGCACATGGTCGCTGTCATATCCGGTTTGGGTCGGCAGGTCGAAGGCCACGGAAAGCCCAGTCTGCCCGCGCTCAAGGTTCGAGCGGTAAAGCGCGTTAGACGCGGCGGCGGTGGAATGGCCCGCATAGGTGCGAATGAGCCAGGGGCGGTCTTTCTGCGGTTGGGTCATCGTGGCCTCTTGAATCTGAGTGGCAATAAAGTTGCGTCATGACGTTGATAGGGGAAATAATATGCCTCTGTCAATTCGCTGCGTTGCGGCATCACTCGGGCCGCTTGGGCGGGCGGGAAACAGATAAATATTGTCCTCTCGCCCTTGCACTGTAAGGGTTAAGCCATGACGCAGACTGTGCAATTGCCCCTTTGGCTGTTCATCCTCATCGTGGTTTTCGCAGCCGTCACGGCGCTGAGCCATTTTCTACTGCCTTCGGTGCGTTGGTTCTTTCGCCGGCGGCTTGAGCGGGCGGTGGCGCGGTTGAACAAGCGGCTGACGCGGCCCATCGAGCCCTTCAAACTGGCGCGGCGGTACGACATGATCCAACGGCTGATCTATGATCCGGAGGTCAGCCAGGAGATCGTCAACTATGCCCGCAGCAACGGCGTGCCGGAGAACGTGGCCTTTCAAAAGGCGCGGGAATATGCGCGCGAGATCGTGCCGCGGTTTTCGGCCTTCGCCTATTTCAGTTTCGGCATCCGCTTGGCGCGGCTGTTGACCAATACGGTCTACCGGGTCGAGACGGCGGTGAGTAACGAGACGACATTCGCCGCGCTGCCGCGGGATGCCACGGTGGTCTTCATCATGAACCACCGGTCGAACATGGATTACATGCTGGTGACCTATCTCGCCGCGCGGTCTTCGGCGCTGAGCTATGCGGTGGGGGAATGGGCGCGGGTTTGGCCGCTAAGCACGTTGATCCGCTCCATGGGGGCCTACTTCATCCGGCGCCGGTCGCGCGGGGCGCTCTATCGCAAGGTCTTGGCGCGCTACGTGCAGATGGCCACGACGGGCGGGGTGACGCAGGCCTTCTACCCCGAGGGCGGCTTGAGCCTGACCGGGGCCTTGCAGCCGCCGAAGGTCGGGCTTCTGTCCTATGTCGTGGATGGGTTCGACCCCGAGGGCGCGCGCGATATCATCTTTGTGCCCGTGGCGATTAACTATGACCGGGTGCTGGAAGACCGCGTGTTGATCGCCGCCGGGCAGCGCGGGGACCGGCGTTTTGGGGCGCGGATCACGGTGGTCGTGGGCTTCGTGCTGCGCAAGATGTGGCGGCGGCTGCGCGGGCGCGACACGCGTTTTGGCACGGCGGCGGTGACTTTCGGCGATCCGCTGTCGCTGCGTCGTACTGGGGCCGGCGTGCCGGTCTCGGAGTTGTCCGAAATGTTGATGGACCGGATCGCGCAGGCGATGCCGGTGCTGACCGTGCCGCTGATCGCGCGGGTGATGTTGCAGGCCGCCCGCCCGATGAAGGAGGCCGATCTGCTGGCCGAAGTGGCTGCCACTTTGGAGCAGATGCCACCGCGCAATCGGGTGCCGAAGCCAGACGTCCTGCCCGAACGGGTCGCCCGCGCCGTCGCGCGGCTCAAGAAACGTGGCGTCATTTCCGAAGGCCCGGAAGGGCTGGAGATCGTCGAGGGGCAGGGGCCTGTTTTGGCCTTCTACGCTAATTCCATTGCACATTTCCCCTCGGAGGATGCTGCAGCTGCGGCAGAAATTGCTGCGACTGCTGGGTCATAAAATTACAAACTGCGGTATCTAGGGGTTGCATTGTTGCGCGGTGGATCATATCCCGAAAGGGAGCCACCGCGATTCTGCGGTGCGGCACAGACCTTGTAGACACCGATCACCGGCAGGAGGCCCACATGGCACTGGATACGAAACACGCCGAATATGACGCCCCGCAAAAGGACCTCTATGAAGTGGGCGAGATGCCCCCGATGGGGCATGTCCCGAAACAGATGTATGCTTGGGCGATCCGCCGCGAACGGCACGGCGACCCGGACAGCGCGATGCTGCAAGAGGTGGTCGACGTGCCTAAGCTCGACAGCCAAGACGTGCTGGTCCTCGTGATGGCGGCGGGCATCAACTACAACGGTGTCTGGGCCGCGCGCGGCGTGCCGATCAGCCCCTTCGACGGCCATGGCGAGCCTTACCACATCGCGGGCTCCGATGCCTCGGGCATCGTCTGGGCGGTGGGCGATAAGGTGACCCGTTGGAAGGTCGGCGATGAGGTGGTGATCCACTGCAACCAAGACGACGGCGACGACGAGGAATGCAACGGCGGCGACCCGATGTATTCTCCCAGCCAGCGGATCTGGGGCTATGAGACGCCCGACGGCTCTTTCGCGCAGTTCACCCGGGTGCAGAGCCAGCAGTTGATGCCGCGCCCCAAGCATCTGACATGGGAAGAAAGCGCCTGCTACACGCTGACGCTGGCGACCGCCTACCGGATGCTCTTTGGCCACGAGCCGCACGACCTGAAGCCCGGCCAGAACGTCTTGGTCTGGGGCGCCTCCGGTGGCCTCGGCTCCTATGCGATCCAGCTCATCAACACTGCGGGCGCCAATGCGATCGGCGTGATCTCGGACGAGAGCAAGCGCCAGTTCGTGATGGATCTGGGTGCCAAGGGGGTGCTGAACCGCAAGGACTTCAACTGCTGGGGCCAATTGCCCACCGTGAACACGCCGGAATATGCCGAGTGGTTCAAGGAGGCGCGCAAGTTCGGCAAGGCGATCTGGGACATCACCGGCAAGGGCGTGAATGTCGATATGGTGTTCGAGCACCCCGGTGAGGCGACCTTCCCGGTCTCCACCTTCGTGGTGAAGAAGGGCGGCATGGTGGTGATCTGCGCAGGCACAAGCGGGTTCAACCTGACCTTCGACGTGCGCTACATGTGGATGCACCAGAAGCGCTTGCAGGGCAGCCACTTTGCCCACCTCAAACAGGCGAGTGCCGCCAACAAGCTGATGATGGAACGGCGGCTCGACCCCTGCATGTCCGAGGTCTTTAGCTGGGCCGATCTGCCCGAGGCGCATATGAAGATGATGCGTAATGAGCATAAGCCGGGCAATATGTCGGTGCTGGTGCAGGCCCCGACGACCGGGCTGCGCACGTTGGAAGACACGCTGGTCGCCCGCGACTAAGCGACACGGATCGGCTAAGATGAGACCCCCGTGGCTTCGGCTGCGGGGGTTTTGCGTGGTGCCCTGTCGAAACAGAGGCTTAGCGCCCGAAGCCCCGCTATTTATGGGGGGGCAGAAAGCGCGGATGGTGCAAAATAATGTACATGCTATGGTTGTATTAATCTGCCATTAACCAAAGCTGGGCGACCCTCATGCGAGATGATTGGATATTGGACGTTTTGGCCGATCTCAGGGCTTTTGCCATGGCGAACCAACTGCCGCGCACGGCGGAACAGTTGGACGACGCGGCGCTGATCGCTCTGGCTGAGATGTCCTTGCAACGCGAAAGGGCCATGGGCCGGACGCATGAGGATAGAGCCGCATCTGGAACGGATTTGGGAAAGGCTGGCGCAGGCTGATGGCCAGCCCGCCCTTGGGCAGGCCTGCAAAGACCTGCGTGATCACTATGGCATTCTGCATGTCGTCTATCACTGGGTCGACACGGCGGGGGTGCAATATGGCTGCGGCACCTATGGCGCGCTTTGGTCTGAGCGCTATCAGGCGCATAACTACCTGCGCATCGATCCCGTGGTCGCGGGCTGCTATCGCCGGTTCGAGCCGGTGGATTGGAAAGACCTCGATTGGTCCTCGCGCGCGGCGCGGCAGTTTCGCCGGGATGCTTTGGACCATGGGGTCGGCGATCAGGGGTTCTCGGTCCCGATCCGGGGGCCGCATGGGCAATTCGCGCTTTTCACCACGAACCACAGTTGCACCGATCGGGTTTGGGCCGCTTTCACCGCGCGGCACCGGCGCGATTTGATCTGGGCGGCCCATTGCTTCAACGAAAAGGCGCTGGCGCTGGCCCCGGAGCGGGCACCGGGTGCGGTGCAGGCGCTCTCTCCGCGCGAGGTGGATGCGATGACCCTGCTGGCGGTGGGCTACAGCCGCGCGCAGGTGGCTGACCGTCTGTCGATCTCGGAACATACGTTGCGCGCCTATGTGGAAAGCGCCCGCTTCAAACTGGGGGCGTCCAATACCACCCATGCGGTCGCCCGTGCGCTCAGCCGGGGGCTGATCGTCGTCTGAGGCGGATAATCCACATGAATCGCAGGCGCGCGGGGCAAAGCCATCTGGCCCCCGGCGCGGGGCTCATTTAGGGTCGCCCAATGACATCTACCGCGCTCACCTATTCCGAAGACCAAGCCGCCGCCCATGACAAGGTGGCCGATATGCTGCGCTCGGCGGGCATCGATCTGGACGACTCGCTTTTGATGCCGCCTGCGGGCGGGCCGGATCAGGTGATGGCGGTGACCGGCAAGGCCGGATCGGGCAAGACCCTGCTGCTGGCCGAGCTTTACCGCGCGCTGGAAGGGGCAGGGGTCGAGATCGTGTCGGGCGATTACGAATCGCGCAAGAAGCGCGAGAAGCGGACCTTGGCGATCCTCGCGCCCACCAACAAGGCGGCGAGCGTGCTGCGGTTGCGCGGGGTGCCCGCGACGACGATCCACCGCATTCTCTACACGCCGGTCTATCACCCTGAATACGAGCGTATCGCCGAATGGCTGACCGGCAACGGCGAGAAGCCCGAGATCGAGGGCCTCAGTGAAATGGCGCTGGACCGGGCGGCGGCGTTTTTTGCGAACAACAAGTCCGTGCCCGGGGCGCTGGCGGCGGCGGGGCTGCGCGGCAGCGACTTCATCACCGGCTGGAAACGGCGGGAAGAGCCCTTGGACATTGGTTTCGTCGACGAAAGCTCGATGCTGGACGACAAGCAGTTCGAGGATTTGAAAGAGATTTTCCCGACGCTGCTGTTGTTCGGTGACCCGGCGCAGTTGGCGCCGGTGGGGCAATCGGGCACGATGGTCTTCGAGAAACTGCCCGAGAAGCGCGTCTTGAACCTCAACCGCATCCACCGGCAAGAGGCCGACAACCCGATCCTTGATCTCGCCCATGCGCTGGCCGATCCGCAGTTGGAGTTTCATGACTTCGAGCGGATGATCGAAGACGCGGCGCGCCGCGATGACCGCGTGGTCTGGGGCCAGCGTGTTGAGGTCGACCTGATGGCGCGCAGCCCGGTGCTGGTCTGGCGCAATGCGACGCGTATTCGGCTGATCAATGCGTTCCGCAGCGTGCATGGCGCGCCAGAGGATGCGTTGCTGGCGGGCGAGCCGCTGATCTGCGATGGGATCGAACTGCCGCTGAAACACCGGAAGAAACGGCTGGACCTTGAAGCGCGGGGCCTGATCAAGGGCGCGCAGGTGGTCTATCTGGGCGAGGGGCGCAAGCCCGGCTTCAGCCGCTTGCATGTGATCGGCGCCGAAGACCCGCAGGTGAGTGCCGCCTCGATCGTGAAGATCGAGAAACCCGACGAAGAAGAGCCCTTCATCCCCTTCGCCGCGCGCATGGGGGCGACCTTTCTGCACGGGGCGGCGGTGACGATCCACAAGGCCCAAGGCAGCCAGTGGGAGAACGTGCAGGTCTTTGCGCCCGATCTCTATGCCGCCGCGCGGATGGGGCGGTCGGAGGCGGGGCAGCCGCTGTGGAAACGGCTGGCTTACGTCGCCATCACCCGCGCTCAGGAGCGACTGATCTGGGTGGTGCGCAACCGGCTCAGCAAGCCTTCGGGGCCGTTGCGGGTGGATGATCTGCGGGCCGCGCCAGCGGCGGCGCTGACGCTTGAGGCGACCGAGGATGGCGCGGCTTAGCGGCGCATGAGGCCGAAGACGGCAGAGGCGCCCCAACCCGCCGCGACCGCGATAAAGAGCGACAGCAGCCCGTAGAGAAACGCCTGTTGGTGGGCGAGGTTAAACAACCAACGCTCCATCCCGACTTTGCGCACGTCGATGATCGTCTCATATTGCGCTACCACATCGCCGCCGCGCGTGAGGAAAATCCGCGTGTCATAGGCCCCTTCGGTGAGCGAGGCGGGCAGGGCGACGGCGGCGCGGAAGAGGGTTTGCTCATCGACCTTCACCCCGTCTTCGATGACTTGGTACAGGTTCGCATCCTTGCGCACGCGGATCAGCGCATCGGTGAATTGGGTGGGGTCCGCGATCTCCATCGGGGCGCCGACCGACCGGATGGCGCGGGGGATGGAGATGCGGTGACGCAGGTCTTCGATACGTTTGAGCACCTCGGCCAGCGGGCCGGAGGTGACCACGGCGTAGAAGCTTGGTGCGCGGTCGACCTCAACCGCGGCGGTGTTCACCCAGATGCCAAAGCGCCGCTCTTTGCGGCGCACCATCACCGGGGCCGAGGGGCCGGAGACGGTAATGACAACTTCGAGCGGCGCGCCATCGGGGATCGGGGTTTCGCGTTTAACGGCCCCGTAGACGAGGATCTCGGACCCGTCGAAATTGGTGGTGATGGAGACTTCGGCCTGGCTGAGGCCAAGCACGATTTCCTCTTCCGCCGTGGCGGTCAGGGCCGTGAAACACAGGCCAAGGAAGGCGATCAGCGCGCGCATCATTCCGCCGCCACCGGGCTGAGTGAATAGAGTTCCGCTGGTTCCAGCAACAGGTCAAGCGCCAGCTTGCCGCAGACCGCCAAGACCAGCACCGCGAGCAGGATGCGCAGCTGTTCGGCCTGCATCCGCACGCCGATCCGCGTGCCCACCTGCGCGCCGAGCACGCCGCCCACCAGCAGCAGCACCGCCAGCACGATGTCGACCGTCTGGTTGGTGGTGGCATGCAGCATGGTGGTGAAGCCGGTGACGAAGATGATCTGCAACAGCGAGGTGCCGATCACGACTTTGGTTGGCATGCCAAGCAGGTAGATCATCGCGGGCACCATGATGAAGCCGCCGCCCACACCCATGATCGCAGAGAGCATCCCGACCGCCGCACCGACCAGCACCGGCGGGATCACCGAGATATAGAGACCCGACACCCGAAAGCGGATTTTGAACGGCAGGCCATGCACCCAATAGTGTTTCTTGCGTTTGACCCGGCCCCCCTTGCGGGTGCGGCGGATGGCGCGGAGCGATTCCACGAACATCAGCCCGCCGATAATGCCAAGGAAGACGACATAGCAAAGCGTCACCAGCAGATCGACTTGGCCCAGCGATTTCAGGTAGTTGAAAATGAACATGCCGATGCCGGAGCCGATCAGGCCTCCGGCCAGCAGCACCCAGCCCATTCGGAAATCGACCGTCTTTCGCTTGAGATGCGCCAGAAGCGCCGAGAAGGAAGAGGCCACGATTTGATTGGTCGAGGTCGCCACCGCCACGGCGGGCGGGATGCCGACAAAGAACAGCAGCGGCGTGATCAGAAACCCGCCGCCGACGCCGAACATGCCCGAAAGGATGCCCACGATGCCGCCCAACCCCAAAAGGAGGAAGGCGTTAACCGATACTTCGGCAATGGGCAGGTAGATTTGCATGACGTTTCCTAGCCCCGAACGGCCGCGCAGTTCAACATAGCTTGTCGCGGTGAGGCGACCACTTTGACAGGTTGCGCCGATCCGGCCCTCGGGTGCAAGGGCCGGAAGGAAGTGTCAGCGTTCTTTCACATAGGGCTCGCCACCCGCGCGCGGCGGGATCGCTTTTCCGACGAAACCGGCGAGGATCACCACGGTCATCAGGTAGGGCAGGGCGCCCAGAAGCTGGCCCTGCACCTTGATGCCGATGACCGATTGGATCACGTCCGGTCGGGTCTCCAGCGCGCCGAAGAGGCCGAAGAGCAGGGTGGCCCAAAGGGCGTACCACGGACGCCACTTGGCGAAGATCAGCGCGGCCAGCGCGATGAAGCCGCGGCCCGCCGACATGTCCTTGACGAAACCCGCCTGCAGCGCGGTGCTGAGGTAGGCGCCCGCCACGCCGCAGAGCAGCCCCGCGATGGCCACCGCGGCATAGCGCAGACCCACGACCGAGACACCGGCGGTGTCGACGGCGGCAGGGTTTTCGCCCACCGCGCGCAGGCGCAGGCCGAAGCGGGTGCGGAACAGGATCCACCATGTCAGCGGCACCGCGAGGAAAGCGGCATAGACGAGGATCGAATGGCCGGAGATCAGCTCTTCGTAAAGCGGGCCGATGATGGGCACGTCCTCCATCGCCTCGGCGAAGGGCAGAGTGATCGGCTCGAACCGCGCGCCGCCGAAGAGCGAGGGCGTGCGGCCGCCTTGGGCGAACCAGTCCTGCGCGATCAGCACCGTCATGCCCGCGGCGAGAAAGTTGATCGCCACGCCGGAGATGAGCTGGTTGCCGCGGAAGGTGATCGAGGCAAGGCCATGCACCGCGCTGAGCGCCAGCGAGGAGGCGATGCCCGCCGCCAGACCGATCCAAACCGAGCCGGTGATCGACGCAAGCGCCGCCGAGAAGAAGGCCGCGGCCAGCATCTTGCCCTCGAGCCCGATGTCGAAGACGCCCGCGCGTTCGGAGAAAAGACCGGCAAGACAGGCCAGAAGCAACGGCGTGGCCAGCCGCACGGTGCTGTCGAGCAATTGGATGAGCGTGATGTAGTCCATAGGTCAGACCCGCTTTCTCAGGGGGGTATAGGGGCTCATTCCGCGCTCTCCGACTGGGCGCTGCGGGGGCCGGGTTTGGGCGGGCCGGGGCGGCGGAACATCAAGAAGAGACGCTCCAGCGGCATCCGCACCATGTTGTCGAGCGCGCCGGTGAAGAGGATCACGAGCGCTTGGATCACGACGATCAACTCGCGCGGGATCGAGGTCCAGAGCGCCAGTTCCGCGCCGCCTTGGTAGAGGAAGCCGAACAGGAGCGCGGCAAAGAAGACGCCCACGGGATGCGAGCGGCCCATCAGCGCCACGGCGATGCCGATGAAGCCCGCGCCCTCGGTCGCGTTCAGCACCAGACGTTCGCTTTCGCCCATGACGTTGTTGATCGCCATCAGCCCTGCCAGCGCGCCCGAGATGATCATGGTGATCATGGTGATGCGCACGGGCGAGATGCCCGCGTATTTCGCCGCCGGCTGCGAATGGCCGTAGGCGCGGATTTCATAGCCCAGACGGGTGCGCCAGATCAGCATCCAGATCGCCACGCAGGCGCCGACCGCCACCAGCAGCGAGACGTTGGCGGGCGCGGATTTCGAGAAGGCGATGCCCAGCGGCGCCAGCAACTCGTGCAAGGTCGGCAGATGCACGGCCTCGGGGAAGCGGGCGCTGGCCGGGTCCATGCTGCCCGGTGGGCGCATGACGTTGACGAGAACGTAGTTCAAAAGCGCCGCGGCGATGAAGTTGAACATGATCGTGGTGATCACGACGTGGGAGCCGCGCTTGGCCTGCAGCCAGCCGGGGATCGCGGCCCAGACCGCGCCCAGAAGACCGGCCATGACGCCGCAACCGATCAGTGCCAGCGTCCAATGCGGCCACGGGATGTAGAGCGCGGCCAGCGCCACGCCAAGGCCGCCCAGCATCGCCTGACCCTCGCCACCGATGTTGAACAGCCGCGCGTGAAAGGCCACGGCGACGGCAAGACCAGTGAAGATGAAGTTGGTGGCGTAATACAGCGTGTAGCCCCAGCCATAGGTCGAGCCGAGTGCGCCCTTGACCATGAGGTTCACCGCCGCGACCGGGTCTTCGCCGATCGACAGGATCACCAGCGCTGAGAGCACGGCGGCCAGCAGCAGGGAGATCAGCGGCACGAGGATCACCTCGGCCCATTTCGGCATCACGTCCATCTCAGACCTCCTTGCGCGCGTCGCCGCCCGCCCGGGCGAGATTGGCCTCGACCTCGGCCACGCTGTGTTCGTTCTCGGTATCGGTGATCCCGGCCATCAGCAGCCCAAGCTCCTTTTCGTCGGTCTGATCGGCGGCGCGTTCGCCCATGATCTGCCCGTCGAACATCACCGCGATGCGGTCCGACAGGGCGAGGATTTCTTCCAACTCGACCGAGACCAGCAGGATCGCCTTGCCCTGATCGCGCAGGGCGATGATCTGCTCGTGGATGAACTCGATCGCGCCGATGTCGACGCCGCGGGTGGGCTGGCCGATGAGCAAAAGGTCGGGGTTGCGCTCGATCTCGCGCGCCAGAACGATTTTCTGCTGGTTGCCGCCCGAGAAATTCTTGGCGGCCAGCGTCGGGTCTGGCGGGCGCACATCGAAACGCGCCATTTTGTCTTCGGCATCGGCGCGGATCGCGGCGTGATCCATCAACATGCCGCTGTTGAAGCGGTCGTCGTGGTGGTAGCCGAAGACGTTGTTCTCCCACGCCTGAAAATCCATGATCAGACCTTCGCGCTGGCGGTCTTCGGGCACATGGGCCACGCCGCGCGCGCGGCGCGACTGGCCGTCGCTTTTCTTGCCCGAGAGGTCCAGCGGGGTGCCGTTGAGCGTAACGTTGCCACTGCCGTCGGCATAGCCGCCCAGTACTTCCAAGAGTTCCGACTGACCGTTGCCCGCAACGCCCGCGAGGCCCAGCACTTCGCCGGCGCGAATCTGCAGGTCAATCCCGCGCAGCCGCTCGACGCCCTTGTCGTCGACGACCCGCAGCCCCTTGATGTCGAGGATCACGTCGCCCGGGGTGGCGGGCTCTTTGTTGACGCGCAAGAGCACCTTGCGCCCGACCATCAGCTCGGCCAGTTCCTGCGGCGAGGTCTCGGCGGTTTTCACGGTGGCGGTCATCTGCCCGCGGCGCATGACCGACACGGTGTCGGTGATCTCCATGATCTCGCGCAGCTTGTGGGTGATCAGGATGATGGTTTTGCCTTCGGAGCGCAGACGCCCGAGGATGCGGAACAACTGGTCGGCCTCGGCGGGGGTCAGCACGCCCGTGGGCTCGTCGAGGATGAGGATATCGGCCTGCCGGTAGAGCGCTTTCAGAATTTCTACGCGCTGCTGCATGCCCACGCCGATGTCCTGAATCTGCGCGTCGGGGTCGACGTTCAGGCCGTAGTCCTTCGACAGTTCGATCAGCGTCTTGCGCGCCTTCGACAGCGAGGGCTTCAAGAGGCGGCCATCCTCGGCGCCGAGGATGATGTTTTCCAGAACGGTGAAGTTCTCGACCAGCTTGAAGTGCTGGAACACCATGCCGATGCCGGCGGCGATGGCGGCTTGGCTGTCGGGGATCTCGGTCTTGCGGCCACCGATGTAAATCTCGCCCGCATCGGCCTTGTAAAAGCCGTAGAGGATCGACATCAGCGTCGATTTCCCGGCGCCGTTCTCGCCGATGATGCCGTGGATCGTGCCCGGCATGACGCGGATGGAGATATCTTTGTTGGCCTGTACCGGGCCGAAGGCCTTGGAGATGCCCTTGAGTTCGATCGCGGGGGCGGTATCGGTCATGTCAAAAGGTCCTGCGGGCGTTGCAGCCCTTGATCTGGCGTTGGTCCATCGCTGCCCCGGTCACGCTGTGGGGTTTTAAAAGGGGCCGCGCCGATGATCGGCGCGGCCCCGGGGGTCGATTGTGGATAAATCGGGCTCAGAAGTCCAGTGCCGGGCAGCTGTCGTTCTCGTAGTAGGAGACCACTTTGATCTCGCCGTCGATGATCTTCTGGCGCGCCTCGTCGACAGCGGCCTTCATCTCTTCGGTCACGAGATCTTGGTTATGCTCGTCGATGGCAACGCCAACACCTTCTTCGGCAAGGCCGAGGGTCACGACTTCGCCGACTTCAAGGTCTTCGCCCGCCATCATCGCGTCATAGACGGCGACATCGACGCGTTTCAGCATGGAAGTCAGGACCTTGCCCGGGTGCAGGTGGTTCTGGTTGCTGTCGACGCCGATCGACAGGATGCCTTCGTCGGCAGCGGTTTGCAGCACGCCCACGCCGGTGCCGCCCGCCGCGGCATAGACCACGTCAGCGCCTTGGTTGATCTGCGCCTTGGTGATCTCAGAGCCCTTCACCGGGTCGTTCCACGCGGCGGGGGTGGTGCCGGTCATGTTGGCGATGACGGTGGCATCGGGGTTGGTCGCTTTGACGCCTTGGGCATAGCCGCAGCCGAAGTGACGGATCAGCGGCACGTCCATGCCACCGACGAAGCCCACGGTGTCGCTCTCGGAGGCCATCGCGGCCATGACGCCGACGAGGTAGGAGCCTTCATGTTCGGCAAAGCTGACCTGACGGACGTTGGGCAGGTCGAGCCAGTTCACGTCGATCACGGCGAACTTGGTGTCGGGATAGTCGGGCGCGACGGTCGCCAGCGGATCGGCCATGGCAAAACCCATGGTGATGATCGGGTTGGCACCGGATTCGGCGAAGCGGCGCAAGGCCTGCTCACGCTGCGCTTCGGACTGCATTTCGATCTCGGCGAACTTGCCGCCGGTTTCTTCGGCCCAGCGGGAGGCACCGTTGAAGGCCGCTTCGTTGAAGCTCTTGTCGAACTTACCGCCGAGGTCGAAGATCAGCGCCGGTTCAGCCGCTGCCGCGCCCGCGGTGAGGGCAAGGCCCGCAGCAGCGCCGAGGAATTTCGTCATGAGGGTCATTTGGTGTCTCCCGGGTTGTGGTGTCGGGCGGTCAATCAGATGCTGCCGCCACGGCGTTTGTGGATCATGTGATCAGGTATAATCTAGGGCGCAGGCGGGGGGTAGGGTCAACCGCTTTTTGAGGGCAAGCCGCACGGATCGCCAGCGTGACCATGGGTCAAGACGCGTTGCAGGATGCAGGCATCCACGGGTGGGACGCCGCTGCGCGCGTAATAGGCACGGCGGATGGCGATTTGGGCAAAGCCTTGATCCGCATAGAGCGCGCGGGCGGGCAGATTATCGGCAGCGACTTCGAGAAAGGCGCTTTCGCAGTCGGCGGGCAGGGCTGCCAGCCAGTCGCGCAGGAGCGCCCGGCCCAGCCCCCGGCGCTGCTGCGCAGGGTCAACGGCAAGGGTCAGCAATTCGGATTCGCCCGCGATGGTGCGGGTCAGGGCAAAGCCGCCCGGGCGGGTGAAAAGCCGCACGAAGGGGCTGTCGAGCAGGCTTGCGAATTCTGCCTCTTGCCACGGCCTGTCTTGGGTGAAGGCCGCAGCATGGAGCGCGGCAAGCTCTGCCGGTGTCACGGCAACAGCACCGGTGCCGCGTCACGGGCGGGGGCGGCATCGGCGGGGCGCAGGTAAAGCGGCGCGGGGCGCGGCGGATTGCTGGCAAAGCGGCGCGCGGCGATGCGGGCGATGGCTTCGGCCACAGGCATCGCTGGCGGCTCTCCGCCCGCGCCGATCAGCGGGCCGTTGAAGGCCGGGAGGGCGGCGGCGTCGTGTAGTGCGGGTTCGGAAATGCCGGGGTTGTCAAAGCCTTGCAAGAAAACTTGATCACGGCGGGCATCCACCGCACAGGCACAGGGGCCATCATGGCCTTCGCGCAGCGCGTCGAAGGCATCGACCCCAACCGCCGGAATGCCAAGGCCAAGCGCCAGCCCGCGGGCGGCAGAAACGGCGATGCGGATGCCGGTGAAATTGCCCGGCCCGATGCCGACGCCAAGCGCGGTGAGGTCGGCATAGGCGAGCCCGGCGTCGCTCAGCAATTCCTCGCAAAGGACCATGATCCGCTCGGCCTGACCCTTGGTCATCGGCTCGGTGCGGGAGGCCAAGATCCGGTCGCCCGACAGCAAAGCGGCCGCGCAATGCGCGGCCGATGTGTCGAAGGCCAGAATCAGTGGCCCGCTTGCGTGATGCTCAGGCAACCGGGCGCACCTCTGTGACCTCGGGGATGTAATGGCGCAGCAGGTTCTCGATGCCCATCTTCAGCGTCAGTGTCGAAGAGGGGCAGCCCGCGCAGGCACCCTGCATGTGCAGATAGACGACGCCACGCTCAAAGCCGTGGAAGGTGATGTCGCCCCCGTCTTGGGCCACGGCGGGGCGGACGCGGCTGTCCAGCAACTCTTTGATCTGGCCGACGATTTCACCGTCTTCGCCGTCATGCGCGGCGTGGCCGGATGTGGGCTGGTGGTCGGAGGCCATGACCGGCTCGCCGGACTGGAAATGCTCCATGATGGCGCCGAGCAGGGCGGGTTTCACATGGTCCCATTCCACCGCGTCTTGCTTGGTCACGGTGACGAAATCGGTGCCGAAGAACACACCGGTCACGCCTTCGACCGCAAAGAGCCGTTGGGCCAGCGGGGAGGTCGCCCCGGCTTCGGGGGAGGGGAAATCAGCGGTGCCCATCTCCAGCACGGTCTGACCCGGCAGGAACTTGAGCGTTGCGGGGTTCGGAGTGGATTCGGTCTGGATGAACATGGAGTGTACCTCGCTTTCGGCGTGGCTCCTGATATGCGCCTGCGCGGGCGGCAAGTCAAGATTTAGAACCGTTCTAAATTACGGCGCCGGGCATTGGGCGGGCGGCAGAGCGCTTAGGTGATCGCTTCGAGCCGTTCCTTGCTCAGATCGCCGGGCACGATGGTGATCGGCACAGGCAGGGCACCGGCAGAGCGCGACAATTGCGTGACCAGCGGGCCGGGGCCTTTCTTGCGGTCACCGCTGGCGCCGAGCACCAGAACGCCGATGTCGGGGTCGTCGGACAGCTGCTGGATGATCTCATCCGTGGGTTCGCCCTCGCGGATGATTAACTCAGGATCGACGCCCTGTTTGTCGCGCATCCATTTGGCGAAGACCTCGAAATGCACCTCGATCCGTTCGCGGGCCTCTTCGCGCATCAGGTCGCCAACGCCGATCCAATGGTTGAACTCTTCGGGCGGGATCACCGACAACACGGCCACGCCGCCCCCCGTGCGCGCCGCGCGCAGGGCGGCGAAACGCATGGCATTCAAACATTCGGTGCTATCGTCCAACACCACTAGGAATTTCCGCATCAAACCCTCTCTCCGCACCTCCTCCCGGTGCGGTACGATCATGGCGCGGGCGGGCGGCGCTGGCAATTGCTTTCGCGCGCCGCCGCCGTCCGGGCCTTCAGCCGCGCTGACTTGCGGCCCAATCCCAATACATTTCACGCACCCGGCGCGTGACCGGGTTCTGGTTGTCCCCGGTGCTATATTGCGTGTCGTCAAAGGCGCTGACAGGTGTGACCTTCATCATATTGCCCGACAGAAAGACCTCATCGGCGGCATGGAAGTCGTCAAAGCTGAGGACGGTCTCATGCACCTTCATCCCCGCCTCGCGCATGTTCGACATATGCCGCGCACGGGTGATCCCGGCAAGGAAGGTGCCGTTGGGGATGGGGGTGAAGACCTCACCATCCTTGACCATGAAGACATTGGCGCTGGCACTTTCGGCGACATTGCCCATGGCATCGGCCACCAGTGCGTTGCCAAACCCTTTGGCGCGCGCCTCGACCATCATGCGGGCGTTGTTGGGGTAAAGGCAGCCCGCCTTGGCGTTGACCACGTTATCTTCCAGCACCGGGCGGCGGAAGCGGGTACGGGTGAGGGTGGTCGCGGCCTCGGGCGGGGCCATGGGAATGGCCTCAAGGCTGATGGCAAAGCCGGTGGCACCTTCGCGCGGTACGATCCCGAGCTCGTCGCCCGCCAGCGCCCAATACATCGGGCGGATATAGACCGCTTGATCACGCGAATAGCTCTTCAGCCCCTCGCGGCACATCTCAATCATATCCTCGGTCTCAACCGTGGGGGTGATCATCAGCGCGCGGGCCGAGCGGTTGATCCGCGCGCAATGCGCCTCAAGGTCGGGGGCGAGCCCGTCAAACAGCCGTGCGCCGTCGA
Source organism: Sulfitobacter sp. 1A13421 (assembly GCF_043557285.1). Taxonomy (NCBI): domain Bacteria; kingdom Pseudomonadati; phylum Pseudomonadota; class Alphaproteobacteria; order Rhodobacterales; family Roseobacteraceae; genus Sulfitobacter; species Sulfitobacter sp. 1A13421. Next base: position 331,950 of record NZ_JBIFFQ010000004.1, read on the forward strand.
AAACGGTGGTGCCGAGCCATGCGCCGTGGTCGGCGGCCCTGATGGTCGGCAGATCGCCGTCATGCCATGCGCCGTTGAAATAGGTCTTGATGTCTGTGCCGGTGGCCATGTGACGATCCTCAGGAATTGCTTCGGTAGATGCCCTCGGGCAGGTTCAGTGCCGCCGTCAGATCGCTCAGCTGCGCGGGGGACAGGGTGATCTTGGCCACACGGTCGGTTCGGGCGTCCCACTGTTCGATCGTGATTTGTCCCGCGAAGGCAGAGACGGTGACGTCCTCGCGCAGGGGCGCGTCGGATTCGTCGATCAGGGTGATGACGGTGGCGTCGAATTCATGCTCGATGGTAAACATGAGGGCACATTAGGCTTTGTGCTCGCGAGCGCAAGACAGGGTTTGTGACGCCAAGCGCAAGACCGCCGTGGGGTGTCAAAGCGCCGTGAACGGGGGTGGCGGCGGCAAGGCGTCATGATAGACAGGTGGCTCAAGGACCCCCGAGCGAGGATCAGCCGTGAAATTGTTAAATGCCCTTGGCGCATTTGCCGTCATCGCCCTGCTTTCTGCCTGTGAGGTGGCACCGATCCAAACAGGCCCAATCCCGGCCGACGGGCCGCAGACCACGGGGCAGACAAGCCCGCGGCTGAGCGCAAGCGCGGCGGCGCGGAGCTTTGTTCAGGTGGTCCGCACGCTTGAACCCGTGGCCGAACGGGAGTGTCGCAACCGGACGACGGGGATGAACTGTGATTTCAATATCGTGGTTGATGACCGCCCCGGCCAACCGGCCAACGCCTTTCAAACGCTTGATAAAAATGGCCGCCCCATCGTGGCGTTCACATTGGCGCTGATCGCCGATGCCCGCAACGAAGACGAGCTTGCCTTCGTGCTGGGCCATGAGGCCGCGCATCACATCGCGGGCCATATTGAACGGCAGCAGCAAAACGCCATGGCGGGAGCGGTGATCTTTGCCGGTCTCGCCACGCTCAGCGGGGGCGATGCGACTGCCGTGCGCACGGCGCAGGAATTGGGTGCAGAGGTCGGCGCGCGGCGTTATTCCAAGGATTTCGAGCTTGAGGCCGACGCCCTTGGCACGATCATCACCGCGCGGGCGGGCTATGATCCGCTGAGGGGGGCCGAGTTCTTTACCCGCATTCCCGATCCCGGCGACCGTTTCCTTGGCACCCATCCGCCCAATAACGCCCGGATTGATATCGTGCGGCGCACAATGGCGGGGCTTTAACGGTTTGCGCAAACTGGGGCAGGTGCTGAACGACCGCGGGTCGAAATATGCGGTGTCGGGCTGCCCTGCGCGCAACCGCGCCGAGGTCGATGCCGCGTTGAAAGACCTCAAACGCGACAAATCCTACGCCAAGGCCACGCATAACACTTGGGCGGTGCTGCTGTCGGATGGCGGCCCGCTCAAAGGCGACGATGGCGAATCCGGCGCGGGCATGGTGATCCTGCGGATGTTGGAGCGCGAGGGGCTGACCGATCATCTGATCGTCGTCACCCGCTGGTACGGCGGCAAACATCTGGGCGGCGATCGGTTTCGCCATGTGCAGACCTGCGTGCGGGCCTATCTGGATGCGCCTGCAGGCTAAAGGCTGAGCGCGATGGCGGCAAAGAAACAGGCCGTGGCGGCCAGCACGAAGACATGCCAGATCGCGTTTTGATAGCGCATGCCGGGATGGGCATAGACCAAGGTGCCCGCCGAATAGGTCAGCCCGCCCGCGGCCACCAGCGCCAGTGCCGCCCCCGGAAGATTGTGCCACATCGGGTAGATCAGCAGCACCGAGAGCCAGCCCATGCCGAGGTAGAGCGCGAGTGATCCGCGCGCATCGGTGCGCCAGAACCAGAGCTTGGCCACCGCGCCGATCACCGCCAGTGCCCAGACCACTCCAAGGATGCCATAGGCAAAGCCAGAGCCGATCACCATCACCAGCGGCGTATAGGTGCCCGCAATCTTGAAATAGATCGCCGCATGATCGACCCGGCCCAGAAAGGCACGGCTGCGGTCGAAGGGCAGCAGGTGATAGATGGCAGAGGCAGTAAAAGAGGCAAGGATGCAGCCCGCGTAGATCGCCGTTGCGGTCAATTGCCCCTCTTGCCCGGCGGCATGGATCATCAAAAGGATACTGGCGGGAATGGCGAAGCCGAGGCTCAGCACATGCACGGTGCCGTCGGCCAAAGTCTCAGCGATGGAGGTCGGATAGCCCATGACAGAAAGGTAGCAGCGAAACCGCCCTCTGCCATGGGTGACGAAAGGTAAAGCGCAGAGCCCGGTGGATCAGCGCGGTTTGTTGCCGTCGATCCAGCGCGACATCAGGGTTTTGTCGCGAAAACACTCCTGCGGGACATCGCGGCGTTTCAACCGCGCGATGCGTTCGGCAAAGGCGACTTGTTTGGCGGAAGGGTAGGCGGCAAAGGGCCCCTCCAACGCCTGCGGTTTATGGGCGTCGATCCATTCCGAGACCGCCGCGCGATCCGCTTCGATGCCTTTGGGAAGCTCTTCACCCGTTCGCTTGGCGAGGGACTGGGCGTATTGCATCTGTTTTTCGGTCGCGGGCATGCGGCGGTCGGCCTGTTTGGGCTGCGCGCTATCGTTGCCACGGGGCGGGCGACCTTGCTGCTCAAGGTCGAAGATGCCGGGGAACTGAGGTTGAAAAGACATGTGGTCATTCCTCTGCTACTGCGTTCTACATATAGAACAGAAAGGGAACATATGCAAGTCTCTCCGTAATCACGCCCTTCCATGGTGGTATATCTAGTAGCGAGGGTGTTTTGTTCCGCAATATCTGTGATGCGCGCGCTATCGTAGCTGTTCTGCCGCCTCTGCGATCAGTTCCGCCGTCTTCACCATCCGCGCGGGCAGGGGCCGCCCACGCCGTGAGGCGAGCCAGAGGTCATGCCAGCGCCGCTTGGGCAAAGGCAGCAGCCTGAGCCGGTCCTTGGCGGCAAAGGTTTCGACCCCGCTGCGGGGCAGAAGCGTATAGCCCACGCCCCGCGCCACCGCCGCCGGGATCTGGCCGATCTGGTTCACATAGCCGCGCAGGCGCATCCGGTCGGCCCCCGGATAGCTGTCCGGGAAATTTAGCTGGAGCAGATCGTCGGCATAGGCGAAACCATCGGGGTGGGCGATGAAGCCCCGGCTTTCGAGATCGGCAAAACTTTCTATCTGTTCCAATGCATTAACCGGCAGCACAAGGCAAAGTTCCTCGCGCCCCAGATGCCGGGCCTCAAGCCTTGCATGGGCAGGGTCATCGGCCAGCACGCCCAGATCAAACCGCCCATCGAGCAGCCCGGCGCGGATCGTGGCTTGGGGTGCGGCTTCGAGATGGAGAGAGAGGTCGGGCGCTTCGGCCATCCACTCCAGCAGCAGCGGCTGAAGCAGCATGGCGAAACTGCCGGAGCAGGCGATATGCACCACTCCCCGGTCGGGCAGGTCGGTCGCGATGCGTTCGCGCAGGCGCTGCTCTTCGCGGCGGCGGGCAAGGCCGGTTTCAAACAGCGCTTCGCCCGCCGGGGTCAGGGTGAAGCTTTTGCCCTCGCGCGCGATCAGCGGCTGTCCCAACTGGTCTTCCAGCTTGCGCAGATGCTGCGACACCCCCGGCTGGGTCATGTTGAGCCGCTGCGCCGTGCGGGTGAAATGGCCGGTCTCGCAAAGGGTGGTGAAGGTCTCAAGCCAGGTGGCGTTCAGCATGGCAAACAGTTCGTTATGATTTCGATGAGATTTGATAATTTCACATGTGGGGTGCGCCTGTCTATCTCAACCTCAATGCAAACAGGAGACCGCATATGACCACCCCCCGTACCTTTTCCCACATCGGCCTGTCCGTGCCGGACCTCGACGCCGCCGTGAAATTCTATTCCGAAGTTCTTGGGTTCTATGTCGTGATGCAGCCCACCGAAGCGGTGGAAGAAGACAGCGCCATCGGCGTCATGTGCACCGATGTTTTCGGCCCCGGCTGGGGATCGCTGCGCATCGCCCATTTGGCGACAGCGGATGGCATCGGGATCGAAATCTTCGAGTTCCCCGGCAACTACGCCCCCGAAGAAAAGCTGGAACATAAGCGCCACGGCACCTTCCACTTCGCCATCCAAGACCCCGATGTCGAAGGTCTGCTGGAGCGGATCATCGCGGCGGGGGGCAAGCAGCGGATGCCGGTGCGGGAGTATTTCCCGGGCGAGAAACCCTACCGCATGGTCTATGTCGAAGACCCCTTCGGCATCGTCTTCGAGCTTTATAGCCACAGCTATGAGCTGACCTATTCGGCGGGCGCATACGCCTGAGAGCAGCCTTTGGGGGCGTCAGGTGATCTGACGTCCCCAAAGATCGTATTCGCCGGCTTCTTCGACCTCGACCGTGACGATATCGCCCACTTTGAGGTTCTGGAAATCCTCGTCAATGAAGAGATTACCGTCGATCTCGGGCGCGTCGGATTTGGTGCGGCAGGTGGCGGCGTCTTCGTCGATCTCATCCACGATCACGTCGAGGCGTTTGCCGACCTTGGCGGCGAGCTTGGCCTCGGAAATGGCCTGCGCCTTTTCCATGAAGCGCTCCCAACGGTCTTGCTTGATCTCGGGCGCCACATGGTCCGGCAGCGCGTTCGAGCGCGCGCCTTCGACGTTTTCATATTGGAAGCATCCGACCCGGTCGAGCTGCGCCTCGTCCAGCCAGTCGAGCAGGGTTTGGAATTCCGCTTCCGTCTCACCCGGGTAGCCGACGATGAAGGTCGAGCGCAGGGTGATGTCGGGGCAGGTGGCGCGCCATGCGGCGATCTCATCGAGGGTTTTCGAGGCGGCGGCGGGGCGGGCCATGCGTTTCAGCACGTCCGGATGCGCGTGTTGGAAGGGGATGTCGAGGTAGGGCAGCACCAGCCCCTCGGCCATCAGCGGGATCAGCTTGCGCACATGCGGGTAGGGATAGACGTAGTGCAGCCGCACCCATGCGCCGAGCGAGCCGAGATCCCGCGCCAGATCGGTGATATGCGCGCGGTGGCCACGGTCTTCGGCATGTTTGATGTCGACCCCGTAGGCGGAGGTGTCTTGGCTGATGACCAGCAGTTCCTTGACGCCATTATCGACCAGCCGCTCGGCCTCGCGCATCACGGCATGGGCGGGGCGCGATCGTAGGCGGCCCCGCATGTCGGGGATGATGCAGAACTTGCACTTGTGGTTACAGCCCTCGGAAATCTTGAGGTAGCTGTAGTGCCGTGGGGTGAGCGAGACCTGCTGCGCGGGCAGAAGGTCGATGAAGGGATCAGGCGCGGGCGGCACCGCGCCATGCACGGCGTCGAGCACCTGTTCGTATTGATGCGGGCCCGTGACGGCGAGGATGCGGGGGTGATGTTCGCGGATATAATCCGGCTCGGCACCCAGACAGCCGGTGACGATCACCTTGCCATTTTCAGTTAGCGCCTCGCCAATGGCATCAAGGCTTTCGGCCTTGGCGCTGTCTAGAAAGCCGCAGGTGTTCACGATCACCGCATCGGCGCCCGCGTAATCGGGCGAAACGCCATAGCCCTCGGCGCGGAGCCGGGTCAGGATGCGTTCGGAATCGACCAATGCCTTAGGACAGCCGAGGCTGACCATGCCGATGGTCGGCTGGCCAGGGCGGGCGGGATCGCTGATCTTCGCCTGCGGGGCGAGGTCGGGGCGCAGATTGGGTGGGTTTGTGCTCATGGCTTGCGCTATAAGGCAAGCGGATGAGCGGGGAAAGAGCCGCCTGGCAGGAGGAGAGAGCCATGAGATGGATTATACGGGTCATCGGCGCGCTGTTGCTGATCGTCGTGATCATGCTGGGGGCGCTGTTCCTGCTGCCCGCTGAGCGGATCGCGCGGATCGCCAGTGACCAACTCAGCCGGATGACCGGGCGGGAGGTGTCGATCACCGGCGATGTGGGGGTGACGCTCTGGCCGGTGCTGGGGGTGACCGCGGGCGGGCTTGAGGTCGGCAATGCCGATTGGACCGATAAGGGCGCGCTGCTGACGGCGGCCAATGCGGCGATTGGGGTGGACGCGGGCGCGCTTTTGCGCGGTGAGATACGCATCACCAATATCGCGGCGCAAAGCCCGGTGATCCGGTTGGAGCAACGTCTTGATGGGCGCGCAAGCTGGCAGTTCACCGACAGCGCCAGCGGTGCGCGGATCGAGACCGAGAGCGCGCCGAGCGCCAGCCGCCGCCCGCTGAGTATTCAGAAGCTGACGGTCACCGATGCCACGCTGATCTATGACGCCGAAGGGGCGGACCTGCTACGCTATGATGGTGTCGATTTGGCGCTGGACTGGCCCGAGCGGGGCGGGGCGGGGGAGATCACCGCCAGCATGGCACCAGCGAGCGAGCCGGTTAAGCTCGCCGTGCGGATCGAAGGTTTCGCGGATTTTCTGGAAGGCGGCGTGCAGCCGCTGCGGGCGGAGGTTGCGACGGGCGGGGGTGAAGCCCTGTTCGATGGGCGCGGCGCGCTCAACGGGGCGCTGGCGGGGGATATCCGGATCGACAGCCCTGATACGGCGCGGTTTCTGGCGTCGCTCGGCGCGGGCGCTGTGACGCTGCCGCGCGGTTTGGGCCGGTCGGTTGATCTGCGCTCTGGGCTGACCCTGACGGCGGATCGGCGTCTGTCGCTGCGCAATCTCGCGGTGGATTTGGGTGGCAACAGCCTGACCGGGCAGGCCGATCTGGCCCTGAACGGCAGGCCGCGGATCACCGCAAACCTGCGGACCGGGGCGCTGGACCTCTCGGCCCTGTCCGAGGAAAGCGAACAGGCCGCGGGCGCCGACGGCACCGTCACGGCTGAGACAGAGGGCTGGTCACGGCAAGAGATCAACGGCGACTGGCTCGCCACCTTTGACGGGAACATCGCCCTGAGCGCGGAAAACATCGATCTGGGGCAGCTTGACCTTGGCCCCACCCGCGCTGTGCTGCGCAATGACCGTTCGCGGATGGTCTTTGATCTACAAGATATGAACGCCTATGGCGGCAAGGTCGCGGGGGAGTTTGTGATGAACAACCGCGATGGCCTGTCGGTGGGCGGCAGGCTGCAAGCGCAAAGCGTGCAGATGCGCGACTTGCTGGAGGATGCCGCCGGGGTGACGCGCTTTACCGGGGCGGGCGATGCCGAACTGTCGTTCCTTGGGGTGGGGCAGTCTATTGACGCGATCATGCGCTCGCTCAGCGGCTCTGGCGCGCTGTCCATGGGGCGCGGCACGATTGCGGGGATCGATTTGGACGCGCTGCTTGGCTCGGTCGATGCCGAAGGCGGCAGCACGGTGTTCGATTCCGTCCAAGCGACATTCGACATCGCCAAGGGCGTCTTGCGTAACGACGATCTGCTGATGCTGCTGCCGAATTTCAACGCGACGGGGGCAGGGCAGGTCGATCTGGGGGCGCAGAGGCTGGATTATACGGTCACGCCTAAGGCGCTGCGCGTCAATGCGTCGCGCGGTGGGCTGGCGGTGCCGGTGCGGATCAGGGGGCCTTGGGCCGAGCCTGAGATCAAGGCCGATCTGCGCGCCGCGATTGATCTGAACTTTGCCGAAGAAAAGCAGCAGGCCGAAGATAAAGTACGCGAAAAGATACAGGAAGAGTTGAACATCGCACCCGAAGACAACCGCTCGACCGAGGATATCGTGAAGGATGAGTTGGAGAATGCGGTCAGACGCGAGTTGTTCAAACTCTTTGACTAGCCCAAGGCCGCCCCGCTCTGGCCACCTGCGAAACTCATGGTGGCGTAGGCGGGCGGGCTGCGGTAAGGCTGACGCGACATTCTAGGAGAGGCGCAATGGCCAACGATCTTTTCAACAGCTTCATGACCGGCCCCGACGAACAGGGCCGTTTCGGCGATTTCGGCGGGCGCTTTGTCTCGGAAACGCTGATGCCGCTCATTCTTGAGCTGGAAGAACAATATGAGAAGGCCAAGACCGACGACAGTTTCTGGGCCGAGATGCACGACCTTTGGACCCATTACGTTGGCCGCCCCAGTCCGCTCTATCACGCCGAACGGCTGACCGAGCATCTGGGCGGTGCCAAGGTCTATATGAAGCGCGACGAGTTGAACCACACCGGCGCGCATAAGATCAACAACGTGCTGGGGCAAATCATCCTCGCCCGCCGCATGGGCAAGAAACGCATCATCGCCGAGACCGGGGCGGGCCAACACGGTGTGGCCACGGCGACGGTCTGCGCCAAGTTCGGCCTTAAATGCGTGGTCTACATGGGCGCGCATGACGTGGAGCGTCAGGCCCCCAACGTTTTCCGCATGCGCCTTTTGGGCGCCGAGGTGGTGCCGGTGACGTCGGGCCGCGGCACGCTGAAGGACGCGATGAACGACGCGCTGCGCGACTGGGTGACCAACGTGCGCGACACCTTCTACTGCATCGGCACCGTGGCCGGGCCGCACCCCTATCCGGCGATGGTCCGCGACTTTCAGGCCATCATCGGCAAGGAAGTGCGCGAGCAGATGGACGCCGCTGAGGGCCGTCTGCCCGACACGGTGATCGCCGCCATCGGCGGCGGGTCGAACGCCATGGGGCTGTTCTACCCCTTCCTCGACGACAAGTCGGTGAACATCATCGGGGTCGAGGCTGGTGGCAAGGGCGTGGATGAGAAGATGGAGCATTGCGCCTCGCTCACCGGAGGCCGCCCCGGCGTGCTGCATGGCAACCGCACCTATCTGCTGCAAGACGATGACGGCCAGATCCTCGAAGGCTTCTCGATCTCTGCCGGGCTCGACTATCCGGGCATCGGACCTGAGCATTCCTGGCTGCATGACATCGGCCGCGCGCAATATGTCTCGATCACCGACCGTGAGGCGCTGGAGGCGTTCCAGCTGTGCTGTGCGCTGGAAGGGATCATCCCGGCGCTTGAGCCGAGCCACGCGCTGGCCCATGTGCTCAAAATCGCGCCAAAGCTGCCGAAAGACCACCTGCTGGTGATGAACATGTGTGGCCGGGGCGACAAAGACATCTTCACCGTCGCCCGTGCATTGGACTTCGATATGGGTGAATTCGCCTAAATTCCCATCCGAATCCGAGTCGAGTTTGACGGGCCTGCGTGAAAACGCGGGCCCGTTTTTTATGCAGCGCCCCGCTGCGCGTGATTTGCGCATAAACTTTGGGCAGGGGCCAAAGTTCTTTGCCGAAAAAGCGCGAAAAAACTTTCACATCGCGAAAAGACCGGCTAGCCTTTCGTTGCAGCCCGCGCGCCTGCCCGCGAAACCCCGTTTCGCCCTTGCAGGCTTGACGCTAAGGCAACATCCTCCAGTTTTTCGCGCCCGATTTGCTTCGTAAACCAAAGTTTATGACGCTCTTACAGGGGTTTAGATCGGACGATTTAAACCCGGGGCAGATAGCCAATCCCCCCTCGAATGCCCTTTTCCCTGTCATCCCAACGACGCCGCGTCACCGATGAGCGGCTCGCAACCCAACCTGGGACTGAAAGGAACACGACATGAAAAACGCATTCGCAACCGCCGCACTGATCCTTGCAACAGCAGGCACAGCCGCTTTCGCACAGGGCATGGAAGGCCAGCAGGTCGGCTATACCGCAGATAACGCAGATGCCGCCTATTCGACACGCAACGTCACTTCCGACGCTCTGAGCTTTGACAATCTGCGCGCCGAGACACCTGCCGAAGCAACAGCGACCGTCTTCGTTACTACCCAAGACGCACAAGAAGATGGCCGTTTCGTCCGCTAAACGCGGGCCACGGCTCCTCCCCCTAACTTTCTCCCCCGAAAGGCTAAAACGATGAAAAAGACACTCGCAACAACCGCACTGATCCTCGCCACCGCAAGCACCGCTGCTTTCGCTCAAGGCATGGAAGGCCAGCGCATCGGCTATAACGACAAGACCGACAATGGCGTTTCCTACTCCAGCCGCAGCGAAGCCGTGGACGAGACCAAGCTGGAAGTCTTCAAAGAAGGCATCCTGCGCGCCGAAGACCTGTCCGACGTGACCATCACCGTCTTCCCGACCGCGCAGAGCGACGCTTCGGTCAACCGTTTCCCGCGCTGATCGCTGCGCGACCCTAACTTTCCACCGAAAGGACACGACATGAAAAAGACACTCGCAACTACCGCCCTGATCCTTGCCACCGCAGGCTCCGCCGCTTTCGCACAGGGCATGGAAGGCCAGCAAATCGGCTATAACGACAAAGCTGATGCAGGCGTTTCCTACTCAAGCCGCAACGACGCGGTCGACAATGTGAAACTGGACATCTTCAACAACGGCACCTTCCGCGCAGAAGACACATCTGACGTGACCGTCACCGTATTCCCCGCCGCGCAAGACGCCGAGAAAGTGAACCGTTTCCCGCGCTGATATCGGCCTGATGCCTGCTAAGGCATTGCGGTAAAACAGTCTTCCGGCCAGCCAAGCAACCCTGAACTGGCCTCAAGAGAATGCACTCGCCCCCCGGGGCGGGTGCCAAATCACTAAGGGTTGATCAAGGCGCATGTCCGCCATCCCTTGCACTTCGGTGCGCCGCGGTTAAATACGGCGAACACCAAGGCAAGGCTTCACCATGAATAATAAGAAAAAGATCGCACTGTGGGTTATCGCCGCTCTACAGTTCAACGCCACTGTCTATTTCGTGCTCGTTTTTGCACTGGAGGGGCGGGGCGTAACGCTTTTCGGTACCCCGCTGGCTGACATTGGGCCGAACAAGGGCATTCAGGTTTTGGGTCTGATTCTCGGGGTCGTTCTGGGCTGGATGGCACTGCGGATGAGCCTCCAGCGGGCCGAGCGGGCAGAGACGGCGCTGCGTCATTGTACGGTGGAATTCGCCGATGTGCTCGAAGAACACTTTCGCGAATGGCACCTCACCCCGGCAGAGCGGGACGTGGCGATTTTCCTGACTAAGGGTTTGAATACACGCGATATTGCCGAGATGCGCGGCACTTCCGAAGGCACCGTTAAGGCGCAGACCAATGCGATTTACCGCAAGGCGGGCGTGACCGGGCGGACCCAGCTTCTCAGCACCTTTATCGAAGACTTGATGGACGATTCCCTGATGCCGCGTCCCAAGTCGAAACTGCATCTCTGCCACGCGGCCTAAGGGCGGCGTGGCGCCTTAGCGCGTCAGTTCCAGAATATCGAAATCGCTTTCCACTGCCGGTGACGGGAACAGCAGCCGCGCGCGGGTGGGGCTGACCCGCTGGAACACGGCCACGTCGCTTTGTACCTTGCCGCCTGAGGTGAAATCTTCGGGCAGATCGGCATAATCGGGCGGGGTTTCGCCCCGGACATAGCCCACCCCGGCATAGATCGCGCGGCCTTCGCGCAGGGTGATCTCACCCTTGGTAAGCTGTGATCCGGTGAGTTTTTCAAAGGTGAAACCGCGATTGCTGGCGGTAAAGCGGCATCTGAACGGGCGATAGGCCACAAGCGGGCTGATCCCGCCCAGCTTGATCGTGCGGCAAGACCAATCGCCCTGCAAATCGGCGGAGAATGCGACCTGAGGTTGCCCAGAGAGCGCGCGGGTCAAGATCGCCACATCCCCCGCCTCGCCCCCGTTCAGCGCTTGCATCATGGCATCGCCAAAGGCGGCGTCAAAGGTCTCTAACCGGGCGCTATCGGCGGGGCGGAGCGTGGTTTCCGCCCAAGCGGTGACGGGCAGAAGCAGCAGGAGGGGCAAGAGGCGCAGGCGCATGATTACTCCTCACTCGGGTCGATGGCATGGTCGCGCAGCACCTCCAACGGCACGATATCGAGCGCGCGCAGATGCGTGGCGGCCAGATGCACCCGCGGGGCGCAGCCCTCATCCGCGGCTTGCAGGAACCGCGTGGCACAGAGGCACCATGCGTCGCCCGGCTTCAGCCCGGCAAAGCCGAACTCGGGGCGCGGGGTGCTGAGGTCATTGCCGACATATTTCGAATAGGCCAGAAACTCCGCCGTCATCACCGCGCAGACCGTGTGGCTGCCCTGATCCTGCGCGCAGGTGTTGCAATGGCCATCGCGGAAGAACCCTGTCACCGGGTCCGTTCCGCAGATCACCAGCGGTTGGTTCAGGACGTTGATGCTCTCGTCGGGTGTCATATCTTCCCTTTCTGCTTCAGGTCCCGCCCGAGACGGAGGCTGCGATCTCGCGGAAAATCTCTACATTCTTCGCGGCGACCCCGGCCTCACGGAATTTACGGTCGGCGGCATTGGTGGCGATGACCACATCGCGGGCGCTGTCGACATAGATGTACTGCCCATAGATGCCGCGCGCCATATATTCCCCCTCGGGCGCGCCCTGCGGGATCCACCATTGGTAGCCATAGCCGATGCGCCCCTCGGCGGTGGGGGCGGTGGGGCTGGTCGATTCTTTAACCCAGTCTGCGGGCACGATTTGCTGGCCGTTCCATTGCCCTCCTTGGGCGAACATCTGGCCGAAACGGGCATAGTCGCGCGTGGTCATATTGAGGCCCCCGAGCACGAAGGCGGTGCCGGAGCCATCGACGATGTAATAGGGCGCATGTTCCAGCCCCAGGGGCGCGATGACCTTTTCGCTTAGCAACTCCGGCACGCTGCGCCCGGTGGCACCGCGCACCACCATGCCGATCACATGGGTGTCAATCGACACATATTGCCACTGGCTGCCCGGCGCGGTGAAGGTCTCGGACAATTCGGCGGTAAAATCGTCGAGCTTGCCGCCAAGCGCCACCACCCGGCCCATGCGGTTAATGTCCGAATCGTAGTCCAGATAATCTTCGTCAAATGTGACGCCGCTGGCCATATGCAGCACGTTGCGCAGACTGGCCCCGTCATAGGCGCTGCCCTTCAGGCTGGGGGCGTATTTGGTCACCGGATCGTCGAGGGATGCGATCTGGCCCTCCTCCAGCAGGATGCCAACCAGCGCCGAAAGATAGCTTTTCGCCACCGACCAGCTAATGCGGCGGTCTTCGGGGCCGGTGCCTTTGAAGTAGTTCTCATAGACGATGGCGCCGTCTTTCAGCACCACCAGCGCGGTCACGTCACGGGCCGCGATCCAGTCGTCCACCGCCGCGGGCAGTTCGGTTTCGGGGCCATAGGGAAGCTCGGTCGTCAGCCCGTCTCCGCGCGAAACGGGGGCGGAGAGGAAAGCGCCGTCCATATGGCTGAAGTTGTGGATGATCTTCTCTTCGGAGAAGAGAGAGTTCACCGCCAAAAGCCGTTCGATCTCTTCCCGCTTCCAAAGTCCGATGACGATGGCCGCCAGCAAAAGCGCCAGCAAGACCCGGCCCAGCCATTTTCCGAATGTACGCATGATGTCCCCCCTTTTGGCCCGCAGTGAACCACGGCGCGGGGGCGGGGGCCAGCCCGACATTGCGTCAGCAGGGGCGTCAGGAGGGACGCCAAGGGAGGCGTGAGGCCGAAAACGTTAGCGGAAGCGGTCCATCAGCTTTTGCAGCGGCGATTGGGGCTCTGCCTCCGGCTCGGGTTTGCTGGGGGCGGGCTTTGGCTGGGCTTCGGTGGGGTTCTTAGGCCCCTTGCTGCCGGTGCCCGAGCGGGGCGGGGCCACGCGCAGCGCCACGGCATTCATAAACCGCCCGGTGTCGCCCCGTGCAAGATCCGCCGCCCCGTCCGAGACGCCGCGCAGCACATCGTCGAGCCAGCCTTCGTCTGCTTTGGGAAAGTCGCGCAGCACATAGCCCGCCACCGCGTCCTTATGGCCGGGGTGGCCGATGCCCATGCGCACACGGTCATAGTCCGCCCCGATATGCGCGTGGATCGAACGCAGCCCATTGTGGCCTGCATGGCCGCCGCCGGTCTTGCATTTGACCTTGCCGGGGGCGAGGTCCAATTCGTCATGAAAAACAACCACATCAGCGGGGTCGATCTTGTAGAACTTCATCGCCGCCTGCACCGATTGGCCGGAGTTGTTCATAAAGGTTTCGGGCTTGAGCAGCACCGCCCGGTCAGAGCCGAAACGCCCCTCGCTGACGCTGCCCTGAAACTTGCCCTTCCACGCGGAAAACCCGTGATCTTCGGCAATGCGGTCCAGCGCCATGAAGCCGATGTTGTGACGGTTGCGGGCATATTTCGCGCCCGGATTGCCGAGGCCGACGATCAGTTTCATGGGCGAGGTCTCCTTTGGTTTCGCCTATCTTAACAAGCGGGGCGGGAGAATGTCCCCAAGGTCGCCGGAATTTTTTGCAAATTCCGGGGCGATTTCTTTGAAAGAAATCGGGCACCAAACGCAAAACGGGGCCGCGTGATGCGACCCCGTTTCAGCACAGCCTTGCGGCGCGCTATTATTCACCGTCGGGCGGGCCCATTTCGGTTGTCGGCACTTCGTCCGCTGCCGTGTCGTCATCGTCGTCATCCGACGCGGCCAGACCAGCAGGTGCAGAGATCGTGGCGACGACGAAGTCGCGGTCGATCGTGGGTTTCACACCTTCGGGCAGGTCGACGCGGCTGATGGTCGCGCTGTCGCCGATTTCGAGGCCGGTGATGTCGACGGTCACATGCTCGGGGATGTCCGCGGCTGTGACGACCAGTTCAACTTCCGGACGGACCAGAGTGAGCACGCCACCCTTTTTCAGGCCGGGGCATTCTTCTTCGCCTTTGACGTCGACGTTGATGAACAGGTTGATCTTGGTGGTCCGCTTGAGGCGCATCAGGTCGATGTGCGTGGGCAGGTCCTTGACAACGTGGCGCTGAACGTCGCGGCAGATCACACGAACGTCGTCGTGGCCTTCAACCTTGAGGTTGAACAGGGTCGCTTTGAAGCGGCCTGCGCGCAGCTTTGTCAGCAGCTTGTTGAAGGGGATGTTGATCGGCAGCGGTTCTTTGTCGCCACCAAATACGATACCAGGAACCATGCCGTCACGACGTGCTTGGCGAGCGGCGCCCTTGCCTGTCCCCGCGCGTACCTGGGCTTCAAGATCAGGAATCTCTCCGGCCATTTTAGTCTCCAAATTTGTTAGGGCGGGAATCCTCCAAGGCTGTATTCCCGCGTGAAGCCGCGCGTATAGACCGGTTTTGCCCGGCTGGAAAGGGCAAAAGGGCGGGGGCGGCGCTATTCCTGTGGCGTGCGCAGATAGCCGTCCGCCGCCATGAGCCGGTCATAGAGGGCGAACTCCTTGACGCGTGCGGCGCGCAGGCGGGATTCGACTTCACGCGACAGGGGCGCGGGCAGATCGGGTGAGACGTTCTTGGGCTTAAGCTTGACCTCCCGCCCCAGTCTTTCGGCCAGAAAATCGCGAAAGGCCGGTTGGCGTTCATAGGCGAAGAGGTGCTCGACCAGCAGGTCGTCACGGTCAGAGGTCAGAAAGGAAAACTGGCTGCCGATCTGCGCGCAGGGCGGGGGCGTGTCGGAAATGACTTCAAGCGCGAAGTCCTCGAAACTTAGCCCCTTGGTGCTGAGCGGTTTGCCATCCAGCCGGGGCTGGCTGCGGTAGCGATACCAGCTCCGGATTTGCTCGACAGGGTTGCGCATCACCGCCAAAGCCTCGGGGGAGGCCGAGAAGGTTTCCTGCAAAAAGGGCAGGACGCGCCGCCGATAGCGCAGGGCAGTCAGATGTTTGCGCCCCCGCGAAAAGATGATCTCGGCCTCAGGCTTCAGCGCCATTTCGACAGCGGTGGTCCCGGTTTTTGGCGTGGCGAGAAAGGTAAGGTTGCGGCTGAGAAAGATCAGCATGTGCCCGGATCGCGCGGCCGTTCCTGCCAATCGCCGCCGAAGTTGCGCGGGATCAGCAGGTTGTGCCGCCCGAGGTTGGCGATCTGCGTCTCTCCGCAGAGCGCCATGGTAAGATCCAACTCGCGGTGGATCACCTCCAGCGCGCGGGTCACGCCCGGCTGCCCCATCGCGCCCAGCCCATAGATGAAGGCGCGCCCGATGTAAGTGCCCTTGGCCCCCATGGCCATGGCTTTGAGCACGTCTTGACCCGAGCGGATACCGCCATCGAGATGCACTTCGATCTGGTCGCCCACCGCGTCGAGGATCTCTGGCAGCATGCGGATCGAGCTTAGCGCCCCATCGAGCTGCCGCCCGCCGTGGTTGCTGACGATGATCGCATCGGCCCCGACTTTCAGCGCCATGCGCGTATCCTCGGCATCCAGAATGCCCTTTAGGATGACCTTGCCGCCCCATTGTTCTTTGATCTTGGCGATCTTGTCCCAATCGAGCGAGGGGTCGAACTGTTCCGCCGTCCAAGCGCCAAGATCGGCGTTGTCGGTGACCCCATGCACATGGCCTACGATATTGCCGAAATGCCGCCGTTTGGCACCCAGCATCTCGCGCCCCCAGCCCCATTTGGTGGCGAGGTTGGCAAGCGTTTTGACCGTCAGTTTGGGCGGGGCAGAGAGGCCGTTCTTCAGGTCTTTGTGCCGCTGTCCGAGGATTTGCAGATCGAGCGTGATGACGAGGGCCGAGCAGTTCGCGTCCTTCGCGCGCTGGATCAGGCGGCTGACATAATCCTGATCGCGCATGGTATAGAGTTGAAACCAAAAGGGTTTCGTCGTCGCTTCTGCCACGTCTTCGATGGAGTTGATGGACATGGTCGAGAGGGTAAAGGGCACGCCAAAGGCTTCGGCTGCGCGCGCGGCTTTGATTTCCCCATCGGCGCATTGCATCCCTGTCAGGCCCACGGGGGCGAGGGCCACCGGCATGGCCACCTCTTCGCCGATCATCTGCGTCGCCGTGCTGCGCCCCGACATGTCCACCGCGACCCTCTGGCGCAGGCGGATTTGGTCAAAATCGCTGCAATTCTCACGGAAGGTCTGTTCGGTCCAGCTGCCCGATTCCGCGTAGTCGTAGAACATCTGCGGGACGCGGCGTTTGTAGATACGTTTGAGATCGTCGATGCTGGTGATGACGGGCATGGGCCACCTGTGCTGAATGGGTTAACTTTTGGTAGCAACTGGCGGGTGGCTTGGCAATTGGGAAGGGTCGGGCAACGAAAAAGCCCGCGCGGCCAATGGGGCAGCGCGGGCTTGGGATCATTTCCTAAGGTGAGGGGGGTTACGCCGAATGCGCCCCGTCGGCCAGTGACTTCACAAAGCCCAGCACATCCTCTGCGCTGTCGCCATCGGCGATCCGGCTGACGATGGCCGAGCCGATCACCACACCGTCGGCCACTTCGGCGATGGCGCGGGCTTTCTCGGGCGTGTTCACGCCAAAGCCGACGATGACGGGCAGGCCGCTGGCCTTTTGGATGCGCGCCACCTCGGGCGAGACATCCGCGGCATTCGCCTCGGCCGAGCCGGTGATGCCGGTGATCGAGACATAATAGACGAAGCCGGAGGTGTTCTGCACCACGCGCGGCAGGCGTTTGTCGTCTGTCGTGGGTGTGGCAAGGCGGATGAAGTTCAACCCGGCGTCCTGCGCGGGCAGGCAAAGCTCGATGTCTTCTTCGGGCGGCAGGTCGACCACGATCAACCCGTCGATCCCGGCGTCTTTGGCTTCTTTCAGGAACGTCTCGACGCCCATGGAATAGATCGGGTTGTAATAGCCCATCAGCACGATCGGGGTGGTGTCGTCATTTTCGCGGAAGGCGCGGACCATTTCCAGCGTGCGGTTCAGCGTCATGCCCCCTTCGAGGGCGCGTTGACCGGCAAGCTGGATCGTCGGGCCATCGGCCATCGGATCGGTGAAGGGCAGGCCAAGTTCGATGATGTCGACCCCGGCAGCGGGCAGGCCGCGCACGATTTCCAGCGAGCGGTCGAAATCCGGGTCGCCCGCCATCACATAGGAGACAAACGCCTTTTTGCCGCGGGCGCGGAGGTCTTCGAATTTGGCGTCGATACGGGTCATGTGGCTTGCCTCATTTGGTGCTTTCCTCGGCAATGCCGAATGTCGCGGTGAAAATCAATCCACCGCGGGGCAGGGGGCGGCAAAATTCGCCTCCCGTGGGCGCCTATGGCACGCCGCGCCCTTCCATTTTGCGCAAAGCCTCCTATCTCATGGGCCATGAATTATGTACTCGCCCTTTTCCTGCCGCCGCTGTCGATCCTGCTGATCGGACGGCCGATCCTGTCTGTCGTGGTCTTCCTGATCTGGTTGCCTGCGATCATCTTCTCGGGCGGGTTGACGCATCCGATGTTCATCCTGCTGGCGTGGATTCTGATTTATCAGGCGCATCAGGACCGACGCGCGCGCTGAGCCTTGCGCTTTGCGGCCCTTACCCCTAACACACGCGCAGCTTTTATAGGGGTATCGTCATGGGTTTCAAAATGGGCATCGTCGGTCTGCCGAACGTCGGCAAATCGACCCTTTTCAACGCGCTGACCCGCACCGCTGCGGCGCAGGCGGCGAATTTTCCGTTCTGCACCATCGAGCCCAATGTCGGCGAGGTAGCGGTGCCCGATGCACGGCTCGACAAGCTGGCCGAGATCGCCAGTTCGAAAAGCATCATCCCCACGCGCATGACCTTCGTCGACATCGCCGGTCTGGTGAAAGGCGCGTCGAAAGGCGAAGGTCTGGGCAACCAGTTCCTCGCCAACATCCGCGAAGTCGACGCCATCGCCCATGTGCTGCGCTGTTTTGAAGATGGCGACGTAACCCATGTCGAAGGCCGCGTTGACCCCGTGGCCGATGCCGAGACCATCGACACCGAACTGATGCTCGCCGATATCGAGAGCATCGAAAAACGTTTGCAAAACATCGTTCGCAAAGTGCGCGGCGGTGACAAGGAGGCGGTCCAGCAAGAGCGTCTGATGCGCATGGCGTTGGAAGCGCTGGAAGACGGCAAGCCCGCCCGCGTGGTCGAGGTTGATGAAGATGACGCCAAGGCTTGGCGCATGCTGCAACTGCTGACCACCAAGCCCGTGCTTTACGTCTGCAACGTGGGCGAATCCGAGGCCGCCGAAGGCAACGAACATTCCGCCAAAGTCGCCGAGATGGCCGCCGCACAGGGCAATTCCCATGTGGTGATCTCGGCCCAGATCGAGGAAGAGATCAGCCAGCTCGAAGCCGAAGAGGCCGAGATGTTCCTTGAGGAAATGGGGCTGAAGGAAGCCGGGCTCGACCGGCTGATCCGCGCTGGCTATGAGCTTTTGCACCTAGAGACCTATTTCACCGTCGGCCCCAAGGAGGCGCGCGCTTGGACCATCAAGTCCGGCACCTCCGCGCCCAAGGCGGCGGGGGTCATCCATGGTGATTTCGAAAAGGGTTTCATCCGCGCCGAGACCATCGCCTATGATGATTTCGTAAGCCTCGGCGGTGAGGGGCCTGCTAAAGAAGCAGGCAAGATGCGGGCTGAAGGCAAGGGCTATATCGTCAAAGACGGCGACGTGCTGCACTTTCTGTTCAACACCTGATCAGCGGGGCAGGGGCCGTGGCCTCCGCCCACATAAAAAGCCCGGCAGCGCGCGCTGCCGGGCTTTTTATTTGTTAGGGCAACAGCTTACTTGCTGTCGTTGCCCGGGCCAAAGCCACCGTAGACATAGCCTTCACCGGGGCTGCGCAGGGCGTTGCGTGTGCTCATCACGGTGTCGCGGTTCTTGTCGGTGTCGGCGGTGTTCAGCATGATGTCGTTCGCCTTGGTCGAGGCATGCGGGTTCCGCATACGGTCGCTGTTGCCATAGACGTCGCTCGCGTCGGCGTTCACCGAAGTGTCGAGGAAAATGTCGTTGTGACGGGTGGAGTTGTCGGCAACGGCAGCGGTCGAGATCAAAGCGGCGGCGGCGGTGGTCATGATGAGTTTCATAGCGTGTTCCTTCAGGTTTCTGTTAAATCGCGTCATTGCGATGTCATCGTTTGTGGTGAAGTAACGGGCGCTCCGCCGCGAAAGTTTCGCTGCCGTTGCGAGATTGGGGATAGGGTGGGGCGTTTTGCTTGTTCGAAGGAAGGCTGCGGTCTGTTTTTCTGTATATATTCAGTTAGTTGCTATATCCCTCGCATTGTTTCACAAGTTATTCACGCTGCCGTGTAAGTTGCTACAGCCACGACAAATGGCCGGGAAATGCCAGTGGTTGGGGCTGCTGGGATGGCTGCTTCTGCACAGCAGCACAGTTGATCACGCAGCATTCCGTCTCAGCGCAGCGGATCAGCGGGCGGAAAAAGAAACCCACCGCAAGAAATGCAGAATTTCCCACGAATTTCGCCTTGCCCCTCGGGCGCGACCTCTTTAGACGGGTCGACGGAGACGTGGCCGAGTGGTCGAAGGCGCTCCCCTGCTAAGGGAGTAGGCCCGGAAGGGTCTCGAGGGTTCGAATCCCTTCGTCTCCGCCACCCACACCTGCACGATAGCACCGCCCCCGACCGGGCTGTCATCGCATGCGCCCCCAGCGTACCCCCGCTTTGCAACTTCGTTACATTTGCCCGGCATGGTCTCACCAGCCCTCCGCCTTATTCTCGGCAGAATTTTCGGCCAGCATTCTCAACATCCGGGGGGACCAGATCCTTGGCGATGACGGCGAGACGCCCCATCGCTCAGCGAAAGGGAGGTTCCAGATGTTGGTTAACGTAAGAGATTGGTCTCGCATCCTGCATAATTGCATCTTCTCCGATGCCGATCAGTCGCTCTGTGCAAGGGCGTGGCAATACCGGGAGGAGAGCGTTCTTTGGGCGCTTTGGGTCATGATCTTTACCCCGGGCCATTGCGAGCGGAGTTTCCGCCACCACCGCAAGATGCTGCGCCTCAAGGCGCGCAGCTCTGCGGGCAGCGGCGGGTAACAAAGCCGCCAACAAGCACGTTATCCCCGCGGAATTCTCCGGCTGGGCAGTTGCATGCAGATGCATTCACGTTCACTTTGCCGGCAACGCCGCAGGCGGCCGGTTTGACCGCGCCGCTGGCCTTACCCAAGCAAAGGACAGCCATGCTTCGTCACGATCCCATTTACCCGTCCCACCGATCTCCTGTGGTTGCCGACAATGTCGTCGCGACCTCTCAGCCCTTGGCCACGCAGGCCGGTCTCTTGATGATGCAGCAGGGGGGCAATGCGGTTGATGCGGCGATCGCCACCGCCGCGGCGCTGACGGTGGTGGAGCCTACGGGCAATGGGCTGGGTTCTGACGCTTTCTGCATCCTGTGGGATGGGGAGAAGCTGCACGGGCTCAATGCCTCGGGCCGCGCGCCTGCCGCTTGGTCGCCTGAGCGGTTCCCTGAGGGCATGGTCGAGCATGGCTGGGACAGTGTCACCGTGCCGGGCGCGGTCAGCGCTTGGGTCGAATTGATGGAGAAGTTCGGCAAGCTGGATTTGGCGACCGTGCTGGCCCCGGCGATCCGCTATGCCGAAGAGGGCTTCCTCGTCTCACCCACCATCGCGACACTCTGGGCGCGCGGGGCCGAGGTTCTGGGCAAACAGCCGGGCTTTGCCGAGACCTTCCTCCCCGAAGGGCGCGCCCCGAAAGCGGGGGAGCGGTTCCGCAATCCCGGCGCGGCCCGCACCCTGCGGCTGATCGCCGAGACCAATGGCCGCGCCTTTTACGAGGGGGAGATCGCCGAAGAGATCGTGGCCCATGCCAAGGCCAATGGCGGCGCGATGACCATGGCGGATCTGGCGTCCAATAAGCCCGAATGGTGTGGCACGATCAGCCAAAGTTTTGACGATGTGGAACTGCATGAGATTCCGCCAAACGGGCAGGGGATCGCCGCGCTGATGGCGCTCGGCATTCTGGAGCATAGTGACATTCGCGCGCATGGTGCAGACGAGCTGATGGCGGTGCATTTGCAGATCGAAGCCTGCAAGCTCGCCTATAGTGATCTGCATGCCTATGTGGCGGATCGCACAGCCATGACGGAGGTCGACGAAAAGGCGCTGCTCGATCCCGAATACCTCAAGTCGCGCGCCGCGCTGATCTCGACCGAGAAGGCGCAGGACTTTGGCGCGGGCGCGCCCAAGCAAGGCGGCACGGTTCTGATGAGCACGGCGGATGCCTCGGGCATGATGGTCAGCTTCATCCAGTCGAACTACGCGGGCTTCGGCTCGGGCGTGGTGGTGCCGGGGACGGGCGTATCGATGCAGAACCGCGGCTTTGGCTTCACCACCGAGCCGGGGCATCAGAATATCGTGGCAGGGGGCAAGCGGCCCTTCCATACGATCATCCCCGGCTTCGCGATGAAGAACGGCCAGCCCCTGATGGCCTATGGCATGATGGGCGGCCCGATTCAGGCCCAAGGCCATATGCAACTGCTGTTGCGCACGCAGCTTTGGGGGCAGGACGTTCAGGTCGCCGCCGATGCGCCGCGCTGGCGCATTCTGTCGGGGCTGGAAGTGGCTTGCGAACCGGCCATGGCGCCCGAGCTTTTGCAAGGGCTGCGCGATCTGGGTCATGTCGTCCATGTCGAAGCGCCGGACAATGCTTTCGGTTTCGGCGGCGCGCAGCTGGTGCAGCGCTTGCCCGAGGGCGGATATTCCGCCGGGTCCGATCCGCGCAAAGACGGGCAGGCGGCGGGTTTCTAATTAGGGCCGCTACCCCTGTGAGTTTGGCATGGCCCGTTCCAGGGCCATGCCGTTTTGTTTTCAGCCTTGCCCGCGCATCGCGTCGACCGACCATGGCCCCGGCCCGGCGGCTGCGAGGTAGAGAAAACCAAAGCTGTAAAGCGCCGCCAGTTCACCGCCATTCAGCAGCGGAAAGAACCCCTGCGGCATATGCGCGATGAAATAGGCCACCGCCGTCAAGCCGCTCAGGATAAAGGCTGACAGGCGCGAGAACAGGCCGATCACCAGCAAGACGCCAAAGACCAATTCGATCACGCCCGCGATTCCGCCCATCGAGGCGATCGACACGCCGTTCATCGGCCCGGCTGGAAAGCTAAGGATCTTGGTCGTGCCATGTTGCAGCACCAAGAGCCCCGACATGATGCGGAAAAGCGAGAGTATCTGCGGCTGGTAGGGGGAGAGGAAGGTCATGTTTTCCCTTTCAGGACATTGAGTTGTTCATACGAGCCCAGTTTCAACCGCAGCCCGCGCAACCCGTCCAGCCCTAAGCGCCGGGGGAGGAGATGTGTCACGGACCTGTGATGCCGCCCCCGGTGCCGAACCGTGTCGCGGGGCGCATTTCACGGGCGTTTGCAGATAATCGAAAAAAAATCACTTCAATCGGTCAATTGCTCTTGCGCACCCCGGACCGCCCGCGTTAAAGAGCCGCTGTCCGAGGGAATTGCCCGAAAGACAGACATAGGCATTCCGGCGTAGCTCAGCGGTAGAGCAGTTGACTGTTAATCAATTGGTCGTAGGTTCGATCCCTACCGCCGGAGCCAATTTTCTGGTAAGCATCTGAGAATAAACGCATTTCGTGTTTGGCTCCGATGTTGTTCCCCCGAGTTGGCAGATTTGGTTGCACACGAGGTTGCACATCGGGTTGCCTCTGCTCCTTTTCACCCATCGAAGTAGGCTCTCCGAAACCCGGAGATTGCATGTCCCTGTCAAGTTACCTCTACCAGCAACGCGGACAATACTATTTTCGTCGGCGTATCCCTGAGTTATCCACATCTCGTTCGCCCGTCTTGGTCTCGCTAGGGACGAAAGACCCGAATCTTGCGCTTACATGTGTTGGGATGCTGACCATGGAGTTCGAAAACGTGCTGGATGCGTTTACCTTTGTTTTGGACGAGATCCCAGAAGATCTGCTGCACCGTTACATGAAGGTGCGGTTGACGCAGTCGATTCAGGAATCGCGTCGTCAGCGGCGGCTCGAATGGATCTTGGGCCGGTCCGGTTTTGCCGCTCCGGAAAACCGTGAGCCTCTCCGGATTGCATTGGCTTCTCTCTTGCAGAACGGCATTGGGAAAGCGTTTCCGCCTAGCCAAATCAATCCGGAATGGTCGCCCGACATGCTGGCGAACGTTATGCGGTGTCACCAAGCAGAGGGCCATGCGCTTTCGGCGCCGGAAACGATAAATGCACTGACAGAGGAGTTTACCAGGGCGACAGGAATGATTCCGAAGTCGATGGAGCATCGCGCTCAGATCATGGAGGTCTATCTGCAGGCGCGGCTTGCCTCTCTGGACTGCCTTGATACGGACAAGGTGTCTGTTCGTGAAACGTACCAGAGCATGCTCCGCGAGATCGCGAAGCCCGTGACCGAAGGCATCCCAATGCAGGAGGCCGCTAATCCGCAAACTACGGCACCACCAACGAATGTTGCCGTTGCGGCGAAACAGATCGAACCTGAACATGCGATTGCTGAGCCTACTCCCGTGTGTCTGACTCCCGGCGTTCAGCTTTCTGAGGAGCCGTTGACCATCCAAAGATTGACGGAGCAGTTCGAGGCAGCGCGAGACTGCAATGAACCGCTACACCGTTCGCCCGCCAAACAGCCTTACGGCGTAGACATCGCGGGCGCCTGCGAGCGCAGCATCAAGATCGCGCAGGCAAAGGGCGAAATGGACGACAAAACCGCCGACCAGCGGCGCTCTCGGGTGAAGACGTTTTGTTTGCTGACAGGCATCCAGACCGTCACGGAGGTGGAACAGTATCATTTCCGGATCTTCGAAGAGCGGATTGAGGACCTCAGGAATAATTTCTTGAAACGAAGAGACGATGCCTTCCTGACCTGGGCGGATCTCGAGACTGAAGCGCAGGAATTGGAAGATGAACAACTGGGTCGCGCTCCCTCGACGTATAATTCGTATCTTGATCAAATTGGTGCTGTGCTGAAGCATGCGCGGGCCAACGAGCGGTCTGCCGTAGATGTCGACCTTGATCCCTCACTGCTACGCCGGCGGGAGGATGTGCGCGCCCGCAGCAAGCGCTCTGCTTTCCAGCCTGACGAGATCAATGCGCTGTTTCAGCATCCCGTCTGGCAGGGCTGCCGCAGTGACGGCAGGCGGCATGAACGCGGTAATGAAGTCATCAAAGATGGACTGTTTTTCGTGCCACTGATGGTCGCTTATTCGGGCGGGCGGATGGAAGAAGTCGCCGGTCTGACCGTGGATGCGATCGTTGAGGTCGATGGCCAGTACGGGTTTGATATTCGCTCTCATGAGGAACGCCGGATCAAGAACGCGCACAGCGCGCGGCTGATCCCGATCCATGAGCATTTGCTCGAGCTTGGTTTGCTGGAGCATCGCGACCGGACGATGTCCGAAGGGGAGAGGTTGTTGTTTCCCGAACTGCGCCCGACCAGCGCCAAGAAAAAGTTCATGTCTGCCCTGAGATACAACTGGCGGAAGCTTCGCGAGTGTCAGCTGGATGGCAACCCAAAAGGCCTCGATGGTCATAGCTTGCGCCACAGTTTCAATCAGGCTCTTAAAGTACGGCCAGAGGTCCTGAAAGACGTCCGCCTTGACCTTCTCGGGCACGCCGGGGCGGACCTCAACGAGGAGGTGTATGGGGATGTGAATGGGATGCCGTTCGACCTTAAGAAAGCGGCAATCGATCTCTTGCCCCGGGTGTTCTGAATTAGCTCAAATCCTAGGGCTGTGGCGCCGCCCCCACGACAGTTTCGAGTTCGAACGGGCGGGTGACGTGGGCGCCTACCATTCAGGCCGTATTGATCCGTCTCAGGTGGTTTGCTGACAATGCCACGAGTGAAGTGGACCAGACGATGCCTCTACCTGAAATGCTTCCCGGTCGCGCTGCGTCCAGCGGTCAGAACTGGAGCTAGACTGGCTCTTCGGAGCTTCTGCAGCTTTTTTTAGTAGAGGGCGTCCTGACGGTGGAATAGGCCAATCCCCTCGCAGGTGAGCGCGATCAGCCTTCGAGACCTACCTTAAGAAATGCACGCGCCATAGCGTTGAGGTGCCCTTCCGCTTCCTGCCGCACTTCTTCCACAGCCTTGGCGATCTCTGCCGACTGCCTGGCGAGAAGGCGTTCCTGTGAGGCGCGAAGGTTACTGTTCTCGGTCTCAAGCCTCCGAGTCTTCTGGCGGAGTGTTTCGACCTCCTGACAGATTTCTTCGAACGTTGCCCGAAATTCCACCAGCGCGGCCGTAGGGAATTCTTTACTATCGCCTCCATCTGCCTTGCCGGTGACGTAGCCCCTATCTTCCGCCCGGCTCAGCGCCGACGAAATCCTGTCATTGGACACGCCAAGGGGACACATCTCCTTGATTTCCGAATATGTCGGTTTGCGACCTGCCGTGCCGAAGAAGTCGGCGATGCGTGCGTCCAGCTCCCGGTCAGTGTGCTTGGCCTTCCGGCTCATAATTGTCGATCCCATCCGTTGTTGTCGCAGGTTAGACTTATGCGCAGCGACAACGCACCGGAGAGGTTATCCACAATTTTCAGTCTTTTCTGCGCGTCTGGGCCTAAAGAAGGGTAGAGGCTGGGTGCAGACTCTACCTCCTTCACGAGTGTCGCACCCGTCCTCAGCACTCCGGGACCCCCATCTTGTCCAGCCGACGATGCAGCCGGGCGATTTCGTTCGTCGGATCGGTGCGGTTTGCAAGTGCCTGGACAGCTTCGGCGGTCCTGAACATCGCGGTGGCGCAGACCTCGAGATCGGTCTGGATCGCATGAAGGTCTGCGAGCATCTGTTCAATCGGAGCGGCGATCGGTGACGCACCGCGCTCCAACAGCGCCTCAATCGCATCCAAGAGGCGGCGCAGGTCGCGGTAAAGGATTTCAGTATCTGTCATGGTGTCGGGGTCTCCATATCGTGTTCGGCCGAGGGTGCCGGTGTTTGCTGTGGATTGTGGAAGTCGGGAATGTTGATGGGCGGCATATTCGCCAGTTCCGAAATCTGGTCGCGGGCTGCCCCGAAGCCGCCGCCGGGACGTTCAGCCCAACGGGTCAAGGCATCCGTGACCTGGGCCTGCTGAAGCATTGCAGCGATCCGATCGAGAATATCTCTGACACGCCTAGCTAGGCGATCCCGGATGGAGTGAGAGGTCGGACTCGGGCCGCGCAGGATGCCCATAGGGTCCGCTGGAGCAGGTGGCCGACAGAATGCGCGGTGGAGGATGCGGCGTGCATCACCCGCCCGCCGACTCATCGCCTCAGCCAGATGCCCTGAAGCCAGCGAAAGGATGCGCTGTCGCGCCAGCACCATGGCTGGGTCAGGTGTAGGCGGGGTCGGATGGCAAAGTGCCCCATGCAGGATCAACCGCTGATCACGTTCCTCACGCTCCGAGCACAGGGCGATGGAATCGGGGCGGAGATGATCGATGCGCCACCCGAGATCGGCGAGCACGGGCTCAATCCCGGCCAACAGCGCCTCGCGGTTGCCGACACCGCAGCGTGCCAGAATGCGGGCCGCGAGCATGATCTGGACCTTCGGGTCCTCGGCAGCCACGCGATCAGCGTCCCCACCAGCGATGTCGCCATCAGGGGTAAAGAGGCAGCCCGCCCAGCGATCCAAGGCTGCAGCCCGTTTGAGCACCCACGAGGGACCGCCGATCGCTGCCGTCCTATGGGGATCCCCAGGGTCATGCCATCCATAGGCATGGTTGACCGCATCCTGATACGCATCCCAGATCCTGCAGCTCTCGCCGGTTGGTGGATGAGGGTTCCAAGCCCGCGGCACGACCTTCCCGTAAACTTTTCGGAAAAGCGCCCGTGGTACCAAGATATTAATCTCAAGGTGACCGGCATGGAGATGTGTGCCAGCCAGCATTGGCGGGCGCGCCTCCGGCGCAATGCCGGACCAGGCCACTTCCGCCCAGAGAGCCAAAGCGGCATTGGTTTTCCGCCTCAGTTCGGGGTCGCCTGACCGCCACGCGACCATATCAATTTCGTCTGGAGCAAACGACAATGTGGCGCAGCTGTACCGGTGGCGCGTTTCCAGCGCCTCAATACATCCAGCGACCAGATGCCCGTCCCCCGCGATGAGTTCCGGCACGGGTTTCCTGAGCACCACCTCCCGCGTCCCCGCGATCTGTGCCACGTGGCGGTCAGACATCAGATAGCTGACCACGCGAGCCGCAGGCCCGGTAGAATGAGGCGACCAGAGCAGCTTCACAGCGCATCGCTCCCGTCCGTCCAGCCGTTTCCGGCGCCAAACTGGAGACCACGCCAGAGGATTTCGTTAAGCCGATCCAGCCTCTGCATGACAAACAAAATGTCGATCTCGTTTGGTGAGGCAAAGACGGCCTCAAGCAAAGCGTCCAATACGCGAACCGCTTCGCGATATGCAAAGAGCAAGTCAAAAATATCCCCACTGGCACTAGTGGGCCTACCGGATACCAATGTTCGTTCGGCGATGTACCTTGATCGTGATACGCCCTTCCTATCGGCCTGCCGTTTAATTTCGTGCCACTCAGCATCCGTCAGGGACACCTTCCGCGGCTTCGTTTTCTCATCGGTCCGAGCTCGACGTTTCATCATTGCAGTTTTCCTAGTTGGCCCTATCGCGGATTCTTGATCCACGGCGAACGCTGATCGTTTATCTAGCAAAACCAAAATCGCTCCGAGCGTTGCCCCGAAAAAGGGTCGCCGCAGTATTGGGTGTGGATAACTACGGCTGGAGCTGGCCGCGCCAAACGCGCAAGAGGCTTAGAAGCGCAGTGTATTAAGCGCTTGGCGTTCAATTGACGGCGGGCTCCCAACGGATCAGCAAGCCGCAGAAAAAAGCAGCAGGGGCATGTCGCCTGCCCCAGCAATGGGAATAAGCACTAAACTATTTGGCGAACTTTCCGCGCGCTCTGGTCCATTCGGCGGGACCACGCGGCAGGGCCTGCATGGATATTCTTGACTGCCAGGTATCCTGCAGGCCCCCCCCCAGCAGCGCGACCAGCCAGATCCCTCAACCCCCGTCCGGCAGCACCTCGCGTAGCCAATCGAGAAACACGGCAAGCCGTCGCAGGCCGGCGGTGCGCGTGAGGTAGAGCGCGGTGACGTCGAGCGGGAACGTGTCCAGCTGGCCGGGGAACAGCTCTACCAGCCGTCCTGCTGCAAGGTCATCAGCCACCATGTAATCGCTAAACCGCGCCACCCCCATGCCGCCCAGCACCAGCGCGCGGACCGCCTCACCGTTCTCCGCCTGCACAGAGGTGGGCAGCGTCACCTCACCAATGTCCTTGAACACCAGTCGATTGATATGCGCGGGCGCGGTGAAACCCACCTGTGACAGCCCCGCGAGATCCGCAGGCCCCGCGGGCCAGCCCGTCCGCTCCAGATAGGCGGGCGCGGCGCAGAGCTTCCACGCCGTGCGCCCCAGTCTGCGGTGCAGCACATCGCTGTCCTTCAGCGGCCCGAACCGGATTGCCAAATCAGCGTGGCTGTCGATCAGGTCCACGGGGCGGTCGGTCATATCCAGCGTTACCGCCACCTGCGGATACCGCGCGTGAAATTCCTCAAGACGCGGGGCAATGGCATGCAGCACGAAGGGCACCGGCGCGTTCACCCTCAGCGGTCCGCGCGGGGTGCGGCTGCCTTGGGCGATGTCCGACAGCGCCTCGGTCTGGCGGAGGATTTCCTGCGCCGCCGCCAACAGCTGCCGCCCCTCGGGCGTGAGTTCGATCGCGCGGGTGGAGCGGCGCAGCAGGGTGACGTTCAAGAGCGTCTCCAGCCGCGTGACCGTGCGCGACAGGGTCGAGGGAGCCACCCCCAGCCGCCGCCCGGCCTCGGCAAAGCTGCCGTCCTCGACCACAGCCGCAAAAGCCGCGAGCTCCCGTGTCTGGGGCAATTCGTGCATGTTGCGCAAAGACCCTTTGCAAACCCGTCTGTTCACGCAAAAACCTATCCCGTCCATCTGGGTCGGGACAAGCAAAACAGGAGATTTGCCATGCCCCTTGCCCTCTGGGCGCTGACGATCAGCGCCTTTGCCGTCGGCACGACCGAATTCGTTATCGTCGGCCTGATCCCCACCATCGCCGCCGACCTTGGCGTGAGCCTGCCCTCCGCGGGCCTGCTCGTCAGCCTCTACGCGCTCGGCGTGACCATCGGCGCGCCGGTGCTCACGGCGCTGACCGCGCGCCTGCCACGCAAGACGCTGCTCTTGTCTCTGCTGGTGCTATTCATCGCCGGGAACGCCTTTGCCGCCTTCGCACCGGGGTATAGCAGCCTGATCGCCGCGCGCTTCATCACCGGGCTGGCGCATGGGGTGTTCTTCGCCATCGCTTCGACCATTGCCACCGGTCTGGTCAGCCGCGACAAGGAAAGCTCTGCAATCGCACTGGTGTTCCTCGGTCTGACCGTAGCGTTGGTCACCGGTGTGCCACTGGGCACCTGGATCGGGCAAGCCTGGGGCTGGCAGGCGACCTTCCTCGGGGTCGTGGCGCTTGGCCTGATTGGGCTTGTGGCTTCGGCGCTGCTGGTGCCTGCCAACCTGCCGCAGGGCGCGGCCCCCGGTCTGCGCGCCCAGGCCCGCGTACTGACCTCGCCGCGCTTGCTGCTGGTCTATCTGATTACGGCCATCGGTTATGGCGGCAACTTCGTCGCCTTCACCTATCTTGCCCCGATGCTCACCGATGTGACCGGCTTCGGCGCGACCAGCGTGAGCGTCATCATCCTGCTCTATGGCGCCTCGGTCGCGGCGGGCAACATCTTTGGCGGCAAGCTGTCGGACCGCATCGGCCCGGTGCCGGCGCTCACGGTGATCTTTGCGGGCCTGTCTGTGGTGCTGCTGGGCCTCGGTCTGGTGCTGACGTCGCCAGTGGCCACGGTGGCGGTGGTCGCGGTCTGGGGTGGCTTTGCCTTCGCCAATGTGCCGCCGCTGCAAGCCTATGTGGTGCAGATTGCTCGCGAAGTGGCGCCGGAAGCAGTCGATGTGGCTTCGGGCCTGAACATCGGCGCCTTCAACCTCGGCATCGCACTTGGTGCATGGATCGGCGGGCTGATCGTCGAAGGCATGGGCCTTGCCGCTGCCCCCTATCTCGGCGCGCTGATCGTCGCCATCGGCATTGCGCTGACCCGCCTGTCGGGTCGGCTGGACAACGCCGCAACTCCGCGGCGCGCAGTCGCTGCTGAATGAAAGGACATCGCATGACAATTGACCATATCGGCCCCGCAGGAATTCCAGCGCTTGGCCTTGGCACCTTCAAGATGAATGCGGGCAAAGCGCGCGAGATCACCAAGGCGGCTCTCGCCGAAGGCTACCGCCATGTCGACACCGCGTAGGCCTACGAAAATGAGGCCGAGGTCGGTGAAGGCCTGCGTGCTGCCGCGACCCCGCGCGATCGGGTCTTCCTGACAGCCAAGATCCTGCCGCACGACTTCGCTGCCGGGAATTTCCGCAAAGCGGTAGAGGCGAGTTTGAAGGCGCTTGGGACTGACTACATCGACCTGCTGCTGCTGCACTGGCCCTCGCGTGAGGTGCCATTGAGCGAGACCTTGCCCGTCCTCGACGCGCTTATCGCCGAGGGCAAGGTACGCCATGGCGGCATGTCGAATTTCACGGTGCCGATGCTGAAGGAGGCGGCGACGATCCTGCAAGCCCCGCTGGCGACCAATCAGGTCGAGATGCATCCCTGTATCGATCAGCGCAATCTGCGCGCTCATATGGACGCTGTGGCCCTGCCGCCAACAGCCTACGCTCCATTGGCGCAGGGAAAGGTGATGACGGACCCGGTGCTGCACGGAGATTGCTGAGACACACAACATCACCCCGGCTTCCATCGCCGTGGCCTGGTTGCTGTCTCAGACTAATGTCATCGCCCTGCCTAAGACAGCCAAGCCGGAGCGGCTCGCCGAGAACCTCACGGCGGCGGAAATTACGCTGAGCGAGACCGAGATCGCCGCATCGCTGCGCTTGCCCAGCTTGATGGCCGGACTGTATCGCCATCGAGCCTTGCGCCCCGGTGGGACGATTGAGGCGACAGGCCTCGCCCTCGTGCGGGGCGTCTTTGCGCCCGGCTTGCCAGTTCCCTGGCCGCGACCGCAGAGAGGAGAGGCGGAAACCAGAACTTAACTTTCGCAGGATTGCTGAGCGATGAAAGACCTAACTATATCCCCCCGAACCTTCGCATCCAAGTGGCCTATTCTGCGCTTTGCCAGATTGACTAGACCATTTCGAGAGATCAACTTCTGGATCACCGCGATCGGTCGCGCTTAAACCATGGCCCTGCGTTGGTACTGTTCATGTTGCTCCACAACAAAGACCCATAGCTCGTGCCTTTCTGTTGACCACAGCTCTGCGGCTAGACCGGACCTTCGCCCCTGGTCATCTCTGCGGCGCAGGTATTCAAAACGGTCCTTCATGACCCTTCACAGCATCATCCGAGAGACACGAGTTGGCTATGTAGACGAAGCTGCCGTTCGCTGCACCTGCGCCTGAGTCCGCCTCCATCTTGATTGGGCGAACTTAAAGTTCTTCAAAGTTGTCATTCCTTTGTCGTGTCAGACCCTCACTACAGGTCAGAAATGAATGGATACTTGAGAGATTACGGTTTGAGGCGCTATTCGAAGTCTTCGAGATGAAACTCAGGGCTTCTTTGGGCAGATATCTTTGTGCCTGCTGGTAAACATTCTGCACGCTGTTCGATAACGCACAGAGTGTGTTTGAAGGTAGAGAGTTGCGTATTTTCGCGTCTGAATTAGGTGCATCTGACGTGACGTATGCATCTCAAACGGAGAAATAGATTTAGATGAAAAACTTCCTTCTTACGACGGCAATGGGCGCAACACTCGCGACTGCGGCGCAGGCTGAAACGATGACCTATGTGCTCGATCCATCCCATAGCCAGATCGTGTTCAGCTATAATCACCTGGGTTTCTCGACCACCACAGGCATGTTCTCTGGGTTCGAAGGCAGTATCAAGCTGGACCAAGAAGACCCGGCAACATCGAGCGTCTCTGTTTCATTTCCCGCCAAGAGCCTCATCACCGGCTGGCCCGCCCGCGAAGCGCATTTTCTGAGCGAAGATTTCTTCGGCGCCGAAGCGAATCCCTTGGTGACATTCACCTCAACGTCGATCGAAATAACCGGCGAAGAGACCGGAAAGATCACCGGCGATCTGACCATGAACGGCATTACGAAGTCTGTCGTTTTGGACGCCACACTGAACCAGTTGGGCGATCACCCGATGGAAAATCGCCCCTGGGCCGGATTTGACGCGACAACCACGCTGCTGCGCTCGGATTTCGACATGGGCCAGTTCGCTCCGTTTGTCGGGGATGAGGTTGCGATCGATATCTCGATCGAAGCGATGGTGCCCGCTAAATAATCGAAGCCTTATACTTTACCACAAGGGTCGCGCGATTCCTCGCGCGGCCCTTTTTTTCGTCTCGATGGTGCAGGGTCTATTCTGGCTTAGTTGCCACCAGTTCTATCCGGACCTCCACAGCAAACCCGACAGAGCTTTCGTCGGCTCTGTCGCACATTGTGTGATTTTTGGCGGCCCCACTCCTACATCTGGCTTACATGCTGGAGGAGATGATCACCATGACAAAGCGTTTTGATACCGAGCTGTTGCCTGAAGGGCTTCGCGCCACCGGATATTACGTGGGCGGCGCGACCCTCGCGATTAACGCAGAGGTTACGGGCGCAGAAGTGATTTGCCCGGGTTGCGGACAGCGGTCTACTCGTCAGCATGGACGTTACGTCCGGCACCTCAAAGACTTTCCAGCGCATGGTCGCTCCGTTCAGGTGCGCTTGTCGGTGCGACGGTTCCGCTGTGTTACGTCGCAGTGTTCCATCATGACTTTCAGCGAGAAAGTCCCAGATTACCTTGCGTGCCGTTATGGTCGTCGGACCGGTCGATTTCAGGACCTCGTTGCCTACCTCGGTCGCGCGTTGGGCGGTCGGCCAGCTCAGGCACTTGGACGCCGTCTCCGGTTCGGTGTGAGCAAGGATACCTTTCTCCGGGGGGCTGCGTCAGGTGCTCGGACCATGGGCCATGAACCTCGCGTCATCGGGATCGACGATTGGGCCTGGCGCAAAGGACAGCGCTATGGAACGCTGATCTGCGATCTCGAACGGCGTGCCGTCATCGACCTGCTGCCGGATCGCGAGCCTGCGACAGTCGCTGCATGGCTGCGCCAGCATCCGCAGATCGAAATCGTCGCGCGAGACCGGAACGGCGGATACAGACAGGCGATTTCCGAAGCGCTTCCTTATGCGACCCAGGTTGCCGACCGTTGGCACCTTCTGCAGAACGCAAGCGATGCATTTCTGGCCGCCGTCCGTCGCGCAATCCCGGCCATACGAAGAACTGTCTGCGACGCCGAGCTGGATTCCGGTATTCTGACGTCGGCGGAACGTTTGCAATTCGAAGGCTTTGAACGGCGCCAGAAAACCAACGTGCTGATCCAGCGGATGGGTGCCGAAGGCGTGCCTATCAAGCGGATCGTCCGGGTCACTGGTCTAAGCCGAGGCCTGGTCCCGCGCGTCCTGCGCGGCGAACGGGAAGACGTCTTCAGGCTACGCCAAAGCAGCCTAACCCCTTGGTTCCCGCAGCTTGAGCAGTATTGGCAGCAGGGATGTCGCAATGGCGCTGAACTCTGGCGCCGGCTGCGAGCGGACGGTTTCCAAGGAAGTCTCCGCGTGGTCGGGGAATGGGCCACACGCCAGCGCCGAGCCGAGGCCGCCATCCCGCAGGGCACAGGCAAATGCCCTCCGAGTCGCAAGATCGCCCGCATGATGACCTCTGGTCGGCATCACCTCTCGAAAGCCGACAGCATATTCGTCGCTCAGGTTGAAAACGCTCTGCCGCAACTGGCGCAAGATCGTCGGCTCCTTGATGCCTTTACCTCCATGGTCCGCAGCGGCGAGGAAGACGGGCTGGCTGACTGGTTAGATCAGGCGAAGGCGTCTGGACTGGCGTCATTTTCGCGCGGCCTCTCTGCCGATCTCGACGCGGTTACCGCAGCGCTTCGTGAGCCTTGGTCCAACGGCCAGACAGAGGGTCAGATCAACCGGCTGAAATTGCTGAAACGACAGATGTATGGAGCCGCAGGCATCGATCTGCTCCTGGCGCGCCTTCAGCATTCGGCATGAAAGGCGCCACAGAAATTGAGTCGGACCCAAAATTGCATGCTTGTTCACAATCTGGACAAAGAGCAGCTTGAGATCATCAAGGAGGCTTGTGCGGTCCCCCACGCGGCGGCGAGCGTTGCCAATGCGATGTAGTGCATCACTGACAGGGACGGGCTCTCGTCGATTGCAGAGGTGCTGCGGACTCGCTGATGACATTGTAGGGGCCGGAAGCGCGATCCTTGTTCGTCGACTGCGATATCGCCTTGTTCCGTATCCTGCCTGGTTACACCTCGCGCAGTAGACGCATGACTGCAATGCGGGCTGCTACCACAGCATCAAGGCTGGCTTGTGGATGTCTCCTTCGGGCCGGTCTGACGGTCCGCCCCAGCTTATTCAGGGCTGCCATTCAGGAAGGATATGACTGCGTTAGAGACGTCCTGGTGGATCGCCCGGCGTGCGTCCGAAGATACACCACAGATCGATGCATCACCTTCTTCCTCCATCAGGATCTTCGGTCCGGCGAACGTGCAAACGGCGAAGGCATCGAATACCGACGCTTGGGGCATGGCAAAGGACGGAGCCTGCTGCCCATCAGCCGATGTGCGCGCGAGCTGGCCGAGGGAAATCGATAGCGCCCGAACATCCGCGGGCGCAGAGCCCAGGTCTTCCGAGTATTCCGGGTTTATGGCTATCACCGAAGTCACGCGGGGGTCTCGCGCCATTCCAGTTAGGCCGTCCAGGTTGGTGGCCGACATGTCGACTCCCTGGGCCGCAAACCACCCGCAATCCGGTCCGCGCGGCTCTCTGTCCGGCGCGCAAGAGTGAAGGTAGCTGGCGACATCTAGCTCCGCTCCGACGACGGACAGGACAGCGGTCGCGCCAAGTGCAAATCCCGCGACTGACACTGTGGTTTCATCAATTCGCGGCCCCCAAGTCGAGTCGGCCAGCACCAAGTCAATCGCGCGGCTTATATACTGGGGTCTTTGCCAGATTTCGTTCACAGCAGCTTCGGCGTTGTCCGGGCGCGGCGCATTGACTTCGACCACAACAAAGCCTGCCCGTGCGATGGAGGAACTGAGCCAAGCACCTGAGTCAGTCGCGGATCGCAGGCCGCCATGTGATATGACCACCAGCGGAAGCGGGCTTTGCGTGAACTCCGCATCAGGTGCTGCTGCAACCCCCTCGAACACAGGATTTCCGCCGACAGTGCCCGATTCTTTTTCCTCGGACGGATACCAGATCGACATGGACAGAGGACGTGCGTCGTCGGATGTGTCCCGGAGATGGGCAAGTCCCGGAACGGTTTGAGCAAGAGAAGGCCCTGCGACCAGGATCAGTGCCAACGACAGACCAAATTTCATTCCGGAACTCCCCGTGCGGGCCAAAAGACTATTTTGCTTTATTACTGGCCTACTGAAAAGGCGAATGACCGCTCTGCCCGGGGAGCTGCCCTTGGCGTGCCAGATCTTGCTGCTGGATGCCACCGATGTCCGGTTTGGCGAAGCTGCGACGCAACGCGGCCAGTCGGACGAATGACCGCAGTGGGCCGGACGTGTCTCGGGCATCACCGACCAGAAGGAGCGAAACCAAGGAGTGCCCGCGGCCGTATCGAACGGTGAATTTGCCCAGAAGAACAAGTCCAAGTGCCTTCGCAAACGCCTACACATACTTAAATGGAGCACTTGGGCTTCCTGAGCATATTGATCAGGTCAACCCTCAAAGAAACGATCAGGCCTTCACATCTCAACTGACACAGAATGCTCGCATACTCTCATCGAAGAATTTAGGTTTGCGGACGGCTTTGCCGAAACATCCGCACCAGCAGCCAGACCGACAGCGCAAGCATCACAAGCGCGATGGGGGATTTCAGCAGGAACCACGGATCGCCGCCCGAGGCGGTGAAACTGCCACGGATCAGCCCCTCCAATGCCGGGGCCAGCAGGAAACCGATGACGAAGGGCAGGATCGAGATCCCCAGCCGTCGCAGCACGTAGCCGATTACGGCAAAAACGCAGGCGCTCAGCAGGCCGACATAGCCGCCGTCCTGCACATAGGCCGCGGTGAGCGAGACGGTCAGGATCACCGGCAACATCACGTCCTTCGGAATACGGATGAGACGGCCCAGCTGGCCCATTAGAAAACTGCCGACGCTCCAGTTGCAGAGGTTGGCGATTGCCATCATCGTGAAGAGGCCGAAGGCCATAACCAGATCGCGGTTCATGATCGTGTCGAACCCCTCGATCTCCTTGATCGGGGTGAAGCGGAAAACCTGCGGCCCGAAGGCAAAATCGCCGATGGTCTCCACCGCCAGAATGATGAAGACGGCGGCAAAATTGCCGGGGATGCCGAGGCTCATCACCGGGATCAGATTGGCGCCGGAGACGGCCGAGTTCGCCGATTCCGTCGCCACCACCCCCTCGATCGCGCCCTTGCCAAAGGTCTCGGGCGATTTTGAGCGGCGCCGCGCGGTGTCATGCGACAGGGTCGCGGCGGTGGTGGTGCCGATCCCCGGCAGCGCGCCGATCATCGTGCCGATCCCGGCGCCGCGCAGGATCGCCGGCATCATGCGCCAGCGCTCGCCCCAGCTCAGCCTCGGCCCCATTTCAGGGGCGGAGACCGGCCCCTTGGCCGCGGCACGGTCGCGGCGCATGTCTTCGACCGCGATCAGTACTTCCGAGAGGACCAGCACGCCCAGCACGCAGGAGGTCAACGGCAGCCCGCCGCCCAGCTCGGGGATGCCAAGCGTCATGCGCGGCCCGTCGCCCGACATCGTGGTGCCGACAAGCGAGACGAACATCCCCAGAAGGCCGCCGATCAGGCCTTTCAACGGGGCCTTGCCGACCACGGCCGCCATGAAGCAGAGCGACAGGATGATCAGGGCCGATTTCTCGGGCAGGTCCAGCACCCGCTCCACCGCAACCGCGAGCACAGGGGCGGCGATGAAAAGCACGAGGTCGGAAAAGTTGTCCCCCACGACAGAGGCGAAATGCGCTGTCTGGATCGCCCGGCGCCCCTGTCCCTTTTGCGCCAGCGGATAGCCGTCCACCGTGGTCAGGAAGGCATCGGGCGTGCCGGGGGTGTTGAACAGGATCGCTGGCACCGCGCCGCCCACGGTCGCGCCCTTCATGATGCCCAAAAGACAGCCCAGCACCGGATAGAGTGCCTCGTTCCCGTAGCCGAAGATCGAGACCAGAACCGGCAGGGCGATGGCCATGGCGAAGGGGCCCGAGAGCCCCGGGGTGGCGCCCACGAGGATGCCGATGACGACCCCGGTCAGCACCATGCCCATAGGCAAGAGCCACAGGCCACCATCGGCGGCCGTGAAGACGGAACTGATTCCGAGCGCGAGATATTGCAGCAAGAGGTCCAAGGGGTGTCCTTCAGAGGTCGGCGTTTGGCGGCAGTTGGATGTTGTCGAGCAACCCGGCAAACAGCAGGATCAGAAAGGCGGTCGTGAGCATGGCGACCACGAGATCGCGCGTCCGCAGCGCGCGGCGGGTGATGTAGATGTAACTGGCGCTCAACGCCGTGCCGCCGATAAAGAACCCGGCCACGTTGTAGGGAAACCGCCCCGACGCCGCGCGGTAGCCAGAGAAATCCGTGAGGCCCGCGGCGTTGCTGGCCCAGACCACCAGCGGCCCGCCCCATGTCATCAGCGTCAGCGATGCGGCGGTGACAAAACCAGCACGGGCCAGAAACAAGAGGTTGTCGAGGCCGATACGCCCAACGGGCTCTCCCACCTTAAGCCCTTTGGCGCGCAGCTCTCCCGCGATCAGCAAGAGCGCCAGCGGCACCATCAGCAGAACCAGCAGCGTGGGAAAGAAGGCGTCTCCGGGGATGGTATTGCCGGTCAGGCTCTTCTTGAGAAATCCGCTGCTGATGTCCCGCGGAAACCAGACCAGCAGGCAAAGCGCGACAAGCGTTAGCGTGCCCCCGCCCAGCCAAAGGTTCCAGCGCCCCCCGGAGGGGGCGCTTTCATCGGTATCCACGGGACCTCGGGTCATTCGGCCAGTGCTTTCATCATCGAGACGTTGGCCTCATAGGTCGAGAGGATCTGCTCGCGCAGCTCCGCGCCCTGCGTCACGATCGGCGCCGGTGGATACTGCTTTTCGATGAACTGGCGTGTCTCGCTCTCGGGGTCGGCGAGGATCTCGGCGATGACGCTGCCGATCTCGTCGCGGATTTCGTCAGACATGCCCGCGGGGGCGGTGATGATGTACTGGTAGCCAAGGTTCAGGTCGATGCCTTGATCCATCAGCGTCGGCATCTCCGGGGCCAGCGCCACCGGGCCGGTCTCGGCGGAGGAGAGGATCACCAGTTCGCCCGCCTCGACCAGCGGCTTCTGTACGCCGCCGCCCCAGGCGACATTGGCGTCCATCGACACCAGCGCATTGAGCGTGCCACGGCCACCCTTCATGCGCAGGTGGTTCACGTCGATCCCAAGAGCGCGGGCGACGATCTCGGCGCCGGCCTCGACCTGCGTGCCCCAGTTGGCCCAGACGATCGGCTCATTGGCGGCGGCGGCTTCAAGGTCATCAAGCGTCTTCCAGCCGCTCTCGGCGCGCGCCAGAACCGCCATCTGCGAGCCTGCGGTTGTGGTGATATAGGTGAAATCCTCCGGCGACAGGTTGTCGCTATTCATCGGCGCGAAATCATAGGTCGTGGTGATCGCGAAGCCCAGGGTCTGGCCGTCTGGCGCTTCCTCCTTGAGCTGCGCCGACATCACTGTGCCGTCGTCGCCCGCCTTGTTTTCCGGAATCACCTGCCAGCCACGCTTGGCCTCGATCTCCTTGGCGAGGGTCCGGCCCTGCACGTCGGTGCCGCCGCCGGCGCCATAGCCGATCCACAGGCGGATCGGGCCGTCCGGGTTCCATTCGGCCAGCGCGGGCCCGGCGGCCAGCAGGGCGGTGGCGGCGGTGGTCATCAGAATACGTTTCATGGTCACTCCACTGTTTCTTGGTTGGTTTTCGGTCTTGTCGGTCGTCAGAAGCCCGGTTTGCTCTCCACCAGTTCCATCGGGCGGTGGCCGCGGGGCAATTCGAAGCGTTGGATCAGTTGCAGCCTGTCCTGGCTGTCATGCTCATGGGCGTCCCAGATCATCCCCACATGCGGCGCGGCGAGGTCGAGATGCTGGCAGGCCTGCCGCGACAGCAGGTCGGCGCGCGCCTCGTGACGGACCTTGGCGGTGCGGATCTGGAACTGCTCCCAGAGCATGCGGTGATAGGAAATGCCGTGCAGCTCCTCCAAGGGGCGCGACAGCAGCGCCTCGGCGTGGTCGCAGCGCAGGTACATGGTGCCGAAGGCCGGTTGCGACCCGGTGACCCACACAAGCCGGTCGATGCGGATCACCTGCTCGGCCTCGAAGCCGATGAGCAGCGGCCCGGATTCGGCGGTGGGAAGGCGCTGGATCTCGACCACCCGGGTATAGGGCATCTTCCAGTCGCCGGTCTCGGGATCGCGGAAGCGGTAGACATGGACCTCGGGGACCTGATGACGCGCGTCGGCGATGAAACTGCCGCGCTTGCGGTGGCGCACGATCAGCCCCTGTTCGACCAGCCGCGACAGGCCCTTTTGCACCGTGGACAGGCCGATGGGCAGCGCGGCGGCGATCTCGGTCTCGCCGGGAAGCTGGCCGCCGGGCGCGAAGGTGCCGTCCTGAATGCAGCGGGTGAACGCCTCGCTCAGGCGCAGGTACTTGGGCCGGCCCTTTCCATCGGGGGCCGTGTCTTCCCATGCGGCGACCAAGGTCTCGAGGGACAGTCTATCTGAGGGGCTCTCCATACAACTATCATAGAACGAGGGGTATTGCACTTGTCAACTACGTAGTTAATAATTGTATGAGGCATATATTACAGCGTTGAGGGGGTGGAGATGAGCAAAGAATGGGCAGTGGCCACCGGACATCCCATTGCCACTGGGGCCGCGGAGCGGGTTTTGCGCGCAGGCGGCAACGCTGTGGATGCCGGGGTTGCCGCCGGGATTGCGCTGGCCGTCGTGCAGCCCGATCTGGTGTCCTTTGCCGGAGTCGCGCCGGTGATCCTCTATGACGCAGGCCGCGAGCATGTGACGAGCTATGACGGTGTCGGGGTCTGGCCGCAGGCCGCGGACGTGGTGCAGATGCAGCGCGATCACGGCGACCACGTGCCCGAGGGCTTGCTGCGCACCGTCGTTCCCGCCGCACCGGCAAGCTGGATCAAGGTCCTGGCGGCTCACGGCACCCTCGGTTTCGGCGATGCCGCCCAAGAGGCGGTGCAAGCCGCGCGCGACGGTTTCGAGGTCTATCCGCTGCTGGCCGATTTCATCGCTTCACGGGAGGAGAAATACGCGCGCTTCCCGTCAACGGCGGCGATCTTCCTGCCCGGAGGCCGCCCGCCGAAGGTCGGAGAGCGCTTTGTCCAGACCGACCTTGCAAACACCCTGCAGCTACTGATCGATGCGGAAAGCGCTGCCCGTGCCGAGGGAGGTGATCGGCGCGCAGGTCTGGCCGCCGCCCGAGCGGCTTTCTATACCGGTCCGGTCGCGAAAAAGATTGTTGCTTTCCACGCCGAGAACGGTGGGCTACTGCGGGCCGAAGACCTTGCCGCCTACGAGGTCCGCGAAGAGCCAACCTTCGCCGTCGACTTCCGGGGCACGCAGATTCACTGTTGCGGTGCTTGGTGTCAGGGCATTTCGATGGCGCAGACGCTTGCCATGCTGGAACAGGCAGGCCCCGATGCGACCCGCGACGGGGAGCAGATCAATCTGCATTTCCTGCTCGAGGTGCTGAAACGCGTGTTTGCCGACCGCGAAGCACATGTCACCGACCCCCGCTACATGCAATTCGCCCCCGAGGCGCTGCTGGAACCTGCTTTCATCGCCGACCGGCTGCGCAGCATTCAGGAGACCTCCGATCCGCTGCCGGCCCCCGCGGCCCCGGCTCCCGCGACGTCAGGCGAACGCCCGATTTTCGAAGTGGGCTGCGCCGATACTTCGCATGTCAGCGTGATCGACGGCGCCGGCAACATCTTCTCCGCCACCCCGAGCGATCCGAGCTACGACACCGTCGTAATCCCCGGTACTGGACTGTCGGTCTCCTCGCGCGGGTCGCAGAGCCGGGCGATCCCCGGCCATCTCAACGCCCTCGCTCCAGGCAAGCGGCCGCGACTGACGCCGAACCCCATTCTGGGGCTGAAGGATGGCAAACCCTGGCTCGCCATGGGCACGCCCGGCGGTGATGTGCAGGTTCAGGCCATGGCGCAGGTATTGCTGGGCTTGCTGGACCACGGACAGGCTCCGCGCGTGGCGGTCGAGGCGCCCCGCGTTGCTTCCTATGCCTATCCCGGCAGTTTCGCGCCACATGACGTTCACCCCAACAAGGTCCTGTACGAAGCCGATCTGCCACTGGAGCAGGCCAAGGAGCTACGCGCACGCGGACACGACCTCGAAGAATGGCCCGCTCGAACCTGGATGGCAGGCGGGATCTGCATCGCCCTGCGCGACGAGTCCAGCGTGGACGCAGTTGCAGACCCTCGGCGCGCGGGCACGGCCAAGACTGGAGCGAAATCATGACAACGGACATTTGCAAACGCATCGTTGATCAGAACACCCCGCTGGAGGAGGCTCTTGACCTCTGTGATAAAGCTCTCAAAAATGAGTTATTCACCGCGATGCGCTTCCACGCCGCGACGATGGAGGTGGAACGCCTACACTCTACCTTGCCCGATAGCTATCCTGTCAGCGGTCGCAAACCAAAGCGGGATACGGAGTGGGGCAAGAAGGTATTGATCGACCGGGAGATCAACCTGGGTTTCGGGGCCGCTGATATCAGATGGGCATTTTCGGACCATGAAACCATCTTGGGGCTCGGGCTCAATGCTGTGTTGAACGTGCCCATCGTCCTCGATGGTTCGGTTCTCGGCACGATCAATTACTTGCGTGGCGATCCGGCTTTCAGTTCGCGAGAAGTGGGGATCGCAGAACAAGTTGCTGCTGCACTGGCCAATCGAAGTGATCTGCGAGACTAACTTTCAATTTGCCAAGGGCCTTGAGCATAACGTACTTTCGCCGACAGTTAACCGCCATCAAGGCGCCTCGCCGCTCGGAATTGGGCGGATTCCGGAAGTTCGCCGCACGTGCTAATCCACCCCAGACGATCCGAAAAAGCAGACATTCAGCCGGGCCGTCCCGATCGATGCCGGTCTCATCGACAGGAAGGGTGAAGAGCGGTAGTTCGCCGCACACGCGATTGCAACGCACACCACTCGCAGAAGCGGATACATACCCGCCGGGAAGTCGAGACTATTTTCTATGCCGCCCTGGATACTGAAAACCTTGCCGCGTTGCCGCCCTGAAATTAGCCCCCAGATAGTTGGCGCGGTTCAGAACGAACGGGCCGTGCTGGCTGCATGCTGTCTGCCTTACCGGTCCCAGACGACCTCTGTGGCAAGATACTCGCGGATCACTGTTCGCACGACGAACTGACTGTTATCCACGACAGCGAACCGATACACATTCGGTTGGACGATCACCCATCCGTCAGCACCCATGTCCCCGCCGATGACCAATCGCGACATCAGCCGACCTCCAACCTCAGGCCATCCCGGGCCATAGTCGATCATTTCGAATGACCTAACCGCCTCAGGCGTCAGGATTTGCAGTGGCTCTATGGCGATGTGGGCCGGTTCGCCTCGAGCCGGCTGACCGTGCTCGAACAATACGTGCCCTCGAGCGTTCTTAATGACTACATTGCGGATGCGGTCGATGTCAGGCACGAATGTCACTTGGTGATTCCCATCGACATCTTCTTCGACCCGAAGCTGAGCCTCAATCTCGTCTTGCAAGCGAAAGTTCTTGCTCAACGTCTTCTCGGCCCTTTCGACGACCCGGTGATCAAGGTCAGCGGTCCCTGCAAGAACAGATCCGAGGAACGCTGTGAAATACTCCTCGTCATTGGAGAAAGAGGTGTTGCATGATCGGCAGATGCGGATCGTCGGCAAATTTTCTGGGAAGGGTCGATCAAGAATGCTCTTCGATGGAATATGATCGAGGTTGGTTTCGACATTTGCCAAGACTGCGCCGCAGTAGATGCACCATGCTTTGTGGCGCTCATCTGCGAAATCAAGAAGCCCCTTCACTGTCGTTCCGCCACGAGGTAACGGCAAATCGCGCTTGAAAGATGGACAACGAGTGTCGCATCATTAAGCGATGGCACATTCGTGGGGCTGACATGGCGTCCGAAATTTGAAGAGTAGCCCCAAAGCTTTGACAACGCGCTATCGAGTGGCTTCGGAACGCCAGCCAGAGTCACCGCCTCGTTGAAGTGTTGATTGTCACTGAGAACTGATGGGGTGGATACCCCCTCCCGACGGCATCGCAATGTGCCAAGGTGATGTGGGTCACATCACTGATAGG
>NZ_JBIFFQ010000022.1:0-2486 GCF_043557285.1 Sulfitobacter sp. 1A13421
CTGTCTGAAGATCGGAGGACCACCTTCGAAGGCTAAGTACTCCTTACTGACCGATAGTGAACCAGTACCGTGAGGGAAAGGTGAAAAGCACCCCGACGAGGGGAGTGAAACAGTACCTGAAACCGAACGCCTACAATCAGTTGGAGCATCCTTGCGATGTGACAGCGTACCTTTTGTATAATGGGTCATCGACTTGGTCTCACGAGCAAGCTTAAGCCGTTAGGTGTAGGCGCAGCGAAAGCGAGTCTTAATAGGGCGTCGAGTTCGTGGGATCAGACCCGAAACCGAGTGATCTAGGCATGGCCAGGTTGAAGATAAGGTAACACTTATTGGAGGACCGAACCCACATCTGTTGAAAAAGATCGGGATGAGCTGTGCCTAGG
This sequence comes from Sulfitobacter sp. 1A13421, assembly GCF_043557285.1. Taxonomy (NCBI): domain Bacteria; kingdom Pseudomonadati; phylum Pseudomonadota; class Alphaproteobacteria; order Rhodobacterales; family Roseobacteraceae; genus Sulfitobacter; species Sulfitobacter sp. 1A13421. The sequence goes on from NZ_JBIFFQ010000022.1 coordinate 384, forward strand.
GGTGAAAGGCCAATCAAACTCGGAGATAGCTGGTTCTCTGCGAAATCTATTTAGGTAGAGCGTCATCCGAATACCCTCGGGGGTAGAGCACTGGATGGGTAATGGGGCCCCACAGGCTTACTGATCCTAACCAAACTCCGAATACCGAGGAGTACTGGATGGCAGACACACGGCGAATGCTAACGTCCGTCGTGGAGAGGGAAACAACCCTGACCTCCGGCTAAGGCCCCTAATTCATGGCTAAGTGGGAAAGCAGGTGAGACGACCAAAACAACCAGGAGGTTGGCTTAGAAGCAGCCATCCTTTAAAGATAGCGTAACAGCTCACTGGTCTAAATAAGTTGTCTTGCGGCGAAGATGTAACGGGGCTCAAGCCATGAGCCGAAGCCGAGGATGCATTAATTGCATGGTAGCAGAGCGTAGTGTGACATAGTTCCATGTGTCCTTATCGTCCCTCGGGACGTATTGGACACAAGGAGCTTTCTGTGAAGCCGGCGCGTGAGCGATCCGGTGGAGAGATCACTAGTGAGAATGATGACATGAGTAGCGACAAAGAGTGTGAGAGACACTCTCGCCGAAAGTCCAAGGGTTCCTGCTTAAAGCTAATCTGAGCAGGGTAAGCCGACCCCTAAGGCGAGGCCGAAAGGCGTAGTCGATGGGAACCAGGTTAATATTCCTGGGCCAGATGGAAGTGACGGATCGCAGGGGTAGTTCATCCTTATCGGATTGGATGGGCTGCTGAGCGGTCCCTGGAAATAGCTCCATCATCAGATCGTACCCTAAACCGACACAGGTGGACAGGTAGAGAATACCAAGGCGCTTGAGAGAACTATGTTGAAGGAACTCGGCAAAATACCTCCGTAAGTTCGCGAGAAGGAGGCCCGGTTCCTAGGCAACTAGGGGCTGGGGGCACAAACCAGGGGGTGGCGACTGTTTATTAAAAACACAGGGCTCTGCGAAGTCGCAAGACGACGTATAGGGTCTGACGCCTGCCCGGTGCCTGAAGGTTAAAAGGAGGAGTGAGAGCTCTGAATTGAAGCCCAGGTAAACGGCGGCCGTAACTATAACGGTCCTAAGGTAGCGAAATTCCTTGTCGGGTAAGTTCCGACCTGCACGAATGGCGTAACGACTTCCCCGCTGTCTCCAACATAGACTCAGCGAAATTGAATTACCGGTCAAGATGCCGGTTACCCGCGGTTAGACGGAAAGACCCCGTGCACCTTTACTACAGCTTCACACTGGCATTAGGCCGAACATGTGCAGGATAGGTGGTGGGCTTTGAAACCGAGACGCCAGTCTCGGTGGAGCCTCCCTTGAGATACCACCCTTGTTCTGCTTGATGTCTAACCGCGGACCGTTATCCGGTTCCGGGACCCTGTGTGGCGGGTAGTTTGACTGGGGCGGTCGCCTCCTAAATCGTAACGGAGGCGCGCGAAGGTTGGCTCAGAGCGGTCGGAAATCGCTCGTTGAGTGCAATGGCAGAAGCCAGCCTGACTGCGAGACTGACAAGTCGAGCAGAGTCGAAAGACGGCCATAGTGATCCGGTGGTCCCAAGTGGGAGGGCCATCGCTCAACGGATAAAAGGTACGCCGGGGATAACAGGCTGATACTGCCCAAGAGTCCATATCGACGGCAGTGTTTGGCACCTCGATGTCGGCTCATCTCATCCTGGGGCTGGAGCAGGTCCCAAGGGTACGGCTGTTCGCCGTTTAAAGAGGTACGTGAGCTGGGTTTAGAACGTCGTGAGACAGTTCGGTCCCTATCTTCCGTGGGTGTAGGATACTTGAGAGGAGTTGCCCCTAGTACGAGAGGACCGGGGTGAACGATCCACTGGTGGACCAGTTGTAATGCCAATTGCAGTGCTGGGTAGCTATGATCGGACAGGATAACCGCTGAAGGCATCTAAGCGGGAAGCCCCCCTCAAAACAAGGTATCCCTGAGAGCCGTGGTAGACCACCACGTCGATAGGCCAGAGATGTAAGCGTAGTAATACGTTCAGTTGACTGGTACTAATTGCTCGATAGGCTTGATTTGATCCAGTAGAAGCAAGACTGCTTACTGATCAAAAGCATACACATACAATCAGTCGTACGTGACTTGGACA
>NZ_JBIFFQ010000023.1:0-2468 GCF_043557285.1 Sulfitobacter sp. 1A13421
TGTCAATCGGCAGGCAATCTTGACCCCCTATCGGCATCCAAAAATGACCCCCATCGGAGCGCTCGGTAGCTGGCCCGATGCGGTGTAGCCTTCATACAGCGCAGCCGTATCGGGCCAGCGGGGTTTAGGTCATTCGCGGGTCTTGAAGCGCCAGCTCTCGTTGCCGGTTTCGACGATGTCGCAGTGGTGGGTAAGGCGATCGAGCAGTGCTGTCGTCATCTTGGCGTCTCCGAAGACTGATGGCCACTCACCGAAGTCGAGGTTGGTCGTCACGATGATGGACGTGCGCTCGTAGAGGCGACTGACGAGGTGGAAGAGCAGCTGGCCGCCTGTCTGTGCGAAGGGTAGATAGCCGAGTTCGTCGAGGATCAGAAAGTCGAGGCGGCATAAGAGATCCGCAGTGCGCCCCTGGCGATCTGCGCGGGCTTCGGCGTCGAGTTTGTTCACAAGGTCGACGACGTTGAAGAAGCGGCCGCGCTTACCACGGCGGATGCAGGCCCTGGCGATGCTCACGGCAAGATGGGATTTGCCGGTCCCGGTGCCGCCGATCAGCACGACGTTGCGTTGATGTTCAAGGAACTCTCCGGAGGCCAAATCGCGCACCAGCGTCTCGTTGACCGGCGTGTTCTCGAAGCTGAACTCATCGACCTCCTTGGCCAGTGGTAGTTTGGCAATCCTCATCTGGTATCTGATCGAACGCGCCTGCTTCTCGCTGATCTCGGCGTTCAAGAGGTCGCCGACGATCTGTTGTGGTTCGTGCTGACGCTTCACTGCTGTCGTGATGATCTCATCGTAGGCGGCTTTCATGCCGTAGAGCTTCAGATGGCTCATCGCATCCAGCACTTGTGATCTTTCCATGGTCGGGTCTCCTGAGGCTGTCGTAACGTTGGCAATCGGCCACGGGCTGGCAAGTCAGCCGCAACGCGTCCGGCGTATCAATGGTCATCGGCGGCGGCGGCTCACGACGTCGGGCCAAGATGTTGATGATGACTGAGGCGGCGGGAGCCCCTTCATTCAGGGCTTCGGCACAAGCGGCATCCACGGCATCCAGCCCGTCAGTCGGGATCATGCTCAGGATCTGAACCATCTGGCGGCCGCCGTTCGGCACCTTCCCAAGCTTGCGCTGCACACGCCTGATTGCTGGCGGCAGCTCCCAGTCCTTAAAGGGCGCGCCATTCCTGAGCGCGCCAGGTTTGCGAGCCAGAACAGGGATGTAATGCAGCGGGTTGTAAATCGCCTTGTCGCGGCCGAAGGCTCGGTCGTGCTGCCCCACAATCTTCCCTTCCTGCCAGAACTCGACCCGCTCAGCATAAGCACGGATCTCAACTGGGCGACCGACGGCTCGGCCATCCACCGAGTAGCGGTTCTTGTCGAACCGAACGAGGCAGGTTTTGGACACCGAGGCAGGCAGCGCGTGGAAGCCATTGAAGGGGCCGACATACGGCACCAAGCTGGCGCGTTCTTGCTCGAACACCTCCCAAGTTGTCCGATCCCGGAGTTCGGGGTGCGGGTTGGACTTGGCCCAGGCAACGCACCGGTCTTCAAGCCAAGCGTTGAGTTCGGCATAGCTTTTGAACTTCGGTCGCGGGACGAAGAACCGTCGCCGGACAACGCCGACCTGGTTCTCGACCTGCCCCTTCTCCCAGCCCGAGGCGGGGGTGCAAGCGACGGGATCGACCAAGTAATGCCCGCACATCTGCTGGAACCGGCGATTGTAGGCGCGGTCGCGACCGACAAAGATTGTATCTACCGCCGTCTTCATGTTGTCATAAATCCCCCGAGCGCAAGCTCCGCCAAAGAAGGCAAAGGCCTTGTCGTGGGCGTCGAAAACCATCTCCTGTGTCTCGCGCGGGTAGGCTCGCACGAACAGCATTCGGCTATGGCAAAGGCGGACGTGCGCCACCTTCACTGTTGTCGTCGCGCCATCGATCACAACGACTTCATGGCTCCAGTCAAACTGATAGGCCTCACCAGGATCGAAGGTCAGCGGCACATAGGCAGCGGCCGACGCCTCCTGTTCCTCCTTGGACCATGAGGCCGCGTAGCGCCGGACGGCATCGTAGCCGCCGTCATATCCGAGGGCTCTGAGTTCTTCGAAGATCCTGATCCGGGTCAGCCTCTCACGCTTGGGCTTGCGCGCGTTCACCGCCAGCATCTCGTCGAGCTTGTCTTTCCAGGGCCCAATCTTCGGCTGCGGCTGGACCGTCCGCTCGTAGGTGAGCTCCGTCACACCGGATCGGATTACCTTGCGCACCGTGTTCCGCGATACCCGTAACTCCCGGCAAATCTGCTTAATCGGCTTCTTGTCCTGAAAATACGCCCGCCGGATCTTCGCAATCGTCTCCACAACCAACATCCCACACTGTGCTCCCCGATAGCCTCGGGGGCATTATCCACATCAGTGTAAGGGGGTCATTTTTGGACGCCGATCACCCCTCTACGGGGTCAAAATTGCATGCTTGTTCACA
>NZ_JBIFFQ010000024.1:0-2436 GCF_043557285.1 Sulfitobacter sp. 1A13421
GCCCCATAAATTGTCACTGAGAATTGACCCATGTGAACACACTTCCCCGACGTTTTTGGTTGGGGGGATTTGGAGTGATCGACATGGGATTTTTGAGTGTCATTCGACGCTGGGCATTGCGTGACAAAATGCCAATCAGGGAGATTGCCCGGCGGACGGGTTTGTCTCGGAACACGATCAAGAAGTATCTGCGTGAAGGAGCGGTGGAACCGAGGTTCAAGACGCCCAAGCGTCCAAGCAAGCTGGACCCCTACGCGGATTGGCTGTCAGCCTGGCTTTTAATCCAGACGCGGAAGTCACGCAAAGAGCGGCGGACAGTGAAGCAAATGCATGCTGATCTGGTGAAGCTGGGATATAATGGTTCCTATGAACGCGTGGCAGCTTTCGCCCGGGCATGGCGTGAAGATCGGCATCGAGCGGAACAGACGACGGGGCGCGGCACCTACGTGCCTTTGGTGTTCGAGCCCGGCGAAGCCTTCCAATTCGATTGGAGCGAGGACTGGGCCAACATCGGCGGTGAGCGCGTCAAACTTCAGGTCGCGCATATCAAACTGTCACACAGCCGCGCTTTCTTGGTGCGGGCCTACCCGCTGCAAACGCACGAGATGCTGTTTCACGCCCACTGGCATGCATTCCGCGTCTTCGGCGGCGTGCCTGGTCGCGGGATCTATGACAATATGAAGACCGCCGTTGATCGTGTGGGCAAAGGCAAGCAGCGGGACGTCAATGCACGCTTCAAGGCTATGGCCAGCCACTACGTGTTTGAGCCCGAGTTCTGCAATCCAGCCGCAGGTTGGGAGAAAGGCCAGGTTGAGAAGAATGTGCAGGATGCGCGCAACCGCATGTGGCAGGTCATGCCGGTCTGCGCCGATCTGGCAGAGCTGAACCAATGGCTTGAAGATCGCTGTATCGCCCTTTGGGCAGAGACACCGCACAAGGCTTTGCCGGGGTCCATCGCTGACGTGTGGGAGGCCGAGAAGCCTACGCTGATGGCACTGCCGCCGGCATTCGATGGCTTTATCTAACACAGTAAGCGTGTGTCACCCACATGCCTGATCACGTTCGAACGCAATCGCTACAGCGTTCCCGCCAGTTTTGCGAACCGCCGTGTCAGTTTGCATGTCTATCCCGAACGGCTGGTCGTGGTCGCTGAAGGGCAAACGGTTTGCGAGCATGCGCGGATCATCGAGCGATCTCATCGCAAGCCCGGCAAAGTCATCTATGACTGGCGCCACTATCTCGCTGTTATCCAACGCAAACCGGGCGCACTTCGGAATGGTGCGCCGTTCACGGAGATGCCGAATGCCTTCCGTCAATTGCAGGATCACATGCTGCGCAAAGAAGGCGGTGACCGAGAGATGGTCGACGTTCTGTCTCTGGTCCTTCAGCACAACGAAGAGGACGTTTTGTGCGCAGTGGAGCTGGCACTTGAAGCGGGCGTCCCCACCAAGACGCACATCCTGAACCTGTTGCATCGATTGATCGACCGCAGACCGACAGATCACCCCGAGGTCGATCCGCCGGACGCACTGGCATTGCAGACAACGCCAGAGGCCAACGTCGATCGCTATGACGGGTTGCGACAGACTGAGGAGAAGCGCCATGCGTCATGACCCAGCAGGAGCCTCTATCGTGATCATGCTACGCAGTCTCAAGCTGTACGGCATGGCAAATGCGATTGAAGACTTGGTCGCCCAGGGCGCGCCAGCGTTCGAAGCTGCCACACCAATGCTGTCACAGCTGCTCAAGGCCGAGATCGCCGAACGCGAGGTACGGTCTATCGCCTACCACACGAAGGTCGCCCGCTTCCCCGCATACAAAGACCTCACCGGCTTTGACTTTGCGTCCAGTGAGATCAACGAGGCAACAGTCCGACAGTTGCATCGGTGCGAGTTCATTGAAGCGACTGAAAATGTCGTGCTGATCGGCGGCCCCGGAACCGGCAAAAGCCATACTGCTACAGCAATTGGTGTGCAGGCGATCGAGCATCACAGGCGAAAGGTCCGCTTCTTCTCGACCGTGGAATTGGTTAATGCACTGGAGCAAGAGAAAGCGCTTGGAAAGGCTGGGAAACTGGCTGAGATGCTGACCAAGGTCGATTTGGTTATCTTAGACGAACTTGGCTACCTGCCGTTCAGTTCATCTGGAGGGGCACTGCTCTTTCATCTGCTTAGTAAGCTGTATGAGCGCACCAGCGTTATTATTACCACCAACCTCAGCTTCTCAGAGTGGGCGCAGGTCTTTGGAGACGCAAAGATGACCACCGCTCTCTTGGATCGGCTTACCCACCGCTGCCACATCCTCGAGACTGGAAACGATAGCTACCGCTTCAAGGCCAGCGCTGAGGCTGCAAAGAAAACAGGAAAGGAGACCAAAACATTGACCGCGTCATAAACCACGACGCATAACTGAGGGTGGGTCAAATCTCGGTGAAAA
>NZ_JBIFFQ010000005.1:0-225013 GCF_043557285.1 Sulfitobacter sp. 1A13421
TGATTTGATCCAGTAGAAGCAAGACTGCTTACTGATCAAAAGCATACACATACAATCAGTCGTACGTGACTTGGACAGACACGCTTTGCGCTCCAATAGAGACGGAGCGGGAACGGGCATCCTTCGGATACCCCGCCTCCCGCCACCGCTCTCCTGCGCAGAGCGCTTCTAGGAATTTATTCGGTTTGGTGATCATAGCGCGAGCAAAACACCTGGTCCCATCCCGAACCCAGCCGTTAAGTGCCGTAGCGCCGATGGTACTGCGTCTTAAGACGTGGGAGAGTAGGTCATCGCCAAACCTAATAAGTTCCTAGACTACAGTATCTCTCTACGATGATCAGAATAACAAAACCGCCGCAGCTCAACGCTGCGGCGGTTTTGTGTTTGAGGGGGGCGCCCCGATCCAGCAGAGCATTATGACGCCCGGTTACCCGGGGCTGCGTCTGGCATCCGCTTGACGCTGCCCAAAGCCCTGTCACAGTAGCGGCGACAGTCGACGTTGGGAGGCGGGGCATGGATATTAAGACGCTCTTTGGCTTGGACGGAAAGACCGCTTTGATCACCGGCGGGGCCACAGGCATCGGGCGGATGGCGGCCGAGGCTTTGGTGCGGGCCGGGGCGCGGGTCCTTTTAGCCAGCCGGAACGGAGAGGCCTGCGCGGCGGTGGCCGATGAGCTGAATGCGCTTGGCGCGCGGGGCAGCGCCGAAGGGTTCGCGGGCGATGTGGGGACTGAGGCTGGTGTGGATGCGCTCGTGGCTCAGGTTCAGGCGCGCAGCGATCAGCTGCATATCTTGATGAACAACGCGGGCGTGACTTGGGGTGCGCCCTTGGGGCAGTTCCCTTACCGGGCTTGGGATAAGGTCATGGGCGTCAACGTCGCCGGGCTTTTCGATCTTACGCAAAAGCTGTTGCCGCTTCTCAGCGCCGGGGCCACGGCGGATGATCCCGCGCGGATCGTCAATGTCGGGTCGGTCATGGGGGAGCGCGAGATGGGCGACGGTGCCTATAGCTATGCCGCGTCCAAGGCGGCAGTCATTCATTTGAGTAAAATCCTCGCCAAGGAATTGGCCGGGGAAGGGATCACCGTGAACGCACTGGCGCCGGGGCCCTTCGTTTCGCGTATGACGGCATTCGCCACGGGCGATGAGAAGACGCGGGCCGTGGTGGGGCAGGATGTCCCGCTTGGCCGTGTTGGGCGGGATGAAGATATCGCGGGCTGCATGTTGTTTCTTTGCGGACGCGGCGGCGCCTATGTCACCGGGGCCGTGATCCCGGTCAGCGGCGGCATCAATGTGATGTCGGGACCGAATATTTTTGAAAAGGCACTGTGATGCCGAACGATAGACCCCGAACGGAGACCCCATATGCGTGACGACAGCCATCTACCCCAAGCCCTGCGCGGCCTGCGCCTGCCGCTGGTCGCCTCGCCGATGTTCATTCTCTCGGGGCCTGAGCTGGTCATCGCGCAGTGTAAGGCGGGGATCGTCGGGTCTTTCCCGGCGCTGAATGCGCGGGAGGCGGAGGGTGAGCCGCCGTTGTTGGATGCTTGGCTGACCCAGATCACCGAAGCCTTGGACAAGCACAATCAAGAGAACCCCGACCGGCCCGCGGCCCCTTTCGCCGTGAACCAGATCGTGCATCGGTCGAACGCGCGGTTGGAGCGGGATCTTGAGATTTGCGTCAAACACAAAGTGCCGATCTGGATCACCTCCCTCGGCGCGCGGGTCGAGGTGAACGAGGCCGCGCATTCCTGCGGCGGGGTGACGCTGCATGACGTGATCAACAACCGTTTCGCACGCAAGGCGATCGAAAAAGGCGCCGATGGGCTGATTGCCGTGGCGGCGGGGGCCGGGGGCCATGCGGGGCCGCAATCGCCCTTCGCGCTGATCCGCGAAATCCGCGAATGGTTCGACGGGCCGCTTTTGCTCTCCGGCGCCTTGGCCACGGGCGAGGGGCTGTTGGCAGCCCGCGCCATGGGGGCCGATTTGGGCTATATGGGCTCGGCCTTCATCGCCACGCGAGAGGCGAACGCCGTGCCGGGGTACAAGGATATGATCGTCTCGGGCGGGGCGGATGACATTGTGACATCGTCGCTCTTCACCGGGGTGTCGGGCAACTATCTGCGCCCATCGATCGAGGCGGCGGGGCTGGACCCGGACAATCTGCCATCGGCGGATGCTTCTTCGATGAACTTCGGCTCGGGCTCGTCCAAGCCCAAAGCGTGGAAGGAAATTTGGGGCGCGGGGCAGGGGATTGGCGCTGTCAAAGAGATTGGTGGCGCGGCCGACCTGGTGGACCGTATCGAGGCGGAGTATCGCGCCGCTGGCGCAAGGTTGGCAGCGGAGTTCGCATAGTGAGCACGGATACCCAAACCCTAGACGAAGATGCTGTTTGCCGCTGGTTGGAGGCGAACCTGCCGGGTTTCGCCGGGCCGCTGGAAGTCACGAAGTTTAAGGCCGGGCAGTCCAATCCGACATTCCTGCTTTCGACCCCGGCGCATGACTATGTGCTGCGCCGCAAACCGCCGGGGGTGCTGTTGAAATCGGCCCATGCGGTGGATCGGGAGTTTCGGGTGCAGAAGGCTTTGGCGGGCAGTCAGGTGCCGGTCGCGCGGATGCATTTACTCTGTGAGGATGAGAGCGTCATCGGCTCGATGTTCTATGTCATGGACCATGTCCCGGGGCGCAACTTCAACGACCCCACGCTGCCGGAGCTTACCCCGGCAGAGCGTGGCGCGGTCATGGATGAGATGAATGGCGTGTTGGCCGCGCTGCATGAGGTCGATATCGACGCGGCGGGGCTGTCAGACTACGGCCCGCCGGGTAACTATTTCGAGCGGCAGGTGGCGCGCTGGTCGAAACAATACCGCGCGTCGGAGACCGAGCCGCAGCCGGATATGGATAGGCTGATGCAGCGCCTCAGCGCCGAGCAGCCCGAGGACGACGGACAGCGCACGCTGGTGCATGGCGACTACCGGATCGACAATATGATCTTCGACACCCATGGCACCGCCTGCCGTGCGGTTTTGGATTGGGAACTGTCGACCATCGGCCATCCCTTTGCCGATCTGGCCGCCGTTATCATGCAGTGGCAGATGCCCGTAGGGGCTGAGGGGCGCGGCTTGGCCGGGGTGGACCGCAGGGCGCTTGGTCTGCCCAGCGATGCCGAATTCATCGCCGCCTATTGCCGCAGGCGCGGGCTGAAGGGCATCGACAACTTCGGCTATTACCTCGCCTTTTGCTTTTTCCGCATGGCGGCGATCATTCAAGGTGTGTTGAAACGCGCCTTGGAGGGCAATGCCTCTAACCCCGAATACGGGTTGAAATTAGGGCAATACGTCCCGGTTTTTGCGCGCCACGGGCTGGAGGCGCTGGATCGCGACCGCTGACCGGGCGGCGGGGTGTTTGGCGCTTGAGCTTTGCGGTGAAAACCTGTTGCTAGGGCCGAAACACCCCGGCCCGAAAGGATGACCCATGACCAATGCTGCGCGGCAATTGCTTGATCTGTTGGATATCGAACAGCTTGAGGTCGATCTGTTTCGGGGCACGGGGGCTGGCGGTGAGACCTCGATGCGAATTTTCGGCGGTCACGTCATCGCGCAGGCGCTGATGGCGGCTTACCGGACGGTGCCAGACCGGGCCTGCCATTCGCTCCATGCCTATTTCATCCGGCCCGGCGACCCGAAGATTCCGGTAATCTATCAGGTCGACCGCGCCCGCGACGGGGGCAGTTTCACGACCCGGCGTGTGGTGGCGATCCAGCATGGCAAGCAGATCCTGAACCTCTCCGCCTCTTTTCAGGTCGAAGAGGAGGGGTTCGATTGGCAGCATGAGATGCCGCAGGTCTCCGCCCCGGAAAACTGGCCCGACCGGCCCGAACTGCGCGAGGCCTTTGCCGAAAAGCTGCCCGAGAAATACCGTGGGGACTTCCTGCGCGAGCGCCCCATTGAGATCCGCGAGGTCGAGCCGCGCGATTTCATGACGCCGGAAAAGGTCAGCGACCGCAACTATCTGTGGTTTCGCATGGGAGCCGCCGAAGGGCAGAACCCGGTGATGCAGCACGCGCTGCTGGCCTATGCCTCGGACATGAACCTGCTCGGCTCCTCTCTGCGGCCTCATGGTCTGACGTGGTTTCAGGGCAAGGTGATGACGGCCAGCCTTGATCACGCCATGTGGTTTCACGCGCCGATTCGTTTTGACGAATGGCATCTTTATGCGCTCGACGCGCCGTTCACCGGCGGGGCGCGGGGGTTCAATCGTGGGATGATCTACAATCAAAACGGGCAATTGGTGGCCAGCGTGGCGCAGGAGGGGCTGCTGCGCCCGATCCGGCCCAAGGGTGAGAGCTGAGGGCCGCTAGCTCTCTTTCGCCGCCCCAAAGCGCCGGTTCAGCTTGCCCATCCCGCCGATCCAACGGTCGTAATCCCGCGCCTTGCCCTGCATATAGTCGCGCACCTGCGGATGCGGCAGCACCAGAAAGACCTCATCGCGGATCGCCTGCACGCAGGCTTCGGCCACCGGTTCAGGCTCCAGCATGCCGTCAATCGCGGCGACATGGTCCTCCAACCCGCGCATCATCTCGGTCCGGACCGCTTGCGGGCAGAGCACAGAGACCTTGATTCCGTCGTCGCCATAGCTCATCGCCAGCCATTCGGCGAGGCCGACGGCGGCGTGTTTCGTGACCCCATAGGGCGCCGCGCCGACCTGATTGAGCAGCCCCGCCGCCGAGGCGGTGTTGAGCAGATAGCCACCCCCGCGCGCCCGCATCAGCGGCACCAGGTGCCGCGCCGCGCGCACATGGCTCATCACGTTGATCTCCCAAATGCGCTGCCACTCGGCATCCGGCACTTCGACACCGCCCTCGACCGAGATACCGGCGTTAGAGCAGAAAAGATCAATCGGCCCGATGTCACGCTCGACGGTGGCGATCAGCGCGGCGATCTCCGCCTCGCGCGCGACATCGACGCGGAAGGCCGTGCCGCCGACCTCAGCCGCCGTCGCCTCGGCCCCCGCGCTGTCGATGTCCACGCAGACGATATGGGCGGGCGCTTCCCTAGCAAAGCGCAGCGCTAAGGCCCGCCCGATGCCGCTGGCGGCCCCGGTGATGACAATGACGCGGCCCGCGAGCTCCATATCAGCTGTCGCTGCCAGAGCCGCGCGCGTTCGACGCCTGAAAGGCCTTCACCTCGGCCCGGGCGATCACCTGATGGTGCACCTCATCCGGCCCATCGGCAAAGCGCAGCGCGCGCTGCCATGTGTACATGCCCGAAAGCGGGCTCCACTGGCTCATCCCCGTCGCCCCATGCACCTGCATAGAGGCGTCGATGATCTCGCAGGCCTTTTCCGGCACCAGCGCCTTAATCATGCTGACCCAGATGCGCGCCTCTTTATTGCCCAAGACATCCATCGCCTTGGCCGCTTTCAACACCATCAGCCGCATGGCTTCAATGTCGATCCGCGCGCGGCTGATCGTTTCCATGTTCTTGCCGAGGTCGATGATCTTCTTGCCAAAAGCCTCGCGCCCGAGCCCGCGTTCGATCATCAGGTCCAGCGCCTTTTCCGCCGCCCCGATCGAGCGCATGCAGTGGTGAATCCGCCCCGGCCCAAGCCGCACCTGACTGATCTCGAAGCCACGCCCTTCGCCCCAAAGCACGTTTTCGCGCGGCACGCGCACATCGGTGAAACGGATATGCATATGCCCATGCGGCGCATCGTCATGGCCAAAGACATGCATCGGGCCGAGGATTTCCACCCCCGGCGTGTCCATGGGCACGAGAATTTGGCTCTGCTGGCGGAAAGTCTCGGCCTCGGGGGAGGTTTTCACCATGACAATCATGATCTTGCAGCGCGGATCGCCCGCGCCCGAGATGTAGAACTTCTCGCCGTTAATCACCCAATCGTCGCCATCCAGCACCGCGCTCGTCGAGATGTTGCGCGCATCCGAAGAGGCGACATCAGGCTCCGTCATGGCAAAGGCCGAGCGGATTTCACCCGCGAGCAGTGGCTTCAGCCAGCGCTCTTTCTGCTCGGGCGTGCCGACACGCTCCAACACCTCCATATTGCCCGTATCCGGGGCGGAGCAGTTCAGGCTTTCCGGCGCCAGCGGACTTTTGCCCAATTCGGCGGCGATATAGGCGTAATCGAGGTTCGCCAGCCCTTCACCGGTTTCGGCATTGGGCAGGAAAAAGTTCCACAATCCCGCCTCCCGCGCTTTTTGCTTGGCCCCGTCGAGCAATTCCAACTGACCGGGCGCATAGGACCAACGGTCGGCGCGGCCTTCGCCAAGGCGAAAGAACTCCTCGGTGATCGGATCGACATTCTCGCGGATGTGCTTGATGACCGCCGCCAGTAGCGGCTTGGCCTTCTCCGACATTTCGAGATTGTTCATATCCAAGGTCTGATCGATCATCCTATGCTCCCGGTGATGATGGTTCGCGGTTCTGCCCGGTTCCTCCACAGGCGGCCCTTTGGGGCGAGCCTATGCAATCGCCGCGGCCTTGCCAATCGCGGGCAGGGGGCGGCAGGCTTGACGCCGCGTCATTAAGCCGTTGAAACCCGCGCGCAGGCGCTTAAGTTCAGCCTATGACAGATGCATTGATCAAAGACGTCCTCACCCGCACCCGCCGCATTGCGGTGGTCGGTGTTTCCCCCAATCCGGCGCGGCCCAGCCACTATGTCGCTGAATACCTTGCGCAAAAAGGGTATGACGTGGTGCCGGTAAACCCGGTGCACGCGGGCAAGGAGGTCTTTGGCAAGACTATTGTCGCCACTCTGGCCGAAATCGACCCGCCGGTGCAAATGGTCGATATTTTCCGCCGGTCCGAGGATGTGCCCCCCGTCGTGGACGAAGCGCTGGAGGCTTTTCCCGAGCTTGAGACCATCTGGATGCAAATGGGCATCACCAATGCCGAAGCGGCGGCCAAGGCCGAAGCACGCGGCGTGGATGTGATCCAAGACCGCTGCCCCAAGGTGGAAATCCCGCGCCTTATGGGCTGATTATTTCCGCGCGGCCTTTTCGGCAATGCCGGAGGTCGATTGCCGCCGGGCCAACTCATCCAGCACATCGCTCAGCGGCACATCCCGCACCGCCAGCATAACGAGCAGGTGGTAGAGCACATCCGCAGCTTCCGAGGTCAGACCTTTGCGGTCATCTTTTACCGCCTCGACGATTGCCTCGACCGCCTCTTCGCCGAACTTTTCGGCGCATTTCTCTGGCCCTTTGGCCAGCAGTTGCGCGGTCCAACTGCTTGACGGATCGGCGCTTTTGCGGCTCAGAATGGTGGCGTAAAGGTCATCAAGTGTCATGAAAGCCTCATTGGAATGCCAGCGGCGGCCATATGCTGTTTGGCCTCCTGCACGGTATATTCGCCAAAGTGAAAGATCGAGGCTGCCAGCACCGCCGAGGCACCCCCTTCGATCACCCCGTCCACGAGATGATCCAAATTACCGACCCCACCGGAGGCGATCACCGGCACCGATACGGCATCGGAAATGGCGCGGGTCAGGGGCAGGTTGAACCCCTGTTTGGTGCCATCGCGGTCCATCGAGGTCAGCAGGATTTCCCCGGCGCCCTTGGCGGCCACGGTGCGGGCAAATTCCACGGCATCGATGCCCGTGGGCTTACGCCCGCCATGGGTGAAAATCTCCCATTTGCCGGGGCTTACGGTCTTGGCGTCAATCGCGCAGACGATGCACTGGCTGCCAAAGTGATCCGCCGCTTCGGCGATCACATCCGGGTTCGCCACGGCGGCGGAGTTGAAGCTGACCTTATCGGCCCCCGCCAGCAGCAAGGCCCGCACATCCGCCACGGTCCGCACGCCGCCGCCCACGGTCAGCGGGATATAGCAATGCTCGGCGGTGCGGGTGACCAGATCGAACATCGTGCCGCGGTTCTCATGGGTGGCGTGGATGTCGAGAAAACAAAGCTCATCCGCCCCCGCCGCATCATAGGCAATCGCGGCATCCACCGGGTCGCCCGCATCACGCAGGCCGACGAAGTTCACACCCTTCACCACGCGGCCATCGGCCACGTCGAGACAGGGGATGATGCGGGTCTTCAGCATGGCTCAGCCCTTCAACATCTTCATGGCGTCGGTCAGATTAATCGCGCCATCATAAAGCGCGCGCCCCGAGATCGCGCCCTCAATGACCCTGGTGTCCCGCAACGCGCCCAAGTCTTCGAGCGATGACACCCCGCCCGAGGCAATCACCGGGATCGAAACGGCCCGCGCCAGATCGGCTGTCGCTTCCACATTCGGCCCGCCCATCGCGCCATCGCGCATGATGTCAGTGTAGATGATCGCGGCCACACCCGCGTCCTCAAAGGATTTCGCGAGGTCGGTGGCCATCACATCGGTCTCCGTCGCCCAACCTTTGGTTGCGACCTTTCCATTCCGTGCGTCGATCCCCACAGCAACTTGCCCGGGAAAGGCGCGCGCGGCCTCACGGACCAGTTCGGGTTTCTCAACCGCGACGGTGCCCAGAATGACCCGCGCGAGCCCCTTATCCAACCAGCCCTCGATCGTCGCCATATCGCGAATGCCACCGCCCAATTGCGCAGGCACCTTGCAGGCTTTCAAAATCGCCTCCACCGGGGCGGCGTTCACCGGGGTCCCGGCAAAAGCGCCATTGAGGTCAACGAGATGCAGCCAATCACAGCCCGCTTCGACAAAGCTAAGCGCCTGTGCGGCGGGATCGTCGTTAAAAACGGTGGCACGGTCCATGTCGCCATGCACAAGGCGCACGGCCTGACCGTCTTTGAGATCGATAGCGGGGTAAAGGATCATGGCCGGGCCCTTGTTAGAGAAGTCGCTTTCCTTTTGCACGTCGCCAGGGATTTTGCAACGCGACCCTAGGTCAGTCTTGCCTGATTGAAAGTTGTGGCCAACACTAAAGCCAGATCGGGAGGAGAGATCATGAAACAGCTTTTTGCAGCGGCCCTTCTGGGCCTTGGCCTGACCGGCGCCGCCCATGCCGCGGATCCGGCAGTCGGTACGTGGAAAACCCAAGTCGATGACGGCGCCTATGCCCATGTCAAAATGGCCCCCTGCGGCGGGGCGATCTGCGGCACCATCGCGCGCACCTTCAACGGAAGCGGCGAATATAAATCTCCCAATATCGGCAAAACGCTCGTCATCGACATGAAGCCTCAGGGCGGCGGCAAATACGCCGGTAAGGTTTGGCGCCCGTCAAACGGCAAAATCTATATCGGGAAGATGGACGTCTCAGGCAACTCGCTGAAGCTCTCGGGCTGCGTCGCGGGTGGGCTGATCTGCTCGAAACAGACCTGGGCGCGCATCAAGTAAGGGCCGTGCATCTCTGCGAAGGTTTGAAGGCGCGGGGCTAGTCCTTCGCGCCTTCATTGCGTTTTGCGTGAGGAAAGCGCAGCGCAGAGGTATTTGTAAAAGGATGAAGTTGAAGAGGAACTTTCTTCATCTTCATCCTTTCTTAAATACCTTCCGACGTTTCAACAGGCGCGGCGCGGGTTAAGGCGCCCAAGTCAGGAAGTTCGAGATCAGCCGCAGGCCGGTGGTTTGGCTTTTCTCCGGGTGAAACTGCATGCCCAGCATCGTGTCGCGGCCGATGATCGCCGTGACTTCGCCGCCGTAGTCGACATGGGCCAGACGTTCGGCGGGGTCGGCGACGGCCATGTGATAGCTGTGCACGAAATAGGTGTGATCGCCGGTTTGCAGCCCGTCGAAGACCGGGTGGTCGTGATCGATCACCAAATCGTTCCAGCCCATATGGGGGACCTTGAGCTTCGGGTCTTTCGGGGTGATCTGGGTCACCTCGCCACCGATCCAGCCTAAACCGGGGGTGTCTTCATATTCGCGGCCCATGCTGGCCATCAGCTGCATGCCGACGCAGATGCCGAGGAAGGGGCGGCCTTTTTCCTCGACCGCCTCGACCATCGCGTCATAGAGGCCGCCGGCCCCTTTCAGGGCGGCCATACAGGCCGGAAAAGCGCCATCGCCTGGCAGGACCAGACGGTCAGCGCGGGCCACAACCTCGGCATCCGAGGTCACGATGACCTCACCTGCGTCATGCTCGCGGGCCATACGCTCAAAGGCTTTATGCGCGGAGTGCAGGTTGCCGGATTCGTAGTCGATGATTGCTGTCAGCATTGGTTTACAAGGCACCCTTGGTCGAGGGGATGGCGTCCGCTTTGCGTGGGTCGGTTTCGACCGCTTCGCGCAGGGCGCGGGCGACGGATTTGAAAGCGGCTTCGGCGATGTGGTGGCTGTTGAACCCGTGGAGCGCGTCAACATGTAGGGTGATGCCGCCATGGGTGCTGAGCGCTTGGAAGAACTCGCGGACCAGTTCGGTGTCGAACTTGCCGATGCTGCTGGTGGGGAAATCCACGTTCCAGATCAGGAAGGGCCGCGCAGAGAGGTCGAGCGCGCAGCGGATCTGCGCGTCGTCCATCGCCAGCAAGCAGGAGCCGTAGCGGCGGATGCCGCGTTTGTCGCCGAGCGCTTGGGTCAGTGCTTGGCCCAGGGTGATGCCCACATCTTCGACGGTGTGATGGTCGTCGATGTGCAGATCGCCCTTGGCACGCACCTTGATGTCGATCAGCGAGTGGCGCGAGAGTTGGTCGAGCATATGGTCAAAAAAGCCGATGCCGGTTTCATTGTCATAGCTGCCGGTGCCGTCGAGGTTGATCTCGACCGTGATGTCGGTTTCGGCAGTGGTGCGGGTCAGGGTGCTGCGACGCATGGGGCATCTCCGAAGGCAATTGCTGCGCCCTTATAGCAGGGCCTGCCGCCGCGCCAAGCCCAAGCGGTGAAACGCCTTTGGGCAGGGACAGCGCGATCGGGGATTGCGGGGGCAGGGCCCATATGTCAGCTTGAACCAAATCCCAGAAAGAGGCGCGACATGACCACCTGCGTATTCATCCAGATCCGCTGCCGACCGGGCACGACCTATCGTGTGGCCGAAGAGATCGCCCTGCGCGAAATCCATTCCGAACTTTATTCCACCTCAGGCGAATATGATCTTTTGATGAAGCTTTATATTCCCAAGGGCGAAGATGTGGGCGTCTACATCAATGACAATCTGTTGGACATCGAAGGCATCGAGCGGTCCTTGACCACGATGACCTTCAAGGTCTTTTGAGGTGGCGCGCCAGCTCATCCTGACAGCAGCCGTCTGTTCTGCTTTGTCGATCGCCGCGCTCGTGGCCTTTCCCGGCACGGCCACGGCGGGTACGCGGGTCTATGAGGGGCGCGAAGCCGCGGCCCTGCGCTGTGCCAATACGCTGGCGCTGACGGCCGTGGCACTTTCCGCGGCGGAGTTGATTGGCGAGGGGGAGAAGAATGTGATGCTGGGCGTGACCGTGCGCATTCTCGACCGCCATGTTGAGGGGACCTGGGCGCAGAAACGCGCCGCGATGGAGGTGATGCGCGATCGGCGCAGCGTGCCTGACACGCTTGAGGATTACCGCCGCATCGCCGAACGCTGTTTGGTGCAATTCCCCATCAACTGAATGCGAAAACCCGCCCATGAGGCGGGTTTTTCTTGAGGCGATTGCCTTGTCGTCAATGGGCGGCGGAGACGGAGGGTTTCTCGGTCGGGGGGGTGTCGAGCTTGACCTTCTGCCGCATCGCCACGCGGCGGATGGCGCGGTCGAATGTCTTTCTGACCCGCTGAGTGCGGCTGGCATTGGGCTGGATCGGGCCACCGACGGAGAGCATCACCGTCATCGGGCTGTTGTCGTCATGGCGCAGGTCCATGCCGTCCAGCTCCCCTTGGATGAGCACCTCAATCTCAGGCCAAGCGGGCAGGCTGTCACCTGTCACGATGCACAGGAGCGTGCCGGATCCGTTATGGGTCATCAGCAGTTGGGGGCAATCGACCACGCGCGCGATGGCCTCGGCCGCAGCGGCGATGGCGCGGGCGAATTCGGCAGTGTTGCAGGTCGCGTAAAGCTCATCAATATGTTCGATCTTGGCCGCGAAGACCTGACAGATATTAAGGTGTTGCCGCGAAAGCTGCGACAGGTAATTGCCCAAGGAGAAGGGCAGCACCAATTGATCGACCCCATTGATATGCACAGGATCCGCCAGCGCAAAATCGTGGGCACCGGGCTCGCCCGCGTCTTTCAAATGCTGCGGGTCAAGGCGCGGGGCGCGTTGGGTGTTCTCCAACATGCGCTCGGCGATATGCACGCGGGTTGCGATGTCCTTCACGTCGAAAGGTTTGGTCACATAGTCGTTGGCCCCGGCGGCAAAGGCGCTTTCGATCGCGGTCGCGTCGGCGCGCGAGGTCACCATCAGGATCGGCGTGTCTTGATAGGCTTCCAGCGTGCGAATGCGGCGGCATAGGGTGATGCCGTCCATCTCGGGCATCTCGATGTCCAAGAGCAGGCAGTCGAAGTGTTCTTTGGTGGTTTCGAGCAGTTCCAGAGCGGCAGCGCCGGAGGCGGCCAATGTCAAATGGGGGTACTCGGCTTCGCGGAAAACAACGGGCAGCAATTCGCGGATAAATGGGTCATCGTCGACAGCAAGAATTTTCATTTTTGGCACCTCTTTCGTGGGGCAGACGGGCAGTCCGGGTGTCTTTATAATCTGTTCATATCTAGTCGTATAAACCCGGCGAAATTGTGACGCTTCTGCACCAATACCTTGTGCCGTTGCATAAATTATTAACCATATTTTGAAGCCTCGCGAAACCATTGAATTGGCGAAGAGAGATGGCCGTGGCCCCTTGCTTTCCCGCATTACGGGAGGTGATTGCGTGGAAATTGTGCAGCCTTTCAGGCGTTATTGGGCGCATCCCAGTGCGAAATCGGGGCGAGAATTTGCGGTTCTTGTGATCGTGCGAATTTCACGCTGCGACTCGCGAGCCAAAAATGAGCGAGCGGGGGAACTTTATCGGCTGTGGTGCGTAACGCCCAGTTGACGCTTTGCCTGTCGCGCGCTCAACTGCGGCGCGATACGTGAAGAGGATGAGTTAAATGCGTTTGCCCGATGATGTTTTGGCGGAATTCTTGTTGCCTACGCGGGAGCTTAGGGAGGATTTGCCTTTCTTCACCAAAGTGCTTGGCATGCGGCTTGAGACGATTTTTCCCGCGGATGATCCTTCGGTGGCCAGTTTCTCGGGCCATGGGGTGCGGGTGAGGCTTGAGCGGGGGGCGGATGTGGCACCGGGGCATCTGCGCCTGCTGACCGATGCGCCAGACAGCATCGCAGGGGGGCAGCGAGAACTTACGGCGCCAAACGGCACCAAGATCGAGATCCTGCCGCGCAGCCCCCGCGTGGACCAGCCCGAGACACAGCATGAGTTTGCCGTGCGGCGGCTGGCGGACGAGGCCCCATGGGTGATCGGCCGCGCGGGGATGCACTACCGCGATCTCATCCCGTCGCGCCTCGGCGGCTCAATCATCGCCAGCCACATCCGCATCCCCGACGGCGGCCCGGTGCCGGACATGGTGCATTATCACACCGTTGGCTTCCAACTGATCTATTGCTACCGGGGCTGGGTTGATGTGCTTTACGAGGATCAGGGCGATGTGATCCGGCTCCATGCCGGGGATTGCGTGACCCAGCCGCCGGGCATCCGCCATCGCGTTGTCGAAGCCTCGCCCTCGATCGAAGTGATCGAGATCGGCGTTCCTGCGGAACATGTCACCACCATCGACCACGAGATGACCCTGCCGAACGGCAAAGGCGATCCGGCACGCGAATGGGACGGCCAGACTTTCGTGCATCACGTGAAGGAGGGGGCCGAGTGGCAGCCCTTCCGTATTCCGGGCTTCGTCGCGCGCGACACCGGGATCACCAAAGGCACCAAGGGCGTGGCCGGCATTCAGGTGGCGCGTTTCGACGGTGGCACGCCGCCGCCCGCCAAACATGACGCGGACATTCACTTCAGCTTCGTCATGGAAGGCAGCATGACCCTGAACGCCGAAGGGCAGGAGCCGCGCAAATTGGAGGCAGGCGATGCCTTCGTCATCCCGCCGGGCATGGTGGCGCAATATAGCAATTGCTCGCCCGACCTCGAATTGCTCGAAGCCGGGCTGCGCGGCGATTTCTCGACGACGCTTTTAGCCTAGGCGCGCGGCCACCTCGGCCTGCACCTTCTCGGCGGCGGCCTCTTTCACGGGGCCGTAGCCGCGGATTTCCATCGGCGCGGAAAGCACCGTCAGTGCCGCGTCATGGGGCAGGGCGGCCGCCTTTGCCATGATCTCTTCGTACCAGCCGATCAGACCGACCTCGAGCTTGCGGTCGGCACCGTAGCTGAACGGGTCGGCCCATGTGCCGCGCAACGGTTTCATCGCCGCCAGAAGGTCGAAGGCGCGGCCCATCCACGGGCCGAACTTGCGCTTGTTGGGGCGTCCGCGGCCATCCGTGCCAGTGGGCCAAGCGGGCGGGGCGAGGTGATAATGCACCTTGTAGTCGCCCTCGAAAGTATCGGCGATGCGCTCCTCGAAACCGCTTTGACGGTGCAGGCGCGCGACCTCGTATTCGTCCTTATAGGCCATCAGTTTGAACAGCGATTTCGCCGCCGCGCGCATCAGGTCGTCGGAGCCTTCGGGCAGCTTGCCCGCCAGCGCATCGAGCTTGGCCTCGTAGCGCTGGGCATAGGCGGCGTTCTGGTAGCCGGTCAGGAACTCCATCCGCCGCGCGATCAGGCTCTCGACACTGTCGTCGGACGCAGGCGCGGGGGCGAAATGCGCCTCGATCGCCTGCGGGTTGCCCGCCATGACCCGGCCAAAGCCAAAGGCGGCGCGGTTCTTGTCCGGAACAACACCGTTCAATTCGATCGCCTGCTCAAGTGCTGTGAGCGAGACCGGCACCAGCCCCTTCTGCCAAGCGAAACCGAGCATCATCACATTAGCAAAGACCGCGTCGCCCATCAGCTTCTCGGCCATTGCGTTGGCGTCGAAAGCGGCAAGGTTCTCGGCCCCCACGGCCTGCGCGATCACCGCCTCGCGGTCGTCGATGCGCAACTCGGCATCGCGGTTGAGCACCAGATCGCCGGTGGGCATCTCGGCGCGGTTCAGCACGATCTGCGTCCCGCGCCGGTAGTGGGCGGATGCCTTCGGCGCAGAACTCACAATCATGTCGCAGCCGATCACCGCGTCGGCGCCGCCCTGATCGATGCGCACCTGATGCACTTCCTCGGGCCGTTTGGCGAGGCGCACGTAGCCCAGCACGGTGCCGAATTTCTGCGCAAAGCCGGTGAAGTCGAGCACGCTAGAGCCCAGCCCCTCAAGATGCGCCGCCATTGTGATGAGCGCGCCCACGGTCACCACGCCGGTGCCGCCGACGCCGGTCACCAGCAGGTTGAAGGGCCGGTCGAGCTTGGGCAGTTCCGGCATCGGAAGCTGCGCCGAGAGCCCCGCCACGTCCAGCCCCGCGCCGGAGCGTTTGCGGCGGCTGCCGCCCTCGACCGTGACGAAAGAGGGGCAGAAGCCGTTGAGGCAGGAGTAATCCTTGTTGCAGGTGGACTGGTTGATCTGCCGCTTGGTGCCGAACTCGGTCTTCTTCGGCTCGACGCTGAGACAGTTCGACTCGAGGCTGCAATCGCCGCAGCCCTCGCAGACCAGATCGTTGATCATCACGAATTTCTTCGGGTCGTCCATGAGCCCGCGCTTGCGCTTGCGGCGCTTCTCGGTGGCGCAGGTTTGTTCGTAGATCAGCACGGTGACGCCCGGGATCTCGCGCAGCTCGCGCTGCACGCGGTCCAGATCGCCGCGGTGATCGAAACTGGTGCCCGCGGGGAAGTCGCCCCGGGGCAGCAGTTCCGGCCGGTCCGAGACCAGCGCGATCCGCTCCACGCCCTCGGCGCGGCAGGCCTGCGCGATGGCAGCGACGGAGACGGGGCCGTCCACCGGCTGGCCGCCGGTCATCGCCACCGCGTCGTTGTAAAGAATCTTGTAGGTGATGTTGGTCTTCGCCGCGACCGCCTGTCGGATCGCCAGCGAACCGGAGTGATACCACGTGCCCTCGCCGAGGTTCTGAAAGACGTGCTTGTTCCCGTTGAACATCGAAGTCGCGATCCACGGCACGCCTTCGCCGCCCATCTGGGCGAAACCGGCCGTCTCGCGGTCCATCCAGGAGGCCATGACATGGCAGCCGATGCCGGAGTTGGCCTTCGACCCCTCGGGCAGCTTGGTGGAGGAGTTATGCGGGCAGCCGGAGCAGAAATAGGGGGTGCGGGTGGCGCCCTCGACGTTCAGCAGCACGGGCGGCTGGTCGGTCAACGCGCGTGCTTTCTCTAGCAGCTTCTCTTTGGGGAAGAAGGCATCGAGACGTGCAGCGATGATCGGCACCAGCTTCAGCGGCGACAGCTCCCCTGTCCAGGGCACCAGTTCCTCGAGGTTTTCGTCATGTTTGCCGACCATCCGCGCGGGCTTGGAGCCGGGCCAGTCGTAAAAGGCCTCCTTGAACTGGCTTTCGATGATGCCGCGTTTCTCTTCGATCACGAGCACTTCGCGCTTGCCCTTCACGAAGTCGAGCGCGTCGTCCAGCGCCAGCGGCCAGACCATGCCGATCTTGTAGATGTCGATGCCCAGACGGCGGCAGGCGGCCTCATCAAGGCCCAGAAGCCGGAGCGCCTCCATCGTGTCGAGATGGCCCTTACCGGTGGTGACGATGCCGAAGGAGGCGTCCTGCGTCTCGTAGATATGCCGGTCGATCGGGTTGGCGCGCATGAAGGCCTGCACGGCGTCGAGCTTGTGATGCAGCCGCGTTTCGATCTCGGGGGAGGGGAGATCGCCAAGGCGCACATGCAGCCCGCCCGGAGGTGCGGTGTAATCGGGCTGGTTGAACACGCGGTCCGGCGTCAGCTCGACCGAGGCGCCGCTCTCCACGGTTTCCGAGATCGCCTTGAAGCCGACCCATGTGCCCGAGAAACGCGACAGCGCGATGCCGTATTCGCCGAAGGCTTGGTATTCGGCGACGGAAGCCGGGTTCAGCGTTGGCATGAACCACGACATGAAGCCCACGTCTGACTGGTGCGGCATCGACGACGACACGCAGCCGTGGTCGTCGCCCGCCACCACCAGCACACCGCCCTTGGGCGCGGAGCCATAGGCGTTGCCGTGTTTCAGCGCGTCGCCCGAGCGGTCCACTCCCGGGCCCTTGCCGTACCACATGGAGAAGACGCCCTCGACTTCCGCCTGCGGGTCGAGATGGGCCTGCTGCGCGCCCAAGACCGCGGTGGCGCCGAGGTCTTCGTTCACCGCGGGAAGGAATTTCACGCCCGCCTCGGCCACGCGGTCCTTGATGCGCCAGTATTCCAGATCGAGCCCGCCCAGAGGCGAGCCACGGTAGCCTGAGACGAAACCGGCGGTATTTAACCCAGCCGCGCGATCACGCCGGGCCTGATCCAGCATAATGCGCACCAGCGCCTGCGTCCCGGTCAGGAATACGCGACCTTCGGTCTGATCATAGCGGTCATCAAGTTTATAAGTGGTAAATTCGCGCGGTTGTTCTGTCATGGGGGTCTCCTCATTGGGAAGTATGCCGCAGGATGCGCGAATTTTTGCACCAGTTTTACTGGCTTTGTCCCGGATGTCTGAATAAATTATCCGAACGAAATTCACATAATGAAAGATTTATCCGATGACTGAAATGGACGCCACGGACCGGCAGCTTGTGTTTCTACTCCAACAGGATTCGCGCCTGCCCAACGCACAACTGGCAGAAAAGCTGAACATTTCTGCCTCCGCCTGCTGGCGGCGGGTCAAGGCGTTGGAGCAGGCGGGGGTGATCAAACGTTACGCCGCCGTGGTCGACCCCAAGGCGATGGGGCTGGGGTTCGAGGCGATGGTGCATGTGCATCTAACCCGCCATGACGCCTCGGCGCTCGCCAGTTTTATCCGCGCGATCCAAAGCCGGACGGAGGTGACGGAATGTTTCGCCACCACGGGCCAAGCGGATTATCACCTGCGCGTGCTGTGCCGCGATATCGACGCCTATAATGCCTTTTTGGAGAGCTTTTTGTTCCTGCATCCCGCAGTCAATTCGGCGACGACGAATGTGATCCTGCGGCAGATTAAATCCGACGCGCCGATTACTGGTTGAGGCGATCAGGGCAGCGCTTTCTGCGTTGGACATTTGCCACATGCGTGATCCATAAAGCGGCAGAGATCACACCCGAAGGAGAGACCCATGATGAGAACCCGTGCCGCCGTTGCCGTGGAAGCCGGCAAACCGCTTGAAATCATGGAGGTGAACCTCGAAGGGCCTAAACTCGGCGAGGTCTTGGTCGAGATCAAGGCGACCGGTCTGTGCCATACCGATGAATTCACCCGTTCGGGCGACGATCCCGAAGGCATCTTCCCCGCCATCCTCGGCCATGAGGGCGCGGGCGTGGTGCTGGAAGTGGGCGAGGGCGTCACCACGCTGGAGCCGGGCGATCACGTGATCCCGCTCTACACCCCCGAATGCCGGGAGTGTGAATATTGTCTCAGCGGTAAGACCAACCTGTGTCAGGCGATCCGCGTGACCCAAGGCCAAGGCAAGCTGCCCGATGGCACGACGCGGTTCTCGATGCTGGATGGCACGCCGATCCATCACTACATGGGCTGTTCGACCTTTGCCAATCACACCGTGGTGCCGGAGATCGCGCTGGCCAAAGTGCGCAAAGACGCGCCCTTTGACAAGATTTGCTACATCGGCTGTGGCGTCACCACCGGCATCGGCGCGGTGATCAATACCGCCAAGGTCGAGCTTGGCGCGCGTTGCGTGGTCTTTGGGCTGGGCGGCATCGGTCTGAACGTCATTCAGGGCCTGCGCATGGCTGGGGCGGATCAGATCGTGGGCGTCGACCTTAATGACGACAAGGAAGAGGCCGCGCGTTACTTCGGCATGACCGATTTCGTGAACCCCTCGAAAGTCGACGGCGATCTGGTCGGGCATCTGGTCGAGCTGACCAAGGGCGGCGCCGATTACTCTTTTGACGCCACCGGCAACACCAAAGTCATGCGCGACGCGCTGGAATGCGCGCATAAGGGCTGGGGCGAGAGCATCATCATCGGCGTGGCACCCGCGGGGGCCGAGATTTCGACGCGGCCTTTCCAGCTGGTCACCGGTCGGGTCTGGCGCGGCACCGCCTTTGGCGGGGCCAAGGGGCGGACGGATGTGCCCAAGATCGTCGATTGGTACATGAACGGCAAGATTGAGATCGACCCGATGATCACCCACAAACTGACTTTGGATCAGATCAACGAAGGCTTCGATCTGATGCACAAGGGTGAATCGATCCGCGCGGTCGTCGAGTTTTAAGCGTTGGGCTGGAGGGCCGCGCGCTCTCCAGCCTAGACCTCTGCCGCGAGGGCGAGGAACAGGTCGACATCCATATAGGTCTCGACATGATCGGCCAGCGCGTCCAGCGCCTCTTCCACGCCGGTTTCAAAATCCAGCGATGAGGTGACGCCGAAGCCGCCAAGATAGGCGCGGCGGAAGGCGTCCGAGCTGAAAATCCCGTGCATATAGCAGCCCTGCACCCGGCCCGAAGGGGAAGCCGCGCCCTCGGGCGTGCCGTCGAAACGGAGCCACGCGCGGGCGCAATCGGGGCCGGTGGTCTCTCCGATATGGATCTCATAGCCGGTGAGGGCGCTGCCGCTGGCCGGGTGCTGCCCGGACTTTTCCGCCAGATGTTTCAGCGGGGCCATCGTGGTTTCCACATCCAAATGCCCCAGCCCCGCCACCCGCGCCGCCGGGCCTTCGATCCCCTCGGGATCGGTGATGGTCTTGCCCAGCATCTGATAACCGCCGCAAAGTCCCAGCACATGGCCGCCGCGCCGGATATGGGCGGCAAGGTCGATGTCCCACCCCTCGGCCCGGAAGGCTTCGAGGTCGGAGATCGTGGATTTACTGCCGACCATCAGCACCAGATCGGCCTCGGCGGGGAGGGGGCTGCCAGGCATGATCATCCGCAGGTCGACGCCCGGCTCGGCGGCCAGCGGGTCAAGGTCATCGAAATTGGCGATCCGGGGCAGGCGCGGCACGGCGATAACACAGCCCGACCCGCCTGAGCGGGCGCGGGCGGGCAGGTCCATCACGTCTTCGGCGGGCAGGCGGTGGGCGGCGTCGAACCACGGGATCACCCCAAGGCTCGGCCAGCCGGTACGCGCGGCGATGTCATCGCGCCCCGCGTCAAAGAGGCTGCGGTCACCGCGGAATTTGTTCACCGCGAAGCCGCGGATCAGCGCGTTGTCTTTGGCATCAAGCACAGCCTGTGTGCCGACGATCTGCGCGATCACCCCGCCGCGGTCGATATCGCCCATCAGCACGACAGACACCCCGGCGGCGCGGGCAAAGCCCATGTTGGCGATGTCGCCCGCCCGCAGGTTCGTCTCAGCCGGGGAGCCCGCGCCCTCGATCACGATCAGGTCGCAGCTTTCGGCCAAACGGTGAAAGGATTGCAGCACCGCGGGCATCAGGCTGGCTTTGTTGCGGCCAAATTCCCGCGCCTCTTGCTGGCCTGCGATCCTGCCCTGCACCACCACCTGCGCGCCGGTGGCGCTTTGCGGTTTCAGCAGCACCGGGTTCATATCCGTATGCGGGGCCACGCCCGCCGCGCGGGCCTGCAACGCCTGCGCGCGGCCAATCTCGCCCCCGTCTTCGGTGACAGCGGCGTTGTTGGACATGTTCTGCGGTTTGAAAGGGCGCACCCGCAGGCTACGCCGGGTGCAGGCGCGGATCAATCCGGCGACGATCATCGACTTGCCGACATTGCTGCCGGTGCCTTGGATCATGATGGCTTTGGTCATGTCTGCTTGCCCTTGGTTTCGCGCAAATTGGCGCAAATCAGGGGCAGGGGAAAGCCCATCGCCGAGGGGCAGACACAAAAAAACGCAGCCCGAAGGCTGCGTCAATTGCGCCGCTTGGCGAGTATGTCTTAGGCGGCTTCGGCCTGAAGCGCGGCATTGCGGCGCTCGGATTCTTCACGCGAAAGGGCGACGGATGTCCGCACGCCTTTGCCGACGAATTCCATCAAACCTTCGACGACCCGCTCGTTGGGGTCGATACCGGCACAGCTCAGAACCTCGCGGCCATCGCGCGAGCGGGCCCAGCGGGCGATCTGTTCAGGACCGTTGCCATATTTCTTGTCATCGGCAATTGCGTCATCCAAAGCAGCTAGCACCACAGCAGCAAAGAGCTTGCGTGCGCGGTTGCCTTGCTCGTTGTTGAAAGCGGTGCCATCAACGAAATCTTTCATCTCGTCGTCCTTTCGATTATTCTTGCTCTTGTCATTCGGGCGTGGAGGCCCTTATGACGGATATCTTTTGATTCGGATACCTCTATTTAGCATATCTCCCATGCAGCTTGCGCATATCTAGTTGGTGTGGCAGCAGAGAATAACGCCTGCTTGCAGGGGACCATCCCTCCCGATATAGACCCGAACATCATATCATCAACCTTATGTCGTGGTTTTGTCACATGCCCAAGATTAACGGAAACGAGATCCGCCCCGGAAACGTCCTTGAACATAACGGTGGCCTCTGGGCGGCGGTGAAGGTCGATCACGTGAAGCCCGGCAAGGGCGGCGCCTTTGCCCAAGTCGAGATGCGCAACCTGCGCAACGGCTCCAAATTGAACGAACGCTTCCGTTCCGCCGACAAGGTCGAGCGCGTGCGTTTGGAGCAAAAAGACCAGCAATTTCTGTATGAAGACGACGGTATGCTGGTGGTGATGGACACTGAAACCTATGAGCAGGTGCAACTGCCTGCCGAGCTTTTGGGGGAGCGCCGCCCCTTCTTGCAGGACGGCATGATGATCGTGGTCGAATATCACGAGGAAGAGGCGCTGAACGCCTCGCTGCCGCAGAAGGTGACCTGCAAAGTGGCCGAGACCGAGCCGGTGGTGAAGGGCCAAACGGCGGCGAATTCCTTCAAGCCTGCCGTGCTCGACAACGGTGTGAAGATCACCGTGCCGCCCTTCGTGGGCCAAGACGAAGACATCGTCGTGAACACGGAAACCATGGAATATGTCGAACGCGCCTGACGCGACGTCATCTTTGGTAAAGGAGATCAGCCCCGGTTTTGCCGGGGCTTTTTGTTTCGCGGGGCCTTTCAGCGGCGCGCGGTGCTCAGGTCGCGGGGCCGGGCCAAGTGACCTCTGCACCTTCGGCCTGCATCGGGCCTTTGGCGCGGTCGAACCGCAGATGCGCCAAAGCCTGACCGCCCGCTTGGGTGTAAAGCGTGCCTGCGGGTTTGCCCTCTGCCGTGATTGCCGTGCCGGGGGCGGCGCTGCCGCTGACCTCGACCCGGGTCAGCCCTTTGCGCAACTCGGTCTTGTGTTTCATTCGGGCGGTCACCTCTTGGCCGACATAGCAGCCTTTGCGGAAATCCAGCCCGTTGATCCGATCAAACCCCGCCTCAAGAATAAAGGTATCGGGGGTGAGTTCGATCCCCGTCTCGGGGATCAGATGCGCCACGCGCAGAGCCTCCCAATCGGTAGCGTCCTCGGTTTGCGGGGTGTCGCGATAGGCGCGCCAGCCCATTTCGGGATGCCGCGGATCGGCTAGGGCGTCGTCGGGCGCAGGCCCGGTGCCGCGGTGCAGGTGCAGATCGCTGGGCGCGATCGTTACCTTGGCGCGCAGTTTGTACATCGACAGCCGCTGGGTCAGCATATCGCCAAGGCTTTCATCCACGTCCAGCAGAACGTCTTCGCCATCGGCGATCAGAAAGAAATCGGCCATATATTTGCCCTGCGGTGTCAGCAGGGCGGCATAGACCGGGCCTTGGTCCAGTTTGCCGACGTCATTGGTCACGATTCCTTGCAAAAAGTCGCGGGTGTCGGGGCCGGAGAGGCGCAGAATGCGGCGCGGGGTCATGCGTGTGTCCTTTGATTGCTGGCCATGACATATAACCTGTCAAAGCCATCCAAAAGGGGCAACCATGCGCGCGCCGATCTCTGTCGTCATTCCCAGCCTTAACGCGGCCACGGCGCTGCCCGCTTGCCTCGCCGCGCTCGTCGAAGGCTTGCAGGCCGGGCTGATCCGCGAGGTGATCTTGAGCGATGGCGGCTCCACGGATGGCACGCGTGCGCTGGCCGAAGGCTGGGGGGCTGAGGTCGTCTCGGGCGCGCCCTCGCGGGGCGGTCAGTTGCGGCGTGGGTGTGATGCAGCGCAGGGCGCATGGCTCTTGGTGCTGCACGCCGACACGGTGCTGGCCCCAGGCTGGAACGATGCGGTGCAGGATCACATGGTGCACAGGGCCGAAGGGGCGGGGTGGTTTCGGCTGCGCTTCGATCAGCGGGGGCTGGCGCCGCGTTTGGTCGCGGGCTGGGCGAACCTGCGCAGTGGTCTTGGCCTGCCCTATGGCGATCAGGGGTTGCTGTTGCCCCGCGCGCTTTATGACGCGGTGGGCGGCTATCCCGATCAGCCGCTGATGGAGGATGTGGCGCTCGCCCGCGCCCTGCGCGGTCGCTTGACCCGGCTCAATGGCGTCGCCGTGACCAGTGCCGAGAAATACCGCCGTCAGGGCTGGCTGCGCCGGGGCGGGCGCAACCTCTGGACGCTGGCGCGCTATGCGATGGGGGCCAGCCCCGAGGCGCTTGCCGAAAGCTACCGGCGTTCGTGAAAGGGGCGCGGGTTTCCCCACGCCCCGCGCATTCAGTTAAAGAACGCCGCGCCGATCCGCTGGAGCAGATTGGGCTGGCGCGCCCTTTCGCGGCGTTTCTTCGCGGAGAGGGCGCTGAGGCCGCGGGCGTCCGATACGGTCTTTCCGTCGCGATATTGCAGGCGGTAGAGGTCGGCATAGATGCCGCCGCGTTCCATCAATTCGTCATGGGTGCCCTCGTCGGTGACGCGGCCCCGGTCCATCACCACGATTTTATCCGCGCTGCGGATGGTCGACAGCCGGTGCGCGATGACGATGGTGGTGCGGCCCTTGGCGAGGCGATCGAGCGCATCCTGCACGACCTGTTCCGATTGCGCATCCAAGGCGCTGGTGGCTTCATCCAGCAGCAGGATCGGCGTGTCGCGCAGCAGGGCGCGGGCGATTACCACGCGCTGGCGCTGCCCGCCCGACAGGGCTGAACCGCGCGGCCCCACGCGGGTTTCCAGCCCCTGTTCCAACTGCGGCAGGAAGTCCGCCACATGGGCGGCTTTCAGCACCCGGTCGAGCTCTTCGTCGGTGACATTCTCGCGGCCCAGCACGATGTTCTCGCGCAGGGTTTCATCGAACAAAAGCGCCTCTTGCGTCACGACAGAGAAGAGGCCGCGCAGGTCCGGTATGGTCATCGCGCTGGTGTCGACCCCGCCGATCCGCACGCTGCCGCTTTGTGGATCCACCAGCCGGGTGAGCAGGTTGAAGATGGTCGATTTCCCCGCCCCCGAGGCGCCGACCAGTGCGGTCGTCTGGCCCGCTTTCGCGGTCAGGTCCAAGCCGTTCAACACCTTCGTGTCGCCATAGGAGAGCGAGACATCCGTCAGGGTCACATCGGGCGGGCCATCGGGCGCGGCCTGCGCTTTGTCCGGGCTGCGCAGATGCAGGGGCGCGTCGAGCAATTCCTTGATCCGTTCTAGCGCGGCGGCGGCCATCTGCCATAGGCCGCTGATCGCACCAAGGCGGCGCAGGGGGGAGAACATGAACCCCAGCGAGGTGAAGAAGGTCATGAACTCGCCAATGGTTTTGTTGCCCGCGATGATCTCGGACCCGCCGTAGACGATCACGGCCATGAAGCCGATGCCCGACATGATGTCGATCATCGCCGGGATCGCGGAGTTGCCAAAGGCGGCACGGACTTCGGTGCGGATGAAGGTGCGGGTCAACTCGCGGTATTGGCGTGCTTGGTAGTCTTCCAGCGCGTTGAGCTTGATTTGTACGATGCCGTGGAAAACCTCGTCCAACCGGGTCGAGAGGCTGGCCCCGATGTCGCGCGCCTCGCGGGAGCGGGCGCGGACGAAACGCTGGGCGATGGCGGCGGGCAGCACCATCAGCGGCACGCCGACCATCGCCAGAAGTGCCCAAATCGGGTCAATCGCGATGGCCACGCCCATGAGGATCACCAGCCCCACCAGATCGCGCCCCGCACCGGTGATCACCGCGCGCCAGACATCGCTGACCGCGTTCACATCCGATTGTACCCGCTGCACAAGAAAACCGGGCGGGTGGCTTTGGTGAAAAGCACCGTCTTGCTGCATCATCCGGTCGAGCAGGTCGATGCGCAGGTCCGCTGCCGTGCGCTGTGCCACGCGGGTCAGCAGCACCTTTTGCACCACCGTGGCGAGCGCCCGCAGCGCAAAGATCGCCACCAGCACCAGCCCGACCCAGACCAGCGCCCCGCGGTCACCACCGACGAAGACGCGGTCAAACATCGGCTCCATCAGTTTGGCCAGCACGCCCAGGGTGGAGCCTTCGATGATCATGAAGATCACCGCGATGGCCATCAGACCGGTGTGTTTCTTTAGATAGTCCCGCCAAAGCCAGCGCATCAACTGCGCGGAGGTGTAACTGTCATCATTCATACCGGTGCCTGATCCTTTTGGGCAGTCGGATCCCGTGTACGAAAGCCGCGCAGGCAGGGCAAGCCGTCGTGCAGGTCGGGCAAGGCGGGCAGGGGGTGGCCTGCGCGCGTGGAAGGGTGGCGCGGGGGCGCACCTTACCTAAGGTCTGATCGCGTGTTGACCCCGGCCTGCCGGGCAGTAAGCTGCGCCCGACCGTCCCCCGGTCACGCATTTTCAAAACGGCAGCCAATATCATGACAAAGCAGAATAAACTCGCCCCCGGTCGTTCGTACCTCGCCATTCCCGGCCCCTCGGTCATGCCCGACGCGGTGCTGAGCGCGATGCACCGCGCGGCCCCCAATATCTATGAAGGCGAGTTGGTCGAAATGATGCCTGCGCTGGCCGCTGACCTGAAGCGCGTGGCGCGTACAGATCGTCATGTGGCGATGTATATCAGCAACGGCCACGGCGCTTGGGAAGCCGCGCTGAGCAATGTCATAGCCCCCGGCGACCGGGTGTTGGTGCTGGCCACGGGGCGTTTCGGCCATGGCTGGGCCGAAATGGCAACGGGGCTGGGGGCGGAGGTGGATATCCTCGATTTTGGCCGCAACGCGCCTGTCGATCTCGCGCAGGTGGCCGAGCGTTTGAAGGCCGACAGCGGCCACCAGATCAAGGCGGTGATGGCGGTTCATGTGGATACCTCAAGCTCGGTCCGCAACGATGTGCCGGGCCTGCGCCGCCTGTTGGACGAGGCGGGCCACCCCGCGCTCTTGATGGCCGATTGCATCGCGTCATTGGGCTGTGAGCGCTTTGAGATGGACGCTTGGGGTGTCGATGTCATGGTGACCGCTTCGCAAAAGGGGCTGATGGTGCCGCCGGGCATGGCCTTCGTCTTTTTCAACGACCGGGCCGAGGGAGCCCGTGCGCGTCTGCCCCGCGTGAGCCGCTATTGGGACTGGTCGCCGCGCGCCCATGCGCAGGAGTTTTATCAATACCACGGCGGCACGGCACCGACGCATCACCTCTACGGCCTGCGCGCCGCCCTCGATATCATCCATGAAGAAGGGATCGAGCAGGTCTGGCAGCGCCATGAAACGCTGGCCCGCGCGGTTTGGGCGGCCTGCGAGGCGTGGTCGGCTGAGGGCAGCCTGCGGTTCAACATCGAAGACCGCGCCCTGCGCAGCCATGCCGTCACCGCGCTGCGGCTGCAAGCGCCCCATGCGACCGAGTTGCGCGATTGGGTGCAGGGCAATCTCGGCCTGACACTGGGCGTGGGGCTGGGCATGGCCCTGCCGGGGGAGCCCGCGTGGCACGGGTTCTTCCGCCTTGGCCATATGGGCCATGTGAACGGCCATATGATCATGGGGCTGCTTGGCGGGATCGAAGCCGGGCTTTCGGCGCTGAAAATCGACCACGGCCCGGGCGCCTTGCAAGCGGCGGCGGAGGTGATCGGCGGGGCTTAGGCCCCGCGCGCGTCCGCTAAGGCTTCGGGCAAGGCGGCGGCGAAGTGATCCAGCTCCTCCGCCGTGCTGCAACTGATGCGGATGCAGCGGTTTTGCGGGGCGGCAAAGGGCATCCGCACGAAGATCCCCCGCGCCACCAGCGCGTCGAGTACCGCCTTGGCGAAGGCACCATCGCGGCCACAGTCGACGGCGACGAAATTGGCGGCAGAGGGAAGGGTGCTGAGCCCGTTTTCTTCGGCGATTTGGGCGATCCGGCGGCGCGCCTCGGCGATCTTAGTCTGAACCTCTTTCAGGTAGCTCTGATCCTGCACCGCCGCCAAAGCCCCCGCCTGCGCCGCGCGGTTTAAGCCAAAGTGATTGCGGACCTTGTGAAAGGCGGTGATCAACTCGGGCGCGGCGATGGCATAGCCGATCCGCGCCCCGGCAAGGCCGTAGGCTTTGGAGAAAGTGCGCATCCGGATCACCCGCGGGTCATCGGCGGAAAGTTCGGGCGCTGTGCCCTCGGGGGCGCATTCGATATAGGCTTCATCCAGCAATAGCAGGCTGCCTTGGGGCAGGTCGTCGAGCGCGCGTGCCAGTGCCGCGCCCTCATGCCAAGTGCCCATCGGGTTGTCGGGATTGGCGAGGTAGACGAGCTTGGCGTCGACCTCCGCCGCCTTGGCGAAAAGCGCCGCCGGGTCTTCGTGATCGTCGCGGTAGGGCACCTTGTGCAGCACGCCGCCAAAGCCCGTGACGTGGTAGTTGAAGGTTGGGTAAGCCCCTTCGGAGGTCACCACCGCATCGCCTTCGCCCACCAGCAGACGGACGAGATAGCCCAGCAGCCCGTCGATGCCTTCGCCGACGATGATGTTTTCGGGCGCG
The DNA here is from genome assembly GCF_043557285.1 of Sulfitobacter sp. 1A13421. Classification (NCBI taxonomy): domain Bacteria; kingdom Pseudomonadati; phylum Pseudomonadota; class Alphaproteobacteria; order Rhodobacterales; family Roseobacteraceae; genus Sulfitobacter; species Sulfitobacter sp. 1A13421. The sequence goes on from NZ_JBIFFQ010000005.1 coordinate 27,732, forward strand.
ATGCCGTGCAACTCGGCCAGCGCCGCGCACAACTCCACGCTTTCGGAATCGCCGTATTTCCACATCTCGGTCTCTGCCATTGCCGTGATGGCGCGGGGCGAGGGGCCAAAGACGTTTTCATTGGCGCCAAGCCGCGCTTTGAAGGGGCGGCCAAGGCTCCGCTCCTGCGCTTCGGGGCCCACGAAGGGGACATTGGCGGGCAGGCGTTGGGCGAGGGGGGTGAGGCGTGCATATGTCATGCGCCAAGGTGTAGGGGCGGGCCCGTAAGAGGGCAAGTGCCGCAGCACCTGCCGCCACGTTTTGCTGGTGCCGCGCGGTGATCTGCGCTGAACTGCGCCAAACATTCAGGAGAACAGCCATGCCCCGCGTCGCCACCCGGATCGAAGACCATATCGCCCATGTGACCCTCACCCGCGCCGACAAGATGAACGCGGTGGATGATGAGATGATCGAGGCGATCATCGCGGCAGGGCAGGAGGTTGCGGCTTCGGACGCCCGGGTGGTGTTGCTCTCGGGCGAGGGCAAAGGCTTTTGCGCGGGCATTGATATTGGCGGGCTCTCGGGGATGCTGGGGCAGGATGTCGAGGCATTGATCATGCCGCGCAGCCATGGCGAAGGCACGACGAACAAATGGCAAGAGGTGTCGATGGTTTGGCACCGTTTGGAAATCCCGGTCATCGCGGCGCTGCATGGGGTGGTTTTCGGCGCCGGGATGCAGCTGGCGCTTGGGGCGGATATTCGGATTGCCGCGCCGGATACGAAGCTCGCTGTGATGGAGATGAAATGGGGCATCGTGCCGGATATGGGCGGCATGGTGCTGCTGCCGCGTCTGGTGCGCTCGGATGTGTTGCGGCGGTTGACCTATACCGCCGCGCCGGTGGAGGCCGCGCAGGCGGAGCGTTGGGGGCTGGTGACGGAAGTCGCCGATGATCCGCAGGCGGCCGCGCACGAACTGGCGCAGGTGATCGCGGGCAAAGGGCCGAATGCGATCCGCACGGCGAAGCGGTTGATCGGATATGCGGAGACGGGCGCATCGGATGCGGATGTGCTCTTGGCCGAGTCGCGTGAGCAGGCGGCGCTGTTGGGCAAGACCGAGCAGATGGAGGTGATCGCGGCGGAGTTCGGCAAACGGCCCGCGGTGTTCAAGTAAGTCGGCAAGCGCGGCATTTGCGTTGCGCCTGACAGCCCGGAATCAAGGCCGCAAGGCCGCCGGGCAGCGCCAGACCGCCCGGACGGGCTGGCGCTTCGGCAATCGAAGTGCATTCCTGTGATCTCGTCGCCAACCCAGCGGCGATAAACTGCCCAACTGCCCCCTTTGCAGCGCCATCCCGCGGTCTGGCGCTGCCCGGCTTTGTTGGTCTCAGCCCAGTTCCGCCAGCCGGTCCAGTGCGGCCTGCAATTGGTCCGCCTCTTCCTGACGTGCCGCGAGGTTCGCCTGCGCTTCAGCCACGACCTCTTCCGGCGCAGAGGCGGCGAACTTGGGGTTGTTCAAACGCCCCTTCAGCCCACCGATCTCCTTGCCCAGCTTGTCGAGCGACTTTTGCAAACGCGCCTTCTCGGCGTCGATGTCGATCAGGCCTGCGAGCGGCAGGCCGAAGCTCGCCCCCGGGGCCGCGATCGAGACGGTGCCTTTCGGGAAGCTTTCGCTCCGCTCAAGGCTCTCGACCCGCGCCAGACGTTTGATCATCACCTCGTTGCGGTCCCAAGCGCCTTGTGCCGCCTCGTCCATCTCGGTCACCAGCATCGGCACCTTCAGCCCGGCGGGCACATGCATCTGCTGACGCGCGGAGCGGATGCTCTCGATCAGGCCGATCACCCAGTTAAGCTCCCGGTCCGCGTCGGCATCGAGCAGATCGGCGGTGGTGTAGGCGGGCCAATCGGTGAGGGCCAGCAGTTCATCGCGCTTGGCGGTGGTCTGCCAAAGTTCCTCGGTGATGAAGGGCATGATCGGATGCAGCAGGATCAGGCATTGCTCCAGCACCCAGGCCATGGTGGCGCGGGTTTCCGCAGCCTCGGGCGCGTCGTCCTGCAACAGAGGCTTCGACAGCTCCACGTACCAGTCGCAGACCTTGCCCCAGACAAAGGCGTAAAGCGCATTGGCCGCGTCGTTGAAGCGGAAGTTGCCGAGTGCGGCATCGACCTCCTCGCGCACTCGGGCGGTCTCGCCCACGATCCATTTGTTCAGCGTCGCGGTGGGCTGGGGCATCCCGGCGGGCATGGCCTCGAAGACGCCGTTCATCTCGGCGAAGCGATGCGCGTTCCACAGCTTGGTGCCGAAGTTGCGATAGCCCGCGATGCGCTGCGTCGAGAGCTTCAGGTCGCGTCCCATGGCGGCCATCGACGTCAGGGTGAAGCGCACGGCGTCGGCGCCGTAGTCGTCGATCAGCTCCAGCGGGTCGAGCACATTGCCCAAGCTCTTCGACATCTTCTTGCCCTTCTCGTCGCGCACCAGCGCGTGGACATAGACGGTGTCGAAGGGTTTTTGGTCGACCACGGCATATTGCATCATCATCATCCGGGCGACCCAGAAGAAGATGATGTCGAAACCGGTGACCAGCACGGAGGTGGGGAAGTATTTTTCCAGCTCAGCGGTTTGCTCGGGCCAGCCAAGCGTGCCGATGGGCCAGAGGCCGGAGGAGAACCACGTGTCGAGCACATCAGGATCGCGGCGCAGGGTCTTGCCGGGGGCCATGGCCTGCGCCTCTTCCTCGGTCGGCGCGCAATATTCGTTGCCCTCGTCGTCGAACCAAACCGGAATCTGATGTCCCCACCACAACTGGCGCGAGATGCACCAAGGCTCGATGTTCTCCAGCCAGTGGAAATAGACCTTGCGGTCCTGCTCGGGCAGAATAGTGACTTCGCCCGAGCGCACCGCATCGATAGCGGGCTGTACGATCTTGTCGGTGGCGACGAACCATTGGTCGGTCAGCATCGGCTCGATCACCACCTTGGAGCGGTCGCCGAAGGGCTGCATGATCTTCTTGGCCTCGACGAGCGGCACAAGGTTCTCTTCCTCGGTGCGCATCTCGCCGCCCTCGCCGGGCTCTACGGGGGCCTTCTTGGCGGCGCGGCCAAGGCGGGGATCGGTCGCCTCGGTCATCACGGCAAGCCCCTCGGCGGTCACGTCCTCGACCACGCGCTTGCGGGCCTCGAAACGATCCAAGCCGCGGTAGGCGTCCGGCACCAGGTTGATCTCGGTCGCGTCCTCGGGGGCGGCTTCGGAGCCCTCGGCGATGGCCTGCGCGCGGGCGGCGGCCTCTTCGTAGGGCAGGCCATCGGCGCGCATCCGGCCTTGGGTGTCCATCAGCGCGTAAAGCGGGATGCCGTTGCGCTTGGCCACGCCGTAGTCGTTGAAGTCATGCGCGCCGGTGATCTTCACCGCGCCCGAGCCGAAGTTCTTGTCGGGGTATTCATCGGTGATGATCGGAATGAGGCGGCGTTGCTCTTTCGGGCCAACGGGAATTTCGCAAAGTTTCCCGATGATTGAGGCGTAACGCTCATCCGATGGATGAACTGCAACAGCACCGTCGCCCAGCATGGTTTCGGGCCGGGTGGTGGCGATGGAGATATAGTCGCGCTCTTCCTCAAAGAGCACGTTGCCGTCCTCGTCGCGCTCGACATAGGTATAGGTTTCACCCCCCGCCAGCGGGTATTTAAAATGCCACATGTGGCCGTCGACCTCGGTGCTCTCGACCTCGAGGTCGGAGATCGCGGTCTCGAAATGCGGATCCCAGTTGACCAGCCGCTTGCCGCGGTAGATCAGCCCCTTGTTGTACATGTCCACGAAGACCTTGATCACGGCGTCGTGGAAGTTGCCCTCTTCGCCCTCGGGCGCACCGGGCGCGCCAGACATGGTGAAGGCGTTGCGCGACCAGTCGCAAGAGGCGCCCAGACGGCGCAGCTGGTCGATGATCGTGCCGCCGGATTTCTGCTTTTGCTCCCAGACCTTGGCGGTGAAGGCCTCGCGCCCCAGCTCGCGACGGCCCGGCTGGCCGGTGGCGGCCAACTCGCGTTCCACCACCATCTGCGTGGCGATGCCCGCGTGGTCTTGGCCGGGCTGCCAGAGGGTGTCGAAACCCTGCATCCGGTGCCAGCGCACGAGGATATCTTGCAGTGTGTTGTTGAACGCATGGCCCATGTGCAGCGAGCCGGTGACATTCGGCGGCGGGATCATCACCGAGAAATGCGCGTCCCGCTGCGCATTCGCGCCCGCTTTGAACGCGCCCTTGGTCTCCCAATCGGCGTAGATGCGGCTTTCGGCCTCAGCGGCGTTGAAGGTCTTTTCGAGTGCCATGGTCATGATCCCTTTTGTTGCGCCCCGTTTAGCGCTCTGGCGCGGTAAGGGAAAGACCCCTGACAGGGGGGGGGAGGCGCGGGGGCAGGGCTTAGCCGCTGCGGTCGATCTTGGTGCTGAGGTGGATCAGGCTCTCACTGCCCTTGACGCCGCGGGTCTCGCCGATGCGGTCTAGGGTCTCGTCCAACTCCTGCGTGGTTTGCGCCGCGATCTGCACCAGCAGGTCAAAGCGGCCCGAGGTGGTGTGCACCACTTGCACCGCAGGCAGGCTGCGCAGCCGCGCCAAGACCGCGGGGCCTGCGCGCAGCTCGATATTGACCAGCGCCGTGGCATGTAGCGGCGCGCGGGCCGCTTCGCCCAAACGCAGCGTATAGCCGAGGATGGCGCCGCAGCGTTCCAACCGTTCCAGCCGGGCTTGAACGGTGGTGCGGGCAAGGCCCAGACCGCGCGCCAGATCGGCGACCGGCTGGCGGGCATTGGATTGCAGCGCCGCGATCAAAGCGCGGTCGGCATCGTCAAGTTGTGCTGTCATGTCGTCACTTCGCCCAAAGTTCGCATCACTTTAGGCGGTATGACACGATGAATCGACCGAAATCCGCGCTTCACTGGGGAAAAGCAGTGAAGAGGCCCCCATGCAGCATATCGCCCCCCTTTCCGATAGTCCCGCCGCCTATTTGGCGAAACACAGCCCCGATAGGCCGGTGTTGTTTCTGGCCCCTTCAGTGCTGCAAGCCACCGCGCGGCGGTTTCAGGCGGATTTCGACGGGCTGGTGACCTATGCGGTAAAGGCCAACGACCGGGCGGAGGTGCTGTCGAACCTTGTCGCGGCAGGGATCACCACCTTCGATGTCGCCTCCCCGGCAGAGATGGCGGCGGTGCGGGCGGTCTGCCCGCAGGCGGTGCTGCATTACAACAACCCCGTGCGCTCGACCTCCGAGGTGGAGGCCGGGATCGCGGCGCGGGTCTATAGCTGGTCGGTCGACGACATGTCGGAACTGGCCAAGCTGCGCGACGTGCCGCGCGACAATGAGGTGGCGGTGCGTTTCGCCTTGCCGGTGAAGGGCGCGGCCTATGACTTCGGCTCGAAATTCGGCGCGGCCCCTGAAGAGGCGGCGGCGCTTTTGCGCGCTGTGGTCGAGATGGGGTTCACGCCGTCGATGTGTTTCCACCCCGGCACGCAGTGCAACGATCCGCAGGCTTGGGTGCAATATGTCCATGCGGCGGCGGATATTCTGCGCATGGCCGGTGTCTCGATCGACCGGTTGAACATCGGCGGGGGCTTCGCCGTGGACCGCGGATTTGATGCGCCAGACCACCGAGCCGTCTTCGCCGCCGTCAAAGCGGCGCTGGCCGAGAGCTTTGGCGCGGATGCGCCTGCGCTGCTCTGCGAGCCGGGCCGGGCGATGGTGGCCGATGCCGCCGTGCTGGCCACCCGCATCAAAGGGATGCGCAACGACGGGCGCACCGTCTTTCTGAACGATGGTATCTATGGCGGGCTGCCCGATCTGCGCGACATGGGGCTTTCGGGGCTCATCGATGTGGTCGGCCCTGATGGCACGCGGCGTCAGGGGGCAGCCAAGCCGCGCGTGGTCTTCGGCCCGACCTGCGATTCGCTGGACCGTCTGCCCGATGGGCTGCCGCTGCCCGAAGATGCGCAGACCGGGGATTACCTCCTGTTCGGCGGCATGGGGGCCTATTCCATCGCCATGTCGACCGCCTTTAATGGCTATGGGTTGGCGGGGGTGACGCTGGTCTCAAGCCTTGAAGGCGCGCTTATCCGCAAGGCGGCCTGAGCCTCTGGACACTGGCGACGCGCCCGCTACTGTTGCGCTGAAAGAGGCAAGGCAGCAGGGGCGGCGTCAGATGGAGAAGTTCGGGAAAAGCCAGCCGGTCAAACGGGTGGAAGACCACCGCTTCCTGACCGGTGCGGGCCGCTATGTCGATGATATCGCCCCCGCCGAGGCGCTGCATGGCGTCTTTTTCCGCGCGCCCGTGGCCCATGGGGTGATCACTGAGTTGGACGTAGATGAGGCCCGCGCGGCGGATGGCGTGCATCTGGTGCTGACCTGCGCCGATCTGGAAGCGGCGGGGATGAATATCGCTCTGCCCCATACGGTCGTCGACAACCGCGATGGCAGCAAAGGCGCGGCGCCGTTGCGCCCGATGCTGGCCAAGGACCGCGTGCGCTATGTGGGCGAGCCGGTGGCGCTGGTGGTGGCCGAAAGTTTGCAACAGGCCCGCGATGCAGCGGAGATGATCCTTTTCGACGCCGACGATCTGCCCGCCAAGATGGATGTCGCCCCGGGCGGTGAGACCCTGCACGCAGAAGCCCCCGACAACCGCGCCTTTGACTGGCATATGGGCGATGAGGCCAAGGTTGAGGCGGCTTTTGCCAAGGCCGCCCATCGCGTCAAGTTGGAGGTCGGGGACAACCGCATCATCGTCAACTCCATGGAGCCGCGGGGCTGCTATGCAGAATGGACCGAGGGCCGCTTGCATGTGGCGCTGGGCGGGCAGGGCGTCTGGGCGCACAAGGGGTTTCTAACCAAAGCCTTCGGCCTGCCCGAAGACGCGGTGCGCGTCACCAATCCCGATGTCGGCGGCGGTTTCGGCATGAAGGCGATGACCTACCCGGAGTATTTCTGCGTGGCCCAAGCCGGGCGGGCCTTGGGCCGTCCGGTGCGCTGGATGTCAGAGCGGACCGAAGCCATGCTCACCGACAACGGCGGGCGTGATCTGGTGTCTTGGGCCGAGTTTGCCTTTGACGAAAACCACAAGATTACCGCCTACCGTGTCGATACGCGCTGCAACCTTGGGGCTTATAACAGCCAGTTCGGCCAGCCGATCCAGTCGCAGCTCTTCTCCAAGGTCTTGATGGGCGTCTATGACGTGCAGGACACCTATCTGCATGTCGAAGGGTTCTACACCAACACCGTGCAAGTCGACGCCTATCGCGGGGCCGGACGGCCTGAGGCGATCTATGTGCTGGAGCGGTTGATGGACCGCGCCGCGCGGGAGTTGGGCGTCGATCCTTGGGAGTTGCGGCGGATCAACTTCATCAAGCCTGAGCAATTCCCCTATACCACTGCCACGGGCGAGCTTTACGACGTGGGCGATTTCGCGCGGCTGCTGGCTCGGGTGGGGCAAGAGGCCGACCGCGACGGTTTTGCCGCGCGGCGGGCGGCGGATGCCAAACGCGGCCTGCTGCGCGGGCAGGGGCTGTGTTACTATATCGAGAGCATTCTGGGCGACCCCTCCGAAGGGGCCAAAGTGGTTTTCGAGGGCGATGGCCGGGTGACGATCTATGTCGGCACCCAAAGCAATGGGCAGGGGCATGAGACGGTCTATGCGCAGTTCCTCTCGGACCAGACTGGCATCCCCGCCGAGCGGATCGACGTGGTGCAGGGCGATAGCGACCTGATCAAGAAGGGCGGCGGCACCGGCGGCTCACGCTCGGTCACCACGCAGAACACGGCGACCTTGGCCACCGTGGCGAAGATCACCGAAGTCTTCACCGCGTTTCTGGCCGAAGAGTTGGGCGTCGCTGCTGCGGATATCACTTTTGACGACGAAAGCTTTCGCGCGGAAGGGTCGAACATTAGCCCGACCATGCTGGAGGTTGCCGAGATGGCCCGCGCCAAGGGCCGCGACGATCTGCTCAGCCACCATGAACGCGCAAGCCTGCCGGGGCGCAGCTATCCCAACGGGGCGCATGTGGCCGAGGTGGTGATCGACCCCGAGACCGGGGTGGTGACGCTTGACCGCTACACGGTGGTCGATGATTTCGGCAATCTGATCAACCCGATGCTGGCCGAGGGGCAGGTCCATGGCGGGGTGGCGCAGGGCATTGGCCAAGCGGTGCAGGAGCGGGTGGTCTATGATGAGGACGGCCAGCTTTTGACCGCCACCTTCATGGATTACGCCATGCCCCGCGCGGCGGACCTGCCGATGATCTCTTTCACATCCGAACCGGTGCCCTCCACGGCCAATGTCATGGGCATGAAGGGCTGCGGGGAGGCGGGCACCGTCGGTGCCTTGGCCGCGGTGTCGAATGCGGTGCAGGATGCCCTTTGGGAACGCGGCGTGCGGCAGGCGGATATGCCGTTTACCCCGCACCGGGTCTGGGAGATGCTGCAAGGTGCCGCAATCGCAGCCGAGTAAAACCCTGTTCCAACGGCTCTTCGGGCGGTTCTGGCGGCGGCCTGAAAGCGACTTCGGCCCGCGCCGGGGGGCGGTGACCCATGTTATCATCCTCGACGGGACCATGTCCTCGCTCGAACTGGGGCGCGAGACCAATGCGGGCATTGCCTATGGCCTCTGTCGCGAGATGGGCAGCGCCCTGTCGATTTATTACGAGCCGGGGCTGCAATGGCGCGATTGGCGCAGCGCTTTGGATGTGATCTTGGGCCGCGGGATCAACCGGCAAATCCGCCGTGCCTATGGTTATCTCGCCTCGCGCTACCGACCCGGAGATCGGATTTTCCTGCTGGGCTATTCGCGCGGTGGCTATGCGGTGCGCTCGCTCGCCGGGGTGATCGAGCGTGTGGGGCTTCTGCGCGCCGAGGTGGCGACAGAGCGTAACATCCGCGATGTTTACCGCCATTACGAGGCGCATCATCTGAGCAAGGCGGGCGAACTCTTTGCACGGGCCAACTGCCACCCCGAGGTAGAGATCGAGGCAATCGGCGTTTGGGACACGGTCAAATCGCTGGGCCTCAACGCGCCGTTGTTCTGGCGGTTCTCGCAGCCGCTGCACATGTTCCACAACCATGACCTGAGCCGTAATGTGAAGAACGGCTTTCAGGCACTTGCGCTCAACGAAACCCGCGTCGCCTATGCCCCGGTGCTATGGACCACCCCCGAGGGCTATGACGGGCGGCTGGAACAGGTCTGGTTCCCCGGCACCCATGGCGACGTGGGCGGCCAGTTGGGCGGGCATGAGGCCGCGCGCCCCTTGGCCAATATCCCGCTGGTCTGGCTGCTATCGCGGATGGAGGACAGCGGCCTGCCGCTGCCCGCAGGCTGGGCCACGCGGTTCGATCAAGACCCCGCCGCGCCCTCCATCGGGCGCTGGCGCGGCTATGGCAAGATGCTGGTGACCCGCCGCCGCCGGGTGGTGGGCGCGGATCCGTCCGAGCGGCTGCACGACAGCGTGGAGCAGCGCCGCGAACAAGCCGCGCCGCAACCGGGGCTGCTGGCCCGGATGCAGGGGGTGATTTCCAGCCTCTAACCGGGGTCGCGGTCCGAAGGGTGGTTGATGCCATCGCTATAGGGCAGCGGTTCCATCTCCCAAGGCAAGACCCCTTCGATCGCACCAAGGTTCACGCCGCATTCATCGGGGTTCGAGCGGCGGCGGTGGTGGGTGTAGATGCCGCAGGTCTTACAGAAGTAGTGCTGTGCGGTATGCGTGCCCCAAGTGTAGAGCGTGAGGTTCTCCGCCCCTTTCAACACGGTCACCGTCTCGGCCGGTGCCGTTACCGTGGCGGCGGCGCGGCGGCAGCAAAAGGAGCAGGTGCAGCGCGCGGCCGAGGCCAGACCGCGCGGAAACAGCGCTTCGATCACCACGGCTCCGCAGTGGCACGAGGCGCGGCGGGTTTCGGAGGTTTCGGTCATTTGCGTCTCACTTTCGGAATGCGACTTTCGCTCAGGTCATAGTCTGCGGCGGCATGGGGCGGATGGCCGTGGGTCTGCCGCCAAAAGGCAAAGCCGCCCCGCCGCAGCCAGAGCGGCAGGGTTAGAACCAGCCCCGCGATGAACCCGCCCGCATGGGCCCAATAGGCCACCCCGCCGGTGCCCGGTGTGGCCCCAATCCCGCCGATGAACTGCATGCCGAACCACAGGCCCAGCATGATCCACGCAGGGATTGCGAAGATGCGGAAGAACACGATGAAGATCACCAAAATGTCGACCTTGGCGCGCGGGAAGAGCAGCAGGTAGCCCCCCATCACCCCCGCGATCGCGCCTGAGGCTCCGACCATGGGCACCCATGAGAGCGGTTCTGTCACGACTTGGCCCAGACCCGCGGCGATGCCGCAGGCAAGGTAGAACAGCAGATAGCGACCATGGCCCATCTCATCTTCGACATTGTCGCCGAAGATCCACAAAAACAGCATGTTACCCGCCAGATGCATCCAGCCGCCATGCAGGAATTGCGAGGTGATAAGGCCGAAATACCCCTCCCCATGGCTCAGCCGCGCGGGCAGCAGGGCGTAGCTGTAGTAAAACTCGGCCAAGGCACGCTCATCCGCCATCAGCGACAGGGAAGACAGGAACACGCCAATGTTCAGCGCCATCAGCGCATAGGTGACGAAGGGCGTTCGGCCCGAGGGGTTGTGATCGCGGATCGGGAACATGCGGGCCAGCCTTTGCCAAGTCGTCCGCAGCGTCAAGCGGCGCGGGGGATCTTCATGACCTTAGCTGCGCCCGCGGGGGCTTCTGTCAAGCGGAACCGAGCAAATCCCGCGCGATCCGCTCAAAAATACCGGCGCCCACGGAGATCAGATCGTCGGGGAAATCGTAATCGGGGTTGTGCAGGGCGGCATAGCCCTCGCCGGGGCCGAGGCAGAGCATCGCGGCCTTGGCATCGCGCCCGAACAGGCCGAAATCCTCGGAGGCGCGCATCGGTAGGTTTTTCTGCCCGTGTGACACGCCGAGCGCGTCCATCGCCGCGGCGGCGATCGCGTAGGCGTCGGGGTGGTTGATGGAGGCGGCGAAATGGTCCGATTCCGCGAAAGCTGCCGTCAGCCCATGGACCTCGGTCACGCGGGCGACTTCGGCGTGCAAGGCCGCTTCGATCTCGGCCAGCGCATCGTCGCGGGTGCTGCGTAGGGTGGCATAAAGCGCGGCTTCGCCCGGGGCGACGCCAAAGGTCGGCTCACCCATGCGCAGGTGGGTGAGGGTGACGAGGCGGAAGTCATCATCAAGCGGCCCGCCGGGGCCGAGCGCTTGCAGCGCCGGGATCAATTCGGCCAGCGCAGGCGCAGGGGAGGTGCCGTCTTCGGGGCTGGCGGCATGGGCGGTCTTGCCGTGCAGGGTGAGGGAGATGCCTTTTGAGGCGCAGTTGATCAGCGCGGGCGCGGTGTCGACATGGCCAAAGGGGCGGCCCGGCTCGACATGGATGGCAAAGGCGTAATCGGCAGCGATCTCGGCATAGGCGGGATCGTTCACCACCGCCCGCGCGCCGCTGCCATCCTCCTCGGCCGGTTGGAACATCAGCACCACGCGGCCCTTTGCGACGGGGCGGCGCGCGATCATCCGACCGAGCGCCAAGAGCATGGTCATATGACCGTCGTGGCCGCAGACGTGGGACTTGCCCGGCACCTTAGAGACCCAAGGAATGTCATGTTCCTCGGGGATCGGCAGGGCGTCGAGTTCCGCGCGGAAGAGCACCGTGGGGCCGGGCGCATCGCTGTCGAAAACCGCCGCCACCCCATGTCCGCCAAGGCCGGTGAGGATGCGCGTAGGCGCGAGCTTTTCCAGTTCCGCCGCGATGGTCCGGGCGGTTTCCACTTCCTCGCCCGAGATCTCGGGGTATTGGTGGAGCGCCCTGCGAAACTGCGTCAACTCTTCAATATCGCGGTTCGTCAGCATGGCGCTCCCCCTAATTGCGCGGCCCGTTCAGGCCATCATCCCCAAGAGCTGTGCATTGCCGCCCGAGGCGGTGGTGTCAACACAGACATGGCGCTCGGCGCGCACGCGCGCGGTGTCGGGCTTGCCGCGCAGAAGCGGAATGATCGCCCCTTCGCGGGTCGCCAGCGCCTTGTCGATTTGCCGCGCCGCCTCCTCATCGCCCCACCAGAGCACGCCGCCATAGGCCGGGCCGGTGGTGAGCGCTTCGGGGTCGATGGGGCCTGTGGCCTCAACCGCGACACCGCCGAGGGCGCGCACCGCCTTGGCCTGTGCGGTGGCCGCCTCGGCCCCCGGACCCATGCAGAGAAGCGCAGGCCGGGGCAGGGTCGACAGGCGGTTGCTCTCGCCGGTCGGCCCGGGCATCGTCTGGGTCTCCAGCACGGTCGGGGTATGCGCGGGCAGGGCGGGCAGCGTGGTCTGTTCGCTGTCCCATGTGCCCGAGGCCTCCCGATGGTCGGGGGCGGCGAAACGCGGCAGGTAGTTCGGCCCGCCCGCCTTCGGCCCGGTGCCCGAGAGCCCTTCGCCGCCGAAGGGCTGGCTGCCGACGATGGCGCCGATCTGGTTGCGGTTGACGTAGATGTTGCCCGCCTCGATCCGCTCCGAGACATGTTGCACCCGGTCGTCGATCCGCGTGTGCAGGCCGAAGGTGAGGCCATAGCCGGTGGCGTTGATCGCGTCGATCACGGCGTCGAGCTCATGGCTCTTGAAGGTCGCCACATGCAACACGGGGCCGAAGATCTCGCGCTTCATGTCGCTGATGCCATCCACCCGCAGGATCGCGGGGCCGACGAAGGTGCCGCCTTCGGGGGCCTTCAGCTCGGCAATCACGCGACCCTTGGCGCGGGCGGCCTCGACATGCTCCAGAATGGTTTTGCGCGCAGCCGCGTCGATCACCGGGCCGACGTCTGTCGACAGATGCCACGGATCGCCCATGCGCAGCGCCTGCATTGCGCCCTTCAGCATGGTGATCAGGTCCTCGGCGATGTCCTCCTGCACGTAGAGGCAGCGCACGGCGGAGCAGCGCTGGCCCGCGGACTGGAAGGCACTTTCGACGATGGCCTGCACGGCCTGCTCGGGCAGGGCGGTGCTGTCGACGATCATGGCGTTGAGGCCGCCGGTCTCGGCGATGAGCGGGGTGCCGGGGGCGCAATGCTCGGCCATATTGGCGCGGATGCGCAGGGCGGTGGCGGTGGAGCCGGTGAATGCCACGCCGTTGACGCGGGCGTCGCCCGTGAGTGCCGCGCCCACCTCGCCGCCGCCCGGCAGCAGTTGCAGCGCCGCGCGCGGCACGCCGGCTTCATGCAGCACTTTGACGGCAAGCTGTGCGATCAGCGGGGTTTGCTCGGCCGGTTTGGCCAGTACGGCATTGCCTGCGGCCAGTGCTGCCGCGACCTGCCCGCAGAAGATCGCCAGCGGGAAGTTCCACGGCGAGATGCAGGTGAAGAGGCCCGCGGGCGGCTCGTTGGTGGCTTGACCTGCGTAGTAGCGCAGGAAATCCACCGCCTCACGCAATTCGGCCACGCAGTCGGGCAGACCCTTGCCAGCCTCGCGGGCGAGGATGGCGAAGATCTCGCCGTAGCGGTCCTCGAGCATGTCGGCGGCGCGCAAAAGCGTGTCGCGGCGGGTGTTGAGAGGCGCGTCCCAAGGCGCGGCAGTGTCGAGCGCTGTGGCCACATCGGCCTTGGAGGCAGGGCGCACGGTCCCGGGGGAGGCACCCCCGGTAGGGTTGGCGACGGTTTCAGCCGCCTCGGGCGCAGCTTCGCCCGCCAGTAGCGGTGCGGCTTCCCATGTCGCTTCCGCGAAGGGCGCGCGCGCCTTCTCGATCGCGACCAGTGTCGGGGTATGCGCCAGATCGAAGCCGCGCGCATTGGCGCGCTGCGGCTGGAACACTTCCGGCCCTTTCGGGATCGTTGGGGCGTTGTCCTGAAGTTGGTCGAAGGGATCGGCGGCCACGACTTCGGGCGGCACGTCCTCGTCAACGATCTGGTTCACGAAGCTGGAGTTCGCGCCGTTCTCCAAGAGACGCCGGACAAGATAGGCCAGCAGATCGCGGTGCGCACCGACGGGAGCGTAGATGCGGCAGCGGGTGCCGTGTTTCTGCATAACGATGTCATGCAGGGTCTCGCCCATGCCGTGCAGGCGTTGGAACTCGTAGGCCTCTGGATCGTCGGCCATATGCAGCACAGCGGCGACGGTATGGGCGTTATGGGTGGCGAACTGCGGGTAGATGCGGTCGGTCATGCCCAGCAGTTTCCGGGCATTGGCGATGTAGCTCACATCCGTCGCGGCCTTGCGGGTGAAGACCGGGAAGCCGTCGATCCCCTCGACCTGCGCTTGCTTGATCTCGGTGTCCCAATAGGCGCCTTTCACCAGCCGCACCATGATGCGGCGGTCATGGCGCTGCGCCATGTCATAAAGCGTGTCGATTACCACGCCGGCGCGGGGGCCGTAGGCCTGCACGACCACGCCGAAACCGTCCCAGCCGGCCAAGGCAGGCTCGCCCATCACCGTGTCGATCACCTCGAGCGAGAGTGCCAAACGGTCGGCCTCCTCGGCGTCGATATTGAGGCCCATTCCGGCGGATTTCGCCAAGAGCGCCAGCGCCCGCAGGCGCGGCACCAGATCGCGCATCACGGCCTCTTCCTGCGCCAACTCGTAGCGCGGGTGCAGGGCCGAAAGCTTGACCGAGATGCCGGGGTTCTTGCGGATGTCGTCATGGGTGCAGGCATCTGCAATGGCCGAGATCGCGCGGGAGTAGCTGAGGTGATAGCGCTTGGCATCGGCCTCAGTCCGCGCGGCTTCGCCCAGCATGTCGTAGCTGTAGGTGAAGCCCTTCTTCTCCATGCCGCGGGCGCGTTTCATCGCGGCCTGAATGTCCTCACCCAGAACGAACTGGCGGCCCATCTCGCGCATGGCGCGGCTGACGGCGGTGCGGATCACCGGCTCCCCCAGACGTTTGATCGCCGCGCGCAGGTGGCGCACCGGGCCGGGCTGGTCGTCGTCCAGCACGCGGCCCGTCAGCATCAGCGCCCATGTCGACGCGTTGACGAGGCTGGAGGTCGAATGCCCCATATGACGGCCCCAGTCCGAGGGGGCGATCTTATCCTCGATCAGCGCGTCGATGGTCTCGGCATCCGGCACGCGCAGCAGCGCTTCGGCCAGACACATGAGCGCCACGCCTTCCTCGGTGCTGAGCCCGTATTCGGCGAGGAAGACCTCCATCATGCCGGGGGCCGAGGTGCCGCGGATGTCACGCACCAGACCCGCCGCATCGGCGGTGATCTTGGCGCGGTCCTCGGGCGAAAGATCGGCCTGTGCCTTGAGCTCGGTCAGCAGCGCGTCAGGCTCGGCATAGGTGCGCGCGTCGATGGTTTGGCGAAGGGCGGGGGCGTGATCGAGGGCCATGGCAAGCTCCAGTTGATGTTTGGACCAGAATACCGCATGTTGAGAAGGCTAATCGACTTAATATGTATTGCATTATAGTCGTTATGACCGAACTACCGGGGTATCACATGCCAAATGAACTTTTCAATCTGGACCGGTTCGACAGCGCGATTCTATCGGTGTTGGCCGAAGACGGGCGCATCAGCATCACCGATCTTGCCCGCCGCATCGGCCTGTCGAAATCCCCCACCCAAGCGCGTCTGCGCCGGTTGGAGGAAAGCGGCGTTATCCTTGGCTATCGTGCCCTGTTGGACCCGATCCGGCTGGGGCTGGATCACGTCGCCTTTGTCGAGGTGCGCCTGAACGACACGCGCGAGGCGGCCTTGCGGGCTTTTAACCTCGCCGTGGCCAAGGTGCCTGAGATCGAACAGGCCCATATGATCGCGAGCCATTTCGACTATCTGATTAAGGTGCGGACGCGGAACATGTCGGAATATCGCCGCTTTCTGGGGGAGGTGATTTCAACCCTGCCGCATGTGGCCAGCACCTCGACCTATGTGGCGATGGAGGCGGTGAAGGAAACCATGCTGGCCGATACGGCCTGAAGCATCGTGCCAGAACCATGGGGCCGGGGGCATTCGCCCATTTACACCGCCCGCGTGATGCTTATTGTGCGCCCCGATGCGGGCGTGATGGAATGGTAGACATACCAGACTTAAAATCTGTTGGGGCGTAGCCCCGTGTGGGTTCGAGTCCCACCGCCCGCACCATCCTTTTCAAAGACTTAGCTTGCTTGGGCCAGCGTCGCAGGCTCTGCCAATTGCGTGGCGCCGGGGATGAACACGGTGAAGGTCGTGCCCTGACCGAGCGTGCTTTTGACCGTGATGTCGCCACCATGGGCGAGGGCAAGTTTCTTGCAGATCGCGAGCCCCAGCCCGGTGCCGCCCTCGGCGCGGTCATCGGCGTCTTCGATCTGGGTGAAAGCCTCGAAAATGCGGTCCAGATCCTGCGCGGCGATGCCAACGCCATTGTCTTCGACCTCGAAAACGAACCCGCCCGCGTGCAGGCGCGCGCGCAGATAGATGTCCCGCGCCTTGGAGAATTTCAGCGCGTTGCCGACGATATGGCCCAGCAGTTGCAGGCTGCGGCGGCGGTCAGCGGTGACGGTAAGCGGCGGGGTGTCGATATGCAGCGTGGCGGTCTTGTCATGCGCGGCGCCGTGGTGCTCTTCGACCACTTCCTCCAAAAGCGTGCGGGTGTCGAAGGCGGTCTTGTCGAGCGCGAGGTCGTTCAACTCCATATTCGTATAGTCGAGGATGTCGTTGATAATGGTCAACAATTGCCCGCCCGCAAATTTGATGCGCTGGCCGTAGAGCTCCGCCTGATCGCCCATCTTGGTGAAATGCTCGGACTCCGGTTTTTCATCCGGGCCCAGCTTGGCGAGGTTGTGGCGTTTGAGTTCCGACAGGAAGCTGGCGTAGCCGATCACGATGGTCAGCGGGGTGCGCAATTCGTGGCTCAGCACGCTCATGAATTCCGATTTCGCCCGGCTGGCGCTTTCGGCGGCATCGCGGGCCTTTCGCAGTTCCTCGACGCTTTCGTTGCGGGTGCGGTTTTCGACAACATAGCTAAAGAGCGCGGCCAGCGCGATGATGGCGGCGGTGCCGGCGATGATCAGCGCGATTAATCTATATTCAACCGGGTTGGCGTAAACCGGCTGCGCGGCCAGCGGGGTGACCTGAAAGGCGGCCATGCCGGTGAAATGGAGCAGGATGATCGCCAGCGCCAAAAGCGCGGTCATCCACAGCACGCTGCCCTTGCCCCCACGGCCCGCTGCGCCAAGCGCGAGGGTCGCAAGGACAACCGCGATGATGACGGAGGCGGTCAGATAGCCCATGTCCCACTGGATCGCGCCCTGCACGCGATAGGCCACCATGCCGGTATAATGCATGGCCGAAATCGCCAGCCCAAAGATCGTCCCGCCCAGAACCGTGGCCCGCCGGGATTTGAGCAGCCCGGCGATGACGACGCCCAGAATCGAGCCGACGATGGCGATGATCAGCGACAGGAAGGTGAGCGAGAAATGGAACGTCGCCGGCGCGTCGAGCTGATAGGCGAGGATCGCAATGAAATGGGTGCACCAGATCGTCACCCCCGCTGTCATCGCGGTCAAATAGCACCAAATCAACGCTTGGCGACGCGGCTGTTCAAGCACATGCCGATAGAGCCGTGCCACCACCCAGCTGCCGAAGATACAAAGAAGTGCCGCAAGCAGCACGAGCCCGAGGTCGTGATCGTGATGAATTGTATGGGCGACCCGGAACATCTTTATCCTATCTGATATTAACACTTGGTTAATTGCTGTCGGAATAGGGCGAAAATAAGTCTCTCGCAAGTTCACACTGTGCCTACATTTTTTAACTCCGTGGTAAGACCTTGCCGCTAATCCTCCACCAAGGTCGGCAGTGGGGCGGGATGAGGCAGAGGTGGCGGATGGCAGGGTCAGGGAAAGGAGGGAGATCGTTTAACCTCTTACAGCGCATGGTCTTTTGCCTGCGGGGCTATGTTTCTCGGAGGTCGGGCTCCGCTGTGCGGTGCGGCGCGTCGGGATCCAACGTGCCGCGTGAGAGGGTCAGCATGTCAGACGGAGATACCACTGCTGCGGAGGACAGCCTTACCTCAGGGCAACTCCCGCTCATCTCCATCGTTTTCGCGGCAGAGCGGCGCATGTTTAGGCAGAACCTTGATGGCCCGCCCAAGGCAAGGCTTCGCGGGGCGCTTATCCACTCTCCCGGCCTCGCGGGCGGGAAGGGGGCCGCGGGTGAGCCCATCCTATCCCCCGTGAAAGCCGATATGGCCGAAATCGACGTGGTATTCACTCCCGATGGGCGCGTTTGCCGCGCCAATGAGGCGGCTTGCGGTGTCACCTATGGGCTGGGAGATTGTCTGATCGGGCAACATATCAGCGATCTGTTCGGGCCGCGGCTTTGCGATGGGGCCGAGATCGACACGCTTTGGGCGCAGGCGCTTGAGGGGCTGGTGCCGCAGGGCGGCTTTCAGATGCACCCGGGGGAGGAGACGGCCCGCATTGTCCACGGTTGGCTCACGGCGGCGCGGGATCCCGAGGGGCGGGGGCATGGCGTCCGGTTTCGGGGTGTCGAAGCGGCGGCGAATGGCGTGGGGCCAGTGCGCGCGGTCTCAGGGGGAAAGCGCGCGCGGCGCGGTTAGCCGAGCGCCTTCGCCGTAGAACGAAACAGCGGCGCATAACCCGCGCCGCTGTTCCTACATTTCTGATCAGTCGCGCTTACCGGCGAAACGTTCGGCCCAGCTTTCGCGGTCCTCATCGCTGATCTTGGCAAAAAGCACCTCGGGCACTTCAAACCCGTGGCCGGGGGCAAGCTTGCCCAGGGCCGCGGGCACATCGTCGGGCCACGGCATGTCGTCGACCTTCATCGCCTCCAGCATTGAAGCCGAGGCCGTGGGGATGAAGGGTGCGGAAAGCACGGCGTAGAGCGGGATCAGGTTCAACGCCAGCCGCACCTGCGCCGCCGCGCGGTCGGGGTCGGTCTTGAAGGTGGTCCAAGGCGCTTGGGCTTGCAGATATTCGTTGCCCGCCGCCCAAATGCCGCGCAGTTCGGCGGCGGATTTGCGGACCTCCATCGCCTCCATCAACGTCTCGTAACGGGCGACGCGGGCGGTGATGTCTTCGATCAGCGCCTGCTCCGCCTCGCCGTATTCACCGGCCTCGGGCACCGCTTCGCCGAATTTCGAGCGGCAGAACTTGGTAATCCGGCTGACGAAATTGCCCAGCACATCGGCGAGGTCCTTGTTCACCGAGGCTTGGAAGTTTTCCCAAGTAAACTCGGCATCCGACGTTTCCGGCGCATGGCTCAGCAGCCACCAGCGCCAGTAGTCCGCCGGCAGGATTTCCAGCGCCTGATCCATGAAGACGCCGCGCCCGCGCGAGGTCGAGAACTGGCCGCCGTCATAGGTCAGGTAGTTGAAGGACTTGATGTAATCCACCAGCTTCCACGGCTCGCCCGAGCCCTTGATCGTGGCCGGGAAGCTCAGCGTATGGAAGGGGACGTTGTCCTTGCCCATGAACTGGGTGTAGCGGACCTCATCGGCGCCCTTGTCGGTGCGCCACCAGCTTTCCCAATCGGTCCCTTTGCCCGCATCGACCCATTCCTGCGCGCAGGCGATATATTCGATCGGCGCGTCGAACCAGACATAGAAGACCTTGCCCTCCATCCCCGGCCAATCCTGATCGCCGCGTTTGACGGGCACGCCCCAGTTGAGGTCGCGGGTGATGCCGCGGTCCTGCAGCCCGTCGCCGTCATGCAGCCACTTCTTGGCGATGGAGGTGGTCAGCACCGGCCAGTCGGTCTTGCTGTCGATCCAAGCGTCGAGTTCGTCCTTGAGTTGGCTCTGCTTTAGGAACAGATGCTTGGTCTCGCGCATCTCAAGATCGGTGGCACCCGAAATGGTCGAGCGTGGGTTGATCAGGTCCTCGGGGTCGAGCTGTTTGGTGCAATTGTCGCATTGATCGCCGCGCGCATCCTCGAAGCCGCAGTTGGGGCAGGTGCCCTCGACATAGCGGTCGGGCAGGAAGCGCCCGTCGGTCGGCGAATAAATCTGCCGTTGGGAGACCTCTTCGATTAGCCCGCGGTCGGCCAGCGCGCCCGCGAAATGCTGCGTGAGCTTGCGGTTCTGCGGGCTGGACGAGCGGCCAAAGTGATCGAAGGACAGGCCGAACCCTTCGGCGATGCGAGCCTGTGTTTCATACATCTCGGCGCAATATTCATCGACCGGTTTGCCCGCCTTCGCGGCCGCAAGCTCGGCGGGGGTGCCGTGCTCGTCCGTGGCGCAGAGGAACAGAACATCCTGCCCCCGGCCACGCTGATAGCGCGCGTAGAGGTCCGCAGGCAGCTGACTGCCCACAAGGTTACCCAGATGTTTGATCCCGTTGATATAGGGGATGGCGGAGGTGATGAGGTGGCGTGTCATATAAATATTCCCGTGCTTGGCGCAGCCTTATCGCAAGGGCTGCGCCAGTTCCAGCAAAAGACGGGACCGGTCAGTCGCGGTCCCGCGCGCGGCCCAAGAGCCGCCCGATGAGAAAGCTGGTCCGTGGCGCGTAGACGTAGGGCGTCCGCTCGGCTAAGGTGGGGCGCGCACGCATCCGGGCAAGGCCAAAGACCACCAACCCCCCATGCGCCGCCGCGATCATCGCGAAAAGCGCCGCCGCGCCGAAATTGTCGATCAGGACCGAGGCGAGATAGGGCGCGCCGATGGCACCCAGAGCGAAAAAGAACATCAGGGCGGCGGAAAGCTCGACCCGTTCGTCGGAACTGGCAAAGTCATGGGCATGGGCGGCAGAGACCGAATAGATTGGAAAGGTCGTGGCGCCGAAGAGCCCGGCGGAGAGCATGATCCCCGCCGTGCCATAGCCCGCGCCCATCACGGTGACCGCACAGCCGCCCATCGCGGCGACCGAAAGCCAGATCAGCACCCAGCGGCGGTCGAACTTATCGGCCAGCATCCCCATCGGGTATTGCGCAAGCGCACCGCCCAGCACGAAGGCGGCAAGGAACCACGCGATCTGCGGCGCGCTGAGGCCGACTTCTTGGCCGTAGATCGGCCCGACCATGCGGAAAGATGCGCTGGAGACGGCGGCCACGATGACCCCCGCCGCCGCCAGCGGCGAGCGGTCAAAGGCGAGGCGCGGGCGCAGCCGCGGCTGGCTGGGTGTTTCGGGCGGGCGAACCTTGGTCAGCGTCAGCGGCAAGAGGGCGGCACAGCAGCCGATGGCCAGCAGGTTGTAAGAGACGTAAGACGCCGGGGCGAGCACGCCCACGATCAACTGCGCGGCGAGCGAGCCGCTCATGTCCACCACCCGGTAAACGCCCATGGTGCGCCCGCGGGTCTCATTGGTGACCTTGGCCTGCATCCATGCTTCGATCACCGTATAGCAGCCCGCCACGCACATGCCTGACGCGACGCGCATCAGCCCCCATGCGTAGGGGTCCACCACCATCATATGCGCCATTAACCCGATGGATCCGGCGGCGGTGAAGGCGGCAAAGGCGCGGCTGTGGCCAACGCTTCCCATCAACCTCGGTGCCCACCAGCAACCGATGAAAAATCCCAGAAAATGGGCCGAGCCGAGCATACCGATTTCCTGTCGGCTGAACCCAAGCTGCGTGCCCGATAACACGTCGATCGGCCCCACCCCTCCGGTGGAGAGTTGCAGAAGGATGACCGAGAAGAACAGGGCGGCGAAGGATATGAGCAGGCGCATGGGCGCAGATTGCGTCCATTGCTGCCCAAACGGAAGGCCGAAAACTACCGGGGCTGCGCTTTTGTCGGGGTGCTAGGATCGGCGCGGGGCAATTGACCTTGCGAAGGCCGGGCAGGCGGCTAGGTTGCGGGAAAATCACAAGCGAGGACCAAAAGATGAAGATGAAAAAGCTCGGCTCTAGCGATATCGAGGTCTCGCATTTCTGTTTGGGCTCCATGACATGGGGCACCCAGAACACCGCCGAGGAGGGCCATGCGCAGATCGACCGCGCGCTGGAGGCCGGGATCAACTTCATCGACACTGCCGAGATGTACCCCGTGAACCCGATCAGCGCCGAGACGATTGGCCGGACGGAAGAGATCATCGGCCAGTGGTTCGCCCGCGACAAGCGCCGGGACGAGGTGGTTCTGGCCAGCAAACACTCCGGCGAGGGGATGCAGCACGCCCGCAACGGCGCGCCGATTTCCTCCGACACGATCCCCGGCGCCATCGAAGGCTCGTTGAAGCGCTTGCAGACAGATTACATCGACCTTTACCAATTCCACTGGCCCAACCGCGGCAGCTATATGTTCCGCAAGAATTGGCACTACGACCCGTCGAGCCAGAACCGGGCCGAGACCATTGCGCATATGGAAGACGCCCTCGGCGCGCTGCAGCGTGAGGTTGAGCGGGGGACGATCCGCGCCTTTGGCCTGAGCAACGAAAGCGCTTGGGGGCTGACCCAATGGGCCGCCGTGGCCGAACGGGTGGGCGGGCCGTGCCCGATCTCGGTGCAGAACGAATATTCGCTGATGTGCCGACTGGCCGATACCGATGTGTCCGAGACCTGCGTCAATGAACAGATCGACATGCTGGCCTTCTCTCCGCTGGCCGCGGGCTTGCTGACCGGGAAATATCAGGGCGGGAAGGTCCCCGCCGGGTCGCGTCTGTCGCTGAACGAAGATCTGGGCGGTCGGGTCACCCCCCGCGCCTTTGAGGCGGTCGCGGCCTATCTTGACGTGGCCGAGAAACATGGGCTCGACCCGGTGCAGATGGCGCTGGCATGGTGTGCGACGCGGCCCTTCATGGGCTCAGTGATCTTTGGCGCGACCAGCCTTGAGCAGCTTGACGTGGCGCTTGGCGGGGCGGAGCTGACCTTGAGCGATGAGGTGATGGCCGACCTTAATGCAGCGCATAAAGCCCATCCGATGCCCTATTGATGGGCCGCCTTGGGATGCATTTGGCGCGGCGGGGGGGCATGTTGCTGCTCTTGGGCGCCCTCGCGGCGTGTAGCGGCGGCGAAGCGCCGCCCGCGCAGACTGGGTTTCGCGATGCGGAGGCTTTGATCGGGGCCACCAGCCGCTATGACGCGGCGCGTTTTGGCGGCAAGTGGCAGGTCCGGGCGGCATTCCCCGGTGACGCCAACCTGCAAGCCGTGACCTTCGCGCCGCAAGGGCCGACCCTGATCGAACAGCGCCAGATCTGCGACAGCGCCGGATGCCGCAACACCCGCACCCTTTGGGCGTTAAGCGCGGAGGGGCCGGGCCGCTACACAATGCGCGCCGCCGTCGGCGGGGCCGAGCGGCCTTTCTGGGTGCTTTGGGTCGACGAAGGGTTCCGCACGGCGGTCATCGGCAGCCCCGATGGCGGATATGGCTGGATCCTTGACCGTCAGGCGACGGGCGGGGCGGACCGGATCGCCGCCGCGCAGGAGATCTTGGCCTTCAACGGCTATGACCTCGGGGCCCTAAAGATGAGGCCCTAAGACACTGGCCCTGCCGCCCGCCTTCGGCCTATAGGCTGTTATGGACAGTGCTTTCGCCCCCGATCTGTGGATCCTCGTCACCCTTGCCGCCGCCGTCTTTCAGACCGGGCGCTTCATGCTGCAAAAGCATCTGGCGACCGATACGCTTTCGGCAGGCGGGGCGACCTTTTCGCGGTTTCTCTATTCCGCGCCCTTCGTGGCGCTGTTGCTGCCGCTCTATCTGGCTCTGAGCGGGCAGGGAGTGCCGCCGCTTGAGGCAGGCTTCTGGCTGTACGGGGCGATGGGCGGCACGGCGCAGATCATGGCGACGGTCTGCGTGGTGCTATTATTCAAGCAGCGCAACTTTGCCGTGGGGATCACTTTCAAGAAAACCGAAGTCATCCAAACCGTTCTGATGGGTTGGATCGTGCTGGGCGAGGGCGTCTCGGGCGCGGGGTTCGGGGCCATCGCCCTTGGCGTGCTGGGGCTGCTGTTGCTGTCCGGCGGGGCCGAGGCGCGGGGGCTGCGCCTTAGCGATCTGCGCAACCGTGCGGCGGGGCTGGGCATCGCCTCGGGCTTTCTCTTCGCGATCTCGGCAGTCTGTTATCGCGGCGCCTCGCTCGCCGTGGCCTCGGGCGATCCGCTGTTGCGGGCGGGGGTGACTTTGGCCGCGGTGGTGCTGATGCAAACGTTGATCATGGCGCTTTGGCTACGCTTGCGCGAACCGGGGCAGATGCGCCGGGTCTGGGCCGCGCGGCGGGTGGCGGTCTGGATCGGGCTGACCTCGATGGGCGGGTCGCTCTGTTGGTTCATCGCCTTCACCCTGCAAAATGCGGCCTATGTGAAAGCCTTGGGGCAGGTGGAACTGATGCTGAGCATTGCGGCCACGACCCTGTTCTTCCACGAGCGGATTTCGCGCCGGGAATGGGCGGGAATGGCGGTGCTGGCCCTGTCGATCCTGACGCTGGTTTTGGTGACCTAGCCCGTCATCGGGCGGCCATGCAGGCGCAGGAACAGGCTTTCTTCGTCGTTGTTCTTGAAAAACGGGACCGAGGCAGGCGGGCTGGTGTCACGCGCGCGGGCGGCGACCTCGGCCAATACGACCTCGGTGATGAAGGGCATGTCGAAAGACCGCGCCCGGCTCAGCGGCACCCATTGCAGATGTGACAGCTCATCACAGGCGGCGTCAAAATCATCGGGGTCGCTGGCGATGTCGTCGGCATCCACCAGAAAGAAACGCGCGTCGAAACGGCGCGGGCGGCCCGGCGGTGTCAGGGCGCGAAACACGAATTGCAGGGCGGAGGCATCGGGCAAATGGCCCGTGGCTGCAAAGCTCTGCCAGTCGGGCGGCACATCCCCCTGCCATGCGCCCTTGCGGCCCAGCACCAGACCGGTCTCTTCCCAAAGCTCACGAATGGCGGCAACGGCGATGGCATGGGCGAGCGACGGTTCGGCATCATCACAAAGCCTGCCATGGCAAAGCGCGTTCACCGGGGCGGCAAGGGGCACATGGGCATCGCCCGCGTCCACTGCCCCGCCGGGAAAAACGAATTTATTCGGCATGAAGGCCGCCTTGGCCCCGCGTTGCCCCATCAGGATATGCGGGGTCTCATGGCGGTCACGCAGCACGATCACCGTGGCGGCGTTGCGGATTTTGGTCTTGTCGATGGTCATGCGGTAGCGCTCCGGCAGTCAGGGGCCGAAGGGCGGGCCGCCTTAGTTTGACCGGCCGAAGCCGCCCATCCTTTTGGCCCATTGAAAGCCGATCATGGCCCCCTTCAGTCTGGGCAGAAGGTAAAGCGACAGCGCCGTGCAGCCAACCGCAAAAATGGTGAACAGGGTCAGAGGTTCGGGCCGCCAAACCACATAGGCGATGTGCAGCCCCGGTGCCAAAAGGTGACCGACCAGCAGAATGGTCAGATAGGCCGGGCCGTCATCGGCGCGGTGGTGGTGGAACTCCTGACGGCAAACCGCGCAGTCGTCGTTCACTTTCAGATAGCCATGCAGCAGCTCTCCGCCCCCGCAGGAGGGGCATTTGCCACGCCAACCGCGCAGCATGGCAGGCAAGCGGGGCCGCTCTTCGCTGGCATCGGTCTCTGCGGTGTCGGGGGACAAGTGCTGGGTCTGTGACATGGGGCGATCCTCTGGTTGAGGGATAGATGCAGTCTGGGGCGTGAAATGAAAAGACCGGAGGTTGCCGTTGCGGCGCCATGTCGCGCAGGGCGGGGCTTTGCCAATTTTTCGAAAAAAAGTTTGAAAACCTGCGACGGAAGTTTCGGGCTCCGCCGTTTGACCCTGTGATCGCGGCGCAAAAGCGTGAGACGATCTTTAAAAAACGAGGAGTATCAAGATGACCATTCGTACCAATATGAAGATCGCAGCCCTCAGCGGATTGTTGGCCGTGGGTGCCGTGGCCGCCACCGCCCAGCAAAGCGGGCAGGACCGGTTCCAGCAGCTTGACGCAGATGGCAACGGTGCGATCACGCAGGCAGAGTTTCAGGCCCATGCCGAGGCGCGTTTTGCCAAGGTTGATGCCGATGGCGACGGTTTCGTGACCGGCGAAGAGCTGAAGGCCGCAGGCGATGCACGCCGCGCCGATCGCGCCGCCAAGATGGTTGAGCGTTTCGACACCGATGGCAACGGCAGCCTCGACGCCTCCGAATTGGAAGCCATGGGCGACAAACACGGTGGCAAGCGCGGCGGCAAAGAGGGCGGCAAGCACGGTCATAAGGGCGGTGACAAGGGCGCCCGCATGATCGAGCGTATGGACGCCAATGACGACGGCAAACTCTCGATGGAAGAGATGACGCAGCGCCACGATCCGGCCAAGATGTTCGAGCGTCTGGACAAAGACGGCAACGGCAGCATCAGCGCCGAAGAGTTCGAAGCGGCGAAAAAAATGCATGGCAAGCGGCACCATAAGGGTGACAAAATGGACCATGACAAGCCGCAGCAGGACTAAATGAAGCTTTGGGCGCGCTTGATCATGGCGCGCCCGGACCTTAGCCATGGACGGGATGCAGGATTTGCCCAACGCGCAGCAAGATGCGGATGCCGAGTTGTTGCAACGCTATGCCAATGGCGATGCGGCGGCGGCGCGGTTGCTGACCGCGCGGCTGGTGCCGCGCCTCCACGGCCATGCGCTGCGCGTGCTCGGTGACCGGGCCGAAGCCGAGGATGTGGCCCAAGAGGCGATGCTGCGGCTTTGGCGTCAGGCGCCGAAGTGGCGCGCGGGCGAGGCCAAGGTGACCACTTGGCTCTACCGTGTCGTGGCCAACCTCTGCACTGATCGTCTGCGCCGCCGGGGCTCGGGGGTGTCCGGGCTCGATGATGTGGCGGAACCTGCCGATCCGACCCCCGGTGCCGCGCAGCAGATGCAGCAGGCCGCCCGTGTGGACGCCCTGCAACAGGCGCTGGCCACTTTGCCCGACCGCCAGCGGCAAGCGGTGGTGTTGCGCCATATCGAAGGTATGGCCAATCCCGAGATCGCCGAGGTGCTGGGCATCGGGGTCGAAGCGGTGGAAAGCCTGACCGCGCGGGGCAAACGGGCATTGGCCGCGCAACTGTCGGCACAACGGGACGCATTGGGGTTTGAAAATGAGTGACTTCGACGATCTGGAAGATTTCTTTGCCGCGGCCCGGGCCAATCCGCCACAGGTCTCGGCCGATTTGCAGGCGCGCGTTCTGGCCGATGCCGAAGCGCATATGCCCAAAGCACCGCGCCAGCCGTGGCATCAAGCGCTCTGGCAACTCTTGGGCGGTGCGGCGGGGCTGAGCGGTCTTGCCACTGCCGCGGCTGTCGGGGTTTGGGTCGGAGTGGCACCGCCCGAAGGCATGCCGGATTTGGCCGGGCAGTTCGTGACCGGCACATGGGAGACCGAGACTTCGGACCTCACGGCGGCTGACACAGACAGCGAATTCGGTGGATTTGGCTGGGACATGGAGGAAAGTTGAGATGACACAGGATCCCATACCACGGCGCAGGCGCCTCATGCGGGTGGCCCTTGGCCTGTCACTGGCGCTGAACGTGATGATCCTCGGCGCGCTTGGCGGGGCGATGTGGCGTCACGGCGGGCCGGGGCCGCATGGCGGGGGTGATTTGCCGGGGCTGCGCAGCTATGCCTCGCCCTATGTGCAGGCGCTGCCGCCCGAAGCGCGGCGCGGGTTGCACGGGAAAATGCGGGCCAGCGGCAAGGCGCATCACCTCGACCGGGAAGCGCGGCGCGCGCTTTAC
Organism: Sulfitobacter sp. 1A13421; assembly: GCF_043557285.1. Classification (NCBI taxonomy): domain Bacteria; kingdom Pseudomonadati; phylum Pseudomonadota; class Alphaproteobacteria; order Rhodobacterales; family Roseobacteraceae; genus Sulfitobacter; species Sulfitobacter sp. 1A13421. The sequence goes on from NZ_JBIFFQ010000005.1 coordinate 55,297, forward strand.
GACGAAATGCTCACCGCGCTTCGGGCCGAGCCGTTTCAGGCGGATGTGGCCGCTGCGGTGCTCGCCGCACAAGGGGAGGCTGCCGCGGGTGTTCAGCAGGTCGCCCATGACGCTTGGTTGGCCGAGGTCAGCGCGATGGATGCCGCCGCCCGTCAAGACTATGCCGACAAGCTGCAACAGCGGCTAGAAGCGGGGCCGCCGCGCAAGAAAGGCAAACGCGACGGCAAGCCCGAACGGTGAGCGGGCCGGGCGCTGCCCAGTGCCCGGTCTTGCCCTTTGCCGGACGGCGGGCTAGGCCGAGGGCGAATGACCCCGGCAGGGGGCGGCATTAACCGGCCCCTTGCCCCTTAGAAAGCCCGGCCCATGACCGACACCTCTCAGACGATGCACAGCGGCGCGGAAACCGTGCTGGCCACGGCCAAGGCGTCACCCGCGCGGCGGGCGGTGGGGCTGTTGTCACTGGCAGGACTGGGGCTGCTGCTGATCTATTCCGCGCTGACCCGCTCGCCCGATCCGGTTTGGCAGAGCGTTCTGGTGCTGGTGGGGCTTGGTTTTATCGCGATTGCCGAGGTGATGCGCCGCGCCACCGCCAGCGCGGTGGAACTGACCGAAGAGGCGCTGCGCGATGCCGATGGCCGGGTGATCGTCCGCATGGACGAGATCGCGCGCATCGATCAGGGCGCTTTCGCCGTCAAACCCTCGAACGGTTTCCTGCTCAAGACCAACCGCCGCGTGGCGCGGGGTTGGCGCTTGGGCCTGTGGTGGAGCCTTGGCCGCCGGATCGGTGTGGGCGGCATGACCCCGGCCAATGAAACCAAGCTCATTGCCGAGATCATCCGCGCCAAACTGGCCGAGCGTGAGACCGCTTAACCGTCCGACCAGACCGTGCGCGGCGCATAGCGCGGGCGGGTGAAGACGAAGTTGTGAATGTCGCGCCGCTCCAACCCGGTTTTGAACAGCGGCTCGAAGTCGCGCCATGTCTCAACCAGCGTGACGCGTTCGTTATTGGGCATAACGGGCAGCTTGTCATGCCAATCGCGCACATCGTCGCTGGTCAAAGGCTGAACCGTTCCGCGCACTTGTGACCAATCCGCGTGGTAGCGGTCGTTCGTCTGATCATACCAGATCGAACTGACCCGAAGGGCCGTTTGCCCGGTGCCGCGGGTGAGATACTCTAAAAGCTGTTGCATCCCGCGCAGATAGTCCGCGTCAATCGCCTGCGTCTCGCGCGAGATGGCATCGCCCAGGGTGTAGGCCGCCGTCTGGTTAAGGTTGTACATCCGGAAGGTGTCAAAGGTCGAATACATCGCCAGATAGGCCCAGAACATCAGCGGCAACATGATCACCGTCTCAACGGCGATGGAGCCGTCCTCGCGCCCTTTGAACCGGGCCAGCAGATTGCGGAAAACGCGCATCAATTCGGCTCCTGTACGAAGGCCGCGCTTGAGACCATGGAAACACGGCCCGCGCCGTCTTTCTCAAGGGCATAGCCAAGGCCGGTGGTCGGAAAGAAGGGCTCAAACCGTGCGCAGGCGCGCAGCAGCATCAACTGATGCTCGACCCCAAGGGTCCAGCCGCGCACCGGTCTGGGGTCTTCGGAAGTGTCGACGCAATCGGGCGACTGGTCGAAGCTGGCGAAATTGCGCGGGTCCACGCGGATCATCTCAAGGCGCAGGGTCTCTTCGCAGTCATCCAAAAAGATCGCGGCCTCGCAGATTTTGTCCTTGATGGTCTGATGGGTCATCGGGGTATTGGTGTTCAGCCGGATGTAGCGCACCGTCATGTCGAGCCCCCGGTCAAGGAGCATGTGGCGGATAGCGTAAAAGCTCATCTCGACGGACATGAGCAGGCAGCCGAAGAGCAGGGGCGACAGGATGGCGAATTCCATCAACATGGCCGAGCCATCCTCATCGCCGCGAAACCGGCGCCATGCCTTGATGCAGCGCTGTATCATTGCGTCAGCCTCAACTGGTTGATCTGGCGGGCAATGGCCTCGAACGCGCTGACGATTTCCACCCCTTCGACGCGGAAGAAATGGCTGTCGGAGGAGGCGCAGTTCTTCATCACCGATGCGCCGTGGTCGGTCACTTCAAAGCCGATCGACCAGATTACGATGCCCTTGGCCTTGGCCGCGTCGCAGATGTTGTCGAGTAGGGTATCGGCCTGCGATGCGCTGTATTTCGTCCAGTACCAGCGGTGACGCTCGCTTGAGCGGACATTGCGGTTCAGCCACCAGTAGAAGGGGTAATCGCTCCAGTGGCGGTAATGGTCCCGGTTGGCATAGACTTGGCGGTTGATCCGGCGGGTGGTCACGTTCACCCCGTCGGTCATCAGGATCACCGTTTTCAGCGTGTCGATATCGCCGTAGTCAGCCGGGCGCCCTTGGAAAGCCGCATCGCCGCCGATGGCTTGATTGATCGCGCGGAAGGACGGGTCGAGCAGGGCCACGCCCCATTTCATACCCAGATGAATGGCGGTGTTCGCGCGGGGCTGGAAATTGGAGATCCGGGCTTTCAGCGCGGCGGCGTTCTGCGAATAGGGCGCGACTTCTTCGTAATCCTGCTTCGGGCAGCCGGGGTTGTAGATGTTGTCATAACGGCCGGTGTTGTCGCGGTGATAACCGTTCCAGCTATAGCCCGCCTCAAAGTGCTGCATATGCTCATAGCTGCGGGTCTGGCTGATGGCGGTGAGGTCAAACTCGCTGTCGTCGAAATCAACGCAATGGGAGAAGGAATGCAGCTGGGTGACGTTCAACTCATCCATGATGTCCTTCCCGACGTTGACCTGCGCAGTATAGGGCACGACGGAGATTGAGATCAGGTCCGCGTTCTCGGGCTTCAGCACGGTGTCGATGAAGGCATCGCTCGCGTCATGGAGGTTGGCCATCTTGCCGTTCTCCCGCATGGAGCCCGAGATATCGAGCACCATAGAAATCTCGACCTTGTTCACCTTTTCCTCCGCCGTGGATTTGGCAGGGACATGCAGCCGGTCTTGGCCGAATTTACTCATGAACATCGTGTTGAGCGTGCGCGAGGCATCGACGGTGACACGGCGGTAGTTCAAGCCTTCGTCGACCGTTACGCTGGATACATATTCGGCCAGCCCCGCTTTATCGAAATAGTCGCGGGCCACGGCCTCGGGGCTGAGCGTTTGGTCGAGGTCCGCCGCCGCCAGCACGGCGCGGTCGGCCACGGCTTGCACCCTTGCGCGTTCGCGCTCATGGCGCATCAGGTCCACGCCGATGCCGCCCATGAGGATCATCAGCAGGATCATCAGAATGGCAAAGACCGTGACCAGCCCGTCTTCTTCGCGCGCGAAGCGGCGCAGCAGCGCGGGCAGGGGCTGCGGGGGATTTTCCGAACTGTGAGTGCTATCGCGCATCGTCATCAACCTCTCTTCCTTTGGCGTCCTGCGGGCGCCAAAGGGAATGGGCGGCATTTGCCTTGCCCTGTTGTGCTGCGGGAAAGTGTCCAGAGTTTGGCGCGTCTGGGGCAATAGGCGGCGCTTGGGGCCGGTTTTCGGGGGCGTTTTGGACCGATTTCCACCGGGCGGGGAGGGTGGCGCGGGTTGCTCCTACCCACGGTTGATAAAGTTTCGCAAATCGCGAGGAATTGGGTCGCGCCCCGCCATGAGGCGTCCTACGGTGCGACTGCATGCCCCTAGGGCAGCCAGATGAGTCGCGCCCGCAAACAAAGGGACCGTGACCGGACAAGAAGAGGAGAGACCGATGAATCCAGCCAATGAGCCGAGTTTCCGCGACAGTGTGGACCTGATGTTCAATCGCGCGGTCGCGCTGATGGATTTGCCGCCCGGTCTCGAAGAGAAAATCCGCGTTTGCAACGCCACCTACACGGTGCGTTTCGGCGTGCGTCTGCGGGGCCGGATGCATACGTTCACCGGCTACCGTTCGGTCCATTCCGAACATATGGAGCCTGTGAAGGGCGGTATCCGCTATTCCATGGCCGTGAACCAGAACGAGGTCGAAGCGCTGGCCGCGCTGATGACCTATAAATGCGCGCTGGTAGAGGCGCCCTTTGGCGGCTCCAAAGGCGGCCTTTGCATCGATCCGCGCGACTACGATGAACATGAGCTTGAACTGATCACCCGGCGTTTCGCCTATGAGCTGATCAAACGCGACATGATCCACCCCGCGCAGAACGTGCCCGCCCCCGATATGGGCACCGGCGAGCGTGAGATGGCTTGGATCGCGGACCAGTACAAACGCATGAACACCACCGACATCAACGGTGTGGCCTGTGTCACCGGCAAGCCGATCAACGCGGGCGGCATTCAAGGCCGGACCGAGGCGACAGGCCGGGGCGTGCAGTATGCGCTGCAAGCCTTCTTCCGTGATCCCGAGGGTCTGAAGAAAGCGGGCCTTTCCGGCAAGCTCGACGGCAAGCGGGTCATCATTCAGGGTCTCGGCAACGTGGGCTATCACGCCGCCAAGTTCCTGAGCGAAGAGGATGGCGCGAAGATCACCGCGATCATTGAGCGCGACGGTGCGCTGCACAGCGAAGACGGGCTGAACGTCGAAGCCGTGCACAAGTGGATCGAAAAGCACGGCACGATCAAAGGCTATGCCGATGCGAAGTTCGAGGAGGATGGCGCCAAGTTTCTGGAAGCGGATTGCGATATCCTGATCCCCGCCGCACTTGAGGGGGTGATCAACCTCACCAATGCCGAACGTATCAAGGCGCCCCTGATCATCGAGGCCGCGAACGGTCCGGTGACCGCCGGTGCGGATGAGGTGCTGCGCAAGAAGGGCACGGTGATCGTGCCTGATATGTATGCCAACGCAGGCGGTGTGACGGTGTCTTACTTCGAGTGGGTCAAGAACCTCAGCCACATCCGCTTTGGCCGTATGCAGCGCCGCGCCGAGGAGTCGCGTCACCAACTGGTGGTGGATGAGCTTGAGCGGCTGAGCGCGGATAAGGACCTTGGCTGGACGCTGAGCCCCGACTTCAAAGAGAAGTACCTGCGCGGTGCGGGGGAGTTGGAACTGGTCCGCTCCGGTCTCGATGACACGATGCGCACGGCCTATGAGGCAATGGCACATGTCTGGCACAGCCGCGATGATGTCGATGATCTGCGCACGGCGGCCTATCTCGTCTCGATTGAAAAGGTCGCGGCGAGCTACCACGCCAAGGGGCTTTGAGGGGCACATCGCGTCTCTTGAAGTGACCGAAAAAGGGGCGTCTTGCGCCCCTTTTTGCCGCCTGGGGGCGTAGGGGCCGGGGGAAGCGTTTTCGGTCATTGATACTTCCGCCCCAAGTTGCTTGACTGCGCCAAGACCGGGGGAGGCGAATGATGCGATTTTCAGGACTGCGGGTGTTGCGCGAAGGCTTGACCGGCAATCGGGGTTGGACGGCGCAATGGCGCGATCCAGAGCCGCAGGCGGAATATGACGCGGTGATCATCGGCGGTGGCGGGCATGGGCTGAGCACGGCCTATTACCTTGCCAAGAACCACGGCATGACGAATATCGCGGTGCTCGAAAAAGGCTACCTTGGCGGGGGCAACGTCGGGCGCAACACGACCGTCGTGCGCGGCAATTACTTTCTGCCCGGCAATTCCGAGTTCTACAGCCATTCGCTGAAACTCTGGGAGGGGCTGTCGGAAGAGTTGAACTATAACGTGATGTTCAGCCAGCGCGGCGTGATCACCCTGTTCCACTCCGACGCGCAGCGCGATGCTTCGGCCCGGCGCGGCAATGCGATGATCAACCAAGGCGACGATGCGGAACTGCTCGACCGCGACGGCCTGCGCAAACTGCTGCCCTATCTGGACTATGACAACGGGCGCTTTCCGATCCACGGCGGGTTGCTGCACCGACGCGGCGGCACCGCTCGCCATGATGCGGTGGCTTGGGGCTATGCCCGCGGCGCGGACCAGCGCGGTGTCGATCTGATCCAGCAATGCGAAGTCACCGGCATCGACATCGAGAACGGCCGCGTGCGCGGCGTGCAGACCACGCGCGGGGCGATCCGGGCCAAGAAGGTGGCGATCGTCACGGCTGGGCGCTCAGGCCAAGTCGCCGCCATGGCGGGGATGCGCCTGCCGATCGAGAGCCATGTTTTGCAGGCTTTCGTCTCCGAAGGGTTAAAGCCCGTGATCGACCATGTGATCAGCTTTGGCATGGGGCATTTCTATATCAGCCAGTCCGACAAGGGCGGGTTGGTCTTTGGCGGCGATCTGGATTTCTATGCCTCCTACGCGCAGCGCGGCAATCTGCCGATGATGGAACATGTGATGGAGGCGGGGATGACCCTGATGCCGATGATCGGCAAGGCCCGCGTGCTGCGCTCTTGGGGTGGGATCATGGACATGACACCCGATGGCAGCCCGATCATCGACAAGACCGAGACCGAGGGTTTGTTCGTCGACTGCGGCTGGTGCTACGGCGGCTTCAAGGCGGTGCCCGCCTCGGGCTATGCGCTGGCGCATCTGATGGCCACCGGACAGCCCCATGAGACGGCGGCGGGCTTCAGGCTCGACCGGTTCCGTTCGGGCGAAGGTTTGATGGATGAAGAGGCCACCGGGTCTCAGCACAACTTGCACTGAGGGAGGGCCAATATGCGGATCGAATGCCCCATCTGCGGCAGCCGGGATCGGCGAGAGTTCTATTATCGCGGCGATGCCATCGCCTTGGCCCGGCCTGCGCCCGATGCCTCGGATGAGGACTGGGACGCCTATCTGCATCTGCGCGACAACCCGGCGGGAGAGACCCGCGAGCTGTGGCAGCATGAGACCGGCTGCGGCGCGTGGCTCGTCGTCACCCGCGATACGGTGACCCATGCGGTGCACGCCGTGGAACTGGCGTCGGATGTGAAAAGGGCCATGGCATGAGGATTGCAGGGCGCGGATTGATCGACCGGGACAAGCCGGTCAGCTTTACCTTCGACGGGCGGCGCTATGGCGGGTTTGCGGGCGATACGGTCGCCTCGGCCATGCTGGCGAATGGGCAGCGGCTGATGGGGCGGTCGTTCAAATACCACCGCCCGCGCGGGGTGCTCAGCGCGGGCAGCGAAGAGCCGAACGCGTTGGTGACCACCAGCGTCGGCCCCGCCTCGGATCCCAACGTCCGCGCCACGACGCAGGAGATTTACGAAGGGCTGGCGGTGCGCAGCCAGAACGCTTGGCCGAGCCTCGATCTCGACCTCATGGCGGTGAACGATCTGGCGTCGCCGTTTCTGGGGGCGGGGTTCTATTACAAGACCTTCATGTGGCCGCGCAATTTTTGGCGGCGCGTCTATGAGCCGGTGATCCGCCGCGCCGCGGGTCTGGGGCGGCTGAGCGGCCAGCCCAATGCGGACGCCTATGAGAAAGCCTATGCCTTTTGCGATCTCTTGGTGATCGGTGCAGGCCCGACGGGTTTGATGGCGGCGCTGGTGGCGGCGCGGGCGGGGGCGGATGTGATCCTCGCCGACGAAGATGCGCTGATGGGCGGGCGGCTGAATGCTGAGAGTGAGCGTGTCGATGGTGAGCCGGGTCATGTCTGGGCAGCAGGCTTGGTGGCGGAACTCGCGGCAATGGACAACGTCCGCCTGATGCCCCGCACGACGGTGACCGGGGCCTATGACGGCGGCATGTTCGGCGCGCTCGAACGGGTCAACCAACACCGCGCGCGGCGGGGCGAGGGCGCACCGCTTGAGTGTTTCTGGCGCATCGCAGCCAAGCAATCCATCCTCGCGGCAGGCGCGTTGGAGCGCCCCGTGGCCTTCGCCAACAACGACCGCCCGGGCATCATGACCGCGGGCGCGGTGCGGGCCTATCTCAACCGCTGGGGCGTGGCCCCGGGCAAGCAGGTCGCGGTCTTTGGCAATAACGACGACGCCCACCGCACCGCGCGCGATCTGGCGGCAGCAGGTGTGCATGTGGCCGCGCTGATCGACAGCCGCGAGGGCGTCAGCCACGATGGCGCGGATTTCCCGGTGCTGAGCGGGGCGGTGGTCTGCAATACTTCGGGCGGCAAGGAGTTGGAGGCGGTGTCGATCCGCACCGCCGGGGGCGTGCATAAGATACAGGCCGACTGTCTGGCCATGTCGGGCGGTTGGAACCCCTCGCTGCATCTCACTTGTCATATGAACGGGCGACCGACATGGTCGCCGGAGATCCACGCCTTTGTGCCCACCCCCGGCGCGGTGCCGGGAATGCATGTGGCGGGAGCCTGTAACGGCAGCTTCTCGACCCACGGCTGCCTTGCGGCGGGTGTGGCAGCGGCAGGGGACGCGTTGGCGGCTTTGGGCCGCAAGCCGGAGCCCATCGATCTGCCGCAGGCCAATGACGCGCCCTACCGCCTTGCCCCGCTTTGGGCGGTGCCGGGCAAGGGCCGGGCGTGGCTGGATTTTCAGAACGATGTCTGCGTGAAGGATGTGCAGCAGGCGGCGGCAGAGAGCTTCCCCTCGGTCGAGCATATGAAGCGCTACACGACCCAAGGCATGGCCCCCGATCAGGGCAAGAACTCCAACGTGGCGGCGCTGGCGGTGCTGGCAGATGCCACCGGGCGCGGCATTGCCGAGACGGGCACGACCACCTTCCGCCCGCCCTATACCCCGGTCGCGATTGCAGCGATGGGCGCGGGTGGGCAGGGCAAGGGCTTTGCGCCCGAACGGCTGACCACCAGCCACGCGGCCAGCCTTGCCATGAACGCCCCGATGGTGGAGGCGGGGCTATGGTATCGCCCCAGCTATTTCCCGCGCGGGCAGGAGCGCAACTGGCGTCAGTCCTGCGACCGCGAGGTCGGGTTTGTCCGCAAGACGGTGGGCATCTGTGATGTCTCGACCCTAGGCAAGATCGACATTCAGGGGCCGGATGCGACCAAGCTGCTCGATCTGGTTTACACGAACAAGTTCAGCACCTTGAAGGTCGGTAAGGTGCGCTATGGTCTGATGCTGCGCGAGGATGGTTTCGTCATGGACGATGGCACCTGCGCGCGCTTGGGCGAGACGCATTACCTGATGACCACCACCACCGGCGCTGCCGGTGAGGTGATGCGCCATTTGGAATTCGTCACGCAATGCCTGCACCCCGAATGGCAGGTGCATCTGTCTTCGGTCACCGAACAATGGGCGCAATTCGCCGTGGCAGGGCCGAAGTCTCGTAAATTGCTGAACGGGCTGCTGAAGCAGCCGATCGACAATGACAGCTTCCCCTTCATGGCCTGTGGTGACGTGTGGCTCGGCGGGGTCGCGGCGCGGCTGTTCCGCATCTCCTTCTCGGGCGAACATGCCTATGAGATCGCCGTGCCCGCGCGCTATGGAGCGGCGCTGTTCGACCTGCTGGTCGCGCGGGCCGAGGCGTTGGAGGGCGGCGCCTATGGGATGGAGGCGCTCAACGTGCTGCGGTTGGAAAAGGGCCATATCACCCATGCAGAGATCGACGGCCGCGCCACGGCAGAGGATATCGGCTTGGGGCGGATGCTGTCGGATGCCAAGGATTGCATCGGTAAGACCATGTCCGAACGCCCCGGCCTGCGCGACCCGAACCGCGCGCAACTGGTCGGGCTGCGGCCCGTCGGCGCGGTGAAACAACTCACGGCAGGGGCGTTTCTGTTCGAGGCCGGGGCCGAGGCCAGCCGCGAGAATGCGCAGGGGCATACAACCTCGGTCGGATTTTCACCGGATGTCGGCACCTTTATCGGGCTGGGCTTCGTCACCCGGGGCCGCGCCCGGCATGGGGAGGTGATGCGCATGGTCGACCATCTGCGCCAAATCGAGGCGGAGGTGGAGATCTGCGCCCCGGTCTTTTCGGACCCGGAAGGAGGGCGCACCCGTGGTTGAATTGAAAGCGCAAACGCCGTTCGGTGATCTGCTCCCGCTGCACATCGGTGACATGACGGTGGCGGCCCGCGATCTGGGCCAGTTGACCGTGCTGGGTGTGTTCGATCCGGCTGGCCTGTCGGACGCGCTGGAGGCCGCTCATGGGGTTGCCCTGCCGGAGCCGCTTCAGAGCACCGCCGAGGACGATGTCCAATGCCTGTGGTTTGGCCGGGAAGAGGCGTTGCTTGTCGGGCCTGCGCCGGATGAGGCGCTTGCGAAACATGCAGCCCTTGTCGACGTCTCGGACGGATGGGCGGTGGCGGAGTTGCAGGGGCCGGGGGCCGAGGGTGTGCTGGCGCGACTGGCCCCGGTGGACCTGCGCGCGGCGGCGTTCAAACCCGGTCAGACCCTGCGCAGCCCCCTGCGCGAAATGCCCGCCGCGATCACCCGCACGGACAATGGCTTTTTGTTGATGGTCTATCGGTCGATGTCCGCCACTTTGGTGCAGGAGTTGCGCCGCGCTATGGAAGCGGTGGCATCGCGGCGCTAGGTTGTCCCGCAGGGGCCCGTATCCCCGTTTGGCAAACAACGGAGCATAGACATGAACAAAACGATTTTCGCCGCATTGGCCGCGATCAGCATGGCGGTCTCGGGCCCGGCGCTGGCGGCCTCGAAGAAAGAGACGAGCTGCATGCATCAGGCCGCCGTGGTCGCCGCCGTGCAGCAGGCCCGCCTCGACCGCGTAAAAGAGCGCCAAGTCCCCGCCGCCGTGAAGGCCAAGGCGACATGGCCCGAGAGCTTTAACACCGCGATTCCGCTGGTGACCCCTTGGGTCTACGAGATGAAAATGCGCGACGTGAAAAAGAACGATCTCGCCGCCGCTTGGAAAGAAATGTGCCTCGCCCAATAGGCTGACCAACGCCGTGCCGGGCAGGGGGCGCTGCCCGGCAAAAGGGGTGTTTTACCGCCCGCTGCCGCTCTGCCTCCTCTGGACTCTGAACTGCCCCAGCCGGTATATGAAGCCATGAGCCTGCCCCCCGGATTTTTGGAAGAACTGCGTGACCGCGCTAGCCTGTCTCAGGTGGTGGGGCGCAAGGTTGTTTGGGACAACCGAAAGTCCAATCAGGGCAAGGGCGACATGTGGGCGCCATGCCCCTTCCATCAGGAAAAATCCGCCAGCTTTCATGTCGATGATCGCAAGGGGTTTTACTACTGCTTTGGCTGTCACGCGAAGGGCGACGCGATCTCATTCGTACGCGAGACCGAGAATGTGAGCTTCATGGAGGCGGTGGAAATCATCGCCCGCGAAGTCGGCATGCCGATCCCCAAGCAAGACCCCCGCGCGCAGGCCAAGGCCGACAAACGCACGCAACTGGCCGAGGTGATGGAGCAGGCGGTGCAGTGGTTTCGCCTGCAACTGCGCACCGGGGCTGCGGGGGCGGCGCGCGACTATCTGGCCAAGCGCGGGTTGTCGGAACAGGCGCAGGCGCATTGGGAGATTGGCTTTGCGCCGAACAGTTGGCAGGGTCTATGGGATGCGCTCAAGTCAAAGGGTGTGGCGGATGAGTTGATCCTCGGCGCGGGGCTGGCGAAACCCTCCTCCAAGGGCGGCAAGCCCTATGACACGTTCCGGGGGCGCATCATGTTCCCGATCCGCGATGCGCGGGGCCGGGCGATTGCCTTTGGTGGCCGCGCGATGGACCCGGAGGATAAGGCGAAATACCTCAACTCGCCCGAGACCGAACTCTTTGACAAGGGCCGCAGCCTTTACAACGTCAAACACGCCCGCGCCGCCGCAGGGCGGGGGCAGCCGCTGATCGTGGCCGAAGGCTATATGGATGTGATCGCCCTGCATGGGGCGGGGTTCGAAGGGGCGGTGGCCCCCTTGGGCACCGCCATCACCGAGAACCAATTGCAAATGCTGTGGCGGATCGCGCCTGAGCCGATCATCACGCTGGATGGCGATGCGGCGGGCCAACGCGCGGCGTTGCGCCTGATCGATCTGGCGCTACCGCGGTTGGAGGCCGGGCAGAGCCTGCGTTTCGCGGTCATGCCCGAGGGACAGGACCCCGACGATCTGCTGCGCGCGCAGGGGGCCGGGGCCTTGCAAAAGCTCTTGGACAATGCCCTGCCCATGGTGCGCCTGCTGTGGCAGCGTGAGACCGAGGGCAAGGTTTTCGACAGCCCTGAACGCAAGGCCGCGCTGGATAAAAGCCTGCGCGAAAAGATCAAACTAATCCGCGACCCGTCGATCCGCAGCCATTATGGGCAAGAGATCAAGGACCTGCGGTGGGAGCTGTTCCGCCCGCAGAAGAAACGGCCCGAATTCCGCCCCGTCGGGGGCAAAGCGCCGGGCAAGGGCAAAGGCGGCAAGGGCGCTGCATGGGGCGCGCCGCCGCTGGCCCCGCTGGCCAGCACCAAAGCCTCCGCCCTCGTGGCGATGAGCGATGAGCAGGTGGGCATGCATCTGCGCGAGGCGGTGATCCTTGTGGCCCTCGTCGATTGCCCGCAGTTGATCGAGACCTTCGAGACCGGGTTGGAGGCGATGCGCTGCGATGATCCCGATCACGCGCGGCTGCGCGATCTGCTGCTGCGCTTTGGCCATGCGGGCGAAGAGACGCTGCGCGAGGAGATTTCCTACTCCCTCGGCTGGGAGACACTTGAAAATATGAAGGGGCAACGCCACGTTGCCATCACGCCCTGCATCCGCAATCCTGGCAATGTGGACATGACCCGCCTGACCGTGGCCGAGGAACTGGCCAAACTGGATGCTGCCCGTGGGCTGAACGAAGAGATCGCCGAAGCCGTCGAAGACCTCAGCGGCCCGGCGGATGAGGGGGTCACCTGGCGTTTGAGCGAAGCGGCCCGTGCTGCCGATCTTGCCCGCCGCAGCGCACAGGAAGAAAGCAACGGGGAATTCGACGTGGGCGACAACGGCATGACGATGGACCGCGATGAGCGCAGCGCATTGGACGCGCTGTTGGGAACGATTAAATATGACAAGTCAAAGGGCCGCGGATGAGCATCGGCGTGGCCCATTTGCAGGACTTTTTGAAAATGCTGGGCAACGGGTTTAAGAATCACCCATAACCCCGCATGATTCGGAAAACCGAATCGTCTGCGGATGATTCGCGCTGACGCGCTGAAGGAGCATGAGATGGCTGCCAAAGATACGAATGACGACGCAAAGAGCAACGATTCAGAGGCCGGCCACTCGCTCGACATGAGCCAAGCCGCCGTGAAGAAGATGATCGGTGAGGCCCGCGAGAAGGGCTATATCACCTATGATCAGCTCAACACGGTGCTGCCGCCCGATCAGGTCAGCTCGGAACAGATCGAAGATGTGATGTCGATGCTCTCGGAAATGGGCATCAACATCATTGAAGACGAGGAAGCCGAAGAGGAAGAGAACAAAGGCTCGACCGAGGTTGCGACCACTGAGTCCAACCGCGACGTGGCGCTGTCTTCGGGCACCTCCGAGAAGCTCGACCGCACCGATGACCCGGTGCGCATGTACCTGCGCGAGATGGGCAGTGTCGAACTGCTGAGCCGCGAGGGCGAGATCGCCATCGCCAAGCGCATCGAGGCTGGCCGCAACACGATGATCGCCGGGCTTTGCGAAAGCCCGCTGACCTTCCAGGCCATCACCATCTGGCGTGACGAACTTCTCTCCGAAGACATTCTGCTGCGCGATGTGATCGACCTTGAAGCCACCTTTGGCACGCAGATGGGCGATGAGGAGGAGACCTCTCCGGTCGTCGCCCCCGCCGCCGGGGCCGAGAGCAAGACCGAAGAGTCCAAGCCAGAATATGACGCCGACGGCAATCCGATCTCGTCGGATGACGACGACGACGAGGACGAACAGGCCAACATGAGCCTTGCGGCCATGGAAGCGGCGCTGAAACCGCAGGTTCTGGAAGCGCTCGACATCATCGCGGATGACTATGAAAAGCTCAGCGCGATGCAGGACAGCCGGATTTCGGCCACGCTGAACGAAGACGGCTCTTTCACCAAGGAACAGGAAGAGACCTATCAGAAGCTGCGGTCGGAAATCGTGCTTTTGGTGAACGACCTGCACCTGCACAACAACCGTATCGAAGCGCTGATCGACCAGCTTTACGGCATCAACCGCCGCATCATGCAGATCGACAGCGCCATGGTGAAGCTCGCCGATCAGGCGCGCATCAACCGCAAGGAATTCGTCGACAACTACCGCGGCTATGAGCTTGATCCCAACTGGATGGAGCGGATGGCCGAGAAGTCCGGTCGTGGCTGGCAGATGTTCATCGAACGCTCCTCCGAAAAGGTCGAAGAACTGCGTGCCGACATGGCGCAGGTTGGCCAATATGTCGGTCTGGATATCTCGGAATTCCGCCGCATCGTGCAGCAGGTCCAGAAGGGTGAGAAAGAAGCCCGTCAGGCCAAGAAGGAAATGGTCGAGGCGAACCTGCGTCTCGTGATCTCCATTGCCAAGAAATACACCAACCGTGGCCTGCAATTCCTTGATCTTATTCAGGAAGGCAACATCGGCCTGATGAAGGCCGTCGATAAGTTCGAGTATCGCCGCGGCTACAAGTTCTCCACCTACGCGACATGGTGGATCCGTCAGGCGATCACCCGTTCGATTGCTGACCAAGCCCGCACCATCCGCATTCCGGTGCATATGATCGAGACGATCAACAAACTGGTCCGGACCGGGCGCCAGATGCTGCACGAGATTGGCCGCGAGCCGACGCCGGAGGAACTGGCCGAGAAACTGCAAATGCCGCTCGAGAAGGTCCGCAAGGTGATGAAGATCGCCAAGGAGCCGATCAGCCTTGAGACGCCCATCGGCGACGAGGAAGACAGCCAGCTGGGTGACTTCATTGAGGACAAGAATGCCGTGCTGCCGCTCGACAGTGCCATTCAGGAAAACCTCAAGGAGACCACGACGCGGGTGCTGTCCTCGCTCACGCCCCGGGAGGAACGTGTGCTGCGGATGCGTTTCGGCATTGGCATGAACACCGACCACACGCTCGAAGAGGTCGGCCAGCAATTCTCGGTCACGCGCGAACGTATTCGCCAGATCGAGGCCAAGGCGCTGCGCAAGCTGAAACATCCCAGCCGCTCGCGCAAGCTGCGCAGCTTTCTGGACCAATAAACCAAAACGCGGCCCCGGTGGCCGCGTTTTCTTTTGCGGGGCGGGTCTTTGACCTGCCGCCCGCGCCGCTTACATCAAGGGGGTATCCCAAGAAGGTTCCCATGATGCGCAAAACTGTCCTTACCCTTCTTTGTCTTATGCTGCCGCTGCAAGCCGCCGCACAGGCCTACCGGGCCGAGAACCGGCTGATCGTCGTGCCCCTCACCGCGCAGGAGTTCGAGGTGATCGAAGACCACGGCGCGGGCGCGCGTCACATCTGGTGCGCTGCGGCAGAGTTTGCGCAGGACGTGCTGGGCCTTCCGCGCGGGGAGCGGCTTTATATCAAAACCCCCCGCGGCCCGTCGGTGAGCGGTGTGGGCCGTACCGGCGTCGTTTACACCACCAACCCTGAGCGGGTGAGCGGCGACAGGGGGCAGTCCTATTCCGTCACGATCAACCGCGCGGGAGAGAACTTGCCCAGCCACCATGCCCGGCAGTTCTGTCTGGATCGCATAATTGAGTTACGGGATTTCTGAACCGGGGAAGCCGTTGTTTTCACGCGGTGGCAGGCTTATTCTGCGGGTATTATTACGACGGATTTTTCTCATGCGTTTTCTGCTCGCCAGCTTGTTTCTGACCCTCGGCATCAGCCAAGCCCATGCCCACTGCCACCAGCGCAGCGCCACGGTTCTAACCTGCACGATTGACCAAGGGGCAAAGCAGTTGGAGGTCTGCCTCGACGGGGAAGAGGTGATCTACCGCTTCGGCCCGGCTGACGCGCCCGGTCTGACCCTGATCGCTCCGATTACGGAGGTGGCGCATCAGCCTTGGCCGGGCATAGGTCGCGCCATTTGGGAGAGTACGACCTTCCGGAATGGCGATTTTACCTATCAGGTCTATGGCTCTTTCGACAAACTCGATCAGATCAGCGATGGCGGGGTAACGGTGCGCGAGAATGGGCGCGAGATCGCCTCGCTTTCCTGCGACAGGGGGTCAGCGGAACTGGGCCTCTTCGCGATAAGCGACGCGAAGGAGGCGGCGGGCCAGTGTTGGGACATCGACGCGCAGCGGTGGGGAGGTTGCTGAAATGCAGACAGCCTTTACCATTCAAACCCGCGGTCAGGCGCTCTACGAGTTCACGGATGACGTGGCCCGATGGCTTGCGGGGCAGAGGGATGGGTTGCTAACGCTACTGGTCCGACACACCTCGGCATCGCTGCTGATCCAAGAGAACGCGGACCCGGACGTGCAGCGCGATCTCTTGGCCTATTTCGCGCGGCTGGTGCCGCCTGCAAATGCGCCGGAAATGCGCTATCTCACGCATCTGCTGGAAGGGCCGGATGACATGCCCGCGCATATCAAAGCCTCAGTCCTGCCGGTGAGCCTTAGCATCCCCGTCGCGCGGGGCCAAATGATGTTGGGCACATGGCAGGGCATCTATCTGTTCGAGCACCGCGACGCCCCGCATCAGCGGCGCATCGCGGCACATTTCCGGCCCGACTGACGCCGGACCGGGCAGGGGTCACCCTGTCGGCATCAGGTGAATTTCCCGCACCGCCGCGCGCGCGGGCGCTTCAAGCGCATGCATCACTGCATCTGCCACGTCCTCAGGTTGAAGTTTGTCGGGCTTGGCCTCATCGAAAAAGGCGGTGTCGACCATGCCGGGTGAGACCACCATGCAGCGGCCACCCCATTCGGCCATCTCATCCGCCAGATTGCCCGCGTAGCCGTGGATAAACCACTTGGTCGCCCCGTAGATCGACCCTTGGATATGACGCCGCCCGGCAGCAGAACCGGTCACGATATATTGCCCCGTGGTCTTGCGCAGATGCGGCATGGCGGCATGGGCGGTATAAAGCGCGCCCATGATGTTAAGATCGACCATCGCTTTCCAATCCTGCGGGTCGCCATTCTCCGTCCCCGGCGGACTGGTGCCGCGCCCGGCGTTGGCGAAGGCAGCGTCAACCTGTCCGAAGTGGTCGGCCAGTTTGTCGATCGCTTGTCTCTGTGCGTCGTAATCTGTGGCGTCGCCCACCAGCACCAACGCCTGATCGCCGATCTCATCAGCGAGGGCGTTCAATTTCTCTTCGCTCCGGGCAAAGAGGCCGATGTTCCAGCCCGCTTTCGCGGCGGCGCGGGCGGTGGCGGCGCCGATCCCGCTGGAGGCGCCGGTCAGGAAAAGTGTCTTGGTCATGGTATGCTCCGTTTATAGCCTTCGCTGACCAACGCAGGGGCATGGCGTTGGGTCCATGACACATTTTTGAACGCAAGATATAGCTGTGGAAATCTTCTCTACCCAAAACCTCGCGGCTCCCCTATAAGTTTTGACAAGAGGGCCGCGCGCCCCACAAGTGAGGCAGGATGAAGAGGGGGACGGCCGATGCGCTGCCCGTTTTGCGGAAATATCGACACCCAAGTGAAAGACAGCCGCCCGGCCGAGGATCACGTCTCGATCCGGCGCAGACGGTTCTGCCCGGCCTGTGGGGGCCGCTTCACCACCTATGAGCGAGTGCAACTGCGCGATCTTGTGGTGATCAAGACATCCGGCAAACGCGAAGATTTCGACCGCGACAAGCTGGAACGCTCGATCCGTATCTCCATGCAGAAACGCCCCATTGATCCCGAACGTATCGATCAGATGATCTCGGGCATCGTGCGCCGGTTGGAAAGCATGGGTGAGACCGACATCAGCTCGAAACATATCGGTGAGATCGTGATGGAGGCGCTGGCCCGGATCGATACTGTGGCCTATGTGCGTTTCGCCTCTGTCTACAAGAACTTCCAAGCCGCGGACGATTTCGACAAATTCGTTCAGGAACTGCGGCCCGACGCCCTGCCGGAAGAGTGACCGGCGAGCGGGTGAGCGACGCGCGGTATATGGTGCTGGCGCTGTCCTTGGGGCGGCGCGGGCAGGGCAATGTCTGGCCCAACCCGGCGGTGGGCTGTGTCATCGTGCAAGGCACGCGGATCGTCGGGCGCGGTTGGACCCAGCCGGGCGGGCGCCCCCATGCCGAGCCGCAGGCGCTGGCGCAGGCGGGTGCGGCGGCGCGGGGGGCGACGGTCTATGTCACGCTTGAACCCTGTTCCCACCACGGCAAAACGCCGCCCTGCGCGCAGGCGCTGATCGACGCAGGCGTGGCCCGGGTGGTGATTGCGACGCAGGATGACGACGCGCGGGTCAACGGGCGCGGCATCGCGATGTTGCAAGATGCCGGGATCGAGGTATCGGTCGGGCTGCACGAGGATGCGGCCCGCGCGGATAACGCCGGTTTCTTCTGCCGCACCGATCTGGGCCGCCCGATGCTGACGCTGAAGCTGGCCAATTCCTTTGATGGGCGCATCGCCACCGGCACGGGCGAAAGCCAATGGATCACCGACGCCCCCGCGCGGCGGCTGACCCATGCCATGCGCAGTCGCCATGACGCGGTGATGGTCGGGGCGGGCACCGCCCGCAAGGACGACCCGAGCCTGACGGTGCGTGGTCTTGGCATCGCCCAGCAACCGGCGCGCGTCGTCGTCTCTCGCAGGCTCGACCTGCCGTTGATGGGGCAACTGGCGCGCACGGCGGCTGAGGTGCCTTTGATCCTCTGCCACGGTGCGGATGCCGATCCGGCTTTGGTCAAAGCCTGGGCCGATCTGGGGGCGACGCTGTTGCCCTGTGCCGCACGCGGGGCGCAGTTGGACCCGCAGGATGTGATGCGGCAATTGGCGGCGCATGGCCTCACAAGGATTTTCTGCGAGGGGGGAAGCGCCTTGGCCGCTTCGCTTATCGAGGCGGATTTGGTCGACCGGCTGGTGGGGTTCACCGCCGGGCTGGTGATCGGGGCCGAAGGTCTGCCCGGCATCGGGGCGCTTGGCCTGTCGCGGCTGGCCGAGGCCCCGCGCTTTGCGCTGCAATCCAGCCAGCAGATCGGGCCGGACCTGTTGCACGTCTGGCGGCGCAACGCAGCCGATTGAGCGCTATCGCCGCCAGAGGTGGCTTTGGCTGGCAAAGACCCCTTGGAGTTTCGATAGCATCCGGTTGCCCAACCCGGCGCGGGGCAGGCGGCCCGTGGCCAGCCGTTCGACCACCACTTCGACAGGGCAGGGCAAGCCGCTGACCGGGTCGCGGTAGCGCGGGTAGTCGATGAGCGCGGCATGAACAAGGCCTTCGAGCGTCGGTGTCGCGCGGCGGCGGGGCGGGACATCGCCCCGGTCTTCGGTCAGCCCCCAGCCCGCGTAGAAGGGCGCGCCCAAGGTCACCACCGGCACCCGGCGGAGGAGCGCTTCGAACCCCAAGAGGGAAGTCATGGTCCAAACCGCGTCGACTTGACCCAAAAACGCCACCGGGTCGGCGTGATGTAGGATCAGATCGGCGTCGCCCGCCTCGGTTGCGCCTTTGCGCAGGCCCGCTTCGACATCAGGGTGGGGTTTGTAGAGGATCACGGCATCCGGGTTTGCGGCGCGGGCGGCGGCCAGCAGGGCCGCGTTGCTGCACACATCGCCCGTGCCGGTGAGGATGGAGGCGTCGTCTTCGACCTGTCCGGGGACGAGGATGCGCCGCCCCGGCGGTAGGTCGGGCGCGGCACCGCCGAGGTTGTATTTGCTGAGGCCCGCCCCGGTGAGCGCCGCGATCAGCGCGCGGGCGCGGGCCAGTTGATCGGGGCGCAGGTCGGCGCGTTTCTCGATCCATTTTTCCAACCGGCTCGGCCCTTGGGGATCGTAGTAAATGCCCAGATCGTCACAGACCAGCGACAGGGGCGGGACCAGTTCGGCCCCCAGCCCACGCGAGCGCAGAAACCCGTCCTCGACCCGCAGCGCATCTTGGGGCGCGACCTCGGCCTTGCTGGCCCAGACCATGGCGCGGCGGGGCGGCTTGGGGGCTTCTGCCGAGCCGTTGCGAAAGCGGAGGGGCGTGGCCCCTCCGAAGAATTGTTGCAGCGGGCGGCGCTTCCACAGGCGCATGCCCCATGCGTCCCAGCCGCGATGATCCTCTCGCCACGCGCGGGCCTGCGCGGCGAGGGCGGTGAGGGCCGTCTCGAAACTGCCGAGCTGGTCGCGATAGGGATCGTACCACGTCGGATAGAGGATCATCGCGGCGGCGAAAAGTTGCGCGCGGCTAAGGCGGCGCTGGCGGCGTTGGACGGGGAACTCATCATCCGTCAGCCCCCAGCCGGCATAGAAGGGTTGGCCGAAGACACGCGGCCTGTGGCCGGCAAAGATCGCCTCGAACCCCATTTGCGATGAGACGGTGTAGACATCCACCGCCCCTTCGAACAGCGCCCAAGGGCTGATGGGATCGGTCAGCAGGGTGATCCGCTCGTTGGTATCCTCGGGGCCGTAATGCCCGGCGCGGAAGCCCTGTGCCGTCTCGGGGTGGCTCTTGATGATGACCCGCGCGCCGGGGTGTTCCTCTTGCGCGAAGACGAGCATTTCCAGAAACCGTGAACGATCCGCGCCTGAGGCGGTGATCGAGGCATCGCCGCGGGTCTGGTCGATCACCAACACATAGCCCGGCTCCGGCGCGGGCATGTCGGGGTCAAAGCCCGCATATTTTGTCAGATGCGCCTCGGCCATCTGCGCCATGCCGCCCCGGGCGCGGTCCAGAAGGGCGGTATCGTCCAGCGGGTGATGGGCGAGCAGCTCTTCGAGGTCCGAGGGCTGGGCAGGGTCGAAATGCGCCCCCCGGCTGTCGATCAGCAGGCCCAAGGGCGGCTCGCCCGCGCGACCGGGGTGGAGCGAGCGCAGCCATGCGTCCTCCACCCGGATCACCGGCACGCCGCGTTTTGCGGCCACGGCGAGCCCCCGGTGCGCGGTGGGGGAGTTGCCCCAGACCGCCACGGCGTCATCGGGGCCGGGCAGGCCGAGGCGCAGGGAATGGCCCGACAGTTGCAGGATGCGCCGCAGACGGCGCTGCGTCAGAAACCCACCGTTATATACGAAAAGCCGCCGGCTCCTTTCGGGACCGGCGGCGGGGTATTGGTATGGGTCAGCTTCGAATGCCACCGGGGTGGATCATTCGGTCAGCGAGGTGATGCTATCCGCCGAACCCGCCGTGCCGGTGATGGCCGAGATTACCTTGCTCCACTGGGTGAAGGGCGCTTCGGTCACATAGATGGTGTCGCCATCGCGGATCACGAAATCGCGGGCCATGAACATGCCGTTGGGTTTGGTCAAGTCGGTGACATAGACCATGCGCTGCGCACCGGTCAGATCGCTGCGGCCGAGCACCTGTTCGGCGACTTCCTCTGGCTCATTGCGGAACACGAAGACGCCGGTGGGGTCGGCCGAGAGGGGGCTGAGCCCGCCCACCTGCGCGATGCCTTCCAAAAGCGAGAGGTTTTGCGATTCAAAGGGCACGCGGGCCTGTCCGCCGGTGGCGCCAAGCGCGGTGAAAGAGCGGGTGTCTTCCTCGACCAAAATCCGGTCGCCCGGACGCAGGGCGATGTCGAGTTCGGGGTGGTCATAGAGGTCTTGGAACCAAATCTTACCGCGCTGCCCGCCGCGGATCACGGTGACCTGCGCGATTTCGGGGATGATGGTCACACCGCCCGCGCGTGCCAGCATGGCGGCCAGCGTGCGGGTAGGCCGTTCGATCGGGTAGACGCCCTGCGCCCCGATGGAACCGATGAGCGAGACGGTCGAGCCGTCACCGGCGGCGCGACGCACTTCGACCTGCGGGTCTGGGGTCTGTTCGCCCAGCTTGTTGGTGATGATGCGGCGGATCGCTTCGGGCGTGTTGCCCGCAGCGCGAATGCGGCCCGCGTAGGGGATGAAGATAAAGCCCGCGCCGTCGACCTGCACCTCTTCCAGCATTGTGGCCGGGGCGCCTTCGACGCCGAGAAGCGGATCGTCCACGTTCTCATAGACCGTGATGCCAAGAATGTCGCCCGGCTGGATCGTGTCGGAGCCGACCCGGCCTGCGTTCTTGAAGCTTTCCGAAAAGCCAAGCGCCGGGGCCACGGCGGTGGCGCGGGTCACACGGTCATTCACGCTGACGACAAAAGCATCGCCTTCGCGCTGAACAGAGCCTGCATAGATTTGCCGTTTGTTCGGTCCGACCTGCGGCAAGCCACATGATGAGATGACGGCCACCGCCGCCAGCGCTGCGATGGGGCGCGCCCACCGGAAAGATACGGATTTCACTGCCCGGTCTCCTCGACCTGAAATATCTGCCTCGAAATCGCCAATTGTCTTGACGTATTACTTTGCAACTTAGCGCAGCCTAGCGAAAAAATCTACAGGGCGGAATGGGTTAACTCAGGTGACGACCCGCAACTGTTGCCGAGGGGCCGCGGTGCCCTGTTCCAGTGCGTCATAGGGATCCTCGGCGGCGAGCATCATATCGACCACTTGGCGCAGCAATTGCCGCCGCCCGCGTGCGGCATAGAAACCGCCGGGAACCTGAGAGGTTTCAAGCAGATAGCGGCGGTAATCCTTATAGGCGCGGTTGTCGGGGCGGTTGGCAGTGGCAAAGAATTCCGGCAGCGGCTGGTCCGAGACAAACTCAGGCTGGGAATAGACCGCGCGGCCAAAGACCTTGAGGGGGATGCCGCGCCAAAGCACCTGTTGCCCGGCGGTGGAATTCACCGTGACAGCACTGCGGGTGTCATTGAGAAGCTGTGCCAGCTTGCCGCCGCGCACGAAATGGACACGGTCGGAAACCCCATGCGCGCGGGCCAGCCGTTTGACATCGCGCCGCACCGGCACGCGGCCATCCTCCAGCGGATGCGCCTTGATGACGAGGTGGTGGTGCTGCGGCGCGCCCTTGGCGAAACCTTCGATCACCAGTTCAAGGAAATCGGCCATTGTGTTGAAGGGCGAATGTTTCTGAAAAGAGGAATCATGCTCCAGTTGCAGCAGCGCCAGATGGTAGGGAAAGCCGCCCAGCCGGATCTTCAGCGTGGCCAGCAGGCGGTCGGCGGCCAGCACCGGCATCAGCAAGAGCCGCTTGAGGTAGAGGCGGAATTCCTTGGTCACCGGCAGGCTGCGATGCGGTTTGAAATTGCGGTAGTCGCCGTTCCGGAACATCACGAACCAATGGTAGAGTGCGCCGTAAAAGATGTGGTGGCGCATGTCGCCCCAATGGCCGGGGGGCAGGGGGGCTTCCATGTCCGAGCGGGCGAGGGCGGCCTGCATCTGGGGAATGGTCATCTCCATCAGCCGCGAATTGCCGTTCGAGCCGCCGCGCTCATAGGTGACCCAATAGGGCCGCATATAGCCTTCCTCGAAGACATGGACGGTGATGCCACGGCGCTTGGCCTCGGCTACGGCTTCGGCGTGGATGGGCCGGGTGTCGCCGTAAAGCACGATGTCGGTGATCTGCTTGTCGTCCAGCAGACTGGCAAAGACGCGCGGCCAATCCTCAACCCTGCCGCGATAGGGGATGTAGGTCGACGGGTGAAACCAAAAGGCCCGGTCGCCCGCGTTGAAGCCCACGCGCCAGACCTCGGCCCCCGCACGGCGCAGCATCTTGCCCAGACTGTTAAAGAAAGGGCCATGCGGTCCTTGCAGGAACAAGAAGGTTCTGGTCGGGGCGGCGATCACGGTCACTCTGGTCCTTTGGTGGGGCTTTGCCCTCTTAACCACCATATAATAGGGGCGACAATGTGGCGTCACCCGCTCTTGCCTGTGGCGGTGACCGGGTTTACCACTGCGCGGAACCAGCAAAGGAGCCTACCCCATGTTCACCGGCATTATCACAGACGTTGGCACCGTGACCAAGCTGGAGCAGGAAGGCGACCTGCGCGCGCGCATCCAGACCGGCTATGACACCAGCTGCATCGACATGGGCGCCTCCATCGCCAGCGACGGGGTCTGCCTGACCGTCGTGGGGCTGGGCGAGGATTGGTATGAGGTGCAGATCAGCGGCGAGACGGTGGCCAAGACCAACCTCGGCCAGCACTGGCGCGAGGGCAAACGCGTGAACCTTGAACGTGCTTTGAAGGTGGGCGATGAGCTGGGCGGACATATCGTCTCGGGCCATGTCGACGGCGTGGCCGAGATTATCGAGATGAAGGATGAAGGCGACAGCACCCGCGTGACCCTGCGCGCGCCCGAGGATCTGGCGCGGTTCATCGCGCCGAAAGGCTCGGTGGCGCTGAATGGCACCTCGCTGACGGTGAATGATGTCGATGGCTGTGATTTTGGTATCAACTTCATCCCCCATACCAAGGAGGTGACGACTTGGGGCGATGCAGGCGTCGGCGATCTGGTGAACCTCGAAATCGACACGCTGGCCCGTTACGTGGCACGCCTGAACGAGATGTGACGCCGCGCCCTTCGGGGCGCGCTCTGGCCAAGCGGCGCGGGTCAGGCTAAGAGCCGGGCAACAGATAGATGGAAGCAGCCGATGCAATTTGACAAACCCGGACCGGTCGAGACAGGGCTGAGCGATGCGATCTCGCCGATCGAAGAGATCATCGAAGACGCGCGCCAAGGCCGTATGTTCATTCTGGTGGACCATGAGGACCGCGAGAACGAAGGCGATCTGGTGATCCCGGCTGAGTTTGCCGATGCTGCGGCGATCAACTTCATGGCGACCCACGGGCGCGGGCTGATATGTCTGCCGATGACGGCAGAGCGGGTCGATCACCTTGGCCTGCCGATGATGGCGGTGAACAACTCCTCCCGGCATGAGACGGCCTTTACCGTCAGCATCGAAGCGCGGGAGGGTGTCAGCACCGGCATCTCTGCCGCCGACCGTGCGCTGACCGTGGCCGTGGCGATCTCGGAACAATCCGGTTCGGCGGATATCGCCACCCCCGGCCATGTCTTCCCGCTGCGCGCCCGCGATGGTGGCGTGCTGGTACGGGCAGGCCATACCGAAGCGGCAGTTGATATCTCGCGCCTTGCGGGGCTGCATCCTTCGGGCGTGATCTGCGAGATCATGAAGGACGACGGCGAAATGGCGCGTCTGCCCGATCTGGTGGAATTCGCCGCCGCGCATGGGCTTAAGATCGGGACGATCAGCGATCTCATCACCTACCGCCACAAGCATGACAATCTGTTGGTGGAGCGCGACAGCCGCACCGTGACCTCCGCCTATGGCGGCGACTGGCAGATGCGGGTGTTCTCCGACCAGATCACCGGGACCGACCATGTGGTGCTGACCAAGGGCGACATCTCAACCCCCGAGCCGGTGCTGATCCGAACCCATGCGATCAACGCGCTGGAAGATATCCTCGGCCTCGGCCCCAGCCCGGCGGACGAATTGCCCCGTGCCATGCAGATCATCGCCGAAGAGGGGCGGGGAGCCGTAGTGCTGTTCCGCGATCCTTACCCGCGCCTCAAGCTCGACCCCGAGGATGACGACCGCCCGCGCACGATCAAACGCACTGGGCTTGGCGCGCAGATCCTCTCGACAATGGGGCTGCATGAACTGGTCCTGCTGACCGACAATCCCGATACGCGCTATCTGGGCCTCGACGCCTATGCGCTGGAAATCGTGGGCACCCGGCCCATCACCACGGAGTAATCGCTATGGCATCCGCCGAAGAGCATACCATCCTGCCGCGCCCCAGCTTCGACGAACCGGTGAAGCTGCTGATCGTCGTCTCGCCCTATTACTCGGACATCGCGAATGGCCTTCTAACCGGTGCCAAGGCCGAGTTGGAGGCCGCGGGTGCTAGCTATGAGGTGATCGAAATGCCCGGCGCGTTGGAGATTCCCACCGCCATCGGCATTTCCGACCGGGGCAGCAATTTCGACGGCTATGTCGCGCTTGGTTGTGTCATCCGGGGCGAGACCACGCATTACGAGACCGTCTGCAACGACAGCAGCCGTGCCTTGCAACTGCTTGGCTTGCAAGGGCTTTGCATCGGTAATGGCATCCTGACGGTCGAGAACAAACAACAGGCCGAGGTGCGCGCCGACCCCGAGGGGCAAAACAAAGGCGGCGGTGCAGCCGCTGCGGCCTTGCATCTTATCGCGCTCGCTCGTAAATGGGGCCGCCAGAGCAAGGGCATCGGGTTCAAGCCATTCGGGCAGGACACTTTGATGGCCGGCGACACGGATGGATCAAACATCGCATGACCAGCAACGGGCCTTCGGGCAACCAGAAACGTAAGATGAAGTCGGCCTCGCGGCTCTATGCCGTGCAGGCGCTGTTCCAGATGGAGCATTCCGCGCAGACGGTCGATGTCGTGCGTCACGAATTTATCGACCACCGTTTCGGTGCCGTCTATGAGGGCGACGAGATGCAGGAGGGGGATGTGGATCACTTCTCTCGCGTGCTCGAAGATGCGGTGAACTATCAAGCGCCGATCGACCAGATGGCCAACCGCGCCATCGTCGCCAAATGGGCCATTGCCCGGATCGACCCGACCCTGCGCGCGCTGTTCCGCGCCGCCGGGGCCGAGTTCCGCCATGACGACACGCCGCCGCGCGTGGTGATCAAGGAATATGTCGACGTGGCTCATGCCTTCTTCCCCGATGGGCGCGAGCCGAGCTTTGTCAACGCCGTGCTTGACCATATGGCCCGCGAGGCGCGTCCCGAAGCGTTCTAAACGCGCGGGAAAGTGGCCCCGAGGGGGCCATCTACCACATCAATGTCTTGGGAAAGTGACGGGAACCGCGCCTGCCGCTGCTGTTTTATATTCCCGAGGACCTGTATGTACAGGTGGGCGCCAGGTAACCGAACCAGGGCTCGGACAGAGCCAGCTCCCTCGGATTTGCTTAAGGCCACTGGAATGTAACGTTCACGAACAGGGCAGAACCCGTCGACCCCCGATGTAGGGGCCAAGTGGGGCTGCGGCAAGGGGGCGGAAGTGGATTTGCAAAACTTCTCTGCCCCGCTCAATCTTCCGCGGGGATAAAGCCATAGCGGCGCAATTCTTCGGGCAGCAGCACATAGATTTCATCGGGTGGCGTGACCAGCGCGTGCTGCATCACCATCGGATCAATGCCCATATCATCGAGGTATCGCATCACCTCACCTTGGCCGCGCTGGATGTCCTCCACAGCGACAAAGGCGGGCAGGATCGTGCTTTCGCCAAAGTAATGCTGATGCACCCCGACCGAGGCGCTCTCGGGCACCGTCCGTGCCGCGCCGGCGGCCAGCAGATAGGGGCAGGCGGAATAGCAGATGTCCCCCTCTCGCAGTGCGGTGTTTAGCCCCTCGCGCCGCAGGTGGCGGCCCAGTTCCAAAGCGTCGCGGACCGATCCGCCGGGGGAATTGAGGTAAATTTCCTCGGGCGTGGGGGTCAGTTCGCTCAACTGCTTGATGATCCGCTCCGCATCGCCCGCTTCGATGGCCCCTTCCAGCAGCGCCGCCCGCCCGCCCGAGACGGGGGTGAGCACCAGCCGGTCGGGCAGGGCGGTCTCGGGCATCGGCTGGCCGGGTGTTGGGGCGCGCTCGGGGCGGAAGCGGCGGGTCTGATCGCCGGGGCGGATCGGCTCGGTCAGTTCCGGGGCGCGCGGGCCTAAGCCCGGCAGGCGCAGCCCTTCCCCTAGGTCCCCCCAGAACAGCAGCACCGCAAGGCCAAGTTGGAAGATCAGCACGCCGATCAGCACCCGCCCGACAATCGGCTTCCGGTGGGGGGCGTCGGCTTCTGGTGGGGTTTCCTCGCTCATGTGCTTTTGATCGATGTGACGGGGCCGGGGGCCGGTTCTTCGGGCGCATCCGCGGCGGGCGGCGCTTCGGCGGCGGGGCGTTTGTGGGCGGGGCTTTCCTGCATCGCCACATCGACATCGCGCACGGCGGCCAGCGCGGCGCGCAGTTCTGCAAGGGTCAGCGTGTCTTCGACGGCAGCCCCCTCACGGCCCGAGCGGATCGCCCCTTGGGTGATGGAGAGGATCAGCACCAGAACGGCGGGCAACAGGTCAATCGCGATGGCCCCGGCCCAAGAGGGCACGAAATTGCGCGCATAAAGGATCACCGCATCGGCGCTGGAGATCGGCGTATAGGTCGTGTCGGCAGCGGGCGGCATGGTCTGCACGTCCTGCGCCGCGCGCTCCAATGTTGCTGCACGCTGGGCCAGCACCTCCAGAACCGAAGTGATCGTCGCCCCTTGCGCGCCGCGTTGTTCTTCGTTGCTGCCGTCCAGTTCCGGCAGCACGACGGAGGCCGCCAAATCCTGCGCTGCGCGTTCCACCAGCGGGGCCACGGAAAGCTGCCGCAGCCGGGTGATCAGACCTGCAAGCCGCACGGCCTGTTCGGAAAACTCGACCGAACGCGCCTCGACCGGGCCGGGCTCTACCGTAAGGGCGCGCATCCGGCTGAGGATCTGGTTCCCCTCGGCGAAGGCGTCATTCACCAGCGGGGTCTGGGTGGCGATCTGCGCCTCCAGCGCGCCCAGTTCCGCCGACTTCTGCCGCAGCACCCGGAACACCGCGCCGCGCCCGGCAAGGCCCGACAGGCTGCCAGCCGCCTCTTGCTCGCTGAGGTCTTCGAAGCTCTGTCTGACCCGCGCCACGTCCCGCTCAAGCCCTTGAGCAGACAGGGCAATCTCATGTGTGCGCTCTAACGCGCCTTGGTAGTCTTGCACCGTCTCGGCCAGATGCTGCTCCACCGCCGCCGATCCGGCAAGCGCGGCGGCGTTCAGCCAGCTCGACATCGCGATGATCGCGACGGAGCCGAGCCCCATGGCCCCCAAAAGTCCCATCCGCGCACGGGTCGTGCGCACAGCGGGGAAGAGCCGCAGCAGATAGGACCAAAAGACAAAGATACCCACCGAGACCGCCACCGAATAGGCGATCGCGGCAAAGGCCGACATGGCGCCATTGTCATCCAGCAGCGACGAGACGCCAAGATAGGTGTAAATGCCCGAGGCCACTGCCAAAACGCCAAGCGCCGTGCCGGAGAATGTATCGAGCCATGTCAGGTGGCCCTCCAATTCACGGGCGTAACGCACCCCGCGCGCCTGCGTCTCACTCATCGGTTCGCGTTGTGCCATGGGCCTCCCTCGCTTTGCTGGGGTGAAGATAGGGGGTCGCGGGGGAATTACCAAACTTTCCGGTGCTGCCCCTTGTGGATGTTCATCAAATGTTCATATTTGTCGCCATGATGGAGAATGACATACGACAACTCCAACCCGGGCAATTACTGGCACGGGGGGTGATGCGGCATCTCGCCGATCTTGGTTTCGCCTCGGTAGAGGAATTGGTGCCAACGCGCGGCCTGCGGGTCGATGTGATGGCGCTTGGCCCGAAGGGGGAGATTTGGATCGTCGAATGCAAATCCAGCCGCGCCGATTTCATGGGCGACGCAAAATGGGAGGGCTATCTGGAATGGGCGGACCGGTTTTTCTGGGCCGTCGACAGCGATTTTCCGGTCGAATTGCTGCCGGAGGAAACCGGCCTCATCATCGGTGACGCCTATGGGGCCGAAATTGTGCGGATGTGCGATGAGACCAAGCTTGCGCCCGCCCGGCGCAAGGTGATGGTGCAGAAATTCGCGACCCATGCCGCCCGGCGCCTGCATCGTCTACGCGATCCCGACATGGCGCCGAACTGGTCTTGAAAGGGGGGGGGTGAGGTTGTTCGCCCATATCCCTAAGGCGGGGCGAACCTGCGCGTAGGCGGCTTAGCGCCCTTTTTTGCCCGCGCGGTTTGCGGCGGCCATAATCTCTTCCGCGATTTCGCGGGCTTCTTCCGGGGTGAAATCCATCGGAATTTCAACGCCGCCGCCTTCGACGAAAAGGCGGACCATGCCCTTGTCTGTCGGGCCGATTTGCAGGTTTGCTTCGATGTCGCGTTCGGTGTCGATGCCCATGGGAGCCTCCGGTTTGGTGGGGCTTATCGCTAGCGCGGCATGGGCGGAAAGGCAAGATATCATGGCGAGTTGCGTGGAAGGGCAGGGGGCGCTTTGGCCTTAGGTGACGGATGCGTCATCACCATTTTGTACGAGGGTGGGGTGCCGTTCGGGGGGATCGGGAGATTGCTGCGATGCGCAGCTTGGAGACCGAGGGCGGAATCGCCGCGTAATCCACCTGCGTTTCCCGCATGAGTGCCGATGACACCGGGCGCGCGAAAAATCTGACGGAAACCGGCATTTCTTCTGACTTTGAGGTCTTGCATTCCTCCGCCACGGGCGCTAAATCCGCCCCAGTGCCGCCTTAGCTCAGTTGGTTAGAGCGCTTGATTGTGGATCAAGAGGTCCCTGGTTCGAGACCAGGAGGTGGTACCACCCCCCCCAATTTCATTCTACCTCCGCCTTGGGGCGAACTGCCTTTTCTGCGGCGCGCCGCATAACGCTGCCGGCGCGCTGGCACCCTAACCCATAGTAAATTTTAGATTTTCTGGAACGTTCTGTCCGAGCTTTCGTTGTGACCATAGCAAATAACGAAGAGGAGAGAGACATGAAAACGCTTACAGCCAGCACCCTTGCCCTGACACTCGCAGGCACCGCCGCTCTCGCTGAAACGCATATGACCGACTATTCCAATGTCGACAGCATGCAGATGAACGAAATGCGCGGCGATCTGATCCGCTCGCGCGATATCACTGGCGGGGAGATCTACACCCTCAACGAAGCCGGCGACGAATGGAGCCCCAACACGGCCTATAACGAAATCGGCGCCGATTGGAACGAAATTGGTGAGATCGAAGACATCGTTCTGTCCAAGAACGGCCAGATGGTCGGTATCGTGGCCGAGGTCGGTGGTTTCCTCGATATCGGTGACAAACACGTCATGATCTCGACGCCCGACGTGAACCTCGTGGCTGTTGATGATCAGACTTACGCCTATGTCACGCGTCTGAGCGAAGAAGAGCTCAAAGCGCTGCCCGGCGTTGACGAAGGCTTCTGGGACTAATTTAAGCGGTTAACGCTTAAGTTGAATTTTTGGACCCCGGCGTGGAGCTTTCCGCGCCGGGGTTCTTCGTGAATGGACTTAGCCCAGATTCATCACGATGCAGGTGGTGGAGCCTGTGGCATAAAGCTTGCCATCCTCGACGCCGCGAATCTCTCCATGCGCGACACCGGTCGAACGGCCCACATGATCGGTCACCCCGATACAGTCGATCTCCATCCCCAAAGGCAGGCCGCGCAGGATATTAATCTTGTATTCCAAAGTGGTATAGACCGAGCCCCGGGGGATTTTCGTCATCACCGCGCAGGCCATCGCTGAATCGAGCAGCGTGCCGTACCAACCGCCGTGCACCGTGCCCATCGGGTTTGTCATGGCAAAGCTCGGTGCGCCGCGAAAGACGATGCGGCCCTCTTCAACCGAATGCAGCGCATAGCCCATGGTCTGGCCGATCGGTGGGCCGGGGGTGGTGCCATCGAGAATGGCCTGCATGAACTCCAGCCCCGAAAGCTTGAGCGCTTCGGATTGGGACAAAAGGTCAGCGGGGCTTTGGGCGATGCGGGGCATGGTCTTCTCCGGCAAGTGAATTTTGCCGGAGGATACGCCCGCGCGGGGCAGGGGCAAGCCCCCCTGCCGGAGGGACAGCGCTTACGCGACGTCCGAGAGATCGACCTGCGGGGTCACACCGATGGCACGGCAGACGTCGCGGGTGAGTTCCGCGCGGTTGAGCGTGTAGAAATGCAGCGCATCCACGCCTTCATCAATCAACTCGCTGCACAGTTCGGTGCACATGGCTTGGGCCAGCAGATCGTGCCGGTCATCGCGGATCGCGGCCTCATAGGCTTGGTCGACCCATTCCGGGACTGGGGTGCCGCATTTGACGGCGAATTTGCGGGCCGAGGTCCAGTTCACCACCGGCAGGATGCCCGGCGTGATCGGCTTGTCGATGCCCGCTTTCACGCAGGCGTCGCGGAAACGCAGGAAGGTCTCCGCCTCAAAGAAGAACTGGGTCAGCGCCTCATCCGCGCCTGCGTCGAACTTGCGCTTGAGCCAGTCGATATTCGCCTGTTGGTCTGCCGCTTCGGGGTGCGGGTCGGGGTAGGCGCCAACGCGGATGGTGAATTTGCCGGTCTTGGCTAGCGCCTCAATCAGCTCGCAGCTGTCGGCGAAGCCCTCGGGGTGGGGCACGAACTTGTCGGTGCCCGCTTGTGGGTCACCGCGCAGGGCGACGATGTCTTTGATGCCCGCCTCGGCGAATTTATCGGCCACGTCCAGCGTTTCCGCCCGGCTGGCGCCAACGCAGGTCAGATGGCCCGCGACGGGCAGGCCCGAGGTGCGGTGCAGCACATGGGCCGAATCATGCGTCAGATCGCGGGTGGTACCGCCCGCGCCATAGGTGACGGAAAAGAAACGCGGTGCCAGCGGGGCCAATGCCTGCGCCGCATCCCACAGTTTGAACGCCGCGCCGACGGTGCGGGGCGGGAAGACTTCGAAGGAAACGGCAGGGGTGGTCATTGAGAGATCCTTTTGGCGGTTTCACGTCTTGTCTCACATCTAGGCTTGTGAGACAAACTCATAACATTCATCTTGAACATGAGTAATGCCTCAAATGCACATTGAGTTCCGTCACCTGCGCACAATCAAGGCCATCCACGAGGCGGGCGGCTTGGCCCGCGCGGCGGATCAGATGAATATCACGCAATCGGCGTTAAGTCATCAGGTGAAGGGGTTGGAGGAGCAGGCGGGGGTCGAACTCTTTGTGCGGCGTTCGAAACCGTTGAAGTTGTCGCCCGCCGGGCAGCGGCTGTTGAAGCTCGCGCAGCAGGTCTTGCCGCAGGTCGAAGCCTTGCAGGACGAGTTTTCGGGTCTGCGGGCGGGCAGCACGGGGCGGATGCACATTGCGATCGAATGTCATGCCTGTTTCGAGTGGCTCTTCCCGGTGTTGGAGCAGTTCCGCCGCCATTGGCCGGATGTGGATGTCGATATCCGCCCCGGTCTCGCCTTCGATGCGCTGCCTGCGCTTTTGCGGGAAGAGGTGGATTTGGTGGTCTCCTCGGACCCTGAGGAATTGCCGGGTGTCGAATTTGTCGAACTCTTTGATTATAATCCGGTTTTCGTGGCCTCGCAGAACCACCCTTTGGCCGAAAAGCCCTTTGTCGAGGCGGCCGATTTTCGTGGGGAGACGTTGATTACCTATCCGGTGGAGCGGACCCGGCTGGACGTGTTCAGCCAGTTGTTGATCCCCGCCAAGGTCGAGCCTGCGACGATCAGGCAGGTAGAGCTGACGGCGGTGATCCTGTTGCTGGTGGCATCCAACCGCGGGGTCTCGGTCCTGCCGGATTGGGTGGTGCGGGAGGTGAAATATTCCTCCGATTACGTCACGCGGCCTTTGACGGCCGAGGGGATCACACGGCGGCTTTATGCAGCGGTGCGGCGGGATGATCTGGGCAAGCCGTTCATGGATGAGTTGCTAAAGCTGGCCGGGCAGGAGGCGCGGAAGTTGCAGCGGGCCTGAGCGGGGTGCCGAGGGCCAGCGCCTGCCCGTGGGTGGGCGATTGACCGTGGTTCATGCCGCTTTATGGTTCAGCCATGACGCACGGTCGCGAAGTCGTGCCAAGCCTTTCTAAATCGCCTACCCGGGGGACGGGCAGGCGATGGCCCGGCGCCTGCGACTTGACGCCGGGCCGGGTGCGTGAACGCGCCGTTCCACAAGGCGGAACGACGCATTCCAAAGCTTACTTCACCTTAACGATAGCCTTGCCGGTGTTCCCGCCATTCAGCATGTCGATGAAGGCCTGCGGTGCATTCTCCAGCCCTTCGGTGATGTCCTCTTTCACCTTCACGCGGCCATCGGCGACCATTGGCGCCACTTCGCGCTGGAACTTCGGCATCTGGTCCCAGTGGTTCGAGATGATGAAGCCGCGCACGGTGAGGAAGTTCACCAAAATCGTGCGCCATAGCCGCGGCGCGGTGAGGCCAGCTCCCTCGGCATCGGCACCCAGCCCACCTGCGTTATACCACGCGATCATGCCGCAAAGCGGGATCCGGCCATGGGGGTTCATCAGCGGCAGCACCGCGTCCAGCACCTTGCCGCCGACGTTTTCGTAATAGATATCAATGCCATCCGGTGCGGCCTCTTTCAGGGCGGTGCGCAGGGATTTGGCATCGTCATAGGCGCGGTGATCAAGGCAGACGTCAAAGCCGAAATCGCGGGTGGCGATCTCGCATTTCTCAGCCCCGCCCGCGATGCCCACGGTGCGCAGCCCTTTGGCCTTGGCCAATTGCCCCACGATTGAGCCGACGGGGCCGGTGGCGGCGGCCACGACGAGGGTCTCGCCCTCTTTCGGTTGGCCGATGTCGTTCAAACCGTACCAGCCGGTCAGGCCGGGCATGCCAAGCACGCCGAGGGAGGCGGTGATAGGCACGCCTTCGGCATCTACCTTCTGACATTGTTTCGCCGGGGCGACGCCATGGGTGGCCCAGCCGAAGGCGCCAAAGGCAAAATCGCCCTCGGCGAAGCTCGGGTCATTCGAGGCGATCACTTTGCCCACGCTGCCGCCTTCCATCAGCCCGCCGATGGGCACAGGTTCGGCATAGGACTTCGCATCGTCCATCCGGCCCCGCATATAGGGGTCGAGCGACATGTAATGCACTTCGACCAGAATTTCGCCGTCGCCCGGCTGCGGGATATCCGCGCTTTCAAGGCGGAAGTTCTCGGGCGTGGGTGCGCCATCGGGGCGGGAAGCGAGGACGATTCTCTGCATCTGGTCGGACATGGGGTTTCCTTCGTGCTGGTTGCTACAGCGTCCAAGGTGTTCCCTCGCGCTCTGAATGCAACCCGTGAAGCGCGCGAGAATCAATAAGCGGTGCAGGTTTCTGCCCCCTTGGCAATTGCGCTCTTGCGCCCTATACGTCCCGCCTTATCCATCAAAGGGCGCGAACAATGATCGGCAGTGCGAATCTCAACATCATGATCAAGGCGGCACGCAAAGCGGGGCGTGCATTGGTCAAGGATTTCCGCGAGGTCGAGAACCTTCAGGTCTCGGTCAAGGGCGCGGGCGATTTCGTGACCAAGGCCGATATCGGCGCCGAGAAGATTATCAAAGACGACCTCATGGGCGCGCGTCCGACCTATGGCTGGCTGGCCGAAGAGGGAGGCGAGGAAGAGGGCCAAGACCCGACCCGCCGCTGGATCGTCGACCCGCTGGATGGCACGACGAACTTTCTGCACGGTCTGCCGCATTGGGCCATCTCCATCGCGTTGGAGCATAAAGGCGAGATTGTCGCCGGTGTGGTCTTTGACCCCGCCAAGGACGAGATGTTCTTTGCCGAGAAAGGCACCGGCGCTTGGATGAACGAAGGCCGTCTGCGGGTCTCTGGCCGACACCGCATGATTGAGTCGATCTTTGCCACAGGTCTGCCTTTCGGGGGCCGTGCCGATCTGCCTGAAACGCTCAAGGATTTGGGCCGCCTGCTGCCCGTCTGCGCCGGTGTGCGCCGCTGGGGCGCGGCATCGCTCGATCTCGCCTATGTCGCCTCGGGCCGTTACGATGGCTTCTGGGAGCGTCGTCTGAAGCCATGGGATGTGGCCGCGGGCATGTTGATCGTTAAAGAGGCCGGTGGCCTTGTCGAGCCGATCCGGCCTGAGCGCAACATCCTGCAACATGGTGAGATCATCTGCGCGAACGAGCCGATCTATTCGACCTTTGCCAAGACGATCCGCGGCTGATCACTCGATCGCGACCGTCTGGCGCAATGCGCCGGTCAGCTGGTCAAAGATCAGGATCTCATCCGCATCCGTCACCACCGCATACCAGCCGCGGCCTTGCGTGAACGCTTGGGCGCTGCTGCCATCGGGCAGGGTGATGCTGCGCGGCATGGTCGGGCCCTGATCGCTCAGGCGGGTGACAAGCACGAAGATCAGCACTAGAACCCCGCCAATCATCACGACGGTCAAGACCGTCACCATCCGCCGCAGAAACCGCAGGTTCGCCGGTTCATCAGGGTTGTCCGTGTCCATGTCTCACCGCCGCATTGATTTCATTCTGAACGATAGCCCGCCCGCCCGTCTTGATAAGGCGCTGGCCCGCGATGTGCCAGAGGAAGCGAACCTGTCGCGCACCCGTTTGGGCCGTTTGATCACCGAGGGCGCCGTCACGCTGGACGGTGTGGTGGTCCAAGACCCCCGCGCCAAAGTGGCCGAAGGGCAGGCGGTGCAGATCACTGTCGAAGAGGCGGCGGAAAGCCACATCCTGCCCGAGGACATCCCCCTTTCGGTGGTCTTTGAGGATGACGACCTGATCGTGATCAACAAGCCTGCGGGCATGGTGGTGCACCCCGCGCCGGGCTCGCCCTCCGGCACCCTGGTCAACGCATTGCTGGCGCATTGCGGCGATGATCTCTCTGGTGTGGGCGGAATGAAACGGCCCGGCATCGTGCACCGGATCGACAAGGATACCACTGGTCTGCTCGTCGTCGCCAAATCTGATGCGGCGCATCACGGGCTGGCGGCGCAATTCGAGAAACATACCGTAGAGCGCTATTACCAAACCCTCGTCTATGGGGTGCCGGATGCCAATGATCCGCGCCTGCGCGGGGTCAAAGGCGCGTCCTTCGAGGCGGGGAATATCCTGCGGATGACCACCCAACTGGCGCGGCACAAGACCGACCGACAGCGGCAGGCGGTGCTGTTTCAGGGCGGGCGGCACGCGGTGACCCGCGCCCGCACGGTTGAGCGTTTTGGCACTCCGCCCGTGCTGGCGCTGCTGGAATGCTGGCTTGAGACGGGGCGCACGCACCAAATCCGTGTGCATATGTCCCACGCGGGCCATGGTTTGGTGGGGGATGCGACCTATGGCGGGCGGCGCAAGCTGGCCAAGACGGCCTTGCCTGAGGCCACCGCCGAAGCAATCCGTGCCTTCCCCCGCCAAGCGCTGCACGCCGCCGTTCTGGGGTTCGAACATCCGGTGACTGGTGAGAACCTGCGTTTCGAAGCACCCCTGCCGACCGATATGGCCGCCCTGCTGGACCTGCTGCGCGACGGCCCCACCGCCCCATCGGCGTGACCCCGCCACCCTGCGGAACCGCCTAAGGATCGGTTACGTTTTGTCCACAGAAACTGTGCAGTCATGAACAAAAGCGTGAATGCTTCTGTCTTGAAAGCACGAAGGGGGCCGCCCATATTGCATGTTAAGCGAAATAACATAGGCCCCAATTAAACTGGGGAAAGGGACAAGACATGGCAAATTATGCAAATCTGCCCGCACCAACGCCCGAAGGCGGGCTGAACCGCTATATGCAAGAAATCCGCAAGTTCCCGCTGCTGGAGCCTGAGGAAGAATACATGCTGGCCAAACGCTGGGTCGAAGAACAAGACACCGAAGCCGCGCATAAGATGGTTACCTCTCACCTGCGCCTCGCGGCAAAGATCGCGATGGGCTACCGGGGCTATGGATTGCCACAGTCCGAGGTGATCTCGGAGGCCAATGTCGGCCTGATGCAGGCGGTGAAACGTTTCGATCCTGAGAAGGGCTTCCGCCTTGCCACCTATGCGATGTGGTGGATTCGCGCCTCGATTCAGGAATATATCCTGCGGTCGTGGTCGCTGGTTAAGCTCGGCACGACCTCAGGTCAGAAAAAGCTGTTCTTCAACCTGCGTAAGGCCAAGAACAAGATCGGCGCGCTGGAAGAGGGCGATTTGCGCCCTGAAAACGTGAAAGAGATCGCGACCCAGCTTGGCGTGACTGAGGATGAGGTCGTCTCCATGAACCGGCGGATGTCGGGCGGGGATGCTTCGCTCAACGCCACTGTCGGGTCCGAAGGCGAAGGCACGATGCAGTGGCAAGATTGGTTGGAGGATGAAGACACCGACCAAGCGGGCGACTATGCGGAGCGTGACGAGCTTGAAACCCGGCGGGAGATGCTGGCCGAGGCTTTGGACGTGCTGAACGAGCGCGAGAAGGACATTCTGACCCAGCGTCGCCTGTCGGATGAGACGGTCACGCTCGAAGACCTCTCGGCGCAATACGATGTCAGCCGCGAGCGGATCCGCCAGATCGAAGTGCGCGCCTTCGAGAAGCTGCAAAAGCGGATGCGCGACTTGGCGAAGGAAAAGGGCATGTTGGCGGCTAGCTAACGGCTGATCCAGTTGATGCAGAGGGCCCCGCTTCTTTGGAGCGGGGCTTTTCTTTATTAGCTTTGGGGTTCGACAAGCTGGCTTTCGAGCCTTGCGACTTCTTCGAAACAGGCGCCGATCATGCCCGACTGCATCGCCCGGGCAGCGGCTTGCAGCACCGCCCGCAGATGCACGATCTGAGGTTCCGGCGCGGTGTCGAAATCACGCAGGGACCATCTGATCAGCCGCCAATAGGCCGCGCGAAAGGCGTCGCTGAGGATCGGGTTCTCGATCATCTCCGATAGGGCGTTCAAAAGTCGGGCGCGGATGTCGAAAAAGGCCTCAGCATTGTCCAGCGGGGCGAGGTCCATCATTCCCAGTATCCCGGCGAGTGACATGAAGTGCGCCGTCGGGGCGGTGGAGGGCTCTGCACATTTGCCGGCGGCTTCGATGATCGCCCCAGCCGCGTGAATGTCATCCGCGCGCATGGGCGCGTCCAAAGGGGTCACGACAGACCCCACGCCGGATTTCACGGCGATCATGCGTTCATAGGCCAAACGTTGCAACGCTTGCCGGATGGGCGTGCGGGACACGCCGAAACGCTGGGCGAGGGCCACCTCATGCAGCATGCCGTCGGCGATATTGCGGTTCAGGCAGATGTCCGTCCGAAGCGCTTCTGCAATCGCGGCGCTGGATTTGACTTGGGTAGGCATTGCCCGGCATCCTTAGTCTATTCGATTTTACCTATTTAACATGTATACAGGTGCTCCTGCCGTTACTCAAATTCTATGGACGTTTTTATGTCTCGTGATGTGCCTTTTTTCGATCCTGAAGCGACCTCGATACGCGCTGTTATCCCCACGCCCCGCGGCGGGCATCTGGCGATGACGGGTTTTCCGGGGCTGTTGACCCATGTGGATGGCAGCGCTTACCTCGATCCTCAACAGATGCGGGAAACCTTGGAAGGCCTGCGCGCAGCTGAGGCGCGTGAGTTGCTGGTTCTTACCGAGGAGGTCGAGCTTCCTGACGGAGCTTTTCCCTTGATTTTAAAGACTTCACAGTCTCTTGGCTTAAGGCTCTCTTTCGCGCCGATCGAAGATTTCAAAGTCCCTTGCGATAGATTCTTAGCCGAATGGCCTGCACACCGGGTGCGTTTCGAGGCGGCGCTAGAGGCGGGTGAGACAGTCGCCTTTTCCTGCCAATACGGCGCGGGGCGCAGTGGGCTGATCGCAGCGTGGATGCTGATTGGGGCCGGAATGCCGGCCGCGGAAGCCATCGCCTTGGTGCGCAGCCATTTCCCCGAAGCGATTGAAAACCAGCTTCAGGAGAACTGGCTGCTAGAGGTCGAAAAGGAGAGGTAGACCTCCCCTTCGCATAGGAAATGTGAAAAACGTTTGGCGAATTATACGATTGCCCCATTGTCGGCAAGTTGTTGCCACATTTGAGCCACAATTGGGCCCGACAACATGTATACAGGTTGGGCAAAAGCGGCATCTCAGGGAACGCAAAGGCCCATAGAAAGGGAAGATAAGCGACCAGACGATTAGGAAGAGGATCAGACATGCCAAGCCGCTCTACCGCGCCAGAAACACTCGGCCCCATCACGTCCCTCAATGCAGGTGACATTCTCCGCCGCAAACGCAGCTATGATCCCGTCACCCTTGGTCACCCGTCCGATGAATGCCCCGTCACACTTACCATCTGCGACGCCCGATTTCACAGTGTACAGTATGCCCGCGACTTCGGCCGGGTCGAGGCGATGGTTGAAGTGACCTATACCTGCCATCCCGCCGCCATGCCGCAAAGGGTCCACCTGCGCACCAACGTTCCGCTGCGCCCTGCCGGCCAGCGACAAGAGCTTCGCCGGCGGCTCATTCAAAGCGCCGTCACCCTGTCCACCCTGCTAAACCGCTTGAATGGAGGAGATACGACCCTGCGTGCTGCTTGACTCACAGCCCAATGCCTAGCAACTGCACCCCCTTTTGGGGGTGTTTTTTTATTTGCGCGACCCATTTAATAAATCTTGGGGCGGGGGGCATATCCCGGGTGAAGCCGTGACAAGCCGCCGCTGCGCCCCATATCTCTGGAGTGAACCGCATAAGGAGGGCGCAACATGGCAGGTGGATGGACGCGCGATGGCGCGGTGAGCGAGCAGATCGAAGCCTCCATTTCCGACGAATTGGCGCGGCTAAAAGCGCGCCGCGCGCCGGTGGGCGAGAGCCGCACCCATTGCGCGGAATGCGAAGAGCCGATTCCAGAGGCGCGGCGCATGGCGCTGCCGGGGGTGAAGCTTTGCATCGACTGCGTGCGAGAACGAGACGGGCAGGCGCAGATGCGCGGCGGAATTAATCGGCGTGGCTCGAAAGACAGCCAATTGAAGTGACCTCAAGGCCGTTCTGCCCGCCGTCTGCGGCGAAGAGAGCGCCAGCGTCGAAATAGCCGCACATCCATCGCCGCCACCATGAGGCCAAGCGGCAGCATCCAGAATCCGAGGATCGGCAAGAACCCGAGGATGCCGCCGCATATGAGCAGCAGGCCGAGCGCAAATCTAAATCCGGGCGGCACCCGCCGCTGAATCCAGACAAAGAAGGGGGCGAACCTTTCTTTCATGCACTCGGCGCGGGACATCAGTCCTCCATCGCTTCCAATTCGTCGATCATGTCAGAGATCATCGACAGGCCCTTGTCCCAGAAAGCCGGGTCGCTGGCATCAAGGCCAAAGGGGGCGAGCAGTTCTTTGTGGTGCTTCGATCCGCCCGCTTTCAACATGTCGAAATACTTCTCTTCAAAGCCCTCTTCACCATCCGCGTAGACGGCGTAGAGCGCGTTCACGAGGCCGTCGCCAAAGGCATAGGCATAGACGTAGAAGGGCGAATGCACGAAATGCGGGATATAGGCCCAGAAGGTCTCGTAGCCGTCCATGTACTCGAATGCTGGCCCAAGGCTTTCGGCCTGAACGCTCATCCACAGCGCGTTGATGTCGTCGGGTGTCAGCTCCCCGCCGCGGCGCGCCTCGTGCAATTTGCACTCGAAGTCATAAAAGGCGATCTGGCGCACGACCGTGTTGATCATGTCCTCGACCTTGCCCGCCAACAGCACCGTGCGCTCGGCTTGGGTCTGCGCCTTGTCGAGCATCTTGCGGAAGGTCAGCATCTCGCCGAAGACCGAAGCCGTCTCGGCCAGCGTCAGCGGGGTGGAGGAGAGCATTTCGCCCTGATCGGCGGCCAGCACTTGGTGCACGCCGTGGCCCAACTCATGCGCGAGCGTCATCACGTCGCGCGGTTTGCCGAGGTAGTTCAGCATCACGTAGGGGTGCACGTCCGTCACGGTGGGATGCGCGAAGGCGCCGGGCGCCTTGCCGGGTTTCACGCCCGCGTCGATCCAGCCCTTGGTGAAGAACTGCTTGGCCAGTTCGCCCATACGCGGATCGAAGGCGTGGTAGGCCTCCATCACGGTCGCTTCGGCCTGCGCCCAGTCGACGACCTTGGGGTCTTCCATCGGCAGCGGCGCGTTGCGGTCCCAGACCTGCATCACGTCAAGGCCCAGCCACTTGCGCTTGAGCTCATAATAGCGGTGGCTCAGCTTCGGATAGGCTTCGACCACGGCGTTGCGCAGGGCCTCGACGACCTCCGGCTCTACGTGATTGCTGAGGTGACGGCCCGTCTGCGGCGTTTCCATGCCGCGCCAGCGGTCGATGACCTCTTTCTCCTTCACCTGCGTGTTGTGCACGCGGGCGAAGGTGCGGATATTGCGGCCCAGTACATTGGCCAGTTCCCGCGCACCCGCCTCGCGCTTGGCGCGGTCGGGGTCGGTCAGCAGGTTCAGCGTGCCTTCGATGTTCAGCGTCTCGCCGTCGACCTCGAACTCCAGCCCGGCGATGGTTTCGTCGAACATCCGCTCCCATGCGTCGCCGACGACGCCGAGGTCATGCAGGAACTTCTC
Organism: Sulfitobacter sp. 1A13421; assembly: GCF_043557285.1. Lineage (NCBI taxonomy): Bacteria > Pseudomonadati > Pseudomonadota > Alphaproteobacteria > Rhodobacterales > Roseobacteraceae > Sulfitobacter > Sulfitobacter sp. 1A13421. The sequence continues at coordinate 96,960 of NZ_JBIFFQ010000005.1, forward strand.
CATCTCGTCCGAAAGCTGGTAGGGCTTCATCGCGCGGATGCGGTCGAAGACGGGCTTGTAGCGCGCGAGGTCGGGGTTCTCGTCCAGCAGTTTGGCGAGGTGATCGTCGGGCAGCTTGTTGAGCTCCAGCGTGAAAAACACCAGCGGCGTGGTGTAGTCTGTGATCTTCTCCTGCATGTCGGACATGAACTTGGCCCGGCCCGCGTCGGTGGTCTGCTGGTAGTAGCGCAGGCCGGCGAAGGACATGATGCGCCCGGCGACCTGATTGATTTTCTCGTTGCGCAGCACGCAGTCGAGCAGACCCTTGGCATCGAGCGCGGCCAGATTGCCTTCGTAATCGGCGGCGAAGCTGGCGCAGGCTTCCTCCAGCCAGTCGAGGTCGCGTTTCAATTCGGGCGCGTCCTCACTGGTATAGAGATCGCTCAGATCCCATTCCGGCAGATCGCCAAGGTCTTTGCCCCCGGCGCTGGCGTTGGCATCGTGAAGCGGGAAGGGAAGCTGAAACATCGGTGTACCTCATTTGCGTTTCGTCACATCTATGCCTCCGGGCGGGCCGGAACAACCTATCCGTAGATGCGCAGCATTTCTTTCAGATCGTCGAGGGTGTTGGCCTCTTGCAGCGGCTTGTCCTTGCGCCAGCGCAGCATCCGGGGAAAGCGCAGGGCGACGCCGGATTTGTGGCGCGGGCTGGGCTGGATGCCCTCGAAGGCGATTTCGAAAACATGGTGCGGCGTGACCTGACGCACGGGGCCGAAACGTTGCTGCGTGTTCTTGCGCACCCATGCCGTGATCTGGCGGAACTCGGCGTCGGTGAGGCCGGAGTAGGCCTTGGTGAAGGGCACCAGATCGTTGCCGTTCCAGACCGCGAAGGTGAAATCGGTAAAGAGGTTCGCGCGGCGGCCCGAGCCTGATTGCGCGTAGATCATCACCGCGTCGATGGTCAGCGGGTCGAGCTTCCATTTCCACCAGTCGCCCTTTTTGCGGCCCGAAAGATAGGGGCTGTCGGCGCGTTTCAGCATCAGCCCCTCGGCCTGCGCCTCGCGCGCCGTTTCGCGCAGGGTGGCCAATTCGGCCCAATCAGTGAATTGGTGCTGGGGCGAGAGGCGGACGGGTGCGTCCTCGGGCAAATCGGCGGCGGCCTCTTCCAGCAGGGCGCGGCGCTCGGCGAAGGGGCGGTGGCGGATGTCTTCGCCCTGCCATTCCAGCAGGTCGTAGGCGTGCAGCACGACAGGGGCTTCCGTCAGCAGCTTCTTCGGCACCGTCTTGCGTCCGATGCGGGCTTGCAAAGCATTGAAGGAGGAAGGGTATTCGGCGCCGGGTTGCCAAACCAGCAATTCGCCGTCGAGCACGGTGCCCGGCGGCAGGTGATCGGCGGCGCGGGCCAGTTCGGGGAAACGGTCGGTCATCAACTCCTCGCCGCGCGACCAGACGAAATAGTCGCCGTCGCGCAGGATGAGCTGGCCGCGGATACCGTCCCATTTCCACTCCGCCCGCCAGTCACTCGGATCGCCCAAGCCTTCCGGCCCGTCCTCAAGCGCATAGGCGAGGTAAAAGGGGTAGGGGCGCGAGGCGTCGGCGCTGGCGTCCTCCGCCTCGATCAGGCTGTGCCATGTGACGTCGTCGGGGTGCCAGTTGCCCATCAGGCGGTGCGCCATCTCCGCCTCGGGCCGCCCGGTGGCGCGCGAGAGCGCCCGGGTCATCAGCTTCTGGCTGATGCCGATGCGAAAGCCGCCGGTGATGAGCTTGTTGAAAAGAAACCTTTCGGTGCCGCCAAGCTGTTGCCACGCCGAGAGGACAAATTCCTTGCCCGCCGTGTCGTCGAGATCCTTCAACCCGCGCAGGGCGTTTATCCACGAGGTGAGCGTGCCGGTGTCGTCGCTCTCGACTGGTGGCAGGACCAGCGCGATGGTCTCGGCCAGATCGCCGACGATGGCGTAGCTGTCCTCGAAGAGCCAGAGCGGCACGCCCGAGGCTTCCGAGGCCCATTCGCGCAATTTGGTGGTGGTGACCGCGCGTTTCGGGCGGCGGCCCGAGAAAAGCGCGACGGTCCAGAGACGGTCATCCTCGGAGGCCGTGGTGAAATACTCGGCCAGTGCGGCGACCTTCACCGTGGTCTTGGTGGTCTGGTCGACGGCGTTAAAAAGCGCGGCAAAATCCTTCATTCGCTGTCGCCCCCGTCGCCTTCGAACTGGGTGGGCACGACTTCGGCGTTCCACCCCTGATCGTTCAAGTATCGCGTGAAGATATCTGTGTAACCATGCGTGACATATATGTTTTCCGCCCCGGTCTCGCGGATCGCCCAGAGCAGCCCATGCCAATCCGCATGGTCCGAGATGACAAAGCCCCGATCCCCCGCGCGCCGCCTGCGCACCCCGCGCAGCGCCATCCAGCCAGAGGCAAAGGCGCTCTCCTGCGCGCCGAACCGCCGTGCCCATTGGCTGCCGAGCGCGGAGGGCGGGGCCAGCACCAGCGCGCCGGGATGTTCTTTAGGCGCCAGTTCGGGCGTCACCAGCGTGGTGTCGGGCAGCGCGATGCCTTGGCCGCGCAGCACCTCGTTGGTGTTCTCCACCGCCGTATGGGTCAAGATCGGGCCGATCTCGGGGTCAAGCATCGACAGAAGCCGCTGTGCTTTGCCCAGTGAATAGGCCCCGAGGAAAGCGGTCTTGCCCGCCGCCTTGCAACCCGCCCACCAGTCGTTGATCTGGGCTGCTACCTCGGCCTGCGGCGCCCAGCGAAAGACCGGCAGGCCAAAGGTGCTCTCAGTAATGAAATGGTGGCAGCGGACCGGCTCGAAAGCCTCGGACATGCCATCGTCGATCACCTTGTAGTCACCCGAGGCAACCCAAACCTCGCCACCGACCTCAACCCGGATCTGCGCGCTGCCGGGGACATGGCCCGCGGGGTGGAAAGAGACCGTCGCCCCGCCGATCTGGCGCGTCTCGCCATAGGCGATGCCCTCGATGGCGATCTCGCCCAACCGGTGGCGCATTACGGGGAGCGCGGCATGGGTGGCCAAATAGCTGCCCATGCCGTCGCGGGCGTGGTCGGAGTGGCCGTGGGTGATCAGCGCCCGGGCGACGGGGCGCCAAGGGTCGATGTAGAAGTCACCGGCGGCGCAGTAGATGCCGTTTTCGGTGAAGCTGAGGACGGGTTCGCGTGTCATCCCAAGCAATCTAGGCGGCGCAGGCCAATTGCACAGGAAAATGACGCTGGCGAGGGCTTAACCGGTGATATTGCCCAGATAGAGCTTTTCCAGCCCGTCGAAGATCGGCTTGCGCAACTCCGGCCTCTCCAACAGCACCTCGTGCTCACCGCCCGGCACGATCTCCAGCCGCCCGCCTTTCCACTGCGCCATGCGCTTGTGAACGCGGTCGGTGGCGACGATACGCTCGTTGCTGCCAAGGTAGGTGACGCAGGGAATGTTGGGCGCCGAGCGTCCGGCGAGGTGTTTGGTCTCGGCCAGCGCCTCGCGCAGCCAGACGAAGCTGGGGCCGCCGAGGCTCAGCTCCGGATGGGCGGCCAGTTGGTCGCGCATCATGTCGTACATCTGCGGATCGGTGGTCAGCAGGTTGTCTTCGAAAGGGGCGATGGCAGGATAGGCTTCGATCTTGGTGCCCGGGGGCAGGCGGTGGCCCTGTCCGACCCGGGGCATGAACTGCGCCAAGGACCACGCCAGCGCGCGCAGATGCGGGACAACATAGATGCCCCACATCGGGCCGGTGAAAGCGACGGCCTGCACCGGCAGCCCTTCCATCACGGCACGCAGGCCGATGCAGCCGCCCATGGAGTGGGCCAGCAGGAAATAGGGGCGCGGCAGGTTCAGGCTGCGCGCGGCGCGCAGCATGGCGGCGACGTCTTTCTGATAGTCGCTGAAAACATCCACATGGCCGACGCGCGCGTCCGGTAAAAGCCGGTCCGACAGTCCCTGACCGCGCCAGTCGATCGCCATGGTGGCAAGGCCGCGCCGCGCGAAATCGGCGGCGCAAAGCCCGTATTTTTCGATATATTCGGTCCGCCCCGGGAAGAACAGCACCGTGCCCCGCGCGCCTGCGCAGGGCCAATGACCCAGCCTGATCCGCTTGCCATCCGATGCCTCGGCCCAATGGGCTTGGCCCCCATCGGGGCCGGGGGCGATATCGGTGTAGAGCGGGGCCGGGTCCAGATGCATCAGCCGAGAACAGCGGCGAGCTTCATCGCCATGCCCATGTCGCCGTCGATCTTGAGCTTGCCGGTCATGAATGCGGATGTGGGGTTGGTGTCGCCTTCGAGGATGGACTGGAAGGTTTCGGCATCCGCGCTCAGCGTCACGTCGGCCTCTTCGTCCGCCGCGCGGGCGCCGTTTTCGTCCATCATCACGGTGCCTTCACCTTCGATGTCGAACTTGGCCGTGCCGTCAAAATCGCTGCCGGCCAGCTTTTCGTTCAGCACCACTACCGCTTCGTTCACAATATCGCTCATCGCTCGCCCTTTTTTGGCATTTGGCCCCGCTACGTCTGGAATTGCGGCGGCAGCCTGTTACATTCAGTTTTGTTATGCGCATCATACCCGTCAACCTCAAACATACCGTTGCGGCAGTTGGTAGCTTTGTGTTGCTTGCGGGCATGGCCGTGGCCGAGAAGGCCCCGCCCGACCTGATGCAAAAGCTGCGCGAGGCCCCAGCGGCGGAGGCCCCCAGAATCGCCCATGAGATCGAGGCGCATTGGCAGCGCTCCGGTTCGGCTGCGATGGATTTGCTGCTGTCGCGGGGGCGGGAGGCAATGGCGGATGGCGATGCACGTTTGGCGATCGAGCATTTGACCGCGCTGACCGATCACGCCCCCGGTTTCGCCGAAGGGTTTCATGCGCGGGCGCAGGCCTATTACGGGGCCGACCTCTATGGCCCCGCGCTGGATGATCTGGAACGGACGCTGGCGCTGAACCCCGACAATTACAACGCGATCTTCGGCCTTGCCGTGATGATACAGGAGTTCGGAGATCTGGGCCGCGCGGCCGCACTTTACCGCAAGACGCTCGCCCTCAACCCGCATCACGAAGACGCCCGCGCGGCCCTTGAGGGGCTGCGCCGGGACGGCATCGGGCGCGAGCTTTAATTCAAGGATAGACAGGTGGCAGGCAACAAGCGCGTCGTGGCCGTTCTCGGCCCGACAAATACCGGCAAGACGACCTATGCAATCGAACGGATGCTGGCCCATCGGACTGGGGTGATCGGCCTGCCGCTGCGGCTTTTGGCGCGCGAGGTCTATGACCGGATCGTCAAGGCGCGCGGCCCCTCGGTGGTGGCGCTGGTCACGGGCGAAGAGCGGATCGTGCCGCCGCGCACGCAGTATTGGGTGTGCACTGTCGAGGCGATGCCGCAGGAGATGGGCGCGGATTTCGTGGCCATCGACGAGATCCAGCTTTGCGCCGATCCCGAGCGCGGCCATGTCTTTACCGACCGTCTGCTGCGCGCGCGGGGCCTGCATGAGACGCTGTTCATGGGGGCCGTCACCATGCGCGGCACCATCGCGGCGCTGGTGCCGGGCGTCGATTTCATGCGCCGCGACCGGATGAGCGAATTGATCTATGCAGGTCAGAAAAAGATAAGCCGGATGAAGCCGCGCAGCGCAATCGTCGGCTTTTCGGTTGAGAATGTATATGCCATCGCCGAGCTGATCCGCCGCCAAAAGGGCGGTGCGGCGGTGGTTATGGGCGCACTCTCTCCGCGCACGCGCAATGCGCAGGTGGCGATGTATCAGAACGGAGAGGTCGACTATCTGGTTGCCACCGATGCCATCGGCATGGGGTTGAACCTCGATGTCGATCATGTGGCCTTCTCGGCGCTCAGTAAGTTTGACGGGCGGCGGATGCGGCCCTTGGCCCCGAATGAACTGGCACAGATCGCTGGCCGGGCGGGGCGCGGGTTCAAATCCGGCACCTTTGGCACCACCGGGGACGCGCCCGCGCTGGACGATCACGTTGCCCGCGCGATCATGGATCACAACTTTACGCCGCAGAACAAGATCAACTGGCGCAATCACGCTTTGCAATTCGGCAGCATTGATCGGCTGATCAAGACCTTGGAAATGCCGCCCGAAGACGAGCGGCTGGTCAGGGCGCGGGAATCCGACGATCTGCGCGCGCTCAAGGCGCTGGCGCAGGTGGATGAGGTTTTTGCCCGGGCCACGGATGGCGCTTCGGTGCGGCTCCTGTGGGATGTCTGCCGGATTCCCGATTTCCGCGGCATCAGCCATGCGGAACATGCGGGGCTCTTGGAGACCATTTTCAACGATCTGCACCAGCGCGGATATATCCCCGATGATTGGCTCGCACGACAAATCAAACGAATTGATCGAACCGATGGCGACATTGATGCGTTGTCCAAACGACTCGCGTTTATTCGCACATGGACCTACGTTGCGCAGCGCAAGGGCTGGACAAAGGACGAAAGCCATTGGCGCGACACGACGCGTGTCGTAGAAGACCGCTTGTCGGACGCTCTGCACGAGCGTTTGACTCAAAGATTTGTAGATCGGCGCACGAGTGTATTGCTGCGCCGGCTTGGACAGAAGGAAGCCATGGTGGCCGATGTAAACGAGACCGGTGAAGTCACCGTTGAAGGTGAATTTGTAGGCAAGCTGGACGGGTTCCGCTTTCGGGTGGACAAGGGCGCGGGTGCGGCTGAAGACAAAACGGTGAAAACCGCCGCATTGCAGGCCTTGGCTCCGCAGTTCCATCTGCGCGCCGACCGGTTCTACAACGCTCCAGACACCGAGATTGATTTCACCGAACAGGGCGGCCTCATGTGGGGCAGCGCCGCGGTGGGCAAACTGACCGCTGGCAGCGACGCGCTGAAGCCGCAGGTCGAAGTCTTCGTCGACGACATCGCCGGGCCTGAAGTGGCCGAGAAGGTGAAACGCCGCCTCCAGCACTTCATCGACCGCAAGGTCGCGGCCCTGTTCGAGCCGCTTTTGGGGCTGAGCAAGGATGACACGTTGACCGGTCTGGCCCGTGGCTTTGCTTTCCAACTGGTTGAGAATTTCGGCATTCTGCCCCGCGCCCAAGTGGCCGAGGATGTGAAGGCCCTGGATCAAGACGCCCGCGGTGCGCTGCGCAAACATGGCATCCGGTTCGGCCAGTTCACCATCTTCATGCCGCTGATGCTCAAACCCGCGCCGACACGTCTGCGTCTGGTGCTGTGGTCGCTGGCCAAAGGGTTGAACGAATTCCCTGAATCCCCCCCGCCCGGTCTGGTGACCATCCCGGTCGAAGCCGAAGCGCCCGCCGGGGCCGACACCATGTCGGGCTACCGCAACGCCGGCAAACGCGCGATCCGCATCGACATGCTGGAACGTCTCGCCGATATGCTGCGGGCCGAAGATTCGCGCGGTGGGTTCGAGGCCAAGCCTGACATGCTGTCGATCACCGGCATGACGCTTGAGCAATTCGCCGACCTGATGGAAGGTCTGGGTTACAAGGCCGAAAAGGACGAGCGGACCAAGGTGAAACCCGTCGATGTGGTGATGCCCAAGGACGGCAGCCATGACGCGATGGCCCCTTCCGCCGATACCGTGGTGCCCGAGAAGCTCGACAGCGATCTGCCCGGGGACGACGCGGCCGACAAGCCGATCATGGATGTCGCTGCCGAGGAACCTGCGGGCGGTATCATCGAGACTCCTTCAGATGAGACCAACCCCGACGACCGCCCCGCAGATGTGGCGCAGATGCCCGACGACGGCATCGCACCTATCGCGGACGTGGCATCGGAAGACCCCGAGGTCGACACCAACATCCCCGAAGTACCAGCGGAAGAAATCCCGCAGGGCACCGCGCCCGATGCCGATGTCGCCGGGCCGGAGATGGAGACCTATTACATCTTCACGTGGGCCCGCAGCCCGCGCGGCAATGGCGGTAGCAACCGTCGCGGCGGGGACCGCAATCAAGGGCAAGGCAAGCCGCGTGGCAAGCCTGCCAAGGGCAAAGGGCGCAAGCCCGGCGGGGACAAGGGCGGTAAGTCGCAGAACTTCTCTGCCCGTCCTCCGCGTAAGGAAAAGCAGATCGACCCTGACAACCCCTTTGCCGCCGCGCTGATGGGGCTGAAGGACGACAAGTAAGTGGAGGCGGGCGCGAAACTGCGGCTGGACAAATGGCTGTGGCACGCCCGCTTTTTCAAAACCCGTTCGCTCGCTGCCGCGCAGGTGGCGGGCGGCGCGGTTCGGATCAACGGCACGCCGACGCAGAAACGCGCCAGCAGTGTCGGCCCCGGCGATGTGCTGACCTTTTCGCAAGGCGACCATGTGCGGGTGATCCGCATTGAGGCGATCGGCCATCGCCGCGGCCCGGCCCCCGAAGCGCAGACGCTCTACACCGATCTGTCCCCGCCGCAGCCCAAATCAAAGGACAGACAGCCCGAAAATCCCGGTTTTGAGGGAAAGGGCCGCCCGACCAAGCGCGACCGCAGGCAGCTTGATCTTTCTAAGGCGCGCCACCTTGAATGATCCCGCGCTCCGGTTTAGCTAGTCCCTCACATATCCAGCCAGAGTTTCCGCATGACCTATATCGTGAATGACGCCTGCATCGCTTGCAAATACACCGACTGTGTCGAAGTCTGCCCGGTGGACTGCTTCTATGAAGGCGAGAACATGCTGGTGATCCACCCTGACGAATGCATCGATTGCGGCGTTTGCGAGCCTGAGTGCCCCGCTGATGCGATCCGCCCGGACACCGAGCCGGATATGGAAAAATGGGTGGAGTTCAACCGGAAGTATTCCGAACTTTGGCCTGTCATCATCACCAAGAAAGACCCGCTGCCTGAAGCGGAAGAGATGGATGGCAAAGAGGGCAAGATGGAGCTCTTCTCGGAAAAACCGGGCGAGGGCGGCTAAGGCACGGCGATTCGCGCTTTGTTGCGCCTCTGTGACCTCAACTTTAAGTGTTAACCCGCTGAATTGACCGGGAAACCGCCGATGGCGGCTTGGGGGCGCTTCCGAAAGGCGTGATTCTGTGCTATAGTGTCTTTAAGCTGTAACACACGAGCCTGATAATGTTTCGACCCTGCTGCCAAGGTTGACCTCACATTTCTAACTCAAACGCACCCGAACGCAGACCACTCAGGCTGCGCTTCGCATGCGTTTTACGTGCTGTTCAGGTGTCTGAGTTAATGGCGGGGCTTCCCCCGCGCGCCAAGGAGCGATCTATATGACCAAATCGAAAAAGCTTGATTTCCGCCCTAATGAATTCGTCGTCTACCCTGCGCATGGCGTCGGGCAGATCGTCTCGATTGAGGAGCAGGAAGTTGCCGGCATCGCGCTGGAGCTCTTCGTAATTTCCTTTGAAAAAGACAAGATGACCCTGCGGGTGCCGACCCATAAGGCGACCGAAATCGGCATGCGCGCCCTGTCGACACCCGATGTGATCAACCACGCGATGAAGACGCTCAAGGGCAAGGCCAAGGTCAAGCGCGCCATGTGGTCCCGCCGCGCGCAGGAGTATGAGCAAAAGATCAACTCCGGCGATCTTATCGCCATTGCCGAGGTCGTGCGCGACCTGCACCGCACCGACGACCAGCGCGAGCAGAGCTATTCCGAGCGTCAGCTTTACGAAGCAGCCCTTGAGCGCCTGACCCGTGAAGTGGCGGCTGTTTCGGGGGGCGATGAACTCGCCGCTGCGAAACAGGTCGGCGATGTGCTGGAAAGCCGCGTCGCCGCCTAAAGGCCGCAGAATTTAAGAAAAGGCCGCGTCCCTTCCGGGGGCGTGGTTTTTTTTATGGAATGGCCTGCCAGCCATAGGCCATCATCTGACAGCCAGTTAGCAGGGCAATTTCGGTTACCTGCTGGGTGGCGCCTAAGACATCTCCGGTCTGTCCGCCGATCTTGCGCTTGGCGATTTGACGGACCACCAGCGCGGCCAGAAGCCCCAACAGCGCTAAACGCCACGCCGAATAGTCCGGTGCCATCACGATCACCCCCACGCCGATCAACACGGCAACCGCGGTTGCCAATTCGCCAGGGCGGCCTGTGCGATCCGACAGCCCGTCGCGGCGCGCGGGGGGCAGGCTGTCCATCACCCAGACCATCGCCGCCCGCGACCCGCAGGAGGCGACGACCAGCGCCCAGATCAGCGCCTCATCCGTAATCAATTCGCTGATGAGATACCAACGCAGCAAAAGCGACAGCACCAGCGCCACGACGCCATAGGTGCCGATCACGCTGTCTTTCATGATTTTCAGGCGCTTTTCGCGGGTCCAGCCGCCCCAAAACCCATCGGCGCAATCGGCAAGGCCATCTTCATGCATCGCCCCGCTCAGCATCACGAGTGTCAGCAGCACGAAGGCGGCGACCAGCGGCGGCGTGGCGCCCAGGCGCGTCAGCGCCATACCGACGGCCCCGGCAATCAGCGCCAGCACGATCCCGACCAATGGATAGGCCCAAGCGCTGCGGGCCGGGGGGCGGAGCGGCTCGGTCGGGAAGTGGAAATGCGGCAGGGGCAGGCGGGTCAGCAGGACAAAGGCCACGGCGATGTCGCGGGGCCGGAAGGCCTGCCTCAGGGCGGTGATGTTGGGAATGGCCATTATTTCGCCCCTTCGGCACTTTCAGCGCCGACAGGCTAAGGCTAGAAACGATTGAATATCAATCCGCAAAGGGCCGCATATGAACACGTCTTTCGCCAGTCTTACCGAATTTCGCAGCCTGCTGCGTGCGATGCCCGCCTGCGACGACGCGGCGATGGCAGAGGCGCGGGCCCATGACGCCATGCTGACCAAACCCCCCGGCGCGCTTGGCCGGTTGGAAGACCTCGCGGTCTGGTATCGGGGCTGGCGAGGCGGTGCGCGGGCCGAGATCGCCGCGCCTCAGATCATCGTTTTCGCAGGCAACCACGGGGTCGCCGCGCGGGGCGTCTCGGCCTTCCCGGCAGAGGTGACGGCGCAGATGGTGTCGAACTTTGAACAGGGCGGGGCGGCGATCAATCAGATCGCGCGGGTCAATGGCGCGAGCCTCGACGTGGTGCCGCTGTCCTTGGACAGGCCCACCCAAGATTTCACCGTCGCGCCCGCGATGGCGGAAGACGAATTCACCGAGGCGCTCCGGGCGGGCTGGGAGGCGGTGAATCCCGAGGCCGATCTGCTTGTCGTGGGTGAGATGGGCATCGCCAACACCACCTCGGCGGCGGCACTTGCCACGGCGCTTTTGGGCGGCGGGGCGGAGTTCTGGACCGGGCGCGGCACCGGGGTGGATGACGCGGGCCTGTCGCTGAAGACCGAGGTCGTGGCCGAGGGTGTCGCCCTGCATGCGGACAAGGGCGATGGGCTAGAGCAGCTGCGCCGCCTCGGGGGGCGGGAATTGGCCGCGATGGCCGGAGCTTTGGCGCGGGCGCGGGCCTTGCGCATCCCGGTGATCCTCGACGGTTTCATCTGCTGTGCCGCCGCGCTCAGCCTCGCGCGGACGGCACCCGGCGCGCTGGATCACTGCGTCGCGGGGCATCTCAGCGCGGAAAGCGGTCACCGGCGGCTCTTGGGCGCGTTGGACAAGGAGCCGCTGCTGGAGTTGAACCTGCGTCTGGGAGAGGGCTCAGGCGCGGGCTTGGCGATTGGCATCCTAAAGACCGCGCTTGCTTGTCACGCGGGCATGGCCACCTTTGCCGAAGCGGGCGTCAGCGACGCATAGGGCGGTGCGGGTGGCCCCCCGAAAGGGGCTGCCCGGTTCAGGCGCTTTCCTTGCCCTTGTCCTCGCCAAGGTTGAGAAAGGCGGTCTCCAACTCCTTTTGCAATTCCTTGGCGCGGGCCACATATGCGGCGTTTTGCGAAGGCGGCACATCGGGCCGCCAAAGCGCCGCCAATTCGCGGACCGAGACCCGGTCGTGGGCGTAGAAAAGCTTTTGCGCCTCATTCGCCTCGAAATCCGAAAGCCCCATGTTTTCCAACACATAGCGCCCGGCGCGGAGGGAGCTGTCGAACATTTCGCGCACGATGTCATTCGACCCGGCCTGATAGTGGCGGTAGACCTCCTCGCGGTCGCGGGCGCGGCTGACGATATGCAGGTTCGGGTTCTCTTTGCGCGCGTAGGAGATCAGAGAGACCGCGGATTTCGGATCATCAAGGGCCACCACCAAGACGCTGGCCTCTTGCAGCCCCGCCTTGCGCAGGATGTCGGGCCGCGTGGGATCGCCTAGAAACCCTTTGAAGCCAAAGCGCCGCATGACGGCAATGGTCTCGGGGTTGTGGTCCAGCACGACGGTTTGAAATCCGCTAGCTTGGACCATCCGGTTCACCATCTGGCCAAAGCGCCCGACGCCCGCAATGATCACCGGGCCGCTGCTGTCGATCTCATCGGCGATGACGGGGCCGCCGTCGTCAAGGCGTCGGCTGATCAGGTCGTGCAGGATGAAAAGCAGCGGCGTGATGAGCATGGTTAGGGCCACGACCAGCAAAAGCGTCTCGCCAATCGGGTCGGGCATGACGCCGGTGGCGAGGGAAAAGCTGACCAGCACAAAACCAAATTCCCCGGCCTGCGCCAGCGCCAGCGTGAAAAGCCAACCGTCGCGGCCTTTGAGGCGGAAGAGGCGGCCCAGTACCATCAGGATCAGCGCTTTGACGATGATGACCAACAGCGCCATGCAGATCAGGATCAGCGGTTTTTCGAACAGGAGGACAAAGTTGATGCCCGCCCCCACGGTGATGAAAAACAGCCCCAAGAGCAGCCCCTTGAAGGGTTCGAGGTCGGTTTCCAACTCATGGCGGAACTCGCTGCTGGCCAGCACCACGCCCGCCAGAAAGGCGCCGAGCGCGGGCGACAGGCCGACCACGGTCATCAGCGAGGAAATCCCCACCACGATCAGCAGCGCCAGCGCGGTATACATCTCGCGCAGCTTGGCGAGGTGGATGTAGCGGAACACCGGACGGGTCAGGTAGATGCCCACAAGGATGATCGCGGCGACCGCTCCGATCGTGACCAGCGTAACGCCCCAGCCGGGCAGGCTTTGCACGAAGGTCTGGGCGGCATGGGCGACGTCGCCCGCGTGGCTGCCCTCGGCCCCGTGATGGGCATTCTCCACCGCCTCAGGATCGAGCGAGATGGACCCATCGGGCAAAAGCCCGCCCGGAATGCCCGTGGCCAGCAGCGGCAGGAAGGCGAGAATGGGGATCACCGCGATATCCTGCGTCAGCAGGACAGAGAAGACGGAGCGCCCGCCTTGTGTCCGCATCAGCCCCTTTTCCGAAAGGGTTTGCAGCACGATGGCCGTCGAAGAGAGGGCCAGCGTCAGCCCGATCGCCAGCGCCACGCGCCACGGCTGGTCGTAAGCCATGGCGATGGCCATGAGCGCCGCGGTCGACAGCAGCACTTGCAAGCCCCCCAAGCCCAGCAGACGGTGGCGCATGTCCCACAGCGCGCGCGGCTCCAACTCCAGCCCGATCAGGAAGAGCATCATCACAACGCCGAATTCCGCGAAATGCTGCACGTCTTTCGTCTCGGACCCGACAAGGCCCAGCACCGGCCCGATCAGAATGCCCGCCGCCAGATAGCCCAGCACCGACCCCAGCCCCAATCGCGCGGCGATGGGCACGGCAATCACCGCAGCGGCCAGATAGACGGAGGCTTGGAACAGGAAACCTTCCATTGCGGTCCTCTTTCAGCGTCAGGTGGGCAGCGGCCCGTCCTGTTTCAGTTGATCCATGACAATCTGGCTATGCACCCGGCTCACGGCCTGATGGGGCAGAAGAACGTCGTGAATGAGCCTGTTCAGGCTCGGCAGATCGTCACAATAGACCCTCAGGAGGTAGTCCGCATCCCCCGTCATCGTCCATGCGCTCACAATCTCGGGACGGGTGGCCATGAGCCGGGCAAAGCTTGCCGAATGTTCCGGCCCGTGGGTGCCCAGATGGACCTGCACGAAGCCCTGCACGTTCAGCCCCATGCGCACCGGATCGAGCCGCGCGTGATAGCCGCGAATGTAGCCCTCCGCCTCCAACCGCTGCCGCCTGCGCCCGGCTTGGCTGGGGGAGAGGTTCAGCTCTTGCCCCAACTCCTGCGCCGTGAGGTGGGCGTTCTTTTGCAGCGCCGTTAGCAGCCGCCTGTCGATCTCATCGAGCATGATGCGCAATCTCCGCATGGTTTGGAGGTACTATGCGTCACTTCCGCGAAATTGACCAGATGAATGCTGCGATACGCGCAATCCGCGCGGCGGTTGCTGCGTAGACTGGGGGAAATCCAAAAGCAGAGGAGACTAACATGGGCCCTTTCCCGCATGACGCCCCGAAATCGCAGATCACGGCAGAGAACCCCGCCGGTACCGATGGTTTCGAGTTCGTCGAATTTGCCAGCCCCGACCCGCAGGCGCTGCGCGATGTCTTCACCAAAATGGGCTATGCCCATGTCGCCAATCACAAGACCAAGAAGATCGAGCTTTGGCAGCAGGGCGACATCACCTACGTCCTGAACCACGACCCCGAAAGCTTTGCCGCGCGTTTTGTCGAAAAACACGGCCCTTGCGCCCCCTCGATGGGCTGGCGCGTGGTGGATGCGCAAAAGGCGCTGGAGCACGCGGTAGCGAATGGCGCCGAGGAGTATAAAGGCGATGGCAAGGTGCTCGACGTGCCCGCGATCATGGGCATCGGCGGCTCGCTGATCTACTTCGTCGACCAGTATTACGACACCTCGCCCTATAACTGGGAATACGACTGGATCGCCACCTCCAAGCCCGAAGGCGTGGGGTTCTACTACCTCGACCACCTGACCCACAACGTGCACAAGGGCAATATGGACGTCTGGTTCAAGTTCTACGGCGACCTGTTCAACTTCCGCGAAATCCGCTTCTTCGACATTGAGGGCAAATATACGGGGCTTACTAGCCGCGCGCTGACCTCGCCCTGCGGGCGCATCCGCATCCCGATCAACGAAGACCGGGGCGAGACCGGCCAGATCGTGGCCTATCTCAAGAAGTACAACGGCGAGGGCATCCAGCATATCGCCGTCGGCGCGCGTAACATCTATGACGCCACCGATGCGATTGCCGACAATGGGCTGAAGTTCATGCCCGGCCCGCCCGAGACCTATTACAAGATGTCGAAAGAGCGGGTGACCGACCACGAAGAGCCGCTGGACCGCATGCAGAAACACGGCATCCTGATCGACGGCGAGGGCGTGGTCGACGGGGGTGAGACGCGCATCCTGTTGCAGATTTTTTCGAAAACCGTGATCGGGCCGATCTTCTTTGAGTTCATCGAACGCAAGGGCGACGACGGCTTTGGTGAGGGCAACTTCAAGGCGCTCTTTGAATCGATCGAGCAAGAGCAGATCGACAATGGTGAGCTTGAGGCTACCTAATCAGAAGAACATCCGGGGGAGGGAGAAAGGGGCGCTGCGGCGTCCCTTTTTATGTGGTGAGACCTAGTTCGGCATCTTCAGCACGACATTCCGACCCCGGCGCACATAGCGCAACTCGCTATCGCCAATGGCCGAGACGCGGCCCCCGTCGATCCGGTCGCCGACCTCAACCTTTTGATAGCGCCCGTTGCTGAGCCGAACCAGAGCGCGGCGGTTCGAGGGCTTGCCATAGACGCCGATCAGATTGACGTCGCGCAGGTTGATCGCATTCTTCACCGTGGCCTGTTTCGCCACGGAGGTTTTCGATGGAAAGCGCGGTTGGACCGCTTTGGGCGCGACGCTCGCGACCTGCGCAGGCGCAGCCCGGCGGGCGGCGCGTTTCACGATCCGGTCGAAATTGCGGGGCCGGGTATCGGGGCGGCGCGACTGGGTTGTGGCCTGTTTCGTCGCGTTTTGGATTGCGGGCGGCGTGGCGAGGGCGGCGGCGACCGCGCCACTGGTGTCGATGGGGGCAACCTCGGGCTCAGGCGTGGCAGCGGCGAGCGCTTCTTGAGCGATTTCTTGAACGGATTTGGGCCGCAGTTGCGGGCGCAGATCGGCCAATTCGGACCGTGTCAGCCCGCCAAGCTGGGCGCGTTCGGTCGTCTCTGCCAAATCGTTGGGGCGCAGACGGGGCCGGGCCTCGGCCAAGCCGCTGTCGACCTCAGGCTCAGCCGGTTCGGCTTCGGGCCGTGTGAGAGTGGCGGGGGGCTGCACGGCGGGGCGTCCGAGGTAGACCAGATGGCCGTCGGGGCTGAGCGCCCCCTGCGTCGTGGGTTTGACCAAGCCGCGCGCGTCCAGCGCAAAGCGTGTGCCCGCCGCCGCCGGAGAGCTGACCGCGCCGGGGGCGATGTCGGTGCCGAACCCATCGGCGGGCGGCAGGGCCACGGCATCTGTCGTGCTGCTGATCGGGTCGATGCTGGTGAGGTAGAGATCGTCGATATCAATTGCCGCCGCCGGGGCCGGGGGCACGTCCGGGGCGCGGGCCCAGATGCCGGTGGTGGCATATTTGGCGTCGATCTCGGCCTCGGTCATCTCTGACAGGGGGCGCGGCTCAGGGTCGCGCAGCGCGTCGAGCACGGCACCGTCTTCATCGGTCAGGCCGGCGTCCAAGGCGGCGGTTTCTATCGCGTCAGGCTCTGCCGGTTCGGGGGGCAAAACGGCGATGTCATTCTCGATTTCAGGGGGTTCCGCAGGGGCCAAGGCTTCGGCGGTGCTGCGCGGGCTGCGGTCGCCAAAGAGCCGCGAAAGCGCGCTGCCCTCGTCGAGGAAGATTGAGGCCCAAGCCGCGACACCGGCCAAGAAGACCAAAAGCGCCGCTGTCAGGATCAGGCCAAGGAAACGCGGCTTGCCGCCGACTTCGTTCCGGCGGCGCGCGCCAAAGACGGTCATTCGCTCGGCCTCCGACGCTGGGGTGGCCGCGGCGGGGCTGGCAGGGGCGGTCCGGCGGTCTTTCGACGCTTTCGGTTTGCGGCGGCTGAGGAAGGTGCCGGTGGAGGTGGTCGCCTCGGGCGTCAGCGAGCTGCTGTCGGGCTGGGGGGCGGAAGCCTCCGTCGCGGCGGCGGCGGCGGTGGCCGGTTCGACGGGCATCTGCGGCGCAAGCGGGGCCGCGGCGGGCGAAGGTGCGCCGACGGGCAGGGAGGCTGTGCTGGGGGCGGGCGCGGGCGTCGCTTCCGCTTTGGCGGCAGGCGGGGGCGGGGGTGCCTCCCGGCGCGCGCCGCCAAGGCTGGGCGCGTTGTCTGACCCGCCACGGCGGCTTGCAAAACCGGCGGCAGGGGCGCTGCGCGAGGGCGGTGCCGAGAAATCAACCTTGCGCGAAGGCTCGGGCTGCGGCGCGGCCTGCGTGCTTGCCGCCGCCGCAAGGGGGGCTGCGGATGCCGCAACGCTGCCCGTGGGGGCGGGCTGCGCGTCCGCCTCCGTCTCTTCCGGTTCCTCGCTTGGCGCGGCGGTCCCCAGCGCGGGCAGGTCTTCCTCCAACGGCGGTGGGGTTTCCTCTGGAGTGGGGGTCAGTTCGGCCTCTGCCGGGTCTTCCGTCGCCTCCGTTTCCGTCGCAGCGTCCAAGGCGGGCAGGTCTTCGTTCAAGGGAGGTGGCGTGTCTTCGGGGGTTGGCTCCAACGCGGGGGAGGCTTCCGAAACGTTCTCGGTCGATGCCAAATCTGGCAGGTCTTCCTCTAACGGCGGCGGGGTCTCCTCCGGCGTCGGGGCAAGCTCAGGCTCGGCCACGGGGGTCGTCTCATCCGTGTCCACGACCGGCCCTTCGGGCGCGTTCATCACGCCGGAAATCACGATGGGAGCCGTCTCAGGCTCCACGGTTTCGCCGGGTTCCAGCAGGTCTGACGCGGCTTTCGTCATGCCGAAATGCGGCGCGCCCTCGAAATTTTCATTGGCCGGGGCGGCGGCAAAGCTGACCGGGTGGAAACGGTGCTCCACCGCGAAGGCCTCGGCTTCGTCCAAGGTCTCGCGGGCCACGGCGGCCACATGGCTCTGCCCGCCATCGGCATGCACGTCGAACACCAGATCGGAAACCGGATAGGGCGTGGCCCCCTCCAGCGCCTCTGCCGCTGCCGCACGGCGGGCGGCGGGGTCCATATCCGGCGTGTCGAGGGTGAGGTATTTGATCTGCGCGTCGGGGATCAACAGCAGGCTGCGCAGCCCGCCCGGCTCCAACGCCGTGGCAGTTTTGCGCAAGACCGCCAGTTCCGCCGCCAGATCGGCACTGTCGAGCGCCACTTCACCAACAAGCTGCCATCCGCCCGATGTGCGGTGGAGCAAACGAATGCCGTCGAACGACAGGGAGAGGGTAAAATTCGGCTTCATCGCGGTCGACTTTAGCATGGGGTCGGGCGCACTTACAGACGCGCCGCAGTCATGGCGAAGGATAGAGCAGGAGTTCGCCCAAGGGAAGGGTGCGCACCGCGCAGGTGCTTGTCAGACCCCGCCCGCGATGGGCAAATGGCGGCGCATTGATGCACGGAAAGGAACGAACATGCGACTGATGAATTGGGTGGCGCTGGCGTGGATGGCGGGGGCCGGGTTGGTCTCGGCCCAGCAGGGACCGGAAGAGGGGATTATCGTCACCGGCCAAGGCAGCATCGCCGCCGCGCCCGACATGGCAACGATCACTCTGGGCGTGACCGAAGAGGCCGAAACCGCCAAGGCCGCGATGGACGGGGTGAATGCCGCCGTGAGCGCAATCCTGACCCAGCTGGATG
The DNA here is from genome assembly GCF_043557285.1 of Sulfitobacter sp. 1A13421. Taxonomy (NCBI): domain Bacteria; kingdom Pseudomonadati; phylum Pseudomonadota; class Alphaproteobacteria; order Rhodobacterales; family Roseobacteraceae; genus Sulfitobacter; species Sulfitobacter sp. 1A13421. The sequence goes on from NZ_JBIFFQ010000005.1 coordinate 115,507, forward strand.
CGCAGGGCGTCGCGGCGAAGGACCGTCAGACCAGCCGTTTCTACCTGCGCCCGCTACATGACCGCCGCGGGAATGAGAACGGCCAGCCGCCGCGCATCACTGGCTATCAGGCGGGCAACTCCGTAACGGTCAAGGTGCGGGATCTGGACCGCTTGGGCGCGATGATGGATGCGGTGATCGACGAGGGCGCGAATGATTTCAACGGCTTGGACTTCGGTCTTCAAGACCCGAAAGATGCGCTGGCCGAGGCACGCAAGGCCGCCGTTGCGGATGCCACCGAACGCGCGCGGCAGTTGGCCGAGGCGGCAGGGGTGAAGCTCGGCACGCTGATCCGCATGACCGAAAACTCCCACGCGCAGCCCAAGATGTTCGAATCCGCCCGTATGGGGATGGCGATGGACAGTGCCGTGGCCGAAGGTGAGGTTGAGGTGCGGGCGCAGGTCTCGATGACCTTTGCGATTGCCCCGGGGCAGTAAGCTGCCGCAGATGGAAAACCCCCGCCGAGGTGATCGGCGGGGGAAGGTGGTTTAGCTGGTCGCCTTGGCCAGTGCCTGATCGAGATCGGCGATCAGATCGTCAGCGTCCTCCGTCCCGATGGAGATGCGCACGACGCCCGGACCGGCCCCTGCCGCTTCTTGCTGCTCTGCCGTCAGCTGTCGGTGCGTGGTGGAGGCCGAGTGAATGATCAGCGAGCGCGTATCGCCCAAGTTCGCCACATGGCTAAAGATCTCAAGGCTGTTGACCAGTTTCACACAGGCGTCATAGCCGCCCTTGACCGCAAAGGTGAAAAGCCCGCCTGCGCCCTTGGGGCAGACCTTTTGCATCCGCTCGTGATAGGGCGAGGATTTCAGCCCGGCATAGGTCACATACTCAACCCGGTCGTCCTGTTCGAGCCATTCGGCCACCTTCACCGCGTTTTGCACATGCCGCTCCATGCGCAGCGACAGGGTTTCGATCCCCATGAGCGTGTAATGCGCCGCCTGCGGGTTCATCGTCATCCCCAAGTCGCGCAGCCCGATGGCGATGCCGTGGAAGGTAAAGGCCATGGGGCCGAAGGTCTCGTGGAACTTCATGCCGTGATAGGCTTCCTCAGGCTGGCTGAGGGAGGGGAATTTGTCATTCGCGGACCAGTCGAACTTGCCCGAATCCACCACGCATCCGCCCATGACAGTGCCATTGCCGGTGAGGTATTTGGTGGTGGAATGCACCACCAGCGTCGCGCCGTGTTCAATCGGGCGGCAGAGGTAGGGCGTGGCGCTGGTGTTGTCGATGATCAGCGGAATGCCCGCCGCATCGGCCACATCCGCAATGGCGCGCACATCCATGATATAGCCGCCTGGGTTTGCGATGGCCTCACCAAAGACCGCGCGGGTGTCGTCGTCGATCGCATCGGCCACGGCCTGCGGATCGTCGAAGTCGACGAATTTGCAGGACCAGCCAAAGCGCTTGATCGTATGGCTGAATTGGGTGACCGTGCCGCCGTAGAGACGGGTGGAGGCGACGATATTCTTGCCCGGCCCCATCAGCGGGAACAGCGCCATGATCTGCGCCGCGTGACCCGAGGAGCAGCAGACCGCGCCCACACCGCCTTCGAGCGTGGCGATACGCTCTTGCAGGACCGCGTTGGTCGGGTTGGTCAGGCGCGAATAGATATAGCCGACTTCCTCAAGGTTGAACAAAGCCGCCGCGTGATCGGCATCGCGAAAGACATAGGCTGTGGTCTGATAGATCGGCGTCTGCCGCGCGCCGGTGGCCGGGTCGGGGTTGGCTCCTGCGTGAATTTGCAGCGTGTCGAAATGTGGGGTGGGGCTGTCGGCCATTGGTCTGTCCTCTCAGAAAATGGTTCTCGCGCAGCCTAGGCGCAAAGACCCGTCCAGACAACGGGGCGGGCGGGGCTCAGCGCATCCAGAAACCGTTTGATTTGATCCGGTTGCGGATCGCCTGTTCGCGGCGGGGCAGGTTTTCTTGATCGAAAAGCGCGCGCACCTTGGCCCCCCGGCCCTGATAGACCATCCGCTTAATGGCATCGCGCTGCTTGAGCAGCTTTTTCATTCGGTTGGGGGCGGTGATGGCCTCTAGCACCTCGATCGCATGATCGTTCTCCCGCGCGTAGAGCAGGGGCAGAAAGCGATAGTGGCAGGAGACCGTGCCATCCAGCAGGCCAGCGGGCAGGGTGGCGCGCCCGCCGCCAAGGGCGTGGATCACCAGCGGCAGCACGATTTGGTCGAGCCAAGGATCAAAGCTCTGCGCGCAAAGCTCGACCGGAGGGTCGTCGCGTACCGCCAGGGCGTAGCGCAGAAAGAGATCGCCGAATTCCTTGGGGCAGCGGTAGTAAAAGAACCCGGCGTTAAAATACAGATAACGCCGCCAATATTCATCCGGTTGGCTCAGGTCGAGGCTGCTGGCGAAGTCAAGGCCGAACTTGTCGTAAAGCGACTTCCACAATGCGCTATAGCCCGGCCCGTATAGCTGTGGCTCGGGCCATGTGCCCTCGCGTTTGAGAGAGGCCGATGGGCGGTCGAAATCAAAGGGCACCGCCGTCAAGTCGCCGGTGATCAGCGTATCGGTGTCAAAGAAAACAAAGGGTTCGCCCGCGGGCAGGGCGCTGAGCATCTCAATCTTATTGCCATTGGGGTAGGTGCTGCCGAAATGCTGATTGTCAAAGGGGACGAACTCCGCCCCAAGCTCGCTCAGAGCTTCGCGCAGCGCGCTGTCGGTGATGCGCGGGTCACTGTCCCAAAGCGGGCCGGGCTGCGGCTCGGCGATCAGCAAACGACCTTGGAACTCTGGGCAGGAATGGCGCAGGGAGGCGGCGAAAAGCAGCGCCTCATAGGCCAGTCGCCCCTCTTGGCCCACGATGACGACGTTGAAAATTTGCGGGATACGCGAATTGCGTGTCATACTTAACTGCGGCCTTTGGTTTTCGGCCAGTATAGGGGCAGGGCTCTGTCGGCAAAAGCCAGCAATTTGAGCGGCCTGCGAAAGGGGTTCGAATGTTCGATTTTGTCTTTGCCGTGATCGCGATCAGCTTGGGCGGCCCCTCTGCGCCTTCGGACGGGGTAGGCCGACCGGATGCGCCGATGACGGTGCAGGCTCCGGCACGCCCTGCGGCCCCCGCCAGCCCGGCGGCGCCCCCGGCGCCCGCGGCCCCGCCGCCTGCATTCTACATGGATGCCGTGCCCCCCGGCTTGGTCTCCGAAGACCAGACGCCCACGGGCCGTTTCACCACCGCCGCAGAGGTGCGGCCGATCCTGAACGCCACCCGCGGCAATTGGATCGCCGTGCGGGAGTATGATGGGCGAGACTTCCTCTATGTGACCCACCTGTGGAGCTGGCGCTGCGGGCTGGCCGCCATGGCAATCGCGGTGAACGACGCGCCGATGCAGAATCTGCCGATGCCGCCCTGTCACGATTTAGTGCCGACGCCGAATGCGATTCTGGAGGGGGATCCGCAGCCTTACCTGACGTTTGACCTCGGGTCGGTTGAGAGGATTCGGGTTCAGCTCGTTTACGACGATTTGGGAATGGCGCTTGAGGGGTTTTTGCGGAGCGATGTGCTGATCCCGTGATAGCCATCGGGCGCGGCATTAATCGGTCGCCACGAGCGCGCCTTAACTGCGCATACGAACTATCGAGAGGGGGGAGAAAGTGGTGGGCGACCCTGGAATCGAACCAGGCGTGCGTCTCCGCGAGGGAGTTACAGTCCCCTGCCACACCTTGCGGCCTGTCGCCCACTTTGTCCCGGTGCATTGCACCTGACGTGGGGGCGTGATTACAAGCGAGCCAAAGAAGCGTCAAGGCGAATTCCTGAGAAAAGTTGGGGAAATCGCACGAAAGGATAAAGAGATGAAGAAACCCAAATGGGTCGTGCAAAAAGAGCAGGACAAGAAGGCCGAAGCGGCGCAGACGGTCTGGCTGTTCGGCCTGCATGCGGTACGCGATGCGCTGATGAACCCGCGGCGTGAAAAATTGCAGTTGATGGTCACGCCGAACGCGCAGGCGAAGCTGGAAGAGGCCATCGCCGAGGCGGGAATCACGCCGCAGGTCGTGGACCCGCGCAAGTTCCGCCCGCCGCTGGATCCGAACTCGGTCCACCAAGGCGCTGTGCTGGAGGTGAGGCCGCTGAACTGGGGGCGGTTGGAAGATGTGGCCATCGGTGATTCCGCGCCGCGGCTGTTGCTGCTCGACCGGGTGACCGATCCCCATAATGTGGGCGCGATTCTGCGCTCTGCCGAAGTGCTTGGCGCCTCGGCGGTCATCGGCACCAAACACCATTCCGCGCCCGAGACCGGGGCGCTGGCCAAAACCGCCAGCGGCGCGCTGGAGCGGCAGCCCTATCTGAGGGTCCGCAACCTTGCCGATGCCATCCGGGCCTTGCAGGAGATGGGCTATCTGGTGTTGGGGCTTGATGGCGAGGCGACGCAGACCATCGAGGAAGCCGTCGAAGGCCGCCGTGACCGCCCCGTGGCGCTTGTTCTGGGGGCCGAGGGGCCGGGGCTGCGGGAGAAGACCCGCGAGACTGTAGACGCACTGGTGCGGATCGATGCGGCGGGCGGATTCGGCTCGCTCAACGTCTCTAACGCGGCGGCCATCGCGCTTTATGCCAGCCGGGTTGGCGGCTGAGAATCGGCAAGAACTGGCTCAAATTCGAACAGGGGGCAGGGCGGCCGGGCCCGGCCCCTTTGAAAACGGCTAAGGCTTCCTAAATTTATGGGTGACCGCAGGCCCGGAACGCCTGCCGGCCACCTACTGTCCCTCGTTCCGTACCTTACGCCCCGTGTTCGTCATGGGGCGTTTTTTTCTGGGGCGAGATACACAAAAGCCGCCCCGAAGGGCGGCTTTGCGTTTCCTACGGGGTGGTAGGATCAACCTGGAGCGGGCGAGGCGATTCGAACGCCCGACCCTAACCTTGGCAAGGTTATGCTCTACCCCTGAGCTACGCCCGCATCCGGTTGGTGAGGGGGGAATACCCATTCCCGCAGGGGGCTGCAAGGGGGAAATGTAGCGATCTGAGCGTCGCGCGGCAATTTTTTCGGGAAGGTTTTGGGGGCGGAAAACACAAAGGGCCGCATCCGAAGATGCGACCCTGTGAAGTCCAGATGGAGCGGGCGAGGCGATTCGAACGCCCGACCCTAACCTTGGCAAGGTTATGCTCTACCCCTGAGCTACGCCCGCTTACCGTCTGGTGAGGGCGAGATACCTATTGGGGCGGGGGGCTTCAAGAGGGAAATGTGGTTTTTGGTGGAAAAATTTGCGTAAGGCGGGGGCTCTGCCCCCGGACCCCCGAGGGTATTTGAGAAAGGATGAAGTTGGAGGGGGGGGGGGCGGCTGTCAGAGGAGTGGGGGCAAAAGAAAAGGCCCCGCGGGAGAGCGGGGCCTTTGTGGTTTGGGTCAGCTTAGTGGCTGTGCTGCTTGTCCCAGTCTTCCTGTTTCGGAAGCTGCTCGAACGTGTGTTCGGGCGGCGGGCTGGGCAGGGTCCATTCCAGCGTATCTGCGAATTCGTTCCACGGGTTGTTTGCTGTGGAGCGCGCGCCGCGGGTCAGCGTGTAGGCCATCACCCCGAAGAAGAAGAGGAAGGAGGCGAAGCTGAGGAAGGCGCCGATCGAGGACCACTGGTTCCAGTAGGCAAATGCCTCCGGGTAGTCGATGTAGCGGCGCGGCATCCCCTGACGGCCCAGGAAGTGCTGCGGGAAGAAGGTCAGGTTGGCACCGATGAACATCGCCCAGAAGTGCAGCTTGCCGGCCCATTCGGGGTACATGCGGCCCGTCATCTTGGGCAGGTAGAAGTAGATGCCCGCGAAGATGGCGAAGACGGCGCCGAGCGACATCACGTAGTGGAAGTGCGCCACGACGTAGTAGGTGTCGTGATAGGCGCGGTCGACGGCGGCCTGGCTCAGTACGATGCCGGTGACGCCACCAACAGTAAAGAGGAACAGGAAGCCAAAGGCCCAAAGCATCGGTGTTTTGAACTCGATCGAGCCGCCCCACATGGTGGCGATCCAGCTGAAGACCTTCACCCCCGTTGGCACCGCGATGACCATGGTGGCCAGCATGAAGTAGGCCTGCTGGTTCAGGGTCATGCCCACGGTATACATGTGGTGCGCCCAGACGACGAAGCCCAGAGCACCGATCGCGATGATCGCCCAGACCATCGGCAGGTAGCCGAAGACCGGTTTGCGCGAGAAGGTCGCGATGACGTGGGAGATGATGCCGAAGCCGGGCAGGATGATGATGTAGACTTCGGGGTGGCCGAAGAACCACAGGATGTGCTGGTAGAGGATCGGGTCACCGCCGCCTGCGGGGTCGAAGAAGGCGAAGCCGAAGTTGCGGTCCATCAAGAGCATGGTGATCGCGCCCGCCAAAACCGGCAGGGACAGGAGGATCAGCCAGCTTGTGACGAAGATCGACCACGCGAAGAGCGGCACTTTGAACAGCGTCATGCCGGGGGCACGCATGTTCAGGAAGGTGGTGATCATGTTGATCGCGCCGAGGATCGAGGAGGCACCGGAGACGTGCACCGCGAAGATCGCGAAGTCCATCGACATGCCCGCTTCGCGGACCGAAAGCGGCGGGTAGAGCACCCAGCCCACGCCGGAGCCGAGCTGGCCGTTGCCGCCGGGTGTCAGCAGCGAGCAGACCGCAAGCGTGGTGCCCGCGACATAGAGCCAGAAGCTGAGGTTGTTCATCCGCGGGAAGGCCATGTCCGGCGCGCCGATTTGCAGCGGCATGAAGTAGTTGCCGAAACCGCCGAAGAGCGCGGGAATCACGACGAAGAACATCATCAGGATGCCGTGGCCGGTGATCAGCACGTTCCACAGGTGGCCGTTTGGCGTACAGGCGGCAGAGCTATCCGCAATGAAACGCGCGCCTTCCATACACATGTATTGAACGCCCGGATCCATGAGCTCAAGGCGCATGTAGACGGTGAATGCCACCGAAATAAGACCGACCAAGGCCGAGACGATAAGGTACAGAATACCGATATCTTTGTGGTTGGTGGACATGAACCACCGGGTAAAGAACCCCCGGTCGTCGTGATGATCTTGGCCGTGAATGGCTGCGTCTGCCATGCGGTGCCTCCTGCAAATGAATTGGACACATGGCGCCATAGGCGGCACATGCGGTGTCGCGCCCGTTTTAGAGCGACCGTCTCGCGGGGGCAATGGGCGCGATGGTCGCAGGGTGGGTATTTTTTGCGCTGTGGCTGTCGCCGTAAAATCCGGCCTTTGGGGCGCTTGGCGCGTGCTTTGCTGCTGTTAGGGGGTGATGTCGCAGCTGCCTGTGGGGGCGCTGGCAAAGACCTCATCAAAGGTGGCGCGCAGGGCCAGATCGACATCGTCCATCGTGACGGGCAGGCCCAGATCGACCAGCGAGGTCACGCCGTGGTTCGTGATGCCGCAGGGGACGATGCCGCCAAAATGGCTGAGGTCCGGCTCCACATTGATGCTGATGCCGTGGAAGCTGACCCATTTGCGGAGCCTGATTCCAATGGCGGCGATCTTGTCTTCGGCGGGGCTGCCATCGGGCTGGGCGGGTTTCTCGGGCCGTTGCACCCAAACGCCGACGCGTCCGGGGCGGATTTCGCCGCGCAGGTTGAATTGATCCAACGTGGCGATGACCCAATTTTCGAGCTGGCGCACGAAACAGCGCACATCGCGCCCCCGGGCGGCAACGTTGAGCATCACATAGGCCACGCGCTGGCCCGGCCCGTGATAGGTGTACTGCCCGCCGCGCCGGGTGGGGTAGACGGGGAAGCGGTCGGGCTCTGTCAGGTCTTCGGCCCGCGCCGAGGTTCCGGCGGTGTAGAGCGGGGGATGCTCGACCAGCCAGATGCATTCCTCGGCCTCGCCGGCGGCGATTGCGGTGGCACGCGCCTCCATCCACGCCTCGGCGCTGCGGTAATCGGTCAAGCCGTCGGTGATGATCCATTCAACCATGGGGATGCCTTAGCAAGACCCGCGCCGCACCGCCAGAGGCACAGTGTCAGGCGGCGGCGTCGCGTTCCTCCAAGACCTTGCGCAGGAGTTGGGCATAGTTTTCTGCCCCCTGCGCCCCGGTGATTAGGTATTTGCCCTCGAAGATCATCGACGGCACGCCGGAGATGCCGCGCGAAGTCCAGAATTGCTGCGCTTCGCGGGTCTGTTCGGCAAAGCTGCCGCTGCGGAGCACCTCAAGCGCCTCATCCCGGTCCAACCCGACGGAGGCCGCCACATCGGCGAGCTCATCGGTATCGTTCACATTGCGCCCTTGGGTGAAATGCGCGTCAAAAAGGGCCATCTTCAGCGGGTGTTGCAGCCCTTGGGCCTGCGCCCATGTCAGCAGTTGATGCGCGGCAAAGGTGTTTTGCATCCGCGTGTCGTCGGAAAAGTTGAAGGTAAAGCCCAAGTCTTGGCCCATCTGCGTTAGCCGTTTGCGATTTTCGACCGATTGTGCAGGGGTGGAGCCGTATTTCTCGGCCAGATGTTCGGCCATGTTCTGGCCTTCTGCTGGCATCTGCGGGTTCAACTCAAAGGGGTGCCAACGCACGTAGGCGCCGACGCCAACCGCGCCGAGTGCTTGCTCAAGTTGTTTGTAGCCCACGATACACCAAGGGCACATCACATCCGATACGATGTCGATCTGCACGGTGGGGGTATCTGTGGGGGTGGCGGTATCTGCGGGCATGGCGTGTTCCTTCTTGCTTGCGTGACAGATGGCCCGCCGAAGGCGCTGATTCAACGGTTGGGCCGTCAGATTGCAGGGCGGTAAGGGGATTGTGATCGGGGGTGCGGCTGCGCAAAATCGGGGGCTGAACCCGCATTCTGAAACGCATTGAAAAAATTTGCAGATTGCCTCTTCACAAGCCCTTGGTCTTTGGCTAAACCCCGACCACCAACCATGGCGTGCGGTCGTGGCGGAATGGTAGACGCGCAGCGTTGAGGTCGCTGTGGGGTAACACCCGTGAGAGTTCGAGTCTCTCCGACCGCACCACCATGCTTTGCATTGCAAAGCGATGGTCGGACCCCCCTGAAAGAAAAAACGTTTTTGTCCTCGTCTCGGGCCGTGGTCAGCCTACAGTCTTGCTGCGCGGTATCTTGCCGATTCCCCGCGTGACACCTGCGCGGGGCGGGGGCAGGCCGTTCTCATCGCGCGATTCCCCCGGCAGAGTGTTTGCAGCCAAGGCGGCAATGCCGTTTAACGGTTGCTAAGAATAAGGCCCGTTTGGGCGGGCAAAGGAGAACCGGCGCGAAAACCGGGGTGACGAACGCAAGGAGGGTAGCGCGTGGCGCAACAAGGGCAGACTCAAGGGGCGGCGCTTTGTCTCGCTCTTGGACTACTTCTTGGCGGGGGGGCTGCGGCACAGGCGGCGGAACTGGCCATCACTGGCATCGCAGCGGATTCGGACCTCTATGCCACCCTGCGCGATGGGTCCTTGTTGGCCGAGCAGACCGATGAGGATGCCGAGCCTGCCACGCCGCAGGAATTGGTCGCCGCGGCGCAGGCCGATTATGGGCGGCTTTTGGCGCTGCTCTACGACAACGGGTATTTCGGGCCGACGCTCAAGATCACCTTGGATGGCGTCGATGCCGCCGCGATTCCCCCTGTGCAACCGCCGCGCCGCATCGACCGGGCCGTGATCACGGTAGACCCGGGGCCGAAGTTCCGCTTTGGCGCGACCCGCATCGCGCCCATAGCCCCGGGCACCGAGTTGCCGGACGGATTTGCCGCGGGGGAGACCGCGAGCCTTGGCGTGCTGAAGGAAACCGTCTCGGCCGGGGTCAGCGGTTGGCGTGACGTGGGCCACGCGAAAGCGGCATTGGCGGATCAAGACCTTGTGGCCAAACACCGTGAGCGCCAGATCGACGCTGCCCTGCGGCTGGCCCCGGGGCCAAAGCTGCGTTTTGGCGCGCTGACTGTGACCGGCAACGAAGACGTGCGCACCGCGCGGCTGATCGAAATCGCAGGACTGCCACAGGGGGAGGTCTTCTCGCCCGAAGAGTTGGAACTGGCCACCGATCGGCTGCGCCGCACCGGCGCGTTCGACGCTGTGGCGCTCATCGAAGCGGATCGGATTGGTCCGAACGACACGCTGCCCATCACCGCGCAGGTGACCGAAGCGCCCAAGCGGCGCTTTGGCTTTGGTGCGGAACTGTCTTCGCTCGAAGGGCTGACGCTGAGCACTTTCTGGCTGCACCGCAATCTGTTGGGCGGGGCCGAACGTCTGCGCCTCTCGGCTGAGATCGAAGGTATCGGCGGCAATTCGGGGGGCGAAGACTATACGCTCTCTGCCCGGTTCGAACGCCCGGCGACCTTTAACGAAGACACCGATTTCTACGCGCTGGCCACGTTGGAACAGCTTGATGAGGTGAATTACTTATCCCGCCAGTTGGATCTGGAGGCGGGGATCGAGCGGATTGCCAACCAGAATCGCACCTATTCCGCGGGCCTCGGCCTGCGCGTGGCCGAGACCGAGGATGCCTTCGGCACCAACCAATATACCCTGCTGACCCTGCCACTGGGGGCAGAGTTCGACTACCGCGACAATGAGCTGGACGCGACCGATGGCTATTACATCGACGCCAATATCACGCCTTTCGTTGCCCTGTCGGGGTCTGAAAGCGGGCTGCGCAGCTATCTTGATGCGCGCTACTACCGCAGCTTCGGGACGGAGCGCCCGGTGACGCTGGCCTTCCGGGGGCAGCTTGGTTCGGTCGCGGGGCCGGACCTGTCGGAAGCCCCGGCGGACTACCTCTTTTACTCCGGCGGGGGCGGCAGCGTGCGCGGGCAGCCCTATCAAACGCTCGGCGTCGAGCTGCCGAGCGGCGACACCGTGGGCGGGCGCAGCTTTGTCGGGCTCTCGGCAGAGGCACGCGTGGCCCTGACCGAGAAGATCGGCGTCGTGGGCTTTGCCGATGCGGGCTATATCGGTTCGGAAGAATTCTATGACGGATCAGGCACTTGGCACTCGGGCGCAGGTCTGGGGCTGCGCTATGCCACGGGCATCGGGCCGATCCGGCTGGACGTGGCCGTGCCCACATCGGGGCCGGAAGTGGATGAAGATTTCCAAGTCTATATCGGGATTGGACAGGCGTTTTAATGCGACAGTTTTTGCAGATCCTCACCGCCAGCCTTGTCTATCTGGCCTGCCTCACACCGGCTGCCGCACAGGATGACGACAAGGGCTTTCTCACCCGGACCATTCAAGACGCGCTGAGCGGCGCGGGCCGCACCGTTAGCATCGACGGATTCGCAGGGGCGCTGAGTTCGGAGGCCTCCTTTGACCGGATGACGATTGCGGATGACGATGGCATCTGGCTGACGCTTGATGACGTGGTGCTGGATTGGAACCGTTCGGCCCTGTTGCGCGGACGGCTGGAGGTCGAGCAACTCACCGCCGGACGGCTCGATGTCGAGCGCCTGCCGGTCAGCAATGAAGTCGATCTGCCCGATGCCGAGGCCAAACCCTTTGCCTTGCCCGAACTGCCTGTCTCCATCGAAATTGCGGATTTCTCGGTGGATGAGATCAACTTGGGCGAGCCGATCCTGGGCGAGGCGGCGCAGCTTTCGGTAAGCGCCAATGCACGGCTGACCGATACGGTCGGCATCGTCGATTTTCAGGCCCGCCGCACCGATGGCAAACGGGGCGAGTTCGACATTCAGGCCGATTTTGACCGCACCGAAAATGTGCTGGACCTGTTGTTGAACCTGACCGAAGACCCCGAAGGCATCGCCTCGAAACTGCTGAACCTGCCGGGGCAGCCTTCGGTGCAGATGACCGTCGAAGGCGCAGGGCCGCTGGATGATTTTGCGACCGACGTGACCATCGCCACCGATGGGCAAGAGCGTTTGGCCGGGCAGGTGACCCTTGGCACGCAGGCCCCGCGCCGTGCCAGCGATACACCGGACCGCCGCATTCAAGCTGATATCGGCGGCGACATCACTGCGCTGCTCGCCCCGCGCTACCGTGACTTCTTCGGCGAGGACGTGCGGCTGGCACTGGACGCGCTGCTGGAAAGCAACGGTGCGGTAGAGGTCAGCAGCTTTGCCCTTGCCGCGAATTCCGTCGATCTGCAGGGGCAGGTCACGTTGAACCAAGAGAAATGGCCGACACTGATCGACATCTCAGGCCGGATCGCAAACCCAGATGGCACCTCGACCCTTCTGCCGGTCTCGGGTGAGGGCACGCGGGTCGAGGCCGTGACCCTGCGGGTGGATTACGATGCTGCCGATGGCGACCGTTTCGACAGCGCCTTCGACATCACCGGGCTGCACACGGGCGCGCTGCAAATCGCGCAGACCCAACTGGCGCTCGACGGCATTCTCGAAGGCAACCTTGGCAGTCTGGGGCAATTCTTTGGCGATGTGACCTTTGCCACCGAGGGGCTGACGCTGACCGATCCGGCAAGTGCCGAGGCCATCGGCGATGCGATCACCGGCAGCGCCGAGATCCGCTTTGTCGAAGGTGAACCGATTGAAATCAACGGGTTGACCCTATCGGGCGAAGACTATGGCCTGACCGGCGAAGCCGCGATCGACGGGGTCGACACCGGGCTGCTCACCCAGTTGAAGATGACGCTCGAAGCCCAAGATATCAGTCGCTTTTCCACGCTGGCGGGCCGCGATATCGCGGGGGCCACGGCGCTGGCGCTGAACGGCACGGTCACGCCTTTGGGCGGCATGTTCGATTTGGCGATTGCCGGGGGGACCGATGACCTTGAGATCGGGATCGAACAGGCCGATGCGGTTCTCGCGGGGCGGACCAGCCTTAGCATGGTGGCGAAACGCAACGAGACGGGGACTTTCCTGCGCGATCTTGAGTTGAAGAACGATGCGCTGGACCTGACCGGCGATGTTGAGCTGCGCAGCGAAGACAGCCGTGCGGCCTTGGACTTCACACTCGCCGATGTCGGGCTGGTGCTGCCGCAATACGAAGGCCCCATCGCGGTCAAGGCGACAGCGGTGCAAGAGCCGCGCGGCTGGGTTGTCGACGCGGTCACCGATGGCCCCTATGACGCGGCGCTCACCGTGTCGGGCCTGGCCACGGGCGAGGACGCGCAGATCGACTTCACCGCCGATATCCCCCGGATCGAGGATTTCCTGCCCGATGCGGATATCACCGGCCCGGTCACCGCCAAGGGCGCATTGCGCCAGACGCCGCAAGGGTGGAAAATCGACACCGAAGCCAGTGGCCCGATGGAGGCGCAGGCCTCGGTCGAAGGGTTGGTCACACCGCGGGTCGATGTGGCCTTTGACCTGTCTCTGCCCGATATCCAACCCCTCGTCCCGCAGATCAACGGCGGGGTCGCGGCCAGCGGCACACTGGAGCAGACCGAACAGGGGTTTGTCGTCGATACCATTGCCGATGGCCCCTACGACAGCCGCGTCGCGGTCGAAGGCTTGGCGACGGGGCCTGACATGGCGCTGCGCTTTGACCTGACCTTGCCGGATGTCAGCCCGCTCGCCCCCGGTGTGAACGGCCCACTCTCGGCCAAGGGTGACATCCGCCAAACAGAAGACGGGATCGCCGTGGATGTCAGCGCCGATGGCCCCTATGGCAGCAGCGCCATGGTCGAAGGGCTTGTGACTGGAGAGGTCTCTCTGCGCTTTGACGTCTCGGTGCCCAACGTGAACCCGCTGGTGCCCAGTGTCTCGGGCTCTTTCGCGGCCAACGGCGTGGCGCGCCAGACCGAAAACGGCGTGGTCCTCGATGCCAGCGCCAGCGGCCCCTATGGCGCACGGGCGACGGTCGAAGGTTTGGTCACCGGCCCCAATGCGGCGGTTGATTTCCAGTTGAACATGCCTGACATCGGCGCCTTGGTGAAACAGGTGAACGGCCCGCTCAGCGTCGCAGGCTCGGCCCGGCGCGAGGGGGAGGCCTGGCGCATCGACACCAGTGCCAATGGCCCCGCAGGCACGCAGGCGACTGTGGCAGGGCTGGTGAACCCGGATGGGACGCTGAACCTCGATATCGCGGGCAATGCGCCGCTTGGTCTGTCGCGCCCCTTCCTTGCCCCGCGCAATTTGCAGGGGCAGGCGCGCTTTGATTTGCAGATCAACGGCCCGGCGGCACTGTCGTCGGTCAGCGGTCAGATCACCACCAGCGGCGCGACCTTCACGGCGCCGAACCTCCGGGTGGCGCTGCGGGGGATCGACGCGGATGTTCAGCTTGGGGGCAACCGGGCGCAGCTCAATGTGACCGGTCAGGCCGTCGATGGCGGAGAGCTGCGCGTGGCGGGGGCGATCACCCTGACACCGGCCTTGCCTGCGGATATCAAGGTGACCTTGCGCAACCTCGTCTATGCGGACCCGAGCCTGTACAGCACCACGCTGAACGGCGATCTGCGGCTTGCAGGTCCCTTGAGCGGGGGGGCGCAGATCACCGGGGTGATCAACGCGGGCGAGACGAATATTCAGGTGCCCGCAACGGGTCTGACCTCGATCGGGGACATCCCGCAGATCACCCATGTCAACGCCCCCGCCGATGTGCTGGCCACCCGCCGCAAGGCGGGGTTGGAGGGGGGCGAGGCCGGGGATGATCCTGCGGCGGAGGCCTCCGGCCCCGGTTTCGGACTGGACCTGCAACTCAACGCGCCCAACCGTATTTACGTCCGGGGGCGCGGGCTGGATGCGGAACTGGGCGGCGCGCTGAACCTCAGCGGCACCACCAACCGCATCATCTCGGCCGGGCGGTTCGAGTTGATCCGCGGGCGGCTCGATATCTTGGGCAAACGCTTCTTGCTCGACGAAGGGTCGATCCAGTTTCAGGGTGATTTCATCCCCTATATCCGGTTCGTCACCTCGACCGATACCGAAGCGGGGGAGGTGCGTGTCATCGTGAGCGGCCCGGCGAATGAGCCCGAAGTCACTTTCGAATCCACCCCCGCCGCGCCGCAGGACGAGGTGCTGTCGCAACTCCTCTTTGGGCGCAACATCTCGGAAATCTCGGCCTTTCAGGCGTTGCAATTGGCCAGTGCAGTGGCGACCCTTGCGGGGCGCGGCGGCGACGGGGTTATCGGCAACCTGCGTGAGGGCTTTGGTCTCGACGATCTGGACGTGACCACCACGGAGGAGGGCGAGACGGCGCTGCGGCTGGGGAAATACCTGACCGACAACATCTATACCGATGTGACGGCGGCCTCGGATGGTACGGGCGAGGTGTCGCTCAACCTCGATATCACCGAAAGCCTGACGGCCAAGGGCACCTTGGGGTCGGACGGCGACAGCAGTATCGGCATCTTCTTCGAGCGGGACTATTGATTGAAAGGGGCGCCTTACGGGGCGCCCTTTTTCTTAGCTGTCGTCGCGGGGGGTGAAGTGGCCGTAACGGCCTTGGTCGAACATCAAGCCCGCCGCGCCATCCTCGCGCAAAGCGACCTGTTGCACATGGCCCAAGATCAGCGAATGATCGCCCGCCGGATGCACGGCATAGGTCGCGCAGTGAAACCGGGCGAGGCAGCCTGCGAAAGTGGGCACACCGGCGGCGTCCTCCGTCCAATCGAAACCAGAGAAATCATGGCCTTGGCTTGCGAAACGCTGGGCCAAACCCTCTTGATCCGCGCCCAAAACGTGAATGCAAAAGGATGCCGCCGAGGTGAAACTGTCGTGCCGTTTGGAAGAGATCGCAGGCGACCACAGCACCAAAGGCGGGTCGAGCGAGACCGAGGCGAAGGAATTCGCAGTCATCCCCAAGGGGCCTTGGGCGGTTTTCACGGTCACCACGGTCACGCCGGTGCCGAAACGCCCGAAGGCACGGCGCAGCGCCGGGGCATCGCCACTGTCGGGCGAGAAGGGGATCAGATCATCACTCATAGCGATAAGCGGTGCCATGTGGCGGCTGATTTGTCCAGCGGTGCCGGGGCGTTGCGCATCGGCCCCCTTGCGCGGATTTTCGCGCCCGCGGTTGGGCCGAGGAACCGCTGCCAAGGCCCGGCGTTGGGCCAGCGATGAGAGGCATCATCGGCCCTGAAATGTGTCGATGCTGGCTGTCTGAAAAGGGGCGGGGCAGGTGACCTGCGCCGTCTGTCAAAGGCACCCGAATGCCGTTCACAGCAGAAAAGGCGCGCATCGCCGCGCCGGAAAGTGACAAAAGATGATGCATGCAAGCAAACTCACCCTTGGTGCGGCCCTTCTGAGCGCCACCGCCTTCGGCTCCACCGCGATGGCCGATGACAATGAGACCGTCGACCACGTCGAGATCGGCTCCCTGTCTTGCGATGTGGGCGAGGGCACCGGCTTCATCTTCGGCTCCACCCGTGAGCTGACCTGCACCTTCAACCCCATCCAAGAAGGTCTCGAAGATGAGACCTATGTGGGCGAGATCAACCGCTGGGGCGTCGATATCGGCAAAACCGAGAACGGCCAGATGTCATGGCTGGTGCTGGCCCCGACCGAGCAGGAATATTCCGAAGGCGGGCTGAACGGCAGCTACAAAGGCGTTTCCGCCGAGGCGACCGTCGGTGTCGGTGCGGGGGCCAACCTGATGACGGGCGGTTCCGAGAACACATTGGCGCTTCAACCGCTGAGCGTGAATACCCAGACCGGCGTGAACTTTGCTGTGGGCGTGGGTGAGATCAACCTTCAGCGCGTCGAAGGCTAAACCCGCGCGAAAACGTTTGAAATGATGATCTGGGCCGTCCCTTGGGGGCGGCCCATTTCTATGTGAGAGGCGTCAGAGCTTGGTCAGCCGGTCCCCACGGCGAACGGTGCCGTCTTGCACGATTTTGCACAGAACGCCGCGCAGCCGATGCGGGCGGTTTTCCTTTCGGTTGATCCACCGCAGGCTGTCTTGGCCATAGCGGTCGCGCCATTTGATGCAGCCGGTGTTGAACTTATCGCTCACCTCCAGCACCGCAGACCCGGCTTGAAGGCGCGTGCCGACGGGCAGGTTCTCATGGCCAAGGTCCATGTCCACGATCATCGTATCGCCGGGGTGCGGCGTGTTTGCCCGGTCGCGCCAGCAGAGGTCCATCACGCGTTTGGGCAGGATGGAGATCTGTATCCGCGGATCGGGGCTGCCGTCAGGCAGGGTTAGCCAAGGTTTCTTGGTCCAACGTTCGCCAAGGATGCCTTGGGCCACGGTCAGATCCAGTTCATCACGGAAATCCCGCTCCCCGTAATCGGGGCGAAAGCAAAGTTCTTCGATCACGGCGCCATCCTTGGGCGCGGCGATGATATCCGCGAGGGCGGCGTCACATTCCGCAGCGGAGGCGGGCGGCGGCACTTGGGGGGCGGTTTGGTCCATGTCTCTCTTTCTCATGCAACGCGGCGCGGGGGCAGGTAGCCGCCCGCGCCGCGCAGCGTGTCAGCGGTTCATGCGGTTGCCGATCAGATCGTCCACCACGCCGGGGTCCGCCAGCGTCGAGGTGTCGCCCAACGCGCCGTAATCATCCTCGGCGATCTTGCGCAGGATGCGGCGCATGATCTTGCCCGAACGTGTTTTCGGCAGGCCCGGTGCCCATTGGATCAGATCGGGCGAGGCGATGGGGCCGATCTCTTGCCGGACCCAATTGCGCAACTCGGCCCGCAACTCTTCGGAAGGCGCCTCACCGCTCATCAAGGTGACATAGCAATAGATGCCTTGGCCTTTGACGTCATGCGGGTAGCCGACCACGGCGGCTTCGGCCACTTTGTCATGCGCGACAAGGGCGCTTTCCACTTCGGCGGTGCCCATGCGGTGGCCCGAGACGTTGATCACATCGTCAACGCGGCCCGTGATCCAGTAGTCGCCATCGGCATCGCGTTTGCAGCCGTCGCCGGTGAAGTAATAGCCCGGGTAATCGGCGAAATAGGTCTTTTCGAACCTTTCGTGATCGCCCCAGACCGTGCGCATCTGACCAGGCCAGCTGTCGGCGATGCAGAGCACGCCCTCAGCGGGGTTGCCGTCGATCTCTTGACCCGACGTTGGGTCCAGCACCACCGGTTTAATGCCGAAGAAGGGTTTCATCGCGGCCCCCGGTTTCATGTCATGCGCGCCGGGCAGGGGGGTCATCAGATGGCCGCCTGTCTCGGTCTGCCACCACGTATCGACAATGGGGCAGCGGTTCTGGCCGACGACCTCGTGATACCAATTCCACGCCTCGGGGTTGATCGGCTCGCCCACTGTGCCAAGGATGCGCAGCGACGACAGATCGCTTTTGGTCACATAGTCATTGCCTTGCCCCATCAGCGCGCGGATCGCCGTGGGGGCGGTGTAGAACTGCGTGACTTTGTGCTTTTCGCAGACTTGCCAGAAACGGCTGGCATCGGGGTAGGTGGGCACGCCTTCGAACATCAGCGTGGTGGCACCATTGGCGAGCGGGCCGTAGACGATATAGCTGTGCCCGGTGACCCAGCCCACATCCGCCGTGCACCAGTAGATGTCACCGTCGTGGTAATCGAACGTCACCTCATGGGTCAGCGCCGCATAGGTGATATAGCCGCCGGTGGTATGGACCACGCCCTTGGGCAGACCGGTGGAGCCTGAGGTGTAAAGGATGAAAAGCGGATCTTCGGCGCCCATCGCCTCCGCTTCGCAGGTCTCGGCGGCATCCTTGATCAGTGCGTTGTAATCACGGTCGCGCGCATCGTTCCATGCCACGTCACCGCCCGTGCGGCGCACCACGAGGCATTGCACGGACGCATCGCATTGCGCCAACGCCTTGTCGGCATTGGCCTTGAGCGGCGTGGCCTTGCCGCCGCGCGGCGCTTCATCCGCGGTGATCACCACCTTCGCCTCGCAGCCGTTCACACGCGCGGCCAAAGCATCGGGGGAGAAGCCTGCGAAAACGATCGAGTGAATCGCCCCGATCCGCGCGCAGGCCAGCATGGCATAGGCGGCTTCGGGGATCATCGGCATATAGATGATCACGCGGTCGCCTTTGCCCACGCCGAGATCACGCAGCACATTGGCCATGCGGCAGGTGGCGCTGTGGAGCTCGCGGTAGCTGATATGTTTGGCCTCATCCTCGGGGCTGTCCGGCTCCCAGATGATCGCGGTCTGATCGCCGCGCGCCTCAAGGTGGCGGTCGATGCAATTGGCGCTGACGTTCAATTCGCCATCTGCGAACCAATTGATGCTGACCGACCCGAGGTCGAAGTTCACGTCGCGCACTTGAGTAAAGGGTTTGATCCAGTCGATCCGCTGCGCCTGCTCGCGCCAGAACCCATCGGTGTCGGTGACCGAGGCTTGGTACATCTTGTCATAGGCCTGCGCGTCCACATGGGCCCGGGCGGCCATGTCGGCGGATGGCGGATAGGTCTTGGCGGTGGCGTCGGACATGGTGGTTCCTCCCTTGATGTTCGCATCGCCACGGGGCGCGGGTCAAACCCGGTGGCCGTGGCGTCCTCCTCAGCCGGATCATAGCGGCCCGTGAAAAGAAGGGAATAAGCAACTGGATTACAAGGGCTTGCCTGTAAAGGTTTTTCCCGATCGGGGCGATTCCTGTAAATTTTCGGCGCTTCCCCGGCGATTGGCACGGTTTTTCAAAGCCTTGCCAGTCAAACTTGGCGCAACTGTCTTGCAGCTGTCGTATTTGCGCGGCATGACGGGGTTGGCAGGCCAGCCCCCGCGGGGTAGCCTGTGCGCCAATCCGCCCACCCAAGGGCGGCAACTATGGGAGAGAGCCATCATGAAAAATCTGCTGAGCGGTGCCGCCGCCTGTGCGCTGACTGTCGCGTTTGTAAGCGAAGCTGCCGCGACCGAATGGAATGCCTCGGTCTGGGGCAAGCGCCGCGCCTTCACCGAACATGTGGAAAAGATTGCCGAACTGGTCTCTGAAAAGACCGATGGCGAATTCACCATCAACGTCAGCTACGGCGGCCTGTCCAAGAACCGCGAAAACCTCGATGGTATCTCCATCGGCGCTTTCGAGATGGCCCAGTTCTGCGCCGGCTACCACGCCGACAAGAACCGCGCGATCACCGTGCTGGAACTGCCGTTTCTGGGGGTGAGCAACCTTGAAGAGGAAGTCGCGGTTTCCAAAGCGGTCTATGACCACCCCGCCGTCGCCAAGGAGATGGCGCAGTGGAACGCGAAAATGCTGATGACCTCGCCCATGCCGCAGTACAACCTTGTCGGCACCGGCGATCCGCGCACAACGCTGGAAGATTTCGACGGCATGCGCGTCCGCGCCACCGGCGGTCTGGGCAAAGCCTTTGAAGCTGTCGGCGCCGTGCCCACATCCGTGACTGCGACCGAAGCCTATAACGCGATGGAATCGGGTGTCGTTGACACCGTGGCCTTCGCCCAGCACGCGCATCTGTCCTTTGGCACCATCAACAAAGCCGATTGGTGGACCGCGAACCTCAACCCCGGCACCGTGAACTGCCCCGTTGTGGTGAACATCGACGCCTATGAAATGCTGAGCGACGAAGAGCGCGAAGCGCTGGACAGCTCGGTCGATGAGGCGCTGGATCACTACCTCGCCAACTATGCGGAACTGCTGGAGCGTTGGGATTCCGTTCTCGAAGAAAAAGGCGTGGAGAAGGTTGAGTATTCCCCCGAAGTCATCGCCGAGTTCAAAGAGAAAGCCGCCGATCCCGCGCGCGAAGCATGGATCGAGAACATGGAAGCGCAGGGCATCCCGGGTCAGGAACTTTATGACCTCGTGATGGAGACGCTGGAAAAAGAGCGTGCCTCGAACTAAGCCCAGCCGGGCATGATTGTGAGGGCCGTGCGGATTGACCGCGCGGCCCTTTCGACTTCCAAAACGCAACAAACAGACTTTCTGAAAAGGAGAGCCGATGGCCGGATCATCCGCCGTGCTGGAGGACAGCAGCCTCCTCAGCCGCCTCGACCGGGGCCTGCTGAAGCTGGAAACCTTCTTTGCCCTGATCTCGGGGCTTGCCGTTTTCTCACTGATGATACTGGCCGTCTGGTCCGTGGGGGGGCGCAAGTTCTTTTCCACGCCGCTGGCGGGCTATGTCGACTGGATCGAAGCGGCGATGCCTTTCATCGCCATCATGGGCATCGCCTATACCCAACGCATGGGCGGCCATGTGCGCATGGACATCCTGATCGGCCAGCTGAAGGGCCGCGCGCTTTGGGCGGCGGAACTGCTGTCGGTGGTGCTGATCCTTTTGCTGATGCTGGCGCTGACATGGGGCGCTTGGGCGCATTTCGACCGCAGCTTTGACATGAACGCCCCAATGTGGAGCCGCGACAGTTCGATCGACATCGGCCTGCCGATCTGGCCCAGCAAACTGGTGGTGCCGCTGGCTTTCGTCGTGATCTCTCTGCGGCTCTGCCTGCAAATTTGGGGCTATGGCCGGGCCTTGGTGCTGGGCTTGGAACGCCCCGTGGCCGTGCCGCTGGTACAATCGGCGGCGGAACAAGCAATGGCCGAGGCCGAACAACTGGATGGACGTGACTGATGGATCCTATTGAAATCGGCCTTTGGGTCTCGGGCGGTATGCTCGTCATGGTGGTGCTTGGCATGCGGGTGGCCTTTGCCGCGGCCATGGCGGGGCTTGTCGGCCTGATCTGGATTTTCTGGGCCAAGAAGGGCATGGAGTGGGACCAGCTTGGCTGGGCGCTGACCGTGGCGATCAAGACCGCAGGCCAAGTGCCGCACTCGAAGGTTTCGAGCCAGACACTCTCGCTTATCCCGACCTTCATTCTGATCGGCTTTTTGGCCTATTACGCGGGCCTGACCAAGGCGATCTTTGAGGCGGCGAAACGTTGGTTCGCCTGGGTGCCGGGCGGTTTGGCGGTCTCGACCGTTTTCGCCACGGCGGGCTTCGCGGCAGTGTCAGGCGCGTCGGTCGCGACCGCGGCGGTCTTTGCCCGTATCGCCATCCCCGAAATGCTCAAGATCGGCTATAACAAGCAATTCGCAGCCGGTGTCGTGGCGGCAGGGGGCACGCTGGCCTCGCTGATCCCGCCCTCGGCGATCCTTGTGATCTATGCCATCATCGTTGAGCAGGACGTGGGCAAGCTGCTGCTGGCGGGCTTCGTGCCCGGTGCCTTCTCTGCGGTGGTCTATGCGGTGTTGATCATCGGCATCGCGATGATCTGGAAAAGCGTCGGCCCGCCGGTGCGCGGCTTTACATGGGGCGAGCGTTTTGCCTCGCTCCCCGCTGCGATGCCGATTGTTGCCGTGGTCGTGATCATCATCTTCTTCGTCTACAACCCCTTCGGCGACGCTTGGGGCACCCCGACCGAGGGCGGGGCGGTGGGCGCCTTTATCGTCTTCTGCATGGCCGTCTTCCGTGGCATGCGGCTGGCCGAGTTGAAGGACGCGCTGCTAGAGACCGCGAAGCTGACGGTGATGATCTTTACTATCATCTGGGGCGTGCTGATCTATGTGCGCTTCCTTGGCTTCGCCGATCTGCCCGGTGCCTTCGCCGACTGGATTTCCTCGCTCGAAACCTCGCCGATGCTGATCCTGATCTGCATCCTCTTGGCCTATGCCGTGCTGGGCATGTTCATGGACGCCATTGGGATGCTGCTGCTGACGCTGCCGGTGGTCTATCCGGCGGTCATGGCGCTCAATGGGGGCGAGATGGTCTCGGCCGCCGACAGTGCCTTTGGCATGTCGGGTCCGATGTGCGCGATCTGGTTTGGCATTCTGGTAGTGAAGATGGCGGAGTTCTGTCTGATCACCCCGCCCATTGGCCTGAACTGCTTTGTCGTCGCGGGCGTGCGCCCCGACCTCAGCGTGCAGGACGTGTTCCGCGGGGTGATGCCCTTCTTCATCGCCGATGCAGTCACCATCGGCCTTTTGGTCGCCTTCCCGCAGATCGTGCTTTGGCTGCCGTCCCTCGCGGGATAAGCGGCCCTAGCCACCGGGCTTTTCCGCGGCGGGTTCATCCGCCGCGGTTGCCGCCACATCGGGAGCGGATTTGTCCAGAAAATGCCCGATCATGTTGAGCGCGGTCACGTTCTCGCAGATCACCTTGAAAACCACGAGGAAGGGCACCGCCACCAGCGCGCCCGCAATCCCCCAGAGCCAGCCCCAGAAGACCACGGTGAGGAACACCGCCACCGTGTTCAACTCCAACCGCCGCCCGACGAGGTAGGGGGTGATGAACTGCCCCTCGATCCCGGTGAGGAACTGATAGCCAAGCGGGGCGAGGATGGCATAGCCGACACTGTCGAAGGTCGCGATGGCATAGGCCCCCACCAGCACCGCGCCGATTACCCCGCCGATATAGGGCAGGAAGTTCAGCAAGAACGCCGCCAAGCCCCAGACGTAAGGCACGGGCAGCCCAAGCGCGAAGAGGTAGAGCCCCACCGAAATGCCCAGGCCTGCGTTGATGATGGTGATGGTCAGTAGGTAGCGCGAGACGCGGCGCTCCACGTCATAGACCGCTTTCAAGGCGCGTTTCTTGCCGGTGAAGGTCTGAAAGGACTGCACGAGCTTGAGGTAGAACAGATCGCCCGAGGCAAGCAGGAACAGCGCCAAGACCAAGGCGACCGCCACGGTGCCCCCGATCCGCGCGCCGGTGTTCATGGCGTTGTCCAGCAGGCCGGGCTGTTTGACCACCACCTCTTCGGGCTTCCCGCTGCCATTCTCGGTGCCGATCTGTTCGACCTGTTCAGTGGCCGAGCGGACATCCTCGACCGTTTGCGCCCAGCCCTGCAGCTTGCGCCGTATCTCATTGCCCATGGTGGGAATTTCGTCGGACCAAGTCGCCACGGTGCCCGCCGACAGGCCAGCCAGCACAAAGATGATCAGCCCGACACAGCCAATCAGCAGCACGGCACCCAATGGGGCGGAAATGCCGAATTTCTCGAAAGAGCGGATCAGCGGGCTGAGCGTCAGCGCAAGGAGGAAGCCCAGCAGGATCGGCAGCAGCAAGTCCTTTGCGAAATAGGCCGTCACGAAGAGGGCGATCAGAACCAGCACCTCCAGCAGCCGTCTGATCGCGGCGATATCGTTCAATGTCTTCCCCCCAGATGCCCTGCGCATACGTCAGGAGGCTAACGCGGAGCGGGGGGAAAAGTTCATTCGCGGCTAGGGGGCCGCCGCTTGCAGCCGCAAAGCCTGCCCGCCAAGGGCGCGAAAGGCACGTTGGCGGCAGGTCAGGACGATGATCTGCATATCCCCTGCCTGCCGGTGCAGCGCGTCGAACATCCGCTCGATCCGGTCGTCATCGGTAAAGACCAGCGCGTCGTCCAAGATCACCGGCGCGATACGCCCCGCCCGGGCCAGCATCCGCGCGAAGGCCAGCCGCACCAGCAGGGCCACCTGTTCCTGCGTGCCGCCCGAAAGCACCTCGATCGGCTCTTCCCGGCCCTCGCGGATCAGCGCATGGGGCAGGAGCGATTCCTCGCCCCATGTCAGTTCCGCATCGGGCCAAAGCAGTTGCAGCAGCGGTTTCAGTTCCTTGACGATGGGGGTGAAATAGCGCTCTCGCGCCTCGTTCCTTGCGTCCTGCAAAGCCTCTTGCAGCCGGGTCAGCACCGCGACCTCATGGGCGATCCGGGCAAGGGCCGCTTCGGCGGCTTGCAATTGGTCTTCGGTCTCGGCCAGCCGTTCCTCCACCGCGTCGCCCGAGGCGCGGGTGATGCGTTCGCTCAGCCGGGCCAGCAGGGGGTGCAGGCGGGCGATCTCTTCTCGGGCCTGTGTCTCGACCGATTCCGCGCGGGTGAGCGCGGCCTGAAGGCTGGCCGCATCCGGCGCGTCTTTGGCCTTCTCTGCATGGGCAAGACGGGCGGCCTCCAGCGCGGCGGCAGTGGTGACGGTTTGGGCGGCGAGGTCTTTTTCGGTGACGTCGCCCAGCTTGGCCTGCTGCGCCTCGGCGCGCTGCAACCGGTCGCTGAGCGAGGCGAGCTGCGCCTCTTTGCCCGCCGCATCGGCCTTGGCATCGGCCAGCGCCTCGGCGGCGGTCTCACGCGCGATGCGGCAGCGTTCATGTGCGGCCTGCGCGGTTTGCAGCACGTCTTCGGCCTGCGCGAGATCCGGCGCGTCCGAGACCTCTTCCGGCGCAGGAATGGCGGCGAGGGCTTGGTGCAGCGCGTCGATCCCATCGGGGGCGAGGCTGGCCAGCACGGCTTTCGCCTCTCCCTGCCGCGCGGCGGCCTCGGCACGGGCAGCCCCGGCGGCGCGGGCCTGCGCCAGATCAGCCGCGCCGATCTCGTCGAGGGCGGTTTGCAACCGGGCCGCGGCGGCGTCGACGGAGCCGTCTTCACCGCCCCCCGCGCCGGGCTCGATCTCCAAATCGCCGATCCCGTCGATCCGCAGGGTGGTGCGGCGTGGCAGGGGCAGGGGGGTGCCATCGGCCAAGGGGCCGTCATCGCCGTGGATGGCGCCCGATTGATTGGGGGCGTAGCGAACCGTCACCTGCGGGGCCGCGGCATCGCGGGCGGCGCGGGTGGCGGAGAGTTCGGCGGAAAGCCTTTCCAACCGTTGCAGCGCCTCGGCGTCCGGGCCGGATTTGGCGGCGGCAGCTGCGGTCTCCATCCGGCGGCGGGCGTCTTCGGCCTCTTTGATACGTTCTTCGAGCGCTTGGCGCCGGTCAGCACCATCGCGCGCGGCACGGGCGCGGAGGGCGTGGCGGTGGTCATCCTCGGCGGTTTTGAGCGCCGTTCGGGCCTCCGAGGCGGCGGCCTCTGCGGCCTCCAACGTGGCGCGCCGGTCTGACAGGGCGGCGCGTGCCGCCTCCGCCGCTTCGCATGCTGCGGCTTCGGCGCGGCGGGCGGCCTTTTGCTCGGCCTCTCCGGCGCGGTAGTTGTTGAGACGGGATGTGGCATTATCGGCGTTGAGACGGGCCAGTTCCACGGCCCGGCTCAACGCTTCCATCTCTTCCGCATGGCGGGTCGCGGCGGCATGGGCGGCGCGGGCGGCCTCCAGTTTTTCGCGGCGTTCGGCGACCACCTCGGGCGCTTCAAGCTCGGCCAAGGCGCGCCGCGCGCGCTGGCGTTCGGCCAAAGCGTCTTGCAACGCGCGTGCGGTCGCGGCCAATTGATCGCGCGTGGCCATCAGCGCCTCGACCTGATCCTGTGCCTCTTTCCACGGCCCGCCGGTGCGTGGCCGTCCGGTGCTGGTGGCGTATTGGGCAAGCTCCTCGCGGCATTGCGCCAGCGCCTTGTCCATGCGTCGCCCGCCGGTCATCGCCTCCACCTCGGCCCCGACCGAGGTCATCAGATCGCGCCGCGCCTCCAGCGCCAGTTTCTCTTCCTTGGTCGTGCCGCCGGTCAACGCGGTCATCCCTTGCCGCACCCAGATCAGCCCCGAGGGGCCGCCCGCATCCCCGCCCAAAAGCTGCGCGATCCATGCCTCGGCCTCATCCGCCTGCGCGATCAGCTTGCCATCGCGGTGCACGGTGGCGAGGGGCTTTTGCAACCAGCGTTTGTGCAGGGCGAAACGGCCCGCCTCGGTCTCGACCTCGATGGTGACCTCGGGCGCGCCGCCCGCATGGGGGCGCAGGGCCGAGACCTCTTTGTCGCGCGAACCGAAGGGTTTGAAGAACAGCGCTTGTATCGCATCGAAGAGGGTGGATTTGCCGTGTTCGTTCGGCTCGCTCAACACGTTGATCCCATCGCCGATTCCGGTGACCTGCGCGGGGTCGGTGAAACGGCGGACGTTGTTGAGGGTGATGGCGCGGATTTTCATGTTTTTGCCCCCTGCACATAGGCATGAAGCCGGGCTAACGCATCGGCGGCCACGTCACGGTCGGATTGAGGAAGGGTCTCGGACTGCGCCTCGCTCACCAAGGTTTCCGCCGCCATACGCAGCGCGCCGCCGCGGTCGATCTCATCAAGGTCCGCGGCCTCATACTGGGTGCCCAGCCCCTCAGTCAGCAATTCGAAATGGGCGAAATCGGGCGCGCAGGCTTGGGCCGCGTGGGCAAGAGCCGCGCGGTCGGGAAGGCTTGCCCAGCCCCCCGCCTTGACGCGCAGGAGGTGGTCCCTGCGCCCTGCCTCGGGCAAGAGCGCCTGCAAGGCCGCCGCGACATCTTGCCGGGGGTGCAGCGTGACCTCGGCCTCAGACCACAAGAAACTGCCGGTCTCGACCTCTTCGACCTTGGGGCGCGCGCCGGGGCCTGCGATTTCGACCGCAAGGCAGACGCCACGGCGCCCGTGTTTGAACCGATCTTGCTCGGGCGTGCCGCAGTAGTGCACCCGGTCCGAGACGGCCATCCGCCCGTGCCAATCGCCAAGGGCGAGATAGTCAAGCCGCGCGCGCTGGTCCCGGTCCGGCGCGATGGCCTCTCCGCTGTCGGTGAAATCGGTGACCCCGCCATGGGCAAGGCCGATGCGCATATGGCCTTCGGGGCTGTGCATGCGGTCCAGCGGGGCGCTTGGGTCACTGGCGCCCGCGCGAAAGGCGACGGGGCAGGGCAGCAGGCTGACCCCCTCGACCATTTCGATTGGGGTGGCTTCGGTAAGGGCGCGCAGATTGGGGGGCGCATCGCGGGCGATGACCTCCCACAGGGGTTCGGCATCGCGCAGGTTGTCGTGGTTGCCGGGCAGGAGCCACCATGTCACCTCCGCCGCCTCGCCCATGGCGGTGAGCGCCTGCCGCAGCACGCTGGCCGAGGGCGTCGCGGTGTCGAATGTATCGCCCGCCAAGAGCACATGCGCCGCGCCGTGATCCCGCGCGGCCTGGGCCAGTTTGGCAATGGCGCCATGCCGCGCTTCCATCAGACGCCCCCGGATATTGCCGTCAGGCGCTTGCGGAATATTCGCGAATTTGCGCCCGATATGCAGGTCGGACGCGTGGATGAAGCGGAATGTCATGCGGGGGTCCTGAATGGCTTTGGCGAAGGGCGGGGGTGAAATAGGCAGAGGGCAATGGTCGATCGGCTGCGCGGCCAGCCGGGGCGGCCCATCGCTGCCACCCCATTCATCGCAAACTCAGCGCGGAGTGCAAGGCCATGCAAAATATGCGTGAATTTCTGGCCCCCGGCAGATTGCGCGCTAACTATGCCCGAAACGCGTTCGAAACGCAGCGGCACCATTGCCCAAACCCGACAGTTCCGAGATAGGATACCATGTAGACCCGCATTCGAAATCCGCCCCCGCGTGGCGGGCACCGCTTGTCAGCTGCGGGCGTCCTCGCGCCCTTCGGCCTGTCGATCAGCACTTTCCATTGGATAGAAGACCCCCAAGATGAACCACGACTTTGAAAGAATCCTCCAAGCTGCGCCGTCGCCTTTTGTCTTGTTGGACAGTGCGCTTCGGGTGGTCTGGGCCAATGACGCCTATCTGCAGGTGACGGACCGCAAGATGGAGGGGCTTATTGGAAAGAACCTCTTCGACGAGTTCCCCTCGGACCCCGAAAGCGAGTCGGGGCGGATGTTGCGGGCGTCTTTCGAGCGGGTGTTTCGCGACGGCACCACCGATCACCTGCCTGTCATTCCCTATCCGATCGACACCGCCGACGGCACAACCGAAGACCGCTATTGGAGTGCGACCCATACGCCGATCCTGGGCCCGGAAGGGGAGGTGGAATTCCTTTTGCAACACACGCAGGATGTGACCGAAGCCTATATCGCAGAAACCCCCGGCGAAGAGCGAGCGGGCTCTGCTCATGCCGCCGTGATGCGCCGTGCACATGAGGTGACGCAGCAGAACCTAGAGCTTGATACCGGCATAAGCCTTTTCAAGATGATCTTCGAACAGGCGCCGAACTTCATGGTCACCCTTATGGGGCCGAACCACGTCTTCCGGACGGTCAACGCCGCCTATATGCAATTGGTCGGCCAACGCGAGCTAATTGGCAAACCAATCCGCGAAGCCTTGCCAGAAATCGCGGGACAGGGCTTTTTCGAAATGCTGGACGAAGTCTATCGGACCGGCAAGGCTTTAAGCCAGCATGGGGCCGAGGCGTGGCTGCAACGCAGCGCTGATGGCCCGGAGGAGCGTGTCGTCGTCGATTTCGTTTTCCAACCGCTCGACAATGTGCGGGGCGAGACCATCGGCATCATGATCCAAGGCAATGACGTGACCGCCCATAAGCTTGCCGAAATCCGGCTGCGCGAGGCCGAGAAACGGTTCCGCACCATGGCGCATACCATGCCGGTTCATGTCTGGACCGCCACCGCCGATGGACATTTGGACTGGATCAGCGATCAGGTCTATTCCTTTTCCGGGGCCGAGCCGGGCAGTCTGGTGGGGGATGCTTGGCCGACGATCATTCACCCCGATGACCGTGCGAAGGCCTTGACGACTTGGGCCCATGCGGTGGAAACTGGATCGGTCTATCAAACGGAATTCCGGCTGCGGCGGGCCGATGGGGCCTATTGCTGGCATCTGGTTCGGGGCGCACCGATTAAGGATGAGCATGGCGCGCTGATCCGATGGGTCGGCACGAACTCCGACATCCACGAGCAGAAAGAACTCTCCCGCCAACTGGCCGATTTGAACACGACGTTGGAAGAACGTGTCGAGAAGCGCAACCGTGAGTTGGAAGAGCTGCACGACCGATTGGCCCAGAGCCAGCGGGTCGAGGCGGTGGGCAATCTTGCCGGGGGCATCGCCCATGACTTCAACAATCTGTTGCAGGTGATGACCGGCAGCCTGACCATGGCCGCGCGCGAGATCGCCGCGGATTCGCCTGCGCGGGTGCGGATCGATGCGGCGATGCGCGCGGTGGAGCGCGGTGCCTCGCTCTCTTCGCAACTGCTCGCCTTCAGCCGCCGCCAGCCGTTGCAACCCCGCTCGATCGACCTGCGCGATCTGCTGCGGGATATCGACGACATCATGCGCAGCGCCTTGGGCGAGGGGATGGAGGTCGAGATCGACACGCCCGAGGCCCTCTGGCCCGCCTATGCCGATGCGGCCAGCACCCAGAATGCGGTGCTGAACCTCGTGATCAATTCGCGCGACGCGATGGAGGGGCGCGGCAAGCTAAAGATCGCTGTCGAAAACCGGCACGTCGGCCCCGAAGAGCTCTTTGGTGAGCCTGACATGGTGGCGGGCGACTATGTTGAGGTCAAAATCATCGACCAGGGGCCCGGCATCCCGGCCGAGACGCTGGCCAAGGTCTTTGACCCTTTCTTTACCACCAAACCCGTGGGGAAGGGCACCGGGCTGGGCCTGTCCACCGTCTACGGCTTCGCGCGGCAATCGGGCGGGCGGGTGACCATCGCCAGCCGCCCCGGCGCGGGCACGACGGTGACGTTGCTGTTGCCGCGGGCCGAGACGGCGGCGGAACCATTGCAGTGGCACGACCCATCCGAGATCGCAGGCGGGAGTGAGACCGTGCTGCTGGTCGAAGACGACGCCGAGGTGCGCGACGCCACCGCTGCCTTGCTGACGGATTTGGGCTATAGCGTGCGCACCGCAGAAGACCCCACCGCGGCGCTCAAATCAGCGCGGCAAGCACCGGACTTTGACCTTGTGATATCGGATGTCGTCATGCCCGGCGAGTTCAGCAGCCGCGAGATGGCCGAAACCCTTCAGGCCGAGCGGCCCGATCTGCCGATCCTGTTCATCTCCGGCTATTCGCGCGATGCGATCGTGCGCGATGGCCGGGTCGACGCCGGGGTACAGTTCCTCGCCAAACCCTTCACCAAAGACGCTTTGGCGATCAAGGTGCGCGATGCGCTGTCTTCGGCCCCGGTCGCCTCGACCAAGACCGAGACCCCGGCGCAGGAGCTGCCCGACCGGCCCCGTCATGTGCTGCTCTGCGAAGACGACGCGCTGATCCGGCTCGATCTGGCGGATATCCTCAGCGGGCTTGGCACCGAAGTCACGGAAACCGCCTCGGGGCAGGAAACCTTGGACAGGCTGCAAGCTGACGCGTACGACGTGTTGTTGATCGACGTGGGCCTGCCAGATATCTCGGGCGAAGAGGTGGCGACCCGGGTCCGGGCATCGCATCCCGATATGCCGATCATCTTTGCCACTGGCCAAGCGGAAGTCCCCGCTGCCGAAGCGCTGGGCCGCTGCGCCGTGGTGCAAAAACCTTTCGGTGACCGCGACCTCGAACGGGTTTTCACGCGTTTGGGCATTCTGGCACAGACGGAAACGGCGACGGCGGTGTGACGCGGCCAGCCGCCCTTCGCGACATCCCGCGCGGGGGCGGCTGCGGCATAAGAACAGCTTGCGCCACCCCTGCAAAGCCGTGCAGAAGGCCGTGACCAAAAGACGGAGCCCGCCGCATGCGCGACCAAAAACTCACCCACGCCGAGGTTTACCGCGCCGCGCGCTTAAGCGTGGCGCCGATGGTCGATCGGTAGGACATTCTTTTTATCGTTTTTATTTAGTGACTTACAGGCCGTTTCCGAGGTTTTTAGCGCTCTAGTAGCAGAGTTGGGCGCTCAAAGGTTTGAGCTTAGTTTCCAAAATTGATCGCCGCACCGGATGGGGCTCGATGCCGTCGAGGGCAATGGCTGGGGGAGGCTCGTCTGAGGCTTAGAGCAGGAACTCGGCCGGGAAATCGCGATGCGCGCAACATTTTTCTGCGCCGGCGCGGCCTGTGCGGTTTTGCTCACCTACGCATCGGCGATACTTCGGTTGGAATAGCTAAGTGGAACCTTTCTGCCGTTCGCTGCAGGCGCTCAGTTTTCTCTGCGGATGTGAGAACTTGGGGATAGAGGGCAGAAATCCGTCATTCTCTGCGCGCTGCGTTAACGCCGGCTGACAGGACTGAGCGGACTTTCATTACTTCTGCAGCGAAACGTTGGATCAAACTCTTTCTACCATTCGATTGACGCATGATCGTGTCGACGATATCTGCCGTCATATGGAAAACACTACGACCATCGCAATGACTTGGTGGCTGGCCTCCTGACAGGGTGGCCGGATGACCAAACGTATTCCGAGGCCGCCGCACGGGCGGCCTTTTGTTTTCCAAGCTTCCCGACGCGCTGCCTCTCAATTCATGAGAACACGCAAAATGAACAGACCAACCATCCTGACAGGCGATCGCACTCTTCGCGATGGCGGGGCAGGGCCGTGTCTGGTTGTTCGGTGATGGATCGCAGCGCCTCAACCCCATCGACGGCGCCGATTTGGCCGAGGCCATCGCAGACGCGACCGATGCCGACCGGGGGTGGGCCGAGATCGGCGGCCCCGACGTAATGACGCAGAACGAAATTGCGCTTGCGGCCTTTGCCGCGCTGGGGACCGAGCCGCGCATCACCCATCTTCCGGATATCCTGCGCCGCGCCGCGCGTGCCGTTCTGCCGATCCTGCCGCGCCGCATGAGCGGCCCCGCGCGCTTCTTCCTGACCGCGCTCGGGATGGACATGGTCGCGCCCCGCTTCGGGACGCGGCGCCTCTCCGACCATTTCGCACGCCTCGCCGATGCGGCAGACCACCCGAAAGGACACCGTCCATGACTTTCCGAAAAGCCGGCGGTCTTGCCGCCCTGATCTGCGCCGCGACCTACCTTGTCGGCTTCGTCATGATTGTCACCGTGTTCGCCCCTCTGGGCTTCGGCTCGGGCGACGTCGACCCCGCCGCCGTCGTCGCCTTCATCGCGGAACGCCCGGGCGTGATGATCGCCTGGAATACCGTGATCTACATCGTGAACGCGCTTGCGCTCGCGGTGCTCGTCGTCGCACTCCGCCAGCAGATCGCCGTCGCGCGGTCCGACGCCGCTGTCCTGACCGGAACACTCGGCGTGATCTGGGCCACGCTCGTCCTCGGCGTCGGGATGATCGCCAATGTCGCCGTCGAACAGACCTATGCTGTGACCGACGACCCCGAAGCCGCGGCCGCCCTGTGGCAGACCCTGCACGCCCTCGAACTGGGCCTTGGCGGCGGCAACGAGATCGCCGGCGGCGCCTGGATTCTGGCGGTCAGTCTCGCGGCGCTGAAGGGTGGCACCTTCGGCCGCGTCACCGCCGGGATCGGCGTCCTCAGCGGTGCTGCAGGGCTCTTGACCATCCTGCCGCCGCTTGGCGATATTATCGGCGCCGTCTTCGGTCTTGGCGCCATCGCCTGGTTCGTGGCCGTCAGTGTAGCGCTCCTGCGGGTCCGCCGGGAAACGCTCGGCAAGCGGGTCGCCGCCTGACTCTTGGGGCACTGGCCCCGGAGCGCTTACCGGGCCGGGGCCGGATGGACCTCGATCACGAAACCCTCTGCCGGCGCTGGTGGCAAGAAATGGCGCGAGACCTGCCGGAACTGGTCCTCGGTCACAGCGAAGGGATGCAGGCCCTCCTTGTTCCGCGCCCTGAGCCGCTCGAGGCAGACCTCTTCCGGCACATCGAGCACGTGAAGCACATGCGCGGCATTCGTCCCCATGGGGAGGCCGCGCAGCCGACCTCGCGCCTCGACGGTGTTCGCCTGGAAGTCGAGGACCACCGAGACACCCGCTGTCAGCAGGTCCGTGACATGTGGCCCGACGACCCCGTGAAACTGGCCGGCCCTGCGCATGTAGTTGGGCATCGACGTCAACTCCGCACCGTAGAGCTCCTGGAGCCAGTCGTCCTCGCGGATCACAACCGTCCTTGGACCGTGACCAAGCTCAGTCGCCAGCGTGGACTTGCCTGAGGCGATCCGGCCACAGAGCAGGTGCAGGGTCGGTTGATCGGCCATGTTGTCTTCCACTTCTCGTCATGCGGGCTGCTCTTCGGGCAGCGCCGTCAGCCCGAAGAGCAGCAGCGCCGCAGCCAGAGCGCAGGCGATGGTCCGGACCGTGTTCCAGAATGTCCAGCGCGGCAGGTAGGTGCCGGTCCAGTAGCTTTGCGTGGACTCCTCCTCCAGCTCCATCCCTCCCAGCGTCTCGTTCATCGGCACGTTGAAGACTACCGTAACCGCGAAGCAACCGAAAAGGTAGGTAAGGCCCGCCATAGCAATCAGCGTGGCCTGCGCGCCATCGAGCCTGAGCGCTGCAAAGGCGGTCAGCCAAGGGACTAGCGCGGCGCGACGGGTTCGATCTTGACCGCGCGCGCCAGGGTTTTGACCGATGCCGCCAAGAGCGGCTCAGGGTAAAAGGCGATCCTTGCGGTAGCTCGCCGGCGTCGTCCCCATCCAGCGCTTGAAGGCGCGGGTGAAGGCGCTCTGCTCGGAAGAGCCCGTCAGAAATGCGATCTCTGCCAGCGAATGGCGCTCGTCCCGTAGGAGCCCTTCGGCCAGCTCGCGGCGCGTCTCCTCGGTCAGGGCGTGGTAGCTCATCCCGTGCTCGGAGAGGCGGCGCTGGAAGGAGCGCGCGGAAAAGCCAAGACCGCGCGCGATCTCGGCTATCTTCGGTGTGCCCTCGCTCAGCGCCTGGGCGATGGCATCTTTCGAGCGGCTCACCAGATCGGGCGCGTTCGAAATCCGGGATAACTCCACATCGAGATGCGAAATGAGATAGCGCGAGATCCCCTCGTCACCGAGGACGTTCGACCGATCCAGCGTTTCGTTTGCGTAGAGGATCGCGTCGAGATCCGCGCCGAACCGGACTGGGCAGCCGAACCAATTCTCGTGCGCGGCGAGGGATTGCGGCGCGGCATTTAGCACCAGCACTATCTCGGGCAAGACCGGCTCCGGGCTGACCTGTCGGGCGATCGACACGGCGCTCGCAAGCGTTGCTTCGTTCGACAGCCGCATCCCGAGGCGTCTGTCGCCCGCCCGGTTCAGGATGAACAGCGTACCGCCCTTCGCCTCGCGCAGTTCATACTCGACTACGCTGGTCCAGAGCCGGGCATAGCGCTCGATCCGCGCGTAGGATGCGCCGAGCGTTGTCGCCGCCTTGAGGGCGAGCCCCAGCGCGCCGTATTCGTCTAGCCGCATGGACGCGCCGGTGCGCATGGGCAGATCGGTAACATCGATCTGCGCGGCCATGCGCTCAAGCATGTCGTAGTAGCGTTCGGCCGGGATCATCTGTCCGCTGTCCCAGGCGCTCTCCGGGTCGATCCCGACCGAGGACAGCATCTCGCTGGCGTCGATGCCATCGCCTGCCGCGGCGACAATCTTGCGAGCAAAGAGCGACGTCACATATCCCATGCGCGGCAGTCTACGGCGCGGGTCGGGATCGGCCAAGCTCGACGCTATGCGGATGTCCGATGGGCTCGTTCGATCACGCCCGCCCCCGACCATCAGAAAGTGCTGCACCATAGACGAATGGCCGGTCTGGTGAAACTGCAACACATCGCTTGACTACATCGGCAAGGGCCGGTTTGGGCCGTAAAGCGTCAATGTACCTGATGGTCAGACAGCAATCGTTCGTTGCGTCAAGCAAGAGCATTAGCATAGCGACAGGTCATTCAGCCGGTCTCACTCCAGCGTCGACCAAATTGCAAGAACCGACTCGAAGTCCGTTGAAAACAAAGGCCAATTGAGTAGCATCTTTTGACCTAACTCTAAAAGTCCCCCGGAGCGCATTGCAGACATATCAACCCTTCAGCGCGCCATGCCTCGACCACAGAGCTACGATCATCGATCACCAACCAAGGCTTGAAGCCATCCGCCTGCATTTCTTTCAATGCGCGTCGTTTCACTTCGGGGTCGGTGGCTTCATCCTGATCTTCGGCGCGCAGGTATATCCCGTCGAAAGGCAGATCGTGTTTGCGCAGCCATGCAATCGTATGTTCAGCCCAGCCCTTTGGCCGTCCGGAGCAAATTAGAATGGTTTCACCGCTTTCTTTTAACCGTCGCATCAACTTTGCGCCCGGGCCAATCAGTGCGGCATCTGCCATTGCGAGGTGGAAGTCGCCCCAGTGTTTTTCTACGCCATGCACAAGATGGCCCAGACGCTCTGCGTCGAACTCAGCAAGGGAGCCGTCGACATCAAAAACCACACATGGGGTCGCTGCGGTTTGGGTCATAGGGTTTGCTCCAGTAGTTTATTCTCGGTGATTTCGAATAAGAGGGGGGTCGCATTGGGCGGACGTTGGCCAACATCACCCGTCGTCCAGAGCACGCGTGCGGCGCGAATGACACCGGAGTGACATACAAGGACCGGCAAGGCCGTCGGAGATGCTGCGCAAATCCCCCTTATCGCGATCTGTACCCGCTTGAGCATATCGGGCCAGCTTTCGCCTCGGTCGGGAGTGGCTTCCCTAAGGGGCTGATCGCTCAGCGGTCGCCCTTCGAAGACGCCCCAGTCTCGCTCACGCAACCCGTCGTGCAACTCAATTCGCTGACCCGGAAAGGCGAGCCGCGCCGTATCCTGCGCCCGAGACATCGGACTGGCGTAGATCGCAATCGGTTCTGGCCATATTCTTTGTGATAGCAAGCAGGCTTGATGGCGGCCCAGCTCGGTCAGCAGCACATCGGTTACCCCGGCGATGATCTCGTCTGCATTGGCGGTCGTCTCGCCGTGGCGGATCAGGCAAAAGCTGCGCGATGGCAAAGCTGCGGCGGTCATAGGCGCACCCGGTCGTGAAAGAATACCTCTGCGTCGAGCCCTTCGACGAGGTAATCTTCGGGCTGGGTGCAAAATGCAGGGGCAAAGCGTTTTGCCCCGAGACGTTCCAGCATCTTGCGCTGATCGCGCAGCGGTGGGTGGACGTTCCAACGCTGAAAATATCCGCCCGGGACGCTGCAGATGCCCCGTGCATGTGCCGTCATATGGCCTGTGAACACGACATGCGCGTCGCGCCCCAGACGCCCGCTTTCATGCCAAGCCCGCACATAGCCCCAAGCGGCACCGCCGTCGGCGTTGGGTGTGTCGCAGATCAAGAACCGCGCCTGCTCCATCGGGCCGCGGTCCAACAGCGGGGCGATGAGGCGGGCCTCGGCACTGACGCCACCGCTGCTGAGTGCAGCGCGCAGCGTATCTTGGCATTCAGGGTCCAACATCACGCTTTCGCAGCCGTAGCGCCGCACAAGATGCAGCGCCATCTCGCCCGCGCGG
Organism: Sulfitobacter sp. 1A13421; assembly: GCF_043557285.1. Lineage (NCBI taxonomy): Bacteria > Pseudomonadati > Pseudomonadota > Alphaproteobacteria > Rhodobacterales > Roseobacteraceae > Sulfitobacter > Sulfitobacter sp. 1A13421. Next base: position 152,145 of record NZ_JBIFFQ010000005.1, read on the forward strand.
CCAGAGGGGGGGACGGGCAAAAGCACCTGACCGTCGACCCTGTCGAGCAAGGCATTCAGCGCGTCGAACCGATCCGACTGTGGCACATCATCAAGGTGATAAGAGCAGTCCAAAATCGCGGTCGCCGCAGGGGGTGGCGCATCAAAAGTGAACCAGTCGGATTCCTCCGACCAGTCGCCAGAATAGAACAGCCCTTCGCCCAGATCGAAGTGGAACCAGACGCCGCCCATCGCATGGCCATTGCGCCCGGTGGTGAGGGTCACGTCGTTGATCGCCGTCTGACCCTGTTCGGGCAGCAGATGCACATTGGCCGCGGGCGGCAGGGCTTTGGCCGTTTGCGCCGTGGCATAGATGGGCAGACCCGCTTCAACCGCATGCGACGCGCCACCGATGTGATCAATGTGATCGTGGGTGATGAACACCGCCTCAGCCCCTTCAAGCCACGCGGGATCGAAATGCGCGTTGGCTTCGGGGCCGAAACCGCAATCAAGCAACCATATCCGATTATCCACGGTCAATTGCATGCACGCGGGGCCTTTGTCCCCGATGCCGGAAAGTAGTCGTATGCTTTGCATTTATTCCTCTGAAAAGGCCCAAGGGGTGGTGATTGTCAGGCCCAGCTGCGCGCCGACGTCGAAGCGGGCGCGGGTTTCTGCAAACAGGCGCGCGCCGCAGTCGGTCACCGTTTCCAATAGGTATTTTCCGCCCATATAGGTGACGCGCGCGACCTTGCTGCGCAGATCGCCACTCTCCGAGATGGTCAGGTTTTCGGGGCGCAAGCAGACATGGCTGACCCGCGTCTCAGCCCTTGCGGACTGAACCGCAACTTCGGCGCCCAGTATTCGCGCCTGACGGGCCTCTCCGGCCTGCGTGACCTCTTGCACCGGCACCACGGTGCCGCGCCCGACGAATTCAGCAACAAAGCGGTTTTTAGGCCGTTCATAGAGGGTTTGCGGCGTGTCGAACTGCTGAATGCGGCCCTGATCCATCACGGCGATCCGATCGGCCATCGCCATGGCTTCGGCCTGGTCATGAGTGACATAGACCATTGTGGCCCCGGTGCGCTTGTGAAAATCAGTAAAGACGCCCTGCATCGTGGCCCGCAACGCCACATCAAGGTTGGCCAAAGGCTCATCCAGCAGCACGGCACAGGGATCAGAGACAAGGCAGCGTGCCAAAGCCACCCGTTGCCGTTGTCCGCCCGAAAGGTCAGAGGGCATGCGATCAGCGTAATTCTCAAGCCCCGTCGAGGCGAGGGCCGCATCGGTGTGTTTTGCTACCTCGGACTTGGAGAACCTGCGGATTTCAAGCGGGTAGGACACGTTGCGCCGCACCGACATATGCGGCCAAAGCGCGTAGGATTGAAACACAAACCCGATGTTGCGCTCTTCGGGCGGCAGGTTCACCCCTGTTTGAGCATTGGCCATTTCGCGGCTGCCAATGCGGAGTTGACCGCTGCTGGGCGTCTCGAACCCCGCCAAGATGCGCAGAAGAGTGGTCTTGCCACAGCCCGACGGCCCCAGAAGTGCGATAAATTCGCCGTCGTCGAACCGGGTTGTGATGTCTTGTAGGGCAGGGGTGCCTGCGAATGTCTTGCTGACCGAAGACAGGTTTATGTCTGCCATGGGACAACTCCTTTTGGAAAGCGGCGGGAAAACAACTGGATCAGCGCCATGAGGACGATGACCACAAAGACGATGGTCATTGCCAAGGCGCTGGCCATGCCGGTTTCGCCACTGTCATCGAGGTTGAAAATCACCACGCCTAATGTCTCGGTGCCCGAGGACCACAAGAGCGCAGAAACAGTGAGTTCGTTGAACGCGGTGAGAAACACAAGGATCGCCCCCGCCGCTGCCGCTGGGGCCGAAAGCGGAAAGATCACATCGCGCAGCCGACGGTAGAGGGAGGCACCGACCGATTGCGCGGCCTCATCCATAGCAGGATCGAACTGTTTCAGGCTTGCCTGAACCGGGCGGAACATCACCGCGAAGAACCGCGCGAGATAGGCCAGAAAGATGATCCAAATGGTGCCATAAAGCGTGGCTTCGGTGAAAGGCAGCTTGATCAGCAGCAGGATCATCGCGATCGACAGGACAACCCCCGGCAGGGCGTAGGGCAGATCGAGCAGGCTGTCGAACAGCCGCGCGAGCCGCGTTTTGCGTCGCTCCATCAGCCACGCAAGAGGCAGGCAGATTGCCGCCAAAACCGCTGAGGCGCCTGCGGCCAGTCCAAAGGAGTTGGCGAAGGCACGCGAAGTGACAGGTTGGCGGAACAATACCTCGTACCAAGATGCAAGCGTCACAGTATCAAAGCGCAGGGTCACGCCATAGGCAGGCACGAGTGACGTCGCCAAAAGGCCGAACATCGGCAGGACGAGGATGACAAAAACCACGGCCCAGAGCACGATCTCAACCGGCAAACGGGCCGCCCTCAAAGGCAGGGCCAGCGGCCGCGAGGTGCTGCCCACAAGATGCAATTTTTGGCGCGATTGACATAGGCGCTGCAATAAGATGCCCGCAACGGCGACCACCCCGATCAGCATGGCCAGAACTGAAACCTCGGCCAGAACGGTCGTGCCCATGCCAGCCAGCTTTTGATAGACCAGCGTCGGCAGCGTCGCATAGCCTGCAGGAATGCCCAACATCGCTGGAATGCCAAAATTGCCAAGCGCGGTGACAAAGGTAATTGCCGTGCCCGCCGCGAGACTGGGCAAGGTCAGGGGCATGACGACCTGCCACCATGTGCGCAGCCCTCTGGCACCGCTGATCCGGGCGGCCTCTACCACATCTTGCGGGATGGATCGCAGGCCCGCGCGAAGGGTCAGGAAGATGATCGACATATGCTGGATGCCCAGCAAAAGGATAATGCCCTCGGGCGAGTAAAGTGGCTGGGGTGCGCCAAGCGGGGGGGCAATGCCCAATGTCTTTAGCAAGACCGAAGATGGCCCCATGATCTGGGTCCACGACAGCGCGGTGATCTGCGGCGGGATCATCATCGGGATCATCAGGCAAAAGACCAAAGCCGCCTTGGCCCGTAGGTCTGTCAGCGCCACCAGAAAGGCAAAGGCCGCGCCAAGCACCAGCGACACCAAAGTGCCAAAACCCGCCGTGACCAGCGAATGCTTAAGCGCACTTAGGGTCGAGGGTTGCGCCAGTACATCGCGCATAAGGGTCAGACTGGGGCTGCCTTGATCCGTGACACCCTCGACAAGAAGGCGCAGGACCGGCGCAAGCGTCAGACAGATGGCGACGATCAGAATGGCAGAGAGCAGCCGGGCCTCGGTCCGGCTGCCTCCAGTTTGTTGTACGGCACTCATCATTCAGCGCCGAAAAGCTCTGCGAATTTGGCCTTGTTAGTGTCGGCATTTGCGAGGGCCTCGGCAGGGTCAAAGGCCATCAGTTTGATGTCTTCGCGGGCGGGGAACCCTTCGGGTACGCCCATGCCGTTACGGGCAGGGATATAACCCATGTCCAGAACCAGTTCTTGGCCTTCAGTGCTGAGCAGGAAGTCGACGAATTTCTCGGCACCTTCGACGTTCTTGGCGGAAGACATGATCGCCACCGGCTCGGTCACATAGGAAACGCCCTCTTCGGGAAAGACGAAATCAACCGGGGAGCCTTCAGCCTTGTTGCGGATCGCAAGGAAGTCGACGACCATGCCATAAGGCTTCTCACCCGAAGCCACGGCTTTGAAGGTGCCGCCGTTGCCACCCTGCGCGCGGGCCTCATTTGCAGCGAGGTTTTCGTAATACTCCCAGCCCAAAGTCTCATCGCCGGTCAGCGTGGCAAGGTGGATTAGCGCGGCACCGGAATAAAGCGGAGAGGGCATCGCGATTTGCCCTTTGATGGCTTCGTCCGAGAGGTCGGTCCACGAGGTCGGCGCGGTCTCGACACCTGTGTTGTAAACGATCCCGGTGGTGATCAATTTGGTCGAGTGGTAATAGCCTTCGGCAGAATGCAGCGCCGCGTCATAGTCACCGGCTTCGGGGGACTGATAGGCGGTCAACAGACCCTCCTGCGCCATGCCCTCCAGCGTCACAGTATCGGCGATCAGCAAGACATCGGGCTGCGGGTTGCCCGCTTCGATCTCGGCGCGCAGGCGGGCCATAAGTTTGGTTGTGCCGTCGCGGACCCAATCAACTTCGGTGCCAGGGTTGGCAGCCATAAATGCGTCCACGGTCCTCTGCGCATCCGCATTCGGCTGCGATGTGTAGAGGGTGATCGTATCGGCCATGGCCGTGCTGGCCAAAAGCGCGAAAGCGGTGGATGTAACGAAGGATTTCATGGAACTCTCCTGGGGTTTTTACTTTCGAACGAAAGCAGTTCACGAGAGCCTTATCCCTGAGTTTTCTGACAGTTTTGTAACGGTTCTTTGAAACTTTTATTTATATTGCGGGGCCTGAGTTCATTTCCTAACCTATTAGAAAAAGTCATTATTTTTCGAAGGAAATGACCGTGCGACGGGATATTACCCAGAGAAGAGACGAGATTATTGCCCTACTCTCCAAGCGCGAAACGCTGTCGGCATCCGAGCTTTCGTCCGAGCTTTCGGTTTCGGTACAAACCATACGAGCCGACCTGCGCGATCTTGACGAAGCGGGACTCGTCCAGCGCCGCAACGGCTATGCCCGGCTGCGCCAGCAGAGTGAGAACATCGGCTATCTGCCCCGCGAAGGCATCGCGCGACAGGAAAAGCAGCGCATCGCATTAGCAGTAAAGGGTCTCATTCCCGATGGCGCACGGGTGGCCTTGGGCACCGGCACAACGGTAGAAGCCTGCGCGCGGTTCTTGGCTTCGCATAAAGACCTTTTCGTCGCGTCCAACAGCATTCACGCTGTCTGCGCCCTGCAACAAGCCCCTGGCGTTGCTGTTGAACTGGCAGGCGGAACCGTAAGAATGCGCGATTTGGATATGATCGGCACGTCAGCGCTCAATTTCTTTTCACGGTATCGGGTTGATTACGCGGTGTTCAGCTGCGGCGGTCTTTCCGAAGAGGGCGAGGTACTGGATTACAACGCCGACGAAATGTCCGCCCGCAAGGCCATTGCCGGCTGTGGGAAGAAGAGCATTCTGGTGGTGGACAGCACGAAGAACGGATTGGACCTGCCTTTCCAGATGGGTCACGCTTGGGACTTTGACGTGATCGTGACAGGGGCACGTTTTTCAGCATCGGTAATTGATAGCTGTTCGCGACATGGATGTCAGATTGTGCAAGTTTGACACCCTCGTTCGCTGGCTAACCTGCACGTCAGCCCGTCACATCCTCTGGAAGAGTATTGGCACGGATCAATGTCCGCTTGCAGGTACTACGATGCGGCATCCGGGCTATTTTGGGAGGTCGCTTTAGGGCCGTTCGCGTCGGCGCTCCCTCATGTAGGAAGGGCGGTTTGCCGACATTCGCTGCAGGTGCGCAATGCGGTGTCAAAGTGCATGATCGGCAGGTGGAACCATAGAGTTGAAGCTGTGTCAGCCGCCAAAACCAGCAACCGAACCGGACGTCACCCATGCGCTAGAGCACTTGCCGTCATAGGCAACATTCGGTGGCCAGTTAGCCTCGTTCAGGCCGCAGGCGACAAGACGTGCGTCGAAATCGAGCATGGACCACGGAAGGTCATCGCCGCGCTTGTCCCTATCCGGCCAGACGATGCCGCTGAAACCGTTTTCATTCCAGCATTCGAAGGCTCCCGTGGCGTCGTAGGGGCTGAGATACCCCATGATCGCGGCGCCCTCAAAGGCGGCGGTGTAAAGCGCGATTTGACCCGCGTCAGAGCCTTCCTTACTCTCGACCAGACCGACTTCGCGGCAAGCATAGCCGCCATAAGGCGTATCTCCAGGCAGTCGTTGGCGCGGGATGTAGAAGGGGCGGCTGTCTGCGGAAGGGCCCGTGCGCGCGCCATTTGGCGCAATGCCGCGTGTCGTTAGCAGAGCGTCAATTTCCGCGCGCAGGGCGGGCACCATACAGGTTAAAGTGCGCTGCGGTTCGGCCCCCCGTCCGAATAGGTCGAGCGAGATTTCAACGTGACTGTTATCCACGGCATCAATGGCACGGCGCAGGTTGAGCACGGCGTGTCCGCCTTCGTCCAAGAAAGTCAGGCCATAACTGTCCCAAGGGTAGCCACCTGTCCCGAGTGTCATCGCAAAGGGAATATCCCGTGCCACCTCGCTGTGTGGTCCCTTAGAGATCGCCGGATCGACGTTAAGAGTCAAAATCTCCATCTCGGTCATCGGGTGGACCGTGCGGCAGAGTTTGATTTCTTCTGCCTCTTCGGTCACACAAAGCACATCGGTTTCCAGAATGCCTTCGTCGCAAAACGCAGCGGCTTGGCTCGCAGCCAGCACAGCTGCAATTGTCATAGTTCTCCGCATCTTCCCCCCACTGCGCTCAAAATTGAAGGTGTCATGTGTTTTGTCTGTGTCGTAGATCTAAGCTTCGGCGATCCGTTACTGGATCATTAGTAGATACTGCTGATCCACCCAGCCCGTGGCACAGGGGCCGTTGTAGGGATGCCCCATGTCTTCAGGACGGATTACGCATTCGCTAACGCCGATCTGGATCGCCACGGCGCGAAAAGCGCCTTGCACGGCCAGCACCTCAACTTCGTCACCGTTATATAGCTGCCACCACATGGGCGTTGCGGCATTGGGGCTGCTCCACTGGTAGACAGGTACCGTTGTATCGGTCTGCACGCGTGCGCGACCGACTGTCTCTGGGGTCGGCACGATTTCATCACCCGAGAAAAACAAGCCCACAGGCCCGCGATCCACAAACCCGAGCTCCATCGTGGCGAGGTCGGCGTAGACGGTTTGCGGCAGGCACAGTTCCTGTTCAATCGGCATCTGCCAATCAGCGGTTTGCAACCAGGCTTCGGAGGGCAAGTCCAGCCGCTGTTCGTCCTCCTCTTCGTTCCACGGCAGAGCCATGTGAAGAATGCGCGCCATAGCGTAGGGTTCATCCCAAAATCCCAGTTGGACCTTGATCGTTTCCTCGTCGAGCCAGCCAAAAGTGTAGTGAGTCAGCGTCCCATCGGCGGTCAGAGGAACGTCATAGCGCAGCTCACCGGAGGCCAAGTGGTGCCGCACCATTTCAAACCGCGCATCAGACTGACAAACAGTAATCTGCTCCCGCTCCGCCTCGGGCGCGTTGGTGGCGCATTGAAACACCACCTCGCCCGAACACACCCCCTGCGCCTGTGCGGCAGAGCCGAGGCTCGCCGCGATCACGGCCGCAGCCCAAGGTCTCATGGGGAGACCTGCGCATTGTCGATCATCATGATGAACTCACCAAGGCTTTGCTGAACAGACCCCGCATCGCAGGACAGATCGGCAATCTCGCTGCCGTCCTGATAAACGGTGAGGCCACCGCCGACCTCGGCGTCGCCCCGTTCGGCCCACCAGTATACCTCGTAGCCATAGCCGTCTTCGGTTTGGAAGGTGACCGACTCGCTCATCATTGTGCCCATGCCCGTGCCCTCGTTGTAAAGCAGGGAGGCTTTGTCGACGATGATTTCCTTCTCGAGTTCACCGCTGGTTTGGAAAAAGCCATAGGAGGCCATATCGCCGTCCATCCAGAAGGCATCGCAAACCTCAACGGCCTTTGCGCCACCGTTAAAGGTGCAGCTGAACATCTCTGACCCGTCCAGTTCGCAGTAAGAGCCGGCCAATGCGGCAGAGGAGGTCATCATGGCCAAAGTTGTCAGAAGTGCCCGTTTCATGGGAATATCCTTTTAAGAAGTTAGAGTAATTGGGAATGTGTCTTTTGAACCTTGCGGCGGACCTGAAAAGCCCCATGAGCGCGAAGCCGATAAATGCCACCCCGAGCCCGACATCCTTGAGGGCTTTTTTTACGCGCGACCCAAGCTCGACATGGGTGGTTTGAGTAAGCTTGCTCATGGAGAATACGCTCCGAATTATACGTTTTGAAACGCTGCCGCGGCAAGGCGCGATCCACACATAGGCGGAGCCTAATGGTCTGAAAGTAGTAATTAAAAATCTGTTTTCGCTTTGAGCGAAATTGATAATTGCAACAACGCTACAATGCAAGTCGGCGCGTCCGCGAAAAAAATCTCCTTGGTTTGCTTCCCGACTTCCCTGGTTCAGACAGAGAAGCAAGGGAGGCGGCGCGCGGGGTGAACACGGGCGGAGTAAGTGGCGGTGTTCTGGCAGTTCAGATGTGCTACACGGTAGCAATCCTGAATCGAAAACCCCGGAAAACCGGGGGAAACCCCCGGAAATCCACGCGAAGCGTGCTACATCAAGCTCATTCGGAGATGAGGTTAAGCTATTGAAAAGTAATGTTGAAAGAGCAGCGCGCCTAAGCGTGGCACCCATGATGGATTGGACCGACCGCCACTGCCGTTACCTCCACCGTCTGCTCAGCCGCAAGACCTTGCTTTACACCGAGATGGTGACCGCCCCCGCCTTGGTGCGCGGTGGCGCGTTGCATCTGCTGGATCACGACCCTGCGGAACATCCGGTTGCATTGCAACTGGGCGGGTCGGACCCGCAGGAGCTGGCGCAGGCGGCGCGGTTGGGGGCCGCGGCGGGCTATGATGAGATCAACCTTAATTGCGGCTGCCCCTCTGACCGGGTGCAATCGGGTGCATTCGGGGCCGTTTTAATGCAGCAGCCGGGGCTGGTGGCCGATTGCGTCGACGCGATGCGCGCGGCCTGCGATGTCGAGGTCACGGTGAAATGCCGCATCGGGGTTGACGATCAGAACCCTGAAGAGATCCTGCCCGAGTTCCTGTCGCGGATCGTGGCGGCGGGATGCACCCGTGTGACGATCCATGCGCGCAAGGCGTGGTTGCAGGGGCTAAGCCCCAAAGAAAACCGCGATATTCCGCCACTGGATTATGACCTCGTCCATCGAATGAAGGGGCTGTTCCCGAACCTGCATATCTCGGTCAATGGCGGGATCACCTCGCTCGATCAGGCCGAAGCCTTTCTCGATGCGGGGCTCGATGGCGTCATGGTGGGGCGCAGCGCCTATCACGCGCCTGCGGATATCCTCGCCACGGCAGACCGGCGCATCTACGGCCAGGGCAGCGACAGCAGTGCTGAGGCGGCGGTGCAGGGGATGTTGCCCTATATCGAGGCCCATTTGGCAGACGGCGGGAGGCTGGGGCAGATCACCCGTCATATGCTGGGGCTTTTCGCCGGGCGGCCCGGTGCGCGGCAGTGGCGGCGTATCCTCTCCGAAGGGGCGCATAAGCCCGGCGCGGGTCCGGAGCTGGTCGAGGCTGCTTTGGCAGAAGTCGCCGCGGCGCAGGACATGGCCGCGGCGGGGTAGGGTCAGACGCTGGGTTCAGCCACAGGGCGGGGCCGCAGCAGCGCCAGCGTGAGCAGGGCCGCCACCAGACCGCAGGCCGCGATGGCCCCCAGCATGGGCGTGACGCTGCCGTCGAAAAACGGCCCGGCCAGCGCGATGGAGAGGCCCCCGGCCACCATCTGCAAGGTGCCGCCCAAGGACGAGGCCAGCCCTGCGATATCGCCGTGGTCATCCAGCGCCACGACCATCACCGTCGGCACCACCACGCCAAGGCAGGCATTGGCGCAAAACAGACCCGCCATCACCAGATAGAGGCCCGGCTCGGTAACCAACGCGGTGACAAAGATCGCGGCGGAAAAGAGCACGAAGCCCGCGACCCCGCGCCGGACGAGGCTGCGCATGCCCCAGCATTCGCCCAGCCATCCGGCCAATTGCGAGGCCGAGAAGAAGCCAACCGCATTGACCGCGAAGGCCAGCGAGAAGCCCGTCGGCCCCAGCCCGTATTGCCCGGTATAAACGAAGGGCGCGAAGGCAATGAAGACAAAGAAAGACCCCATGGCGAAGCCGCCGATAAAGGTCAGCCCCATGAAGATCGGGTCGCTCAGCAGCACTTTCGCCCCGCGCCAAAGGCTGCGCGGGTTGATCCGAACGCGGCGCTCTGCGGGCAAGGTCTCGGGCTGGGCGGTGGCGGTGAGGGCCAGCGCGGCAACCGCCAGAACGCCAAGGGCGATGAATATTGCGCGCCAATCGGCCAAGGCCAGAACCGCGCTGCCCGCCAGCGGGGCCAGCATGGGCGAGATCGAGATCACCAGCATCAACATCGCCATCAAGCGCGTCGCCTGTGTCCCGGTATATTGGTCGCGGATGATCGCGCGGGGCACCACCATCAGCACCGCGCCGCCCAGACCTTGCAGCGCGCGCCAGCCGGTCAGCGCCGCCATCGACGGGGCGAAGGCCGCCCCGAAAGAGGCCACCAGAAACAGCGCGAGCCCGACCATGATCGGCAGCTTGCGCCCCGCCTGATCGGCCCAAGGGCCGTAGAAAAGCTGCCCCAGTCCGAAGGCGATGAAATAGGCGGTGATCGTCGCCTGAACCGCCGTCTCAGAGGCGCCATAGCTGGCGGCGATGGCAGGCATGGCGGGCAGATACATATCAATGGCGAAGGGGCCGACCAGCCCCAGCAACCCGAGAATGAGCGCTGAACGTAGCACGAGATGTCCTTTCGGATGGCATGGCCGGGGCCATATGGGGCAGGCGGCAAACGGTCGGTGCGCTTGGGGCCCACAGTCGCGGGCAACCTAACCGGCCTTGGGCAAAGTGCAACCCCGGCGTTATGGCCTTGAACCCTTCGCGCGAAACGGCTTGATAGAGCCAAAGACAGCCGGGGAGGGGCTCATGCCAGAATTGAACGATCTATTGCCGATGCTGGTGCTGCTCGCCCTGATCGGCGGTTTTGCCGGGATTTTGGCAGGGCTTTTGGGCGTCGGCGGGGGCATCGTCTTGGTCCCGGCGTTCTTTTATGTGCTGCAATCGCTGGGCTACGGCGGGCCGCAGTTGATGCAGATTTGCCTTGCGACCTCTCTGGCGACGATCATCGCAACCTCGGCGCGTTCGGTTCATGCGCACAACAAAAAGGGCGCGGTGGATTGGGAGATTTTGCGCACTTGGGCACCGGGGATTATGCTGGGGGCCATTCTGGGCGTGCTGCTGGTGTCGCAATTGCGGACCCAGACGCTACAGGTGATCTTCGGCGGGCTGGCGCTTTGCGTGGGCCTGTACCTCGGCTTTGGGCGCAGCGAGTGGCGCTTGGGGGAGACCATGCCCTGCGGCCTCAAACGTGCGCTCCTGTCGCCGATGGTGGGCTTTCTGTCGGTGCTCATGGGGATTGGCGGCGGCAGCTTTGGCGTGCCGCTGATGACATTGCACGGGCGGCCCATTCACAAGGCCGTGGCCACGGCGGCGGGCTTTGGACTTTTGATCGCTGTGCCTTCGGTGATTGCCTTTCTGTTTGTCGATATCGGCCAGAACCGCCCGCCGCTGACCCTCGGCGCGGTCAACCTCGCAGCCTTTGGGATCGTCGTGGCGATGACGCTGACTACCGCGCCCTGGGGCGTGCAGCTGGCCCATGCGATGGACCCCAAGCCGCTGCGGCGGGTCTTTGCCGTCTTCCTTGTGCTGGTGGCGCTGAACATGCTCAGAAAGGCGCTTTGGGGCTGAGGCGACCCGGTTTTGACCTTACTCCTGCCGGAATGCGGCTCTTTCTGCCCAATTTCGGACAATGTTCACTGAATTGCCGCAATCTCGACACAAACTGCGGGCTAAATGGCATAACAAACGCAGAATCATCCGAACCAAGGGACGTGACGAGATGCGCCGAAGCGGGACCAAAGCGATCATCCTCAAAGGGCAGGGCAGCGACCTCGCCTATTGGAGACCTGCGCGCCGGGGTCGTCGGGCGTTTCGTTTCGATGGGATGTTCACCCGTGAGACCTGCCTGACCTTCGCCCGTGCCTCTGCGCCTGCCGCCAACTACAACGCGGCCCCGATGGGGCATCAGGACGCGACCAATGGCGAAGCGGCTCTTATTTTCCTGGACCAGATCGTCCAGCGCCGCGGCGCCTGAGCCCGCCTTAGTCGCGCCGCCGGGCCAGCCGCGCCGCGCGGCCCCCGCGCCGTTTCGCATGGGCGCTTTCGCGTGAGGGCAGTTCCGCCATGATGGCGCGGCGTTCCTCGGCGCTCATCGCGGACCAGCGGCCAATCTCGTCGATCGAACGCAGACAGCCGGTGCAAAGACGGCTTTCGGGATGCACCACGCAGATGTTGATGCAGGGGCTTTCGACCTCATCACGTTGCCAGACCTTTTTAGTCACGGCGTATCACCTGTAAACGATCCAGAAGCCCCTGAAGGATATAGCCCGCCGCCACATGGTCGATCACCTCGGCGCGGCGCTTGCGGGTGGTGTCGGCCTCAAGAAGCGCGCGTTCGGCGGCCACGGTCGACAGGCGCTCGTCCCAATAGGTGATCGGCAGCGGGCTGAGCCGGTCGAAGTTGCGCGCAAAGGCGCGGGTCGACTGGCAACGCGGCCCCTCGGTGCCATCCATATTGCGCGGCAGCCCCAGAACAAGCCCGCCGATGCGGCGTTCGGCGATGATCTCGGTCAGCCGGGCGGCATCGACGCCGAACTTTTTGCGTCGCACGGTTTCCAGCGGGGTGGCGACGGATTGGAAACTATCGCTCACGGCCACGCCGATGGTTTTCTCACCCAAGTCCAGCCCGATCAGCGCCTGCATCGGGGGCAGGGCGGCGATGAAATCTGCGGTTTCGTTGTAAATCATCCTGCTACCCCTGCGCGTTCCCCGGCGCTGCGGATCATGTCCAGCGCCGCATTGTCGCCCGAGAAGACCTCAAGCGCGTTATCATAGACCGCCCGGGCCTGATCGGTATCGCCCAAGACCCCCAGCGATGTGATCAGCCGCGCCCAGTCCTGCGGCGGGCCGCCTTCGCTGGCCAGACGGTCCGACAGCCCTGCGACCATGCCGCCGATCATCTCCATCCGGTCATCCGCGCTCATCTCCGAGGCGGCTTCGATGTCTTCGGCAGAAGGGCCGCGCGCGGGGGCGCCAGTGCCAATCTGCGGCATTTCGTAATTCACCCCAGCAAGGGCGGCGACCTGAGCGATCTGCGCACGGATCGGCTCGATCCAGGGGGCATCGGCAGGCCCACGCCGCAACAGCGCGTCCCAGATGCGAAAGCCCACGTCGGGCCGCCCGGTCTGTACCATCATCAGGCCGAGGTAATAGCGCGCCCGGCCATCTTGCTCATCGCGGTTCAACACCTCGCGCAGGGCGGTTTCCGCCTCGGGCGAGACATAGCCGCCCGCTGCCAGCACCAAGAGTTCGGCATAATCCGCGATATCCTTGGCGGTGCGGTCGGCGCCTTTGAGACGCAGCACATTGGCCTGCGCCTCGGCGGCGGCGGGGAAATTGCCGATCCGGGCTTCGTTCTGGGCCAGAAGGGTTTGCCCTTGCAGGTCTTCGGGCCGGTCTTTGACCGTGGCGCGCAGCTGTTGCATCAGGGCGAGGTAATCGGCGCTCAGCCCTTCGGTGGCGGGGCTGGGGGGCAGGCTTTCCACCGCGCTTTGCTGGCTGGGACGGTTGCGGCGCATATCCTCGGCAAAGGCGATGCGGTCAGCGAGGGCCAGATCGCCATAGCCGGGCTGCCCCAGATGCCAATAAAGCGCCAAAGACCCGGCTCCTAAGGCCACGACCCCGGCGATCAGCACGAAGGGCGCGGGGCGCGCGGCGGTGTGCGGGCCTCCGTCGCGGGCGGCATCGGCCGCGAGGATGCGGCGCGAAATCTCGGTCCGGATCCGCGCGGCATCGGCTTCGGGCACAATCCCGCGCGCCACGTCGCGCTCAACCTCATCCAACTGGTCGCGGTAAACCTGGAGGTCATAGTCCGCCTGAGCGGGCAGGGGCGTATCCGCACCGCGCCATGCGGCCCGCGCCAGAAAACCGCCCACGACAAGCGCCATCGCGCCAGAGAGAAACCAGAATATCATGGCCTCTACCTAACCTTTGACCGGCCCCGACAAAAGCCCGCAAATGCCGCCTGCCCTGCGGCATTTTTCACCAATCGCGCCGCATGTCGCAAAACCGCGTCCAAATGCCGTGGTGGTCATTTCGCATATCTGCTCCTAGGCTCAGAACTGAGCACAGCCGCCCGCGCGGCCCGAATCCTTGCCGGGAAGTGACGTGATGAAGAAATACTCCGTTTTCGCAGTGGCCCGAGAGGCGATGCGCCATCATACGGGCTGGACCCGCGCATGGCGGGATGCGCAGCCGAAAAAGCGCTATGACGTGATCATCGTGGGCGCGGGCGGGCATGGGCTGGCGACGGCGTATTTTCTGGGCAAGAACTTCGGCATCACCAATGTCGCGGTGCTGGAAAAGGGCTGGCTTGGCGGCGGCAACACCGGGCGCAACACGACGATCATCCGCTCGAACTACCTGCAAGACCCTTCGGCTGCGATCTACGAAAAGGCGCGCAGCCTTTACGAGACGATGAGCCAAGATCTGAACTACAACGTCATGTTCAGCCCCCGTGGTGTCATCATGCTGGCGCAGACCGAACATGAGGTGCGCGGCTACAAACGCACGGCCCATGCCAATGCCCTGCAAGGCGTACAGACCGAGTTCATCGGGCCGGACCGGGTCAAACAACTGGTGCCGATCATCAACATCGACGGGCCGCGCTACCCGGTGCTGGGCGGGCTTTGGCAGGCCCGCGGCGGCACCGCGCGGCATGATGCGGTGGCTTGGGGCTATGCGCGGGCCTGCTCGGATATGGGCATGGACATTATCCAGAAATGCGAGGTCACCGGCGTGCGCCAGACGGGCGGCAAGGTGACCGGCGTCAGCACCACACGCGGCGATATCGACTGCGACAAGCTGGGGATCGTCGTGGCGGGGCATTCGGGGCAGCTGGCGAATATGGCAGGCTTTCGTCTGCCGATCGAAAGCGTGGCCTTGCAGGCGCTGGTCTCAGAACCGGTCAAACCCTGTATGGATGTCGTCGTCATGGCCAATACGGTGCACGGCTATATGAGCCAGTCCGACAAGGGCGAGATGGTCATCGGCGGCGGCACGGACGGGCATAACAACTACACCCAACGCGGCAGCTTTCACCATATCGAAGAGACGGTGCGCGCGCTGGTCGAGACCTTCCCGATGATCTCGCGGCTCAAGATGCTGCGGCAATGGGGCGGCATCGTGGATGTCACCGGCGACCGCTCTCCCATCCTCAGCAAGACCCCGGTGGAGGGGGTGTTTATCAATGGCGGCTGGGGCACGGGCGGCTTCAAAGCGATCCCCGGCTCGGGCTGGGGCTTTGCGGAGTTGATGGCCAAGGGGCATTCGCCCCTGACCGACGCCTTCGGGCTTGAGCGTTTCGCCGAAGGGCGCTTTATCGATGAATCCGTGGCCGCCGGGGTGGCGCATTGATGATGTGGATCGGCCACAATTCGCCGCTGCTCAGCACGGGGGGGAACGCCAGTGCCCGGCCCGGGGTTACCCGTTCAGACATTGAATATAACGGAGCTGAACAATGGCAACCCCGGATCACAACCGCACGGATCACGTCGATCATACCAACACCACCACAACCACAACCACGACGGATCGTGGCGGCAACAGCGGCCTTGCCTTCATCGTGGGCGCGGTCGTCGTCGTGGTGGCTTTGCTGGCCTATTTCCTCTTCGCGGGCGGTGACCTTGATGGCGCGAATGACGTCAACGTTAATATCGAAGGTGCAGCCGAAAGCACTGGCGAGACCATTGAGGGCGCGGCCGAAGGCACGGCGGATGCCGTCGATGAGGCAGCAACCCCGACCGAGTAAAACCCCCTCGGCCACGCGCGCAGCGTCGCCCTTTCACGATTCACGCCGCTCCGCGCAGTCGCGCTGGGGCGGCGTTTTGCCGTTCTCTACCCGCGCAGGAGCCTGCCCATGCTGATCCTCACCTGTCCTTGCTGCCATGTCACCGCCGAAGAGACGGAGTTTCACGGCGGCGGGGAGGCGCATTTGAAACGTATCGGCCCCGGCGGCTCCGAAGAGGATTTCGAGCGCTACCTCTTCATGCGTGAGAACCCCAAGGGCGTGCATCTTGAGCGTTGGCGGCATGTCTATGGCTGCGGCAAGTGGTTCCACATGGCCCGCGATACCGCCACGCTCGAAGTCTTTGGCAGCTATCCCGCGCAGACCCTTGCCCCGCCGGATCACATCCTCAAGGCGATCCGCAAACGCCATCCCGATTGGCAGTGGCAGCGCGCCAGCTAACCCCCGACCTCGTTTTTCGCCCCGGCATTCACCCCATCCTCAGCCCCCAAGGTTTTCCACGATGAGCACAAGACTGGCCACAGGCGGCCGCCTGCTGAACAAAAGCAAACCGCTGAGCTTTACCTTCAACGGCAAGCAGATGCGCGGCTATGAGGGGGACACGCTGGCCTCGGCGCTGTTGGCCAACGATCAGGTGCTGGTCGGGCGTTCGTTCAAATACCACCGCCCGCGCGGCATCGTGACCTCCGGCCCCGAAGAACCCAACGGTCTGGTCGGTCTTGGCCAAGAGGGGCATTTCGAGCCCAATGCCCGCGTCACCACGACCGAGCTTTACGAGGGGTTGGCCGCGGAAAGCCAGAACCACTGGCCGAGCCTTGAGTTCGACGTGGGCGCGATCAACAAACACCTCAGCCGTTTTCTGCCCGCGGGCTTCTACTACAAGATGTTCATGCATCCGCGTCCGCTGTGGAAGCATCTTTATGAGCCGATCATCCGCCATTCCGCCGGTCTGGGCAAAGCGCCCAAGGCGGCAGATGCCGACACCTATGAACACTTCCACGCCTTCTGCGATGTGCTGGTCATCGGCGGCGGGGTCGCGGGGCTTCAGGCCGCCTTGGCCGCGGGGGTGAGCGGTGCGCGTGTCATCGTGATGGAGCAGTCGGCCCATTGGGGTGGGCGAGCGCCGGTTGACGGCGGCACGGTCGACGATGCGCCGGTGGAGGACTGGATCGCGCAAACGCTCGACCGTTTGCGCGGCATGGAGAATGTGGACCTGCGCGGCCGGACCATGGGGGCAGGGGTTTACGATCACGGCTATGTGCTGGGCTATGAACGGCTGCGGGATCATGCCCCCGAGAGCGCAGGCCCACGTCATCGGCTTTGGCGCGTGCGGGCGGCCCATGTGATCACCGCCACGGGCGCGATCGAACGGCCGCTGAGCTTTGCGCACAATGACGTGCCGGGCGTGATGCTGGCCTCGGCCATGCGCGACTATGTGGCGAATTACGGGGTGTCACCGGGTGATCGCACCGTGGTGGTGACGAACAACGACAATGCCTATCTCACGGCGATTGCGCTGAAACAGGCGGGGCTTGATGTGCCCGCCGTGCTGGATGCCCGCGTCTTGCCGCAGGACAGCGAATTGGTCGCCCAGGCCCGCGCGCTTGGCATTCGGGTGGTCATGGGCCATGCGGTATCCTCGGTTCAGGGGGGCAAGCGGGTGACCGGTGTGGCCGTCTGTTCGCAGGCGGGCGAAGGTGCCGTGTTGGAAGAGATCGCCTGCGATGCGGTGGCCATGTCGGGCGGTTGGTCGCCGGTGGTGCACCTGTGGTCCCATTGCGGTGGCAAGCTGACGTGGGACGAGGCGAAAGCCTGTTTCCGCCCAGATCAGGACCACCCGCCCACCGGCGCGGACGGGCACGGTTTCGTCACGCCCGCCGGGGCAGCGGCAGGGGTCTTTGCCCTCGACGACGTGCTGCATGACGCCCATGCTGCTGCCGATGGGGTGGCAACGTCGCTCGGCTTCAAACTGCCGCGCGATCTGGCGGCACCCACGGCGGCGCGGCGCGAGGAAGCGCCGATGATGCCGGTCTGGCAAATGCCGCAGGGCGCCAGCGTCAAACTGCGCGAAAAGACCTTTCTGGACTATCAGAACGACGTGAAGGTCTCGGACGTGCGGCTGGCGGCGCAAGAGGGCTTCGTCTCGGTCGAACATGCCAAACGCTATACCACGCTCGGCATGGCGACGGATCAGGGGAAGCTTAGCAATATCAACGGGCTGGCCACGCTCGCCGGGGCGCTGGATGCAGAGATCCCCAGCGTCGGCACCACCACCTTCCGCCCGCCTTACCACCCGATTTCGCTGGGCGCGATTGCGGGGGCGGCGCGGGGCGATACCTTCCAGCCGATCCGCCGCACCCCGCTGCATGACTGGCACGCGGCCAATGGCGCGGTCTGGGAGCCGGTCGGCCAGTGGCGGCGGCCCTATGCCTATGCGCAAGACGGTGAAAGCACCCATGACGCGGTGATGCGTGAAGTGACGAACACGCGCCAGAACCTCGGCCTGCTGGATGCCTCGACTCTTGGCAAGCTGATCGTCCGTGGCCCGGATGCGGCGCGGTTTCTCGACATGATGTACACCAATATGATGTCGACGCTGAAACCCGGCAAATGCCGCTATGGGCTGATGTGCAACGAGAATGGTTTCCTCATCGACGATGGCGTCGTGGCGCGGCTGGATGAGCAGACCTTCCTCTGCCACACGACCACCGGCGGGGCCGACAGCATCCACGCCCATATGGAGGAATGGCTCCAGACCGAGTGGTGGGACTGGAAAGTGCATGTGGTCAACGCCACCGAACATTACGCGCAGGTGGCCGTGGTCGGCCCCAATGCGCGCAAATGTCTGGAAAAGCTCGGCGGCATGGACCTCAGCCGCGAGGCGCTTGGCTTCATGGAATGGACCGAAGGTGAGCTTGGCGGCTTCAAGGTCCGCGTCTTCCGCATCTCTTTCTCGGGCGAGTTGAGCTATGAGATCGCGGTCGAGGCCGGGCAGGGGCAGGCCTTTTGGGACGCGCTGCTGATCGCCGGGCATGATCTGGGTGTGATGCCCTATGGCACGGAATGTCTGCACATCCTGCGTGCTGAAAAGGGCTTCATCATGATCGGGGATGAGACCGACGGCACGGTGATCCCTCAAGACCTTGGCCTGAACTGGGCGATCTCGAAAAAGAAGGACGACTACCTTGGCAAACGCGCGCAACAGCGTAGCCATATGCAAGATCCGACCCGGTGGAAACTCGTGGGGCTTGAGACCACGGATGGCAGCACCCTGCCGGATGGGGCCTATGCGCTTGGCGAAGGTGAGAATGAGAACGGCCAGAAGGTGATGCAGGGGCGGGTGACCTCCTCCTATCACTCCCCAACGCTGGACCGGGGCATCGCCATGGGGCTGGTGCTGCATGGACCGGACCGGATGGGCGAGGTGCTGACCTTCCCCGGCACCGATGGCAAGACCTATGAGGCGCGGATCGTCGATCCGGTGTTTTATGATCCCAAGGGGGAGAAACAGAATGTCTGAGCCCGTAAGCGCATTGAAGAACGCCCGCTATAACGCTGGTATCGCTGTGATTTCCGAAGTGGCACCCATGGGCATGATTACGATCCGCGGCGATCTTGATGCGCCCTATCTGCGCAAGGTGACCAAGAAGCTCACCGGGGTGGAGCGCCCCGAGCGGGGGCAATGCCGCTTCGCCGGGGATGCCGGGGTGGCTTGGATGTCGCCCGATGAATTGCTGCTCTTTTGCCCCCACGCGCAGGCGCCCGAGGTGCTGGCGCGGCTGCATGCGGCCTTCGAGGATACCCATACCACTGCCATGGATGTCTCTGGCGCACGGGCGGCGTTTCGTGTCGAAGGCCCCCATGCGCGAGAGGTGCTGGCCAAGCTCGCCCCCGTCGACCTCGCCCCAGATCAATTCACCCCCGGCATGTTCCGCCGCACCCGGATGGGGCAGGTGCCCGCCGCCTTTTGGCTGCGCGACGATGGCGCCTTTGAGGTGATCTGCTTTCGCTCGGTGGCGCAGTATATGTTCGACCAGCTTTGCGTGGCAGCCCAGCCCGGCAGCGCGGTCGGTCACTTCCAAATGGCGTAAGTCGGGAGAAAAACTGACTATTTCTCTCGGAACGGATGTGATTTGCAGACGTTGACCTTGACGTTGCTGCTTGATCTCCATCAAGTGGCCACAGCGAAATTTCCAAACGAGGAGGCCCAGAAATGGCTTTTGAACTTCCCGATCTCCCCTATGCCCACGACGCGCTTGCATCCAAGGGCATGTCCAAGGAAACGCTGGAATACCACCACGACAAGCACCACAACGCCTATGTCACGAACGGCAACAAGGCGATTGAGGGCACCGAGTGGGAGGGCAAGACCCTCGAAGAGATCATCAAGGGCACCTACAACCCGAACGCCGTGGCCCAGTCCGGCATCTTCAACAACATCTCTCAGCTGTGGAACCACAACCAGTTCTGGGAAATGATGAGCCCCGAAGACAACAAAATGCCCGGTGAGCTGGAAAAGGCGATCACCGAGAGCTTTGGCTCCGTCGACAAGTTCAAGGACGAGTTCAAGGCCGCGGGCGCAGGCCAGTTCGGCTCCGGCTGGGCATGGCTGGTGAAGGACAAAGACGGCAGCCTCAAGGTCACCAAGACCGAGAACGGCGTGAACCCGCTCTGCTTTGACCAGACTGCGCTGCTCGGCTGTGACGTGTGGGAGCATTCCTACTACATCGACTTCCGCAACGCGCGCCCCGACTACCTGTCGAACTTCCTCGACAACCTTGTAAACTGGGACAACGTCGCGTCGCGCCTGTGATCTAGCGGCGGCGCGTGCGAGAGCCGCTCGCGCCTGATGCGTGTGGCGCTCTCCCAGTCACCGACGCCCACGACTACGCCGCAGGCTGGGTGAGCTGGGACAACGTCGCGCCGCGTATGTGATATGACGGCACGGCCTTACGGCCAGCCGGAACAAGACAGAAACCCCGCAGCCTGCTGCGGGGTTTTTCGTTGGAACCCAAGACCCTTCGCGGATGTTTTTCTCCTGAGACTTCACGTCAAAAAAGGAGGACAACATGGCCGAGCGGAAGCGATCCAACGACGGTAGCAAGGAGACGGAAAAATTCCTCTCTGATACCGAGACGCCAGACCAAGGTGGCCGCGCCGGGGGTGATCTGCAAAAGGACGTTGGCACCCAAGACGCCATGCGCCGCGCCGATAAGGGCGAAGACGGCGTGACCCGCGTCACTGGCGAAGACAAACGCAACCATGGAGAGCCTTCATGACCAAACTCAGCCAAGACACATGGGTGCTGATCGCGGATGGCGAAAAGGCCCTTTTCCTGCAAAACCACACGGACGGCGAAGACCCCTATCTTCAGGTCGTGCGCAAGGAAGAGCAGGAGAACCCACCGGCGCGGGAGCAAGCCGCCAACCGCCCCGGTCGGATGAGCGATGGTCCAAGCGGGCACCGCTCTGCCTTTGACGACACGGATTGGCATGAGCTGGAAAAAGAGCGCTTTGCCAAAGACTTGTCGGACATCCTTTACAAACTAGCGCACAAAGGCCGCTTTGATCGGATCGTCTTGGTGGCCCCTCCGGCAGTGCTGGGCGACCTGCGCGATGACCTCCACAAAGAGGTGCAGAGCAAGGTGGTGGGGGAAATCCCCAAGACCCTGACCAACCACCCCATCGACGAGATCGAAAAGATCGTGGCCGGGGAATTGGCCTAAGCCTGACTTTTCCCTTGGCGCGGGAAATGATTGCCTTCACAAGGAAGCAGTCTACCGCGCCAAGGATTTCCCATGACCGACACCACCAAGGGTTTCGCCGCCATGATCGCGGCCTGCTGTATCTGGGGGCTCTCGTCTATCTTCTACAAATTGCTGTCGCATGTGCCCGCAGCGGAGGTGCTGGCCCATCGCACCCTCTGGTCGCTGGTGTTCTTCGTCATCGTGCTGGCGGTGCAGCGGCGGCTGCGCGCGATCCTTGACGCGATGGCCGGGCCGCGGGCTTTCAGTCTGCTTGCTTTCGCGGCACTGGTGATCGCGACGAACTGGTATCTTTTCATCTGGGCGGTCCAGAGCGGGCAGGCGACGGAGGCGGCCTTGGGCTATTATATTTTCCCGCTGGTCTCCGTCCTGCTGGGCCGTCTTGTCTTTGCCGAGCGACTGAGCCCCGTACAGCTTTTCGCGGTCGGGTTGGTGACAGTCGCGGTCTCGCTGCTCACCTATGGCTTGGGCACCGCGCCTTGGCTCGCTATGGCGCTGGCGGCGTCTTTTGGGCTTTATGGGCTGGCGAAAAAGCGGTTGGCGGTGGGGCCGGTCGTCTCTGTCACCGCTGAGGTGCTGCTGTTGTCCCCCCTCGCGGTGCTCGTGCTGTGGCAAACGGGTGACAATGGGGCGGGGGCCTTCGGGGCCTCCTTCCGCGATACGGCGCTGCTGATACTCGCCGGGCCGATCACCGCAACGCCGCTGATCCTGTTCAGCTATGCGGCGCGGCGGCTGTCGATGGCGACGGCCGGATTGCTAAGCTACATCAACCCGACCTTACAGTTTTTCTGCGCCGTGGTCCTGTTTCGCGAACCCTTCACAGGCTGGCATGTGCAGGCCTTTGTGCTGATCTGGTGCGCGCTGGCGGTCTATTCCGTCAGCACCTTCCGTCAGGACAAAGCGCGGCGCAGAGCGCTGAGAGCGGCATCGGCATCGGGCACTACGGTGACGTAATCCAGCAGCGTCGCATCGGCGAAACCTTTGGTCACGACATGGTTCATCAGCGACATGAAGGGATCCCAGTAGGCATTTGTGTTCACAAGAAAAATCGGCTTTTCATGCAGGCCCAACTGGCGCCACGTCAGCACTTCGAAAAGCTCATCTAGTGACCCCGCGCCACCCGGCAAAACCGCCACGGCGTCGCTGTTCATGAACATCACTTTTTTGCGCTCGTGCATCGTCTCGGTCACGATGTAGCGGGTGAGGTCGGTCTTGCCGACTTCCCATGCCACGAGATGCGCGGGGATCACGCCGAAGGTATCGCCGCCTGCGGCTTGGGCCGCACGCGCGACGCTGCCCATCAGGCCGACATCGCCCGCGCCATAGACCAGCCGCAGTCCCGCGTCGGCCAGACCGCGGCCCAATGTTTCGGCGTCTTGGGTGAAGGCTTCGTCGTCGCCGGGGCGGGAGCCGCAATAGACACAGACAGAATGTTGCATGGTAAAGCGTCCTGTTGATTAGGAAAATTCGGCGCGGATCGTCTGCGCTTTTGACCCCTGTTAGCCTGCTTGCTAAAAAGGCTCAACCACAGGGGAAGTAGAGAATGTTCAAGGGATTTGGCCGGTTTGGCGGCATGGGGGCGATGGCGGCGGGCGCCTTTGCGGCGGCGGTGCTGGCGCTTGGCGCTTGGATCGGCAGCAAGCGCGGCGCGCCGGAGGAGGCAGCCTCTGAGACGGTGGCCGTGCTCCCCGAACGCGATGCCACCCCTGAGAATGCCACGCTGGTGCCAGATGCTGTGAAAGGTGTCTCGGTCGGCCCCGAGGGCGAGGCGGCGACGGAGCCTGAGGCGGCGCCGCAGGCCCCGGCCTTTGACGAAGTGCGCCGCGAAAGCGACGGCATGACGGTGATCGCGGGCCGCGCGGCGCCGGGCAGCACCGTGGCCGTGTTGAAGGATGGCGAAGAGGTGGCCCGCGCCACCGCCGATGGGGCCGGGAAATTCGCGACCCTTGCCATGATCCCGCCCGATGGCAAGGGCCATGTGCTGACGCTTTTGGGCCAGGACGGCGCGGCGGAGCTTGCTTCGGAAGAGGAGATTATTCTCACCCCTCGCGCAGTGCCAGTGCAGTTGGCGGAGGCCAATATCGCGCCGGAGGAAAGTCCGATTGCGTCGGTTGAGGAGGGGACCACACAGCCGGTTGATACGGCGGAGCCTGAAATCTCAGAGACCACGGTGGAAGAGCCGACTCCGGCAACTACAAACGACGCTGATGAGGAAAGCGCTTCAGCTACGGGTCAAAACCCAGCCGCTGCGCAGCCGGAGCAGGCGACCCCGCTGGCCGGAACGGCCACAGCCGAGGCGGAGCGCGCTGCGACCGACAATGCGGACGTGCAAGACGTCGAGGCGGACCGAGGGCAGTCGGCTTCAGACGAGGCTGATACGGCCGACGACATCGCATCGACAGAGCAAGACCCGGCTATCGCCGAAGAAGAGGTTGCCTCCGCCCCCGCTCAGGCCACCCCACTTTCCGATACCGGGACCGCTAACGTGGAGAGCAGAACATCGGAGCAACCCTCTCAAGCGATGCCGATGGCGGGAAAAGGCACCGCGGAGGAGGAGAGCGCGGCGGCGTTGGATGAAGACGGTGCTGCCGAGCAGGGCGCGGATAGCAACACCGCGCCGTCCCAAGCCACGCCGATGGCCGGAACAGGCAGCGCCGAAGCCGTGAGTGCCGCGACGGTGGAGCAAGACGATGCCGCCGAGCAGGGCGAAGATTCCAGCACCGCTCCGGCCCAAACCACACCAATGGCGGAAACGGGTACAGCTGAAGACGTGAACGCCGCGCCGTCGGAGCAAGACGGAGCCGCCGATCAGGGGGCTGACACTGGCGCCACGCCTTCTCAAGCGACGCCGTTGGCGGAAACCGGCACCGACGAGAGCGTCAACGCCGCGCCAAACGCTGACGGTGAGGCGCCATCTCAAGCCACACCACTGGCGGAGACGGGAACTACTGAGAGAGACGCCACCCTCGCGCAAACACCGCCCGCAGCCGTGCCCGAGGCCCCGAACCTCTCCGACCGCAGCCCATCGCCATCCGAGACCACAACCTCCGCCCCAGCGGAAGAACCCGACACCACCGCCGCACCGGCGAAGCCGCCCGCGCCCGCTCCGGTGTTGAAATCCACCGCCGAAGGGGTCGAACGGCTCGACACCGCGCCGCCGCAGGTGATGACCAATGTGGCGCTCGACACCATCGGCTACTCCGATCAGGGCGATGTGCAACTGGCGGGCCGTGCCCAGCCGGACACCCGCGAAGTGCGCGTCTATCTGAACAACAACGCCGTGATCAGCTTGCCGGTCGATCAAGAGGGCCGCTGGCGGGGCGATCTGCCCAATGTCGATGAGGGCGTCTATACCCTGCGCGTGGATGAGCTTTCCCGCGGCGGCGATGTGACGAGCCGGGTAGAGACCCCCTTCAAGCGCGAATCCCCCGAGGTGCTGGCCGCCGCCACCGAAGGGCTGACCGGCCCGCTCAGCGCGGTGACGGTGCAAAAGGGCGATACGCTCTGGGCGATCTCGCGTGCGCGCTATGGCGATCCTCTGCTCTATGTGAAGGTTTTCGAGGCCAATAGCGCCAATATCCGCGACCCCGATCTGATCTATCCCGGACAGGTTTTCGACTTGCCCGAAGACCCGGCATCGGAGTGATCTGAGCGGCCAAAACCGGGGCGGCATTCGCAGCGCGCAGAGCGGCTGTGCGCCGCCCGGTACTGGCAACCCAAGGCCATGGGGCCTATGTAGCCTGTAATCACTTCAGGAATTCCCATGCCAGCCGATACAGACCAATCTGCCGCCGCGCGGCGGCGCGACCGCAAGACCCCCAAGCCCGAACGCATCCCCACAGAGGCCGAAATGATCGACGCCGCCGAGCGGCAGTCGGGTTTTCTGGTGCTGCGCAAGGTGGCGCCCTACCTCTGGCCCAAGGATATGCCATGGGTGAAACGCCGGGTGGTTCTGGCCATGCTGGCGCTGCTGGTGTCGAAGCTGATCATCGTCGCCACGCCGTTCTTCTACCGCGACGCGGTGGATGCGCTGGCGGGCGAGGGGACGCCGATGCTGGCGCTCGGCGCGATTGGTCTGACCGTGGCTTACGGCATGGCGCGACTGATGGGGGTGGGCTTTCAACAGGTCCGCGATGCGGTGTTTGCTCGCGTCGGGCAGCGCGCCCTACGGATGCTGGCGCTTGAGACCTTCCAGCACATCCACAAACTCTCGATGCGCTATCACATCACCCGCAAGACCGGGGGCTTGAGCCGGATCATTGAGCGCGGTGTCAAAGGCGTCGATTTCCTGCTGCGCTTCTTGCTGTTCTCCATCGGGCCGCTGATCCTTGAGCTGATCCTCGTCGGTGTGATCCTCGCCGTGCTTTTCGATATTTGGTATCTGGCGGTCGTGACCGTGACCATCGCGGTCTACGTCTGGTTCACCTTCGCCGTCACTGAATGGCGCGTGCGCCTGCGGCGGCAGATGAACGACAGCGACACCGACGCCAACCAAAAGGCGATCGACAGCCTGCTGAACTATGAAACGGTGAAATACTTCGGCGCAGAGGGGCGTGAGGCCGCGCGCTATGACGCCGCGATGGCCGATTATGAGAACGCGGCGATCAAGACGAACTATTCGCTGGCCTTCCTGAACTTTGGCCAAGCTCTGATCATCACCGCAGGGCTCGTAGGGGTCATGGTCATGGCGGCGATGGGCGTGCAAAGCGGCGAGCTTAGCGTCGGCGACTTCGTGATGGTGAACTCCTACATGATCCAGCTGACCGTGCCGCTGAACTTCCTTGGCACCGTGTACCGTGAGATTCGTCAGGCGCTGGTGGACATGGGGCAGATGTTCGGCCTGCTCGAACAACCGGCTGAGATTGACGACAAGCCAAACGCGCCGGACCTCAAGGTCACCGGCGGCCATGTGACGCTTGAGAACGTGCGTTTCGCCTATGACACCGACCGCGAAATCCTCAAAGGCATCTCGCTTGAAGCGCGTCCGGGAGAGACGGTGGCGATCGTCGGCTCGACCGGCTCGGGGAAATCCACCATCGGGCGGCTGTTGTTCCGCTTCTACGATGTCGCGGGCGGGGCGCTGAAGATCGACGGGCAGGACGTGCGCGATGTGACGCAGCATTCGCTGCATATGGCGATTGGCGTCGTGCCGCAGGATACGGTGCTGTTTAACGACACCATCGGCTACAACATTGCCTATGGACGCGATGGTGCCACGCAGGAGGAGGTCGAGGACGCCGCGCGCGCCGCACAGATCCATGATTTCATCATGGCGCTGCCGCAGGGCTATGAGACCATGGTCGGCGAGCGGGGGCTGAAGCTTTCAGGCGGCGAGAAACAGCGCGTCGGCATCGCGCGAACCCTGCTGAAAGACCCGCCGATCCTGCTGTTGGATGAGGCCACAAGCGCGCTCGACAGCGAGACGGAGCATGAGATCCAAGATGCGCTGCGCCGCGCGGGCCAAGGACGCACGGTGCTGACCATCGCCCACCGCCTTTCGACCATCGCCGAGGCCGACCGCATCGTCGTGTTGGAGAAGGGCGAGATCATCGAACAGGGCAGCCATGAGGTGCTGCTCGTCCAAGGTGGGCGCTATGCCCAGCTTTGGCAGCGCCAACAGGCGGAAGAAGAGTAGACGGAGAAGCTGGCCCCGCCTTCTGTTTCGGCAGGCAGGCGGGGCATTGCCGCCGAGGGGTGCATTTGCGGGCGATCTGCTCTTGCACTGTGCGGGGTGGCGCATGATATCTACCGCCATGACCGATCTTTCGACCCCCTCGCAGACCTCGCTGCGCGCCCGCGCCGCCCGGCTGGCCGACCGCCCTTCGTTCCAGAATTTCATTCTGGGCGTGATTCTCTTTAACGCCGTGATCTTGGGGCTTGAGACCTCGGACGAGGTGATGGGGCAGGTCGGGCCGCTGATCCTGCTGCTGGACCGTATCTGTCTCGCCATTTTCGTCATCGAAATTGCGATCAAGCTTTTCGGGCGCGGGCTTGATTTCTTCAAACGCGGGTGGAGCATCTTTGACTTCGTCATCGTCGCCATCTCGCTGATCCCGGCGACACAGGGGCTCAGCGTTTTGCGCGCCCTGCGAATCCTGCGGCTCTTGCGCGTCGTCTCGGTCGCGCCCTCGCTGCGCCGCGTGGTCGAGGGGTTGGTCAACGCGCTGCCCGGGATGGGCTCGGTCTTTTTGCTGATGGGGGTGATCTTCTACATCGCCTCCGTCATGGCCACCAAACTCTTTGGCGCGGATTTCCCGCAGTGGTTCGGCACGCTGGGCCAGTCGGGCTATTCGCTGTTTCAGATCATGACGCTCGAGTCGTGGTCCATGGGCATCGTGCGCCCGGTGATGGAGGTCTATCCCTATGCTTGGATGTTCTTCGTGCCCTTCATCATGGTCACCACCTTCGCGGTGGTGAACCTGTTGGTCGGCCTGATCGTGAACTCGATGCAAGACGCGCATCATGAGGAAAGCAACGAGCAGACCAACACCTACCGCGATGAGGTCATGTCGCGGTTGACCGATCTGGAAAACCTGATCAAGGCGCAGAACACCCCGCCCAAACCCTAAGAGGCCGGGCGGGGAGAGGGCGTTATTCCTCGCCGATCGCCTTGGCGGTGAGATTGTCCAGCGCCTTGGTCATCTTGGTGAGATATTCCGCCTCTTCGGGCAGGCCGTGGGCGGTGACCAGCGTTTCAGGCGCGGCATAGGTCACATGCACGGCCCCCTCGCCATCGGCGTAGACCAGCACCCGCATCGGCAGGTCCAGCCCGGCGGTCTGGGCATCCTGCATCGCGGGGGTGCCGAGCTTTGGGTTGCCAAAGATCAAAAGCTGCGTCGGGCGCAATTCCATCTCGGCCTTTTCGGCCCCGGCGGCATGATCGACCCGGGCAAAGACCTCGGCCCCCGCCGCCTCGACCGCGCTTTCCAGTCGGTCCATCGTCGTCGGCACATCATGGGGTGAGACTTTGGCCACCAAATCCTGCGCCAAAGCGGGCATGGCCGCCATCACAATACCTGCTGCCAGTGCAATCGCTTTCATCATCGTCTCCTTTCGCTGCATTCTGCCCCTGACCTAGCGTGACGCGCCCCCGGGCCAAGCACTCGGCGAAAAGGCGCTGCGGTTCGCTGGGTCTTGGCTTGGCTGGCCACGCGCGGTAAGAGGGTCAAAATCAGGCCGGGGGCAGGGCGCGATGAGCGATACCGACAGTTTTATTGACGAAGTGAACGAAGAGGTCCGCCGCGACCGGCTATACGGCTACCTGCGCCGCTATGGTTGGATCGCCGTGCTGGCCGTGGTGGCCATCGTCGGTGGCGCCGCGTGGAACGAATACAGCAAAGCACAGGAGCGGGCCGAGGCCGAAGCTCTGGGGGATGCGATGCTCGCCGCGCTCGAAGCGGATGCCAGCAATGCCCGCGCCGAAGCGCTCGCTCCGATCGAGGCGGATGGCCCCGGTGCCCGCGCCGTGCTTAACTTCATGCGCGCCGATGCGCTGGCCGAAGCGGGTGAGACCGATGCCGCTGTGGAGCAGCTTGATGCCGTGGCGCTCGACGGTGATCTCGCGCCGATCTACCGGGCCTTGGCGCAGTTCAAGATCGTGACCCTTCAGGGCCAATCGGTGCCCGTGGCCGAGCGGCGTCAGGCGCTCGAAGCGCTGGCCCAGCCCGGCGCCCCGCTGCGCCTGTTGGCAGAAGAGCAACTGGCCCTGATCGACATCCAAGAGGGTGAGACCGACAAGGCCGTGGCGCGCTACCAATCCATTCTCTCCGATGCGGAAACCACCCCGGACTTGCAACAACGCGCCCTTCAGGTGATTGTGGCCTTGGGTGAAGAACCGGGTGATGAGAGCGCCGCCGCAGAGGCCGCGCTGGAGATCCCCGAAGCAACGGGTGACTGACACATATCCACCCGCCAAAAATGGCGGGGGCGTGAAGGTTGAGGAAAGACAGAAAGTGAGCAGGTCCATGACGAAGCATCGCGAAACCGAACCCGGGCAAGCGGGTCTGCGGGGTCTGGGCGTGGCGGGGGCCATCGGTGCCGCGCTGCTGCTAGCGGCCTGCGCGGACGAGCAGACCTATCTGCCGGGCAAACGCGAAGACGTGCGCGCGGTGCTGCAAAACCCCGGCGTGCAAGACCCTGCCTTCGACGCCGCCACTGGCCCCGTGCCAGAGAATACCAGCCGCGCCATCGCTCTGGGCGGCACGGTGAACAACGCCAACTGGAGCCATAGCATCGGCAGCGCCGCGACCCGCATCAGCCATCCCGCGTTGCGCACGGCCTTCCAGCCGGTCTGGAGCGCTGATATCGGCGCGGGCGACAGCCGCAAACAACGTATCACCGCCGATCCGGTGGTGGCGGGCGGGCGTGTCTTCACGCTCGACGCCGGCGCGCAGGTCACTGCGACCTCTACCTCAGGCCAAACGCTCTGGACCCGTGATCTCACCCCCGCATCCGACCGCGAAGGCCAAGCCACCGGCGGCGGGCTCGCCGTGGACGGCGAAACGCTCTATGTCTCCGTGGGTTTTGGCGTTCTGGCCGCGCTCGACGTGACGACGGGCGGCGTGCGCTGGGACCAAGACCTTGACGCCACCGGTTCGGGCACGCCGACCGTCTCGGGCGATCTGGTCTATCTCACGGCGGGCGACGATACCGGCTGGGCGCTCGACAAAACCAATGGCCGCATCCAGTGGCAGACCGGCGCTGTGACCAGCCTCAGCAACGTGCTGGGCGCGCCTGCGCCTGCCGTCACCAGCGATCTGGCGATCTTCGCCTTCGGCTCGGGCGAGGTGCAGGGGCTGTTCCGACAAGGCGGGCTTGAGCGGTGGTCGACCTCTGTTCTGGGCAAACGTCCGGGCCGCGCGCTGAGCTTTGTGGGCGATGTGACAAGTGCGCCTGTGGTCTCGAACGGGACCGTCTATGTGGGCAATCACTCAGGCCGTCTGGCCGCGCTGGATGTCAACAGCGGCGACCGTAAGTGGGTCGCGCGCGACGGGGCGATCGGACCGGTCTGGCCTGCGGGCGATTCTGTCTTTGCGGTGACTGACCTGAACGAACTCGTACGGCTCGACGCCAGCACGGGCCGCCGCATCTGGGGCACGCCGCTGCCGAATTTCGTCAAGGACAAGCCCAAGAAGCAATCCGAAGTGGTGGCCCATTACGGCCCGATCATCGCCGGGGGGCGCGTGATCGTGGCTTCCAACGACGGGGTGCTGCGCAGCTTTGACCCCGTGAGCGGGGGGCTGACCGGCACCACCCAAATCCCCGGCGGGGCGACAACCGCCCCGGTCGTGGCGGGCGGCACGCTTTATGTCGTCTCCACCAAGGGGCAATTGCACGCTTTCCGTTAGGCCGCAAATAGGCTAAGGCGCGTGTCTGAACTGGCCCAACCGGGGCCCGGAGCCTGAATTATGTCCTTTACCCTTGCCATCGTGGGCCGTCCCAATGTCGGGAAATCCACGCTGTTCAACCGCCTTGTCGG
The DNA here is from genome assembly GCF_043557285.1 of Sulfitobacter sp. 1A13421. NCBI lineage: Bacteria > Pseudomonadati > Pseudomonadota > Alphaproteobacteria > Rhodobacterales > Roseobacteraceae > Sulfitobacter > Sulfitobacter sp. 1A13421. Next base: position 183,048 of record NZ_JBIFFQ010000005.1, read on the forward strand.
CAAACGCCTTGCGCTGGTCGATGACCAGCCCGGCGTGACCCGCGACCTGCGCGAAGGCGCGGCCAAATTAGCCGACCTGCGCTTCACCGTGATCGACACCGCGGGGCTGGAAGAGGTCACCGACGACAGCCTGCAAGGCCGGATGCGCCGCCTGACCGAACGTGCGGTGGACATGGCCGATGTCTGCCTCTTCATGATCGACGCCCGCGTGGGCGTAACCCCCTCCGACATGGTCTTTGCCGAAATCCTCCGCAAGAAATCCGCCCATGTGATTCTCGCGGGCAACAAGGGGGAGGGCAAGGCCGCCGACGCCGGGATGATTGAGGCCTATTCGCTGGGGCTGGGCGAGCCCATTCGCATGTCCGCCGAACATGGCGAGGGGCTGACCGATCTTTACACCGCCCTGATGCCGCTGGCGGATGAATATGCTGAACGTGCCACCCAAGACGCGCCCGAGACGGATGTGGACCTGCCTGAGGATGACGCCGATCTCGAAGCCGAATCCCTGCCGATGCCGACCCGCGCCAAGCCCTTGCAGGTCGCCGTGGTGGGCCGCCCCAATGCGGGCAAGTCGACGCTGATCAACCAGATTCTGGGTGAGGACCGTCTGCTGACCGGGCCAGAGGCCGGGATCACCCGCGATGCGATCTCGCTGACCACCGAATGGGCCGGGCCGGATGGTGAGCCTGTGCCGATGCGCATTTTCGACACCGCCGGGATGCGCAAGAAGGCCAAGGTGCAGGAGAAGCTGGAAAAACTCAGCGTTAGCGACGGTCTGCGCGCGGTGAAATTCGCCGAGGTCGTGGTGCTTTTGCTCGACGCCGAAATCCCGTTCGAGCAGCAAGACCTGCGCATCGCCGATCTGGCCGAGCGTGAGGGCCGTGCCGTGGTCGTCGCCGTCAACAAATGGGACATCGAAGAGAACCGGCAGGAGAAACTGCGCGATCTCAAGGAAAGCTTCGAGCGGCTCTTGCCGCAGTTGCGCGGTGCGCCGCTGATCACCGTGTCCGCCAAGACGGGCAGGGGCCTCGACCGCCTGCAAGCCGCGATCATGCGCGCCTATGAGGTCTGGAACCGCCGGGTGACCACCGCGCAGCTCAACCGCTGGCTCTCGGGCATGATGGAGGCGCATCCGCCTCCCGCGCCGCAGGGCAAGCGCATCAAGCTGCGCTATATGACCCAAGCCAAGACCCGCCCGCCGGGCTTCGTGGTGATGTGCAGCCACCCTGACAAGGTGCCGGACAGCTACACGCGCTATCTGGTCAACGGGTTGCGGTTGGATTTCGACATGCCCGGCACGCCGATCCGTCTGTGGATGCGCGGCCAGTCCGACGCCAACCCCTATAAGAACCGCAAGAAAGCGGCACCGTCGAAGCTGCGCAAGCACACCGACGGTCGCCGCAAGGACTAAGCGCGCTCAGCCGCGCCGAAACGCCCTGACGGTGGGCAGCGCCACGATGACGCTGCCCCCGAGCGCCAGATAGGCGACCAAGGGCGTCTCGCCCCAATTGGTCACGACCACGCCCACCAGCCCCCAGATCACCGCGATGCCATAGGTCGGTGTCCGCCCCAGAGCGGTCTGGACGATGGTGCCGATTGCAATCGCCAGTCCGACAAAGACCACCGCTGCTGTCTGCTCTTCCAGATAGCCGTATCCCGCCGCCAGCAGCGCCAGCGACACGCAGGAAGCGGCAGAGAGCCAGCCTGCGTAGAGCCCCACCGGCGCGGCGGCCCAGAGCGGGTCTTCGACCGGGGCGAGGAACAGGGCGATGAGGGCGGTGATCAGCATGATCCAGATCAGTATCGCGGCCCAGACCGGGCTCATGGTCGCCACGGCGAGCCATGTGGTCCCCACGGCGAGCGACAGGCAGAGCGGCACGCGCATGTCATGCCACTGCCCGTCCCGCGGCGCGCGCAACAGGCCATAGCCAAGGCCCGCGATCAGCCACAGGTAAATCACCCCCCAGATGGAAAAGGCATAGCCCGCAGGCTGCGCGGGCGGGTTGTCCTGCGGAATGGGGAATTGGTTCGGATCAAAGCCCGAAAAGCTGGGAACGAAAAAGGGTGAGATCGCGAAGGCGATGCTGAGCAGCAGGGCAAGCACGGCGATCAGGGTGCGGGAGGATTTGGGCAAGGTCGGCCTCGCGGGATTAGCTGTTGCGGTACAGCTAATCCTAGAGCGCCCGCGCCCCACGGCAACCAAGGGCCAGCGCCTACCCGGTCGCACCAAAGCTGCGCCCCACAAAATCTGGCACGCCCCCCGGCGGGGCGGGGCGGGCAGGCGATGGCCCGACCCCTGCGGGGCGGATCGGGCCGAGCGGTGGCTGACCCTTAGGCGAGCACACCTTCCGCCGTGAGGGTCGTCTTGCCCCCCAGATAGGGCGCAAGCGCCTCGGGCAGTTTCACCGAGCCATCCGCCTGCTGGCCATTTTCCAGCACCGCGATCAGGCAACGCCCAACCGCCAGCCCCGAGCCATTCAGCGTATGCACGAACTGCGGCTTGCCGCCGCCCTCGGGTTTGAACCGCGCGTTCATGCGCCGCGCCTGAAAATCGCCGGTGGTCGAGACCGAGGAGATCTCGCGGTAGCAATCCTGCCCCGGCACCCAAGCCTCAATGTCATAGGTCCGCCGCGCGCCGAACCCCATGTCGCCGGTGCAGAGGATCACCGTCCGGTAGGGCACGCCGAGTTTTTCGAGAATGCCCTCGGCGCAGCCGACCATGCGCTGCTGTTCGGCGTCGCTCTCATCCGGGTGGGTGATCGAGACCATCTCGACCTTCTCGAACTGGTGCTGGCGCAGCATACCGGCGGTGTCGCGGCCCGCGCTTCCGGCCTCGGAGCGGAAGCAGAGCGTATGGGCGGTGAGACGGATCGGCAGGGCGCTTTGCTCCAGCGTGTCGCCGCCCACCGAATAGGTCAGCGGCACTTCGGAGGTCGGCACCAGCCACCAGCCATCCGTGGTCTGATAGCTGTCCTCGCCGAATTTCGGCAGTTTGTCGGTGCCATACATCGCCTCGTCGCGCACCAGCACGGGGGAGTTTACCTCCGTCAGCCCGTTTTCATCCACATGAGTGTCGATCATGAATTGCGCCAGCGCGCGGTGCACCCGCGCCACGGCACCTTTCAGCATGACGAAACGCGCGCCCGAAGTCTTGGCCGCGGTCTCGAAATCCATGCCGGGTTTGACGCCTTTAATCTCGTAATGCTCGACCGGTTTGAAGTCGAAGGCGGGCTTCTCGCCCCAGTTCTTCACCTCGACATTGTCGTTCTCATCATCGCCTTGGGGCACGTCATCGGCGGGGTTGTTGGGGATGCGGGCGAGCATGTCGGTCAGCTTCGCGTCCAACTCCTGCGCCTCGGCGTTCATCGCGGCGACTTCGGCCTTTTTGTCGCTGATCAGCGCGCGCAGGCGCTCGAACTCGGCCTCGTCGCCCCGACCCTTGGCGGCACCGACTTCCTTGCTGGCCTTGTTCTGCTCGGCCTTGGCAGTCTCGGCGGCGGCAATCTTGGCGCGGCGCGCGGCATCGAGGGACAGCACCTCCTGCGACATCGCAGCTTCGCCCCGGCGGGCGAGAGCGGCGTCAAAAGCCTCGGGATTGTCGCGGATGGCGCGGATGTCGTGCATGGGTTTGTCCTCAAGATCGGGTGAGTCGGTTTTGCCGCCTTATGCCTGAATGTGCGGCGCGGGGGTAGGGGCCGCAACCATGCGGCGATTGGCCCCGCGCGGGCGGGCAGGCGGGATCGGCTTTCCACCTTGCACCCCGCTGTCACCGCGCATAGGTTCTGGCCAAATTCTCAAGGCCCATTTTGTGGCCCAATACCCATCGAAAAGGACGACCCCCATGGAAGGCATCCAGCAATTCGTGCCGCTGATCCTGATCTTCGCGATCATGTATTTTCTGCTCATCCGCCCGCAGCAGAAGAAGGCGAAGGAACATCAGGCCATGGTGGCCGGTCTGCGCCGGGGCGATCAGGTCGTGACCCAAGGCGGCATCATCGGCAAGGTCTCCAAGGTCAAAGACGACGGTGAGCTTGAGGTGGAAATCGCCGAGGGCGTGAAAATTCGCGTGGTGCAGGCCACCATCGCCACCGTGGTCTCCAAGACCGAACCGGCGAAGTAAACCCTACCCCGAGGCCGCAACCCAAAGGCGGAACTATGCTACAGATTGATCTGTGGAAGCGGATTGTCATTGTCCTGACCTGTTTGGCAGGGCTTTGGCTGGCGCTTCCCAATGCCTTTTACGCTCCTGTCGAAAAGCACAATGACGCCGTTGCGGCCATCGAGGTTCAGGGCAGTACGCCCGAACTGGAAGCGCAGCGCGCGCTTTGGCCCGAGTGGATGCCCTCGGGGCTGGTGAACCTTGGCCTCGATTTGCGCGGCGGTGCGCATCTGCTGGCCGAAGTGCAATTGGCCGATGTCTATGCCTCGCGCATGGAGGCCCAATGGCCCGAGGTCCGCGACGCCCTGCGCAGCCTGACACCGGTGCGCCGCCAAGAAGCGCCAGCGGGGGAGTTGCGGGTCCGTCTGAACGATCCGTCGAAAATGGCCGAGGCGCTGCAGATCACCCGTGATCTGGCCCGGCCCGTCACCACCGTGACCGGCGCAGGCGGCAGCGACATCGACGTAAGCGGGGCCGATGGCATCATCACCATCACCCTGTCGGATGCCGAAAAACAGGCGACCGACGAACGCACCATGCAGCAGAGCCTCGAAATCGTGCGCCGCCGCATTGACGAAGTCGGCACCCGTGAGCCGACGATCCAGCGTCAGGGCGCGGACCGCATTCTGATCCAGGTGCCCGGCATCGGTTCGGCGGCCGAGTTGAAAGCCATCATCGGCACCACGGCGCAGCTGACCTTCAACCCGGTGGTCAACCGCGGCTCGAACGAAAACGACAACCCCGGCATCGGCAACGCGATCCTGCCTGCCGCCGACGAAGAGGGAGTCTTCTACACGATTGAGACCGCCCCCGTCGTCACCGGCGAACAACTAGTCGACGCACAGCCGAGCTTTGATCAGAACGGCGCGCCTGCCGTGTCTTTCCGTTTTGATACCTCCGGCGCACGCAAGTTCGGCGATTACACGGCTGAGAACATCGGTTCTCCCTTCGCCATCGTGCTTGACGATGAGGTCATCAGCGCGCCCACCATTCAAAGCCATATTCCCGGCGGGTCGGGCATCATCACCGGACGCTTCTCGGTCGAGGAAAGCACCAACCTCGCCGTGCTGCTGCGCGCAGGTGCACTGCCTGCGGGTCTGAGCTTTGTCGAAGAGCGCACCATCGGGCCGGAACTGGGCCAAGACAGCATCGACGCGGGCAAGATCGCGACTGTGGTCGCCTTTGTCGCCGTGCTGTTCTTCATGTGGGCGTCCTACGGGCTGTTCGGCTTCTTCGCCAATATCGCGCTTATCATCAATGTCGGGCTGATCTTTGGCCTGTTGAGCCTGATCGGTGCCACGCTGACGTTGCCGGGCATCGCCGGGATCGTGCTGACGGTCGGCATGGCGGTCGACGCCAACGTGCTGATTTTCGAGCGTATCCGCGAAGAGCAGCGCAACGCCAAGGGTGCCGCGCGGGCGATCTCACTGGGGTATGAGCGTGCGCTCAGCGCCATTCTGGATGCCAATATCACCACATTCATCGTGGCGGTCATCCTCTTCGCTCTCGGCTCCGGTCCGGTGCGCGGCTTTGCCGTCACGCTGGGGCTGGGCATCGTCACATCGGTCTTCACCGCCTTCTTCGTCACCCGTTTGCTGGTGGTGATCTGGTTTGAACGCCGCCGTCCCAAGACAATCGAGGTTTGACATGCGACTGAAGCTGGTACCCGACAACACGAACTTCGATTTCTTCGGCTATGCCAAGATCACCTTCGGCGCCTCCGTGGTGTTGATGGTCCTGTCCCTGATCGCTTGGGGCGTGATGGGGCTGAACTTTGGCATCGACTTCCGCGGCGGCACCACGCTGCGGACCGAAAGCACCCAAGCCGTCGACGTGGGCGAATACCGCGATGCGCTCGCGCCGCTTGAATTGGGCGACGTCACGATTTCCGAGGTCTTCGATCCCGGTTTCGGTGCCGACCGCCATGTGGCGATGATCCGCGTGCAGGCTCAAGAGGGGCAGCAGGCGGCGACCACAAACACAATCGAAACCATCGAAGCGGCGCTGCAAAGCGTCGCCCCCGATATCAAGTTCACCTCCGTCGAATCCGTGGGGCCGAAGGTCTCGGGCGAGCTGATCCAGACCGCCTTCCTTGCCGTGGGCGGGGCGCTGGCGGCGATCTTGATCTACATCTGGTTGCGGTTCGAATGGCAGTTCTCGGTCGGCGCGGTTGTGGCCCTGTTCCACGACGTGGTTTTAACCATCGGTTTGTTCTCGCTCCTCCAGATCCGTTTCGATCTGCCGGTCGTGGCGGCGATCCTGACCATCATCGGCTATTCGATCAACGACACCGTGGTGATCTTTGACCGCCTGCGGGAGAACCTGCGCAAATACAAAAAGCGGCCCCTGCGCGACGTGATGAACCTCAGTGTGAACGAGACGCTGAGCCGTACGCTGATGACCTCGGGCACCACGCTGCTGGCACTGATCGCGCTGCTGATCTTGGGCGGCGACGTGATCCGGGCCTTCGTCTTTGCCATCACTTGGGGCGTGATCGTCGGCACCTATTCCTCGGTCTATGTGGCCAAGAACGTGGTGCTTTACCTTGGCGTGAAGCGCGACTGGTCCAAGCCTGACGCGGGCGCGGGCACGCAATTCGCCAATATTGATGCCTGACCTGCTGGCGCAGGCCATCGCCACCCCCGGGGTGGCATGGCTTGCGCTGGCCGTGATCGTGGCGGGGTTGGTGCGCGGCTTTGCCGGGTTCGGCTCCGCCATGATCATCATGCCCGTGGCGGCCTCTGTGCTTTCTCCGGTCGAAGCGATTCTGTTTCTCACCGCTGCCGAATTGATCGGCCCCCTGCCAAACCTCCCCGATGCCCTGCGCGAAGGCGCGCCCCGCGAAGTGGGGCGGCTGCTCCTCGGCGTGCTGATCGGGATGCCACTGGGGCTCTGGGGGCTGTCGCTGATCTCACCCGAAGGGTTCGGCTGGATCGTCTCGGGCGTGGTACTGGGGCTTCTGACGCTGCTGCTCGCGGGCTGGCGCTATCACGGGCCGCTTGGCGCGAAGCTGGTGACGGCCACCGGCGCTCTGGGTGGCTTTATGACCGGTTTCGCGGGCATCGCCGGGCCGCCGGTGATCCTGCTTTATATGGCGAGCCGCAGGCCCGCTGCGGTGATCCGGGCGAATTTCCTGCTCTATCTTCTGGGGCTCGACCTGATGCTCTTTGCCATGCTGGCGGCGACGGGGCAGGTGGTCTGGCCGGTGCTGTGGCTGGGCCTGCTGGCCGGGGTGCCCAATGTCATCGCCAATATCATCGGGGCGCGGCTATTTGACCCAAAGCGAGAGCGGCTTTTTCGCGCGGTGGCCTATATCGTCATCGCTGCATCGGCTATCCTCGGCATGCCGCTGTGGAATATCTGAGCCTGTGAGGGACGCGACATGCGATTGAATGAGATCACCTATACCGACGCCAAACCGATCGACGGCTACGGCCCCGGCTTTTTTCGCATCGATGGAGAGGTTGTCGAGGGCGCGCAGGTGATCGGCCCTGAGGGCATCACCGGCTGGGGCGGTCTGGCCGATCCCGCGCCGGTGCTGGCGCTGGCGGGCAAGGTGGATGTCGTCTTTCTCGGCACCGGGTCGGAGGTGGCGCATATCCCCGATGACCTGCGTGAGACCTTGGAAGAGGCCGGGCTGGGGGTCGAGGTCATGTCCTCTCCCGCCGCCTGCCGCACCTACAACATTCTGCTGAGCGAGGGGCGGCGCATCGCGCTGGCCCTCTTGCCGGTCTAAGGGCGGAGCGGCGCGGCCAGTGCAAGTCAGTAACCTTAGCGTCGCACGCGGCGGGGTGCCCGTGCTCTCGGGCCTATCCTTCGCGCTGGCGGCGGGGGAGGCCTTGGTGCTGCGCGGCCCGAACGGGGCCGGGAAGACGACGCTGCTGCGCTGTATCGCGGGGCTGCAAGCGCCGCTCACGGGGCAGATCGAGGGGGCGGAGGACCGTGTCGCCTATGCCGCCCACGCAGATGGGCTGAAATCCATGCTGACCGTACGCGAGAACCTGAGCTTCTGGGCGCAAGTCTTTGGCAATACAGATATATCCGCAGCGCTCGATGGCTATGCGCTGCGCCCATTGGCTGACCGTCTGGCCGCAACGCTTTCTGCCGGACAAAAGCGCCGTTTGGGCTTGGCGCGGCTCTTGGTTACGGGGCGGCCGACTTGGGTTTTGGATGAGCCCACGGTCTCGCTCGATGCAGATGCAGTGGCGCTATTCGGCGATGTGCTGCGCGGGCATCTGGCGGCGGGCGGATCGGCCCTGATGGCCACGCATATCGATCTGGGGGTGGAGGCGCGGGTGCTCGATATCAGCGCCTACCGCGCGGCCCCCGATGCCGATATCGGCGTCAGCGATGCGGCGTTTCTATGAAGGCGTTGCTGCTACGAGACCTGCGTTTGGCGTTGCGGGCGGGCGGGGGCTTCGGCCTTGGCTTGGCGTTCTTCTTGATCGTGACGATGCTGGTGCCCTTCAGCGTCGGGCCAGAGGCTACGCTGCTGCGCGCGATTGCGCCCGGTATTCTCTGGCTTGGGGCGCTGCTTGCCTGCCTTTTGTCGCTCGACCGGCTGCTGGCGCTCGACCTCGAAGATGGCTCACTGGAACTGCTGTTGACCGCTCCGCTGCCGTTGGAGGGGGCGCTGGCGATCAAGGCTTTTGCGCATTGGCTGACCACGGGGCTGCCGCTGGTGCTGGCGGCGCCCTTTTTGGGCGTGATGCTGCAACTCGCGGCCCCGGGGCATCTGTGGCTGCTGGCCTCGCTGGCGCTTGGCACGCCCGCGCTGTCGGTGATCGGCATGTTCGGTGCGGCGCTGACGGTGGGGATCAAACGCGGCGGGCTGCTGCTGTCGCTGCTGGTGCTGCCGCTCTATATCCCGACGCTTATTTTCGGGGCCGAGGTCGCGCGGCGCGGGGCGGCGGGGCTGGACACCGCCACGCCACTTTTGATGCTCGCGGGGCTGACGCTGGCCGTGGTGGCCTTGATGCCATTTGCCGCAGCGGCTGTCTTACGGATGGGGTTGCGATGACCCCGAGAAATCGTGCATTGAGCACCACCCAACCGCGCGATAGGTAGTCTGTATGTCCCTTTGGCAATACGCAAACCCGGTCAAATTCCTCGCACTTTCGCAGCGCGTGCAACCCGCGCTTTGGGTGCTGGCGGCGGCTTTCGTGAGCGTTGGCCTGCTTTGGGGGTTCTTCGGCACCCCCGATGACGCGCGCCAAGGCAGCACGGTCAAGATCATCTACCTGCATGTGCCCGCCGCCCTGATGGCGATCAATGCGTGGTTCATGATGCTGGTGGCCTCGCTCATCTGGCTGATCCGCCGTCACCACGTCAGCGCATTGGCGGCCAAGGCCGCGGCCCCCGTGGGGCTGGTGATGACGCTGATTGCGCTGGTCACGGGGGCGATCTGGGGCCAGCCGATGTGGGGCACATGGTGGGCGTGGGATCCGCGGCTTACGTCCTTCCTGATCCTGTTTCTCTTCTATCTGGGTTATATCGCGCTGTGGCAGGCGGTCGAAGACCCGGACACCGCCGCCGATCTGACCTCGGTTCTCTGCCTGGTCGGCTCCGTCTTCGCGGTGCTGTCACGCTATGCGGTGCAGTTCTGGAACCAAGGGTTGCACCAAGGCACCTCGATCCCCGTGGCCACGGGCAACCGCAGCGTGGCGGATGTTTTCTTTTACCCGCTGGTCCTGGCAATGCTGGGCTTTGGCCTGCTGTTTCTGGCGCTGGTGGTTTACCGCACGGGCACCGAGATTCGCCTGCGCCGTACGGCGGCGCTCAGGGCGCGGATGAATAGGGGGGCGTGATGCCAGAGCTTGGAAAATACGCGGGCGAGGTGCTCTCGGCCTATGCCGTATCTCTGCTGCTTCTGGCAGCGCTGATCGGCTTGACCCTCTGGCGCGGTCGCGCAGCGCGCCGGGCTTTGGAAGAGACAGAGCAGGAGGCCGGACGCCGTGGCTAAACTCTCGCCCATGATGATCGCGCCGCCGGTGATCTTTGCCGCCTTCGTGGCACTGGCCGCCGTTGGCATGTACCGCGACGACCCCGAGGGGCTGCCCTCAACGCTGGTGGGACAGCAGGCGCCTGCCATGCCCGAAGCCACGCTGCCCGGCTATCCGCACGCCACGGATGACATGCTGCGCGCAGGGCAAGTGAGCTTGGTGAACTTCTGGGCCAGCTGGTGCCCGCCCTGCCGTGCCGAACACCCCAAACTGCTTGAGATGCAGGCCGAGGGGATGAACATCATCGGCATCAATTTCAAGGATACCGAGAAGAACGCGACCGCCTATCTCGAAGACGAAGAAAGCCCCTTTGGCGGGGTCGGTTTCGACCCGCAGGGGCGTGTGGCAATCGACTGGGGCGTGACCGCCCCGCCGGAGACTTTCATCGTCGACGGGGACGGCACGGTGTTGTTCCGCTTTGCCGGGCCGCTGGTGGGCAGCGATTACGAACAGCGGTTCCTCCCGGCGCTGCGGGATGCAATCACCCGCTGATCTTGGTAGCGAAGTCGACCAGACGTTTCGCCTGATAGGCGACGGATTTCTTGCCGGTGTCGCTCAGCGGGCCGGGCTCGCAGGAGTATCCGTAGGGGTTGCCGCCATCTTCGAATTTCACGCCATCGGCATAGCCCGGCGGCACGATGATCGCGCCCCAGTGCATGGCGGTGACATAGATCGACTGAAGCGTCGTCTCCTGCCCGCCGTGCGGGTTCTGCGCCGAAGTAGTCGCCGTGATCGCCTTATTGGCGAGCGCCCCTGACTGCCAGAGCGGCCCCAGCGTGTCGATAAAAGCGCGGAATTGGCTGGCGGCGACGCCAAAGCGGGTGGGGGCCGAGATGAAATAGCCATCGGCCCATTCCATGTCCTCGGGTTTGGCCTCGGGGATGTCTTGCATCTTGTCCAGCTGCGCGCGCCACGCGTCTTGGCCATCGACGACGGCCTGCGGGGCGGTCTCGGCGCAGCGGCGCAGGCGGACCTCGGCGCCTGCCTCTTCGGCGGCGCGCGCGGCTTCTTCTGCAATGGCTTGGTTGGTCCCATAGGTGGAATAGAACAGAACGGTGATTTTCGGGCTCATGGTTTCTCCTTTCACGAGGTGCTTCGGGATCAACGGGAGTTCCCGGTCTTCTGTTCCTCGGGGTCAGAGGGAATAGGGCCGCGCCCATTCGCGCAGGCGGTCGATAAACTGGGCGTTGGTCAGTTGGTCCAAGCGGCCCTCGGGCGCGGTGAAACCGGGCAGCGGCTCAAGCGCGATGCGCAGGCGGCGCATCTGTTCGGGGTAGGGGGCGACCCGCTCGGCCAGTTCCACCATTCCTGCGGGCACCCGGCGGGCGGGATGTTCAGCGCTGTAGTAAAGCGCGAATTGCATCGCGTTGAGGTTCGACACCAGATCGGCGAGGGCGGGCAGGATGATTGTATTCATTTCGTCACTGTCCGCCGCGAACATCGACGCCTTGCTCAAAAGCCCCCGCGCTTGCGCGACGGTGGTGGTGGTCGACAGCACGAAGCTGACCGAGAGGGTGAGGATCACCATCCCATTGACCCCGACAAGCACCGACATCACCATCCAGAAGGGGCTTTGCGTTTGCAGCGGCCCGCCGCCGAGGGTCGAAAGCAGATGGCCGACAAAGGCGGAGTCGCGCACAAAACCCGCAGGCTGCGTGCTGTCAGACATCACCACCGCGTAGTGGCTGAGTTGAAACACCAAGGTCCATCCGAGAGAGACGAGCAGGATCCACGTCGCCGCGATGGCCGTCATCACCACCGGACCTGAGAGGCGATGGCGCGTGTCCCCCTTTGGCATGATCTTGGAAAAGAGGAAGAAGGCCGCCCGCGCGACCCGTTCCGACAGGGGGGCCACAGGGGCCGCACCAATGGCGGTATAAAGAAAATCCAGCAGGACGATAACAAGGATCACCGCGCCCAAAGCGCCAAGCGCGTAACCTGTTACCATTGCTGTGCCTTCCTCGAACGCGATCGTCTTAGGAAGGCAACCCTTGATGCGCGGGCAGGTTCCCGCTCAAGGCCCTGAGGCAACGAAAAAGGAGCGGCCCACGGGGGCCGCTCCTTGAATTGTTTCGCAGTGGCGTTTGGCGCTTAGGCCGATTTCGCCAGATTGCGCAGCACGTAGTGCAGCACGCCGCCGTGCTCAATGTATTCGATCTCAATCGCGGTATCGATGCGGCACTTCAGAGTAATCTCTTTGGTGCTGCCGTCCGCCATGGTGATCTCGCAGGGCACTTCCTGAAGCGGCTTGATGGTGTCGAGCCCTTTGATCGAGACGCTTTCCTCACCGGTCAGACCCAGCGATTTGCGGGTGTCGCCGCCGGTGAACTCAAACGGGATGACGCCCATGCCGACGAGGTTGGAGCGGTGGATACGCTCAAAGCTCTCGGCGATCACGGCCTTCACACCCAGCAGAGCGGTGCCCTTAGCCGCCCAGTCACGCGAGGAGCCCGCGCCATACTGCTCACCACCGAAGATCACCAGCGGGGTGCCATTCTCCTGATGCGCCATGGCGGCATCGAAGATCGAGGTCTGCTCGCCATCGGGGCCCTTGGTGTAGCCGCCCTCGACGCCGTCCAGCATCTCGTTCTTGATGCGGATGTTGGCGAAAGTGCCGCGCATCATGACCTCGTGGTTGCCGCGACGGGAACCGTAGGAGTTGAACTCCCGGACCGGCACCTGACGTTCGATCAGGTACTGACCCGCGGGCGTGGTTTCCTTGAAGGAACCAGCCGGCGAGATGTGGTCGGTGGTGATCATGTCACCCAGCACCGCCAGCACTTTCGCGCCTTCGATGTTCGAGATCGTGCCCGGCTCGGGCGACATGCCTTGGAAGTAAGGCGGGTTCTGAACATAGGTCGACTGCGGCGGCCAGTCGTAGGTCTTGCTGTCGGTGGTCTCGACCGCCTGCCACTTTTCGTCGCCCTTGAAGACATCGGCGTATTTCTCTTGGAAGGCTTCGCGCGTCACGGTCTGTTCGACCAGTTCGGCGACTTCCTGCGTCGAGGGCCAGATGTCTTTCAGGTAGACGTCATTGCCGTTCTTGTCCTGACCCAGCGGGCTGTTCGTCAGGTCGTGGTTCATGTCACCCACTAGCGCATAGGCCACCACGAGGGGCGGGGAGGCGAGGTAGTTGGCGCGCACGTCGGGGCTGATACGGCCCTCGAAGTTGCGGTTGCCCGAGAGCACGGAGGTGCCGATCAGGTCATAATCGTTGATCGCCTTGCTGATCGGCGCTTCCAGCGGGCCGGAGTTGCCGATGCAGGTGGTGCAGCCGTAGCCCACGAGGTTGAAGCCGATGGCGTCCAGATCGTCTTGCAGGCCCGCGGCCTCAAGGTAATGCGACACAACCTGCGAGCCCGGTGCCAGCGATGTCTTGACCCAAGGCTTGCGGGTCAGACCCAGTTCACGCGCTTTGCGTGCCACGAGGCCCGCGCCGATCATCACATAGGGGTTCGACGTGTTGGTGCAGGAGGTGATCGAGGCGATCACGATGGAGCCGTCGTGCAGCTGGTAATGGCCGTCGTCGGTCATCACATAGCCGCGGTTGTGGTGGCCCTCGTCACCGGGGATTTCCTGCGGCTCGGGCTGGCCGCCTTCGCCTTCCCAACGGATTTCAGAGTTCGCGGAGGTGTCTTTGCCTTCGCGGATGCCCTTTACATACTCGGCAAAAGCGGTGTGCGCCTTGTCGAGCGCGATGTAATCCTGCGGACGCTTGGGGCCCGAGATCGCGGGCACGATAGTGCCCATGTCGAGGCTCAGCGTATCGGTGTAGACCGGCGCGTAATCCGCATCGCGCCACATGCCGTTTTCCTGCGCATAGGCTTTGACCAGCGCCACGCGATCCTTGTCGCGGCCTGTGTTGGTCAGATAGCGCAGGGTCTCGTCGTCGATCGGGAAGAAGCCACAGGTGGCGCCGTATTCGGGTGCCATGTTGGCAATGGTCGCACGGTCCGCCAGCGGCAGGTGATCAAGACCTTCGCCGTAGAATTCCACGAACTTACCAACTACGCCTTTCTCGCGCAGCATTTCGACCACTTTCAGCACGAGGTCGGTGCCGGTGGTGCCTTCCATCATGCGGCCTGTCAGCTCGAAACCGATAACCTCGGGGATCAGCATGGAGATTGGCTGACCCAGCATCGCGGCTTCGGCCTCGATCCCGCCAACGCCCCAGCCCAGAACGGCAGCGCCGTTGACCATGGTGGTGTGGCTGTCGGTGCCGACGAGCGTATCGGGGTAGGCCACTTCTTCGCCGTTTTGGTCCTTGTCGGTCCAGACGGTTTGGCTCAGATACTCAAGGTTTACCTGGTGGCAGATGCCGGTGCCGGGGGGCACAACGCGGAAGTTGTTAAACGCTTTTTGGCCCCACTTGAGGAAGGTATAACGCTCGATGTTACGCTCATACTCGCGGTCCACATTCATCTGGAAGGCGCGCGGGTTGCCAAACTCGTCGATCATGACGGAGTGGTCGATGACGAGGTCGACGGGGTTGAGCGGGTTAATCTTGTCGGCGTCGCCACCAAGCGCCACCAGACCGTCGCGCATCGCGGCAAGGTCGACCACTGCCGGCACGCCGGTGAAGTCCTGCATCAGCACGCGGGCCGGGCGGTAGGCGATCTCACGCGGGTTCTTGCCGCCCTTGGTCGCCCATTCGGCGAAAGCCTTGATGTCGTCTTGGGTGACGGTCTTGCCGTCTTCAAAACGCAGCATGTTTTCCAGAACGACTTTCAGCGCCGCTGGCAGTTTCGAGAAGTCACCCAGACCAGCCGCTTCGGCGGCGGGGATGGAGTAATAGGCGACGTTCTGGCTGCCAACGGAGAGGGTTTTCCGTGTCTTGGCACTGTCGTGACCGACTTGGATTGTCATGGCGGGCTCCCTTCGGGGTCTGATGGGTGGCTAGATTGCCGTCTCAATGCCACTACGGGCGCGGCGGTTCAACTGTTATCAGGCGGTTTCGCGCGATTTTGTATACCATTGTGTACCGACTTTAAAGGGGGCATCATGCGCAGCATGCGGCTGTGGGCGCTAACGGCCGTTTCAACAAAGGTTGATTGGTATTTTACCCTCCCAGCCGTTAGACCAAACCCATCACCGCGATATTGATCCGTCTGGAATTTTATGAAGCCCCTGATTTTTCCCGTCCTTGCCGCATTTTCGCTGCTGGCCGCGCCATTGCAGGCTCAGCAGGAGCAGCCTGTGGTGGTCGAACTCTTTACCTCTCAGGGCTGTTCCTCTTGCCCCGATGCCGATGCAATGCTCGCCGAATTGGCCGAGCGGGAGGATATCATCGCGCTCGCGCTGCATGTGGATTACTGGGATTACATCGGCTGGGAGGATCCCTTTGGCGATCCGGCCCATGCCGAGCGTCAGCGCGGCTATGCCGCTGTCGGCGGGCGGCGCAGCGTTTATACGCCTGAGCTGATCGTGCAGGGGCAGACCGATATCGTCGGCGCGAAACCGATGAAACTGATGGACGCGGTCGAACGTCATGCAGAGGCCGCGCCGCAGGTGGCGCTGACGGTCGCGCGGTCAGGTGCAGCGGTTGAGATCAAGGCAGACCCTTTGGCCAAAGGCGTGGGGCCGATGCAGATCCACATGCTGCGCTATTCCCCGATGGAGCGGACCAAGGTCACCCGGGGTGAGAACGCGGGCCATGTTATGGAGCACAGCAATGTGGTGCAGGGCTGGCAGGTCTTGGCGGAATGGGACGGGGCGGCGCCCCTGTCACTGCGTGCCGAGGCCGAGGGCGATCTGCCCGTCGTGGTCATCGTTCAGCGCAAAGAGCAGGGCGGGCCGGGGGCGATCCTTGCCGCCGCGCGAGCCAAGTAAGGCGCGCCCTTAGGTTTCGTGGGGCCGCCAGCGGCGGTGCACCCAGAACCACTGTTCCGGCGTCTTGGTGACCTGCGCGGTCAGACTGTCGTTTAGCGCCTGCGTCATGGTCATCGGATCGCTATGCGGCACCGGCGCTTCGAGCACCACGTCAAAGCTGACGCCATCGTCCTGACGAATGCCGTAAAAGGGGATCAGCAGCGCATCATAGCGCAGTGCCAGTTCCGCCGCCGAGATGGCGGTGCGAGCGGGCTTTCCGATGAAATCGAGGATCGGCGCGCGGATGACATGTTGGTCGAACAGCAGCACCAGCCGACCGCCCTGTTTCAGATGCCGCACGAACCCCGCCGTGCCGCGCCGACCTTGGGGGAACACCGGCCCGCCGAAGGCTTCGAGCGTCTTGACGTAATGCGCGTTGAAATAGGGGTTCTTCATCTTGCGGTAGAGCCCGCCGATGTCATAGCCCCGCGCCACGAGGGAGGCCCGCGCCGCTTCGTAATTGCCGTAATGCCCGGTCACGAGGATAACCGGCTGGCCCGTGCGGTTGGCCTCTTCCAGCGCCGCCATGCCCGGCCCCTGTGGGGCGATCTCGGCCATGCGTTTGGGAAAGTCCTCGGCGGAGTAATTTTCGATGAAAGACCGCCCGAGATTGTTGAGGCAGCGGGTCGCGATTTCCTCACGCCGGGCAAGCGGCATCTCGGGCCAGACATGCTCAAGATTGTCCAGCGCACGGCGGCGGTAGCCCGCGAGCGGGGCCAGAACATGCTGCACCAATCCGCCGACAAAGCCGACCCGCGTCTTATAAGGCAGGGCCAAAGCCGTGCGGATGATGCCGACGATCAGCAGGTTGCTTAGGTAATGCCGGGCCCGGCGACCGAAGGGATAGG
This sequence comes from Sulfitobacter sp. 1A13421, assembly GCF_043557285.1. NCBI lineage: Bacteria > Pseudomonadati > Pseudomonadota > Alphaproteobacteria > Rhodobacterales > Roseobacteraceae > Sulfitobacter > Sulfitobacter sp. 1A13421. Next base: position 199,925 of record NZ_JBIFFQ010000005.1, read on the forward strand.
GCTTTTTGGCTTTGGTGGCTGGGTCCGACATGGGCTCTGACAGGCTGTTAAACTTTTCCTGACATAGCCTGCGCCGACGCGCGCAACAAGCCATGCCGGGCAGCATAGGCCGGGGTCAGCCGTCAGAGGCCCGGGCAGGGGGCATTGTACTTTGCCGCCGGTGGAAAGCCTAGGCGGTGGCGTCCGGCACGCAGGTGCCGCTGCTGATGTCGAGTTTCATACCCTCCGCGCAGGTCATGACCTGTTTGTCATGGACGCAGCCCGAGGCGAGGGCGAGGGAGGGGGCCGTGAGCGCCATGAGGGCGCCGAGTGTCAGTGCGAGTTTCATGTCGTTTGCTCCTTTGACAGGCGCGGATAGGGTACACCCACCCGCGCCAATCTCAAAGCAATAGGAGGAACGCCTTACGCGCCGAAGACGCGCTTAAAGATCGTGTCGACATGTTTGGTGTGGTAGCCCATGTCGAATTTCTCGTTGATGCCATCTTCGCCCAAGGCGGCGACGACCTCTTTATCGGCCAGCAGCAATTCGCGGAAATCGAGCCGTTCTTCCCAGACTTTCAGGGCATTGCGCTGCACCATGGAATAGGCATCTTCGCGGCTCACGCCCGCTTGGGTCAGGGCCAGAAGCACCCGCTGGCTCATCACAAGGCCGGGGAATTTGTTCATGTTCTCCAGCATGTTCTCGGGGAAGATCAGCATCTTGTCGACGACACCCGCCAGACGGTGCAGGGCGAAGTCCAGCGTTACGGTGGCATCGGGCCCAATGCCGCGCTCGACAGAGGAATGCGAGATGTCGCGCTCGTGCCAAAGGGCCACGTTTTCCATCGCCGGGATCACCGACATGCGCACGAGGCGCGCCAGACCGGTCAGGTTCTCGGTCAGAACCGGGTTCTTCTTATGCGGCATGGCTGAGGAGCCTTTTTGCCCCATGGAGAAGAATTCCGCCCCTTCCAGCACCTCGGTACGCTGCATGTGGCGAATCTCGATCGCGACGTTTTCGATGCTGCTGGCGATGACGCCGAGCGTGGCAAAGAACATCGCATGACGGTCGCGCGGGATGACTTGGGTCGAGATCGGCTCGGGGTTGAGGCCCAATTTCTCACAGACGTGCTCTTCGACGCGCGGGTCGATATTGGCGAAAGTGCCGACAGCGCCCGAGATCGCACCGGTGGCAATCTCCTCACGCGCGGCGACGAGGCGGGCGCGGTTGCGGTCCATCTCGGCATAGAAACGGGCAAAGGTGAGGCCCATGGTGGTGGGTTCTGCGTGGATGCCGTGGCTGCGGCCCACGCGCACGGTGTCTTTATGCTCAAGCGCGCGTTTCTTCAGCGCGGCGAGTAGCTTGTCCATACCGTCGAGCAGCAGGTCGGCGGCACGGGTCAGTTGCACGTTGAAACAGGTGTCGAGCACGTCGGAGGAGGTCATCCCCTGATGCACGAAACGCGCCTCGTCGCTGCCGACATGTTCGGCCAGATGCGTGAGGAAGGCGATGACGTCATGTTTGGTCACGGCTTCGATCTCGTCGATGCGGGCCACGTCGAATTCGACGTCCTTGGCTTTCCAGACGGCTTCGGCGTTCTCGCGCGGGATGGTGCCCAGATCGGCCATGGCGTCGCATGCATGGGCCTCGATCTCGAACCAGATGCGGAATTTCGTTTCCGGCGACCAGACGGCAACCATATCGGGACGGGAGTAGCGGGGGATCATGCGCGCACCTTTTTAGGACAGGGGATGGGTCAAGGGCGGCATAGACTGACTTGGGGTTAAGGACAAGTCTGAGGGGGGGGGTGACCAGGGCCATCGCCTGCCCGCGGGTGGGCGATCATACGTAAGTCGGTGCCACTTTATGGCTCAACCATGATGTGCGCTCGCGAGGTTACGCCCAGCCTCACCAAATCGCCTACCCGGTCGCACCAAACGTGCGCCAGTGTATATCGGCACGCCTTTGGCGTGACGGGCGGGCAGACGATGGCCCGGCGCCTGCGGCTTGATTCCGGGCCGGGATGGTAAACCTGTTGTAGCTAAAGCAGTTCGGTTACCACCGTCGAACTCCGCTCCAACGTCCGATGCACCGGACACTTGTCCGCGATCTCCAACAACCGCTGGCGCTGCTCCTCGGTCAAATCCCCCTCAAGCCGGATACGCCGCCGCCAAGTGTCGATCTTCTCTGCCGCGCCTGTGCATGCGTCCTGCGCGTGCACCTTGTCGTGGCAGACATCCACGCTCACGCCGTCGAGCGGCCAGCCCTTGCGCCGGGCATACATGCGGATGGTCATCGAGGTGCAAGCCCCCAATCCGGCGGACAAAAACCCATAGGGCGACATGCCGCGGTTGGTGCCGCCATAGGCCCGCGGCTCATCCGCCAGCGCGTGGTGATGCGGGCCCGCGTTCACGTCTTGCAAGAACCCATCGGCATCCGCTTCGGTCACGCGCACAATTCCTTCCGGCGCGCCGGGGGGCGGGGCGGGGGATTTCAACGACATGTAGCGATCCGCCCATGTGGCGATGATCTCTGCCGCATATTCGGCGTCGCGCGGGCGGGTGATCAGGTGGTCGGCATCGTCGAGGGTCACAAAGCTTTTGGGGTGTTTCGCGGCCATGAAAATCTGTCCGGCGTTGTCGATGCTGACGATCTCGTCGCGCGGCGCATGCATCACCAGCAGGGCGGCCTTTAGCCCAGCGATATCGGGGGCGAGCGTGGCCCCCTGCAGATCGTCGATGAACCCCTGACTGATGGTAAAGGGCCGCCCTCCGAGATTGACCTCGGCACTGCCATTTTCCGAAATCTCGGGCAGGCTCTCGGCAAAGTTATGGGTCACATGGGCCGGATCGAAAGGCGCGCCGAGCGTGGCGACAGCGCTGACATGGGGCAGTTGTGCGGCGGCTTTAAGCACTGCCGCGCCGCCCAGTGAATGGCCGATTAAAAGCGCGGGGGCCATGTCACGGCCCGACAGATAGCGGCAAGCGGCGAGCAGATCATCGACGTTGGACGAGAACGAAGTTTCCTCGAAATCGCCCTCTGAATGGCCTTGCCCGGTGAAATCGAAGCGCAGCACCGCAATCCCCATCGCCGCCAAACGGCCCGCGATGCGCCGCGCGGCGGGGATGTCTTTGCCGCAGGTGAAACAATGCGCGAAAAGCGCGGTCGCCAGATGCGGCCCCTCCGGCATGTCCAACCGTGCGGAGAGTTCCGTGCCGCCCGGGCCGGGAAAGGTGATGCGTTCGATGGCCATGAGGCTCTCCAATTTGCTTGGCCTAAAGGTGACATCTCTAGCGGGCGGATCAAGGGCCGGGGCCGCGCGCTCACCCAAGCGTGACGCGAAAGCACTGCGCGTGATCGCATTTGCCCCGGCTTGTTGCTTTGTATACGACTTGTGCAAAACCCCTGTCGGAGACATATCTTGGCCCAGCCCCCCAAACCGAACCTGCACCCTGCCACCATCGCGGCCCAAGCCGCGGGCGCCGTCGATCCCGCCTCGGGCGGGGTGGTGCCGCCGGTGCAATTCGCCACCACCTATCTGCGGGACGAGAATTACGATCTGGTCAATCCTGACAACGTCTATTTGCGCTCGCATAACGAAAATACCCGTGTGGCAGAGCGTCTGCTGAACGCGCTCGAAGGGGCCGACGAGACGCTGATCTTCCCCTCGGGCATGGCGGCCATCGCGGCGGTCTTTCGCACCGTGCCCAATGGGGCGAGCGTGGTGGTGCAGAGCCAGATTTACTGGGGCACGACGAAATGGATCCGCGATTTCTGCGCCCGGCGCCAGATCGCGCTGCATGAGGTGGAGGCAAGCGACCTTGATGCCTTTGCCGCCCTGTGCCGCGCCGAAAAGCCTGACCTCTGCCTGATCGAGACGCCGTCGAACCCATGGCTGCGGATCACCGATATCGCCGGGGCCGCCGCCGCCGCGCATGAGGTGGGCGCGACGCTGGTGGTCGACAGCACCGCAGCCTCGCCCGTGCTGAGCCACCCGTTGGAGTATGGCGCGGATATCGTGATGCATTCGGCGACCAAGGGGATCAACGGCCATTCCGATGTTCTGGCCGGGTCGCTCGCCACCAAAGACGCCGAGACACCGCGCTGGCAGATGATCCGCGACGACCGCAATGAGGCGGGCGCGGTGATTGGCCCGATGGAGGCGTGGCTGCTGGTGCGTGGGATGCGGACCTTGCCGCTCAGGATGCGCGAAATGTCTCGCAATGCCATGGCCTTGGCTGAATTTCTGTCGGATCATCCGCAGGTGGAACAGGTGATGTACCCCGGCCTGCCGGACCACCCCGGCCATGCGCTGGCCGCGCAGCAGATGCACGGGGGCTACGGCGGGCTGTTGTCCTTTGTCGTCAAAGGCGGGGCCGAGGCGGCGTTGAAAGCGGCGGGGCGGTTGCAGCTGTTCCACCGCGCGACCTCGCTCGGCGGGGTGGAAAGCCTTGTCGAGCATCGCCACACGATCGAGCCGCATACCGGAATCCCCGAAGGGCTGTTGCGCCTGTCGGTCGGGATCGAGGATGTCGAAGACCTTGGTGCCGATCTGGGCCAAGCGCTCGGGCAGTAAAACGAAATTGGCCGCGCACCCTCGCGGCCAATCTTGCCTCACGTTTCAGACCATTCCTGCAACTTGTCGATCACCCCATCGGTCAGCGATTGCAGATCCTCCTGCACCGCCAGTGCCGGGCAGGGCTGGTCCAGCCGCGCGGCCATATCGCCCATGTGGAAGCCATTCGCGCTGTCGAGCGTCTCTAATTCCTCCCAAGTCACCGGCACGGCGACCGGCGCACCGGGGCGCGCGCGGAGGGAGTAGGGCGCGATGGCCGTGGCACCGCGTTCATTGCGGAGCCAGTCGATGAAAATCCGGCCCTTGCGCTTAGCCTTGGACATGGTCGCGACATAGCGGTCGGGGTCTTGCGCGGCCATGACATGGGCAAAGGTCTTGGCGAAAAGTTTGACCGTCTCCCAACCGCGCGTGCGGCGCAGGGCCAGCCAGACATGCACACCCTTGCCGCCGGTGACGATGGCCCCCGATTGCAGGCCGAGGGCCGCCAACGCATCGCGCAGCTCGAACGCTGCCGCGCGGACATCGGCCCAGTCCAGCCCTTCATCGGGGTCGAGGTCAAAAACCAGCCTGTCGGGGCGGTCCAGCCGATCCACCCGCGCGCCCCAGATGTGATATTCCAAACTGCCCATCTGCGCCGCCGCGATCAGGCTTTCGGGGCGCGTGGCATAGAGGTAATCCGCCGCGTCGCCATCGCTTTCCTCAATCGAGACGCGTGACAGCGCGTCGGGCATCCCGCCGCTGTCGTGTTTTTGAAAGAAACATTGCCCATCAATCCCCGAAGGGCAGCGAAAGAGCGACAGCGGACGGTGGCCCATGAGGTCGATCATCCGCGCCCCGACACGTTCGTATTGCCGTGCCACATCGCCTTTGGTGCAGCCCGCATCGGGAAAAACCTTGCGGTCGGCATTGCTGATCTGCACGCCGCCGATCTTGCTGTCGCTATCCATTTTAGGTTCCTCCAAGGTCACGCTGCCCGCGTCCTTATCCTCGCGCAGGCCCAGAAAACTGCCGTGCCGGATCACGCCATCGTCGGTAAACTCGGCAAAATCGACCTCGGCCACCAGATCGGCGCGGACCCATTTGGCATCGCGCGCCACCTCCGCAGGCACATCGCTTGCGGGCGGGGTCTTGCGGGCGGTCATGGCGCGGGCGAGGTCGGCCATCACCGCCTCGGAAAACCCTGTGCCGACGCGGCCCTTGTAGCGCAATTCGCCGTCCTCATGGCTGCCCAGCAGGAGCGAGGCAAAGGCGCGGCCCTTTTTGTCGGAGGGGGAATAGCCGATGATCACGAATTCCTGCCGCCGGGTGCATTTCACCTTGAGCCAGCTTTTGCTGCGCCTGCCGGAATAGGGCGCGTCGATGCGTTTGGAGATGATCCCCTCGGCCCCGGCTTTGCAGGCGCGGTCGAAGACTTCGGAGCCATGGCCGACGATATGTTCACTCAGCCGCAGCGGCCCGCCTGCGGGCACGCCGGATAGCAACTGCGCCAGACGCGCGCGGCGGTCCAACTGCGGCGCGTCGCGAAAATCCTCACCGTCGAGTGACAGCAGATCGAAGGCGTAAAAGACCAGCGGATGCCCCTCTTTCAGCGCCTTTTGCAGCGAAGAGAAGGCCGAGCCGTTGATCTTGGCCGCCATGACCTCTCCGTCCAAGAGCGCCCGGTCGCAGGGCAGCGGATCGAAGGCGGCCCCAAGCGCGCCGAACTTATCGGTCCAATCCTTGCCGGAGCGGGTGAAAAGCCGCGTGCCGTTCTTGCCCAGGGACACCAGACAGCGGTAGCCGTCGAACTTCGTCTCATGCATCCAACCGTCGCCCTCGGGCGCGTCGGCGACGAGGGTGGCAAGCTGGGGTTTGACGAAAGCAGGGTTCTTGCCTTTGCGCTTGGGGCGTGGGTCGGCGACCTTTTTGGCGGGGGCGTCTTTGGCGATCTCGGCCATGGTGCGGCCCGTGGTGATCGACCGGGCGGTGCCTTTGGTTAGCCCATCGGGCATATCGCGGGCATAATCGTCACGCTCTTTGATCAGCAGCCAGTTCTCGCGCTTCTCCCGGCCCCGCATCCGCACCAGCGTCCAACCCCCCTGCATGTGCTGGCCTTGCAGCGTGAACTTGAGCTTGCCGTTTTTCAGCCCCTTGGCCACATCGCCCTGCGGCATCCATGTGCCCCGGTCCCAGAGCATGACCGTACCGCCGCCATATTGCCCCTTGGGAATCGTCCCCTCAAAGCCGCCATAGTCAAGCGGATGGTCCTCGGTCCGTACAGCAAGGCGTTTTTCCGACGGGTCGGGGGAGGGGCCTTTGGTGACGGCCCAACTCAGCAGCACCCCTTCCCATTCAAGGCGAAAATCATAGTGCAGGCGGGTGGCATCGTGTTTCTGGACGACAAAGCTTTGCCCCGCGCCACTGCCGATCTGGCCGCGCGGTTCCGCTGTTGCCTCGAAATTGCGTTTGGCGTTGTAGCTGGCCAGCCTGTCGGGGGATTTGGCCATCACGAGGCCTTCTTACGCGGCGCCTTTTTCTTGGCGCTGGATTTCCCGCCGCCCGCTTCTTTCAGGCTCTCTTTCAGCGCGCCCATGAGGTCGATCACATTCTCGCCCTCAGTGGCGCTGTCATCCCCGGTCTGCACGCGCGGGGTCTTCTTGTTCTTCACCTTCGCATCCAACAGCTTTTGCATCGCCTCGGCATATTTGTCGGTATAGGCGGAGGCGTCGAAAGGCGCGGTTTTCTTGTCGATCAGCGAGGTCGCGACATCGAGCAGTTCCTTGTCGGTCTTGTCGTCCTCGATATCGGTGAAAATCTGATCCGCCTCGCGCAGCTCATCGGCATAGTGCAGCGTCTCCATCAACAGCCCGTCGCCGCAGGGTTTGACGCAGGCCAGATATTCCTTGCCGCGCATGGTGACCTGCCCCAACCCAACCTTGCCGGATTGGCGCAGCGCATCGCGCACCACGCGGTAAGCGTCTTGGGCCAGATCGTCGGAAGCGGTGATGTAATAGGGTTTGTCGAAATAGAGCGGAGAGATTTCGCAGGCGTCCACGAATTGCACCAACTCAAAGGTCTTCTTCGTCTCCAGCTTGATCTCATCGACCTCGTCGGGGTCAAGCAGGATATACTCGTCGCTGCCCACCTCATAGCCTTTGACGATATCCTCGGCCTTGACCGGGCCGATGCCGGGCACGGATTTCTCATAGCGGACCCGCTTGCCCGAGGGTTTGTGAATTTGCCGGAAGGAGACCTTGGAACTGGTCTTGGTGGCCGAGAATATCTCGACCGGAATCGACACCAGCGAGAGGCGAAGTTGACCTTTCCAAAGTGCGCGCGGTGCCATGAGAACTCTCCTATTTGCCCTTCGCGCGGCCCAGCTTATCAGCCTTGACCGCGTCGCGTTGGCCCATTGGCTCATCCGGGCCAATGGTGCTGTCCTTACGGGTCTGGGCCTCCATCTCGGAGTTGAACTCAGCCCCCAGAAGCACGATGAAGGCTGAGATCCAAAGCCACATCAGCAGGATGATCGCCCCGGCCATGCTGCCGAAACTTTCATTGTAGCTGCCGAAGTTGCTGACGTAGATCGAAAACCCGATGGAGGCGACGATCCACAGGATGCAGGCGATGACGGAGCCGGGGGTGAGCCATTTCCACTCCGCATCGTCGCGGGCGGGGCCGTAGCGGTAGAGCACGGCCAATGCGAGTGCAGTAAGTGCGGCCAGCAGCACCCAGCTGCCATAGGTGAGCAGCGTCTCGACCCAATCGGGCAGGGCGAGAAAGGCGACCACAGCAGGCACGGCCAACGTGGCCGCAAGGCCCAAGAGCAGCACGCCGATCAACATGAGGGTGAGGCCAAGCGTCCAGATCAGTTTGGAGACGAAACCGCGGGTCTCATCCTCGTCATAGGCGACGTTTAGACCCTCCATCAGACTGCCCACGCCTTTGGACGCGGAGTAGAGCGCGAGGGCCAAACCGATCAAGAAGGCCCAGCCTAGACCGGTTTCTTCCGACCCGGTCACGGCGACGGCTTGGCCGAGGATGATATTGGCGGCTTCTTCAGGAATGAGGTTGGTCAGGGATTCAAGCTGCGCGGTGACCTGAGCGGGCTCCATCACCAATCCGGCGAGGGCCATCAGGGCGGTCACGGCGGGGAAAATCGCCAGCAGCGCGTAAAAGGCGACACCGGCGGCGACAAGAGACACGTGATCGGCAGCGATCTCATCCTTGACCCGCAACAGGATGTCTTTCCATCCGGGGGCCGGTATCTCCATCGGCGTTTCCGCTTTCCGTCCGCGCGCCATATCTGGTCCTTTGACATTTAATTCGTATCATAAAATATGCCCGCCCCCGAGGCCGGGAGCGGGCGTGGCTTGGCTTAGCTCTTCACGTTGCCGAGCTTTTGCTTGTCGGCTTCGCTTTTAGCGGCGTCCGCGACGCGCTGACCGCTTTCCTTTGCCTTTTTCACGGCGGCATCGGCGGCGGTCTCTTCGTCGGCGGCGGCATCGGCATTGTCTTTGGTCTCTTTCAAGACCTTGCCTGCCTCATCCGTCGCGGCTTTGGCGACCTTGCCCAGCTTGTCACGCTCTTCCGCGTAAATACGCTCGGCTTCGTTAAAGAGCGCATCGCTGTGCTCGCCCATATAGGCGTCTTCGGTGCGGCTGCGGGGCAGGGCGGCGCCGATTGCGGCACCCACTGCGAGGGCCAGCGCACCGGCCACCATTGGATGCTCTTCGAACATGTCCGAGGCACGCTCACCGCCCTGACGGGCATAGCGGCCGCTGGCGTTCCACGCATCCACGGCGCGGGCACGGGCAATCACGATGCGCTCACGCGCTTCGGCGGTCATGTTTTCAGTGCCTTCCGACAGACGGTCCCGCAGGGCATGGGCACGCTCATTGGCGGCATTGGCGCTGTCGCGTACGCTGTGGGCCGCGCCGCTGGCGGTGCTGCGGATGCTGTCCACGGCGGAACGGGTGCCATAGGAGGCGCGGTCACGGGCATAACGAGCGCCGCTGGCGACCGAGGAACCGGCAGAGCGGGCACGCCCGGCTGCCGAGCTTGCAGCGCCCTTGACGCTACCGGCGGCAGAGCCTGCCGCACCGGATACACCGCTCGCGGCGGAGCCTGCGGCCCCTTTCACGCTGCCTGCGGCAGAGCGGGCACGATCGCCGAAGCCGCGGCCATCATCATCGTCGTGATGCACGTCACGGGCCCAAGCGGGCACATCATCGGCAGCGCCGCGTTCGGAGCCATAGCTTGTGGCATAGGCGCTTGCGGGGGCAGAGGAACGACGCGCATCGCGCACGGCGGGGCGGTTTTCGGTATTGGTCACGGGCACCGGCACGGGATGTGCGCGGTCGCGGTCCAGACCTTCGTAGCCACGGCGGTCACGGCTGTTGCCGCTGCCGAACATCATCCACGCAAGGCCCGCACCTGTCAGCGCCAATGCGACCGGGTTGCGCTTCGCCGCGTCAGAGATGGAGCGACCCCAGTCGCCGCCATGCTCGCGGAACTGGTCGGAGAACTGACGCGCGATGCCTTCGACCGAAAAGCGGTCTTGCAAGTCGTCCAGCGTATCGGCCAGACCGGCGCGCTCCCGTTCAATCTCGCGTTCAATTTCTTCGGGGTTTCTGGAGTCATTTGTCATCGTAGACCTCCTTCATGGTCTCTGCGTCACGCTTGACGTTTTTGGCGGTGCGGGTGGGCGCAAGGCTGCTGAGTTTCAGATCATTGGTGCCCTTCTGGATCATCACATAGGCGACGATGGCCAGAAGAACGCCGACGATCACGGCAGACCAGCCAGCGGCGATGCCAGCTTCGGTCAAAGCGGCGACGAGGGCGGCGCTCAGCACGTTCAGTGCGGTGAGGGCAACAACCACGGCGCCGACGATCAGACCAATGGCCACGCCCGCATGTTTTAGGTTCTCATTCACTTCGGCGCGGGCCAGATCGACCTCTTTGCGCATCAGCGAACTGACGTGGGAGAGGGCTTCGGTCAGCAGGCTCCCGGCGGATTTATTGCTTTCAGTGGTCATACTTTATCTCCTGTAACGACGTTGGGCGCGGCAGGCTGAGTTGTCGGCTGAGGGGCGGTGCGGCCGGGCACGGTGCTGGCAGCACCGGTGGGCGGCGTGCCGGTCATGGGGCGGTCGATGCGGTCGTCGTCGTCATATTCGACGCCGGTGCCGCCGTAGCCGCCCTGAGGCCGATCGCTGGAGGCTTTGGCGAAACGGGTCGCCACGAAGCCCAGAAGGGCCGCGCCACCGAGGAAGACCAGCGGGTTGCGCTTGGCGAAACCGTTCAGGTCGCCCATCATTTCGCCCAAGTCCTTGTCGCGCATGCTGTCAGAGACATCGGCAAGGCCGTCGGCCAGCTGGCTAAAGCTGCGCTCCTGCGGGGAGCCGCTACGCAGCTCATCAGCTGCAGTGCGCAGGGCAGAGGCCACGCCTTTGACCTCGTCAGCGGCGGTGTCGCGCGCTTGGTAGGCATAGTTGGTCGCCTCGGCGGATACGGTGTCGGCCACGTCGCGGGCCTGCGCCTTGGCGGATTCAGCGGCGTTGCTCGCGACGGCGGCAGCTTTGTCTTTTGCAGCGGTCGCCTGCTCTTTGGCAGCGGCGCTTTGGGTCTGTGTGGTGTTGTTGTCGGGCATGGTAACCTCCTTTAAAATACGAGATTCAGGATCGCGAGAACGACCACGATCAGGCCGATGAGGTAGAAGATTCCGTGCATGGGTCCCTCCATTCGTCTGCAGCAGTTATCTTATCTACAGTCCAACGACTGACGCCGCGGGCGGTTCCCCCGCCGGGGCAAAAGAATGCTGGGAACCCTTTGGCCTATAGGAATTAAACGGGCGCAGAAGCCCGCCGAGCCCACAAACGTAAGCGGCGCGCCCCGATTGGGACGCGCCGCCGCTTAACATAGTTTAAGTGGGCTATTAGCCGTCGATGCGGCTGGCCATGATGGCGATGGCCTTTTGATAGACCCCCGCCGCGTTCCACGCCTGAATGACGCGGAAGTTCGGCTGACCCTCTTGATAGCCCGCCCCCGGCTGCCAGCCTTTCTGGCGCAGGAAATTGGCGGTAGAGGCCAACGCGTCGACCTGATTGTAGAAATCAACACGGCCGTCACCATTGCCATCAACGCCATAGCGCAGCGCGTTGCCGGGCAGGAATTGCGTGTGACCCAGCTCACCATGTTTCGCGCCTTGGGTGTTGGAGGTGATGGCGCCACGGTCGACCAGTTTCAGTGCACCAATGGCATGGGGCACGAAAAAGTCGGAGCGGCGGCAGTCATAGGCCAGCGTGGTGATGGCTGAGACGACAGCGCTATTGCCCATGAACCCGCCAAAGCCCGTTTCCATCCCGTGGATCGCCAGCAAAACCCCCGCGGGCACGCCATAGCGCTGCTCAAGCGCGTTATAGAGCCCGGCATTGCGCGCTTTGCGTTTGCGGCCTTGGGCCACGATCGTATCCGCGCCGCGCACCTGCATGAACTTGGACAGAGAGTATTTGAAGGATTTTTGGTTCCGGTCGGCGGCGATGGTGCCATTGGCGTAGCGCGCGCTTGCCAATGCGTCCAAGCCGCGCTGGCCGACGCCTGCGGCACGGGCCTCTTGGGCGAAAGCGCCTTTCCATGCCTCAAAGCCATTGGCCGTATTGCCGCATTGCGCGGCCAAAGTCGGCGCGGCCATGAAGGTGCAGATGGCCGCGGTGGTGGTGAAAAGTGTTTTGAACATGAGATTGACCCTCTGCGTCTGTATGCCGAGCAGAGGTTAGCCCATATGGGAAACGGTTCAACTCACTTGGCGACCGAAAGGGAAAATCTTTGGCCCTCAGCGGGGCAGTAGCGCGCGGATATATTCAAAGGCGGTGCCGGCCCAGAGATTGACCTGCGGCGCGCTGTCTTGGGCGAAGCTTGCCCCGCCAAAGAGCAGGCCGATGGTTACCAGAAAGACCAGCCCTTTGCGGCTGCGCTTGGCGCGGCGCTGCTTGCCGCGCGCCTGTTTCGCGCGCTGTTCAATGCGGTGCAGCCGCTCGTTAAAGGTCGTCGTGGAAATCGCCATCTATCCGCTTCCTTAGCCGGGTCTTGGTAAAGAGTGCTTAAGCGCTGTGGCTCTTTTATGGCGATGGTGGGGCGCGGGGCGGTCAGCCGCCCAGAAAATAGGAGGCACCTGCAAAAGCCGCGATCCCGGCGCCGATAAAGCCCAGCAGCATCAGCAGACCGTCGCGATAGAGCAGCGCCAGCCCGAAGATGGAAATCACGATCATCGGCGCGGAGGTGGCGAAGGGCACCACCTCAAGCGGGGGGACGGAAAAGCACAGGCAAAGGATGACGACACAGGCGACCTTTTGACCAGTGGCGCCTGCGATGCGCGACAGCCGGGCCTGTAGCTTGTCGTCGATCCATTGCGAGACGGGCCGCAGCCATTCGACGGATTTCAGCACCTTGTCGGTATCCAATGTGCGCTTGCGCAGCCAGTTGGGGGCCCAGAAATGCTCATACCCCAGCAGCATCCGCAGGGCGAGCAGCCCCACCAGAAGGGCCAGCGCAGTGGGAAAGCCGGGGATGCCGCCAAGGGGGGTAAGCTCCATCAGCGGCAGCACGGCAAGGGCGGGGCCATAGCCGCGCTGGTCGAGCGCGTCGATCAATTGGCCAACTTCAACGGTCTCTTTCCCCTCGGAGGCGTCTTTCAACTCATCGACAACATCCGTCAGCGCCGTTGAATCATCGGCCATGATGCGCACTCCTTCTTTGCTGCTCTGCCAAGGCAACGCGGTAGGGCAGGCTCTGTTCCGAGGGGTGCCACGCAAAAGGGCGCGGAATGAACCGCGCCCTTTCGATCTTCTCTCTCGCCCCCGCGGGGCCGGTGGCTGATCAGCAGCTGTAGTACATGCCGAATTCAACGGGGTGCGGGGTCTGTTCGAATTTCAGAACTTCTTCCATCTTCAACCCGATATAGCCTTCGATCTGGTCGCGGGTGAACACGTCACCGGCCAGCAGATAGTCCATGTCGTTGGACAGCTCGTCCAGCGCCTCGCGCAGCGAACCGGCCACTGTCGGGATGTCCGCCAGCTCTTCCGCGGGCAGGTCATAGAGGTTCTTGTCCATCGCCTCGCCCGGGTCGATCTTGTTTTTGATGCCGTCAAGGCCAGCCATCAAGAGCGCCGAGAACGCCAGATAGGGGTTCGCCGCAGGATCGGGGAAGCGAGCCTCGACGCGCTTGGCTTTGGGGCTTTCGGTCCACGGGATGCGCACGCAGCCCGAACGGTTACGCGCAGAGTAGGCACGCAGAACCGGCGCTTCGAAACCCGGGATCAGACGCTTGTAGCTGTTGGTCGTCGGGTTGGTGAAGGCGTTGAGCGATTTGGCGTGGGCCAGAATGCCGCCGATGAACCACAGCGCTTCTTGGCTGAGGTCTGCGTATTTGTCGCCTGCAAACAGCGGCTTGCCGTCTTTCCAGATCGACATGTTCACGTGCATGCCCGAGCCGTTGTCGCCAAAGACCGGCTTCGGCATGAAGGTCGCCGATTTGCCATAGGCGTGGGCCACGTTGTGGATCACGTATTTGTATTTCTGGATTTCATCCGCCTGTTTGGTCAGCTCACCAAAGATCAGACCCAGCTCGTGCTGGCAGGAGGCAACCTCGTGGTGGTGCTTGTCGACCTTCATGCCAAGGCGCTTCATGGTCGAAAGCATCTCGGCGCGCAGGTCTTGCGCTTCGTCCACCGGGTTCACCGGGAAGTAGCCGCCTTTGAGGCCAGGGCGGTGGCCCATGTTGCCCATCTCATAGTCGGTGTCGGTGTTCCACGAGCCGTCGGATGCGTCAACTTCGTATGATACCTTGTTAACTTCGTTCGAGAATTTGACGTTGTCAAAGAGGAAGAACTCAGCCTCGGGGCCAAAGTAGGCGTTGTCGCCAATGCCCGAGGAACGCAGATAGGCTTCGGCCTTCTCGGCAGTGCCGCGGGGGTCACGCTCATAGCTTTCGCCGGTGTCGGGCTCAACGATGGAGCAGTGCAGGCAGATCGTGGTTTCGGCATAGAAGGGGTCGACATAGGCGGTGCTGACGTCGGGCATCAGCTTCATGTCGGAGGCTTCGATGCTTTTCCAACCTGCGATGGAGGAGCCGTCGAACATGAAGCCTTCTTCGAGGAAGTCTTCGTCGACCAGATCGCTCACGATGGTAACGTGCTGCAAGGCGCCGCGGGTGTCGGTAAAGCGGATGTCGACATATTCGATGCCTTCATCTTTGATTTTGCTCAGGAATTCCTGGGTATCCATCGTGTAGGTCCTTTATGGTCTATTCGTAGTCTGGGCCCGAGGGCCGTTGTCAAAGCGCGTCTGAACCGGATTCACCGGTACGGATGCGAATTGTTTGTTCTACAGGGGAAACGAAGATCTTGCCGTCACCGATTTTCTCCGTTTTGGCGGCGTCGACGATGGCCTCGATAGCGGCATCGACCTGATCGTCATCCAATACCACTTCAACCTTTACTTTGGGAAGGAAATCTACGACATACTCCGCACCGCGATAGAGTTCGGTGTGGCCTTTCTGGCGGCCGAAGCCTTTCACTTCAATCACACTCAGACCTTGAACGCCCACGTCTTGAAGGGCTTCTTTGACTTCGTCGAGTTTGAACGGCTTGATGATGGCTTCGATCTTTTTCATGGTAATCCCCTGACAATTCCCGCGCATTTATGCTCTGGTTTCGACAGAGCATCCCGCCCGCGTAACGTCCAGCGCCGGGCAGGGGGTAACATGGCGCGGCGGATGCATTTGCCAAGGGTCGCTGAGAATTTGCGCAACGCGCCTAAAAAATAAGCATTCGTGAATCGGCTCTGGGCTGTACCTTTGGGCGGCAGTTGCTAGATCCCTTTGCATGCGTATTTCCGAGATCACCCGCGAGAGCCTGAACGTCGATTTGCTGCGCAAAGAGCCGGGGCATAAATATGACCACGGTCATGCGCTCGTCCTATCTGGCGGGCCGGGCCAGACCGGGGCCGCGCGTATGGCGGCGCGCGGGGCGCTGCGGATCGGGGCAGGGGCTGTGACCTTGGGCGTGCCGCCCGCCGCGCAGCTTGAAGCGGCGATGCAACTCACGGCGGTCATGCTGCAACGGATACCGGATAGCGCGGCCTTGTCCGGAACGCTCGAAGACAGCCGGATCAACGCGCTCTGCCTCGGGCCCGCCTTGGGATTGGGCGCGCGCGCAGCGGGGCTTGTCAAAGCAGCCCTCGCCGCGCCGCATGTCGTGTTGGACGCCGATGCGATCACTTTGCTGTCGCAAGATGCCGATCTGCGCGACGCCCTGCACGACGGCTGCGTTCTGACGCCTCATATGGGGGAGTTCGCCCGGCTCGCCCCAGATCTGGCCGAGGCTGCGAAGGCCGAGGAGGAGGGGGCCAAGGCGCAGGCCACGCGCGAGGCTGCCGCGCGCTTCGGTTGCGTGATCCTGTTGAAAGGCCCGAAAACGATCATCGCCACGCCCGAGGGGGAGGTGCGGCGCCATAGCGCGACCCAAG
The DNA here is from genome assembly GCF_043557285.1 of Sulfitobacter sp. 1A13421. Lineage (NCBI taxonomy): Bacteria > Pseudomonadati > Pseudomonadota > Alphaproteobacteria > Rhodobacterales > Roseobacteraceae > Sulfitobacter > Sulfitobacter sp. 1A13421. Next base: position 215,986 of record NZ_JBIFFQ010000005.1, read on the forward strand.
ACCGGGCAACCCCTTGGCTGGCCACCGCAGGGGCGGGCGATGTCTTGGCGGGGCTTATCACCGGGCTGCTCGCGCGGGGGAGCGCCCCTGTCGAAGCAGCCTCCACCGCGGCATGGATACATGCCGAGGCAGCGCTGCTGCATGGGCCGGGGCTGATCGCCGAGGACCTGCCCGATCTGATGCCGCAGGTGCTGCGGGACTTGGGGGTTTAGGCCGCGTGCAACACCGCGCCGCGGGCGCGGGCGGCATCGGCTGTGCCAAGCTCCAGCCCATCGGCGTAGATCACATGCGGGCCGTCGCAGAATATCTGGATCAGGGTCGTCTCTTCCTCCCCCAAATCGGTGATGAATTCATCGTCGACCAAAGCCCGCGCCGCGACCAAGGCGCGTTCGGAATTGAAAAGCGCCCGCGCGCGCCAATCGCGTACCAGCACCATCTGATCCCCGGCGAGGGCCACGTCGCGCTCGGGCCGCGTATGGCCCAGCGATCCCGCCGCCAGCGCGATGCGCCGCACGCTGCGGGTTGTGCGTTGAATATGAAGGATTTTTGCAAAGCCACTGTCACGCGTAATGACACGATCCCCGACCGAGAGATACTCAACCGGGATTTCACCATCCAGCGTCAGAATAAGGGCGCCCTGCACAAGACCGGTGTCCAGCGCAGCGAAAGGGGAAAACTGCCCCCCATGGCGATCTTTGCCGCCTACGCACCCGACCGTATTCGGTTTCATGGGCGTCTCTTTCTATTGTACCTGCCTCAGGTATCACCAACCATATGCAAACATCCGGTTAATGTCTTGTGCTTTTTTGCTCTCGCATCTGCCGCGCGGGTTTGCTAATCAGCGCGGGCACCGGTTGGTGCAGTGCGGGTGTGGCGGAATTGGTAGACGCACCAGATTTAGGTTCTGGCGCCTTTGGCGTGGGGGTTCGAGTCCCTTCACCCGCACCATTTTCCCCGGTAAATCAAAGATATCGCAGGATTTTCGCGCGTGACCCGCTCAGCCCAGCACCGTGAGCCAAAGCCATACTGTCAGGATCGAACTGCCCGTCGCGATCAGCACCGAACTGGCTGCCACACGGCGCGCGCGGCCGTACATATTGGCGAAAATATAGGCGTTGAACCCCGGTGCCATGGCCGCCGTCAGCACGCCCGACCGGAAACCGGCCTGTGGCAGCGACAGTATGGTGCCAAAGCTCCAGACCAGCGCGGGATGCACCAAAAGGGCGATGGCGCAGACCATGAGGATCGCCTTCATGTCGCCTTCGGGCTTGTATTGCAGCAGCACGCCGCCAAGCGCGAAGAGCGCGGCGGGCAGGGCGGCGCGGACAATGAGCGACAGCGCGTCATCCACCACGCCGGGGATCGGCAGACCGCTGAGGTTAACGGCAAAGCCGCCGAGGATCGCCAGAACCAGCGCGTTGCGAAACATCGCCCGGCTCACGTTGCGCAGCAGCGACAGGCCCGATTGCCCGCGGTTGCGCACGAATTCCATCACCGTGATGCCCAAACCGTAGCAAAAGGGCGCGTGGAACGACAGGATCGCATAGTTCCCGGCCAGCGCCTCGGGCCCGTAAGCGCGTTCGGTGATCGGCAGGCCCAGCAGGATCGAATTTGAGAACAGGCAGCAAAACCCGATCGCCACGCTGTCTTCCCAATCGCGGCGGAACAAGAGCCGCGCGCCAAGGATGCCAAGCGCAAAGCAAAGCGCCGCGCCGCCGTAGAAACTGCCCAGAAGGCGCGGGTCATAGCTGCTTGATAGGTCAATGCGGGCGATGGCTTGGAACAGCAGACAGGGGATCGCGAAGTTTTGGGTGAATTTGATCACCCCGTCGATACCAGACACGGGGAAGAGCCCGCGCCAGACCGCAACATAACCAAAGCCGATGACCAGAAAGACCGGCAGAATGACGTCTAAAAGAGTTTGCACTTGAAAGGGGCCTTATGGGGTGGGGCGGGGGCGCCGACCCTCAGGCCCGCGCCTGGCGCTGCCTAGTCTGAATGGGGAAGGGGGAAATGAAGGGTCAGCCCGTCATAGGCCGGTTGAATGTGATCCGGCGTCTCTGCGGCGACGGTGTGGTAATCAAGGTCGTTGTGCATATTGGTGAGCACCGCCGTTTCGGGCGCCACGCGGTCGATCCAGTCAAGGGTCTGCGCCAGATGGCTGTGGGTCGGATGCGGCTCCCGCCGCAGGGCGTCGACGATCCAGCAGCGCAGGTTGTCCATCATCGGCCAGCAGTCTTCGGGGATGGCCGAGACATCGGGCAGATAGACGATATCGTCAAAGCGAAAACCGAGCGCGTCGATATTGCCATGGGTGACGGTGAAGGGCGCGAATTTCAGCGTGCCACCCGGCCCGTCGATGCTGACCTCGCCGGTGATCTCATGCATGTCGAGGATGGGGGGATAGCTCGACCATTCGGGCTGCACGAAGGCATAGCCAAACCGTTCGATCAGCGCGTCCCGCGTGGGCGCATCGGCCCAGACCGGCAGCCGCGCGCGCATGTTCATCACCACCATGCGCAAATCGTCCAGCCCGTGAACGTGATCCGCGTGGGAATGGGTGTAGATCACCGCATCGAGCCGCCCGATGCCTGCGTCCAACAGCTGGCTGCGCATGTCGGGGGAGGTGTCGATCAAGACGGTGGTGGTGCCTGCCTCCGTCACCCGCTCCACAAGGATCGAGCAGCGGCGGCGGGCGTTCTTGGGCTCATTCGGGTCGCAAGCGCCCCAGTGGCCGCCGATCCGCGGGACCCCGCCGGAAGAGCCGCAGCCCAATATGGTCACCCGCAGGTCGGCCATCAGCGCGCAGGCTCCCAAGCGGCGGCTTTCGCGAAGAGACGCTCAAAATTTTCCTGCGTGCGGGCCGCGAAATCGGCGTAGTCGAGGCCAAAGGTCTCTGCCGCGCGGCGGGCGGTATGGGCGGTAAAGGCAGGCTCATTCGGTTTGCCGCGATGCGGCGGCGGGGCGAGATAGGGCGCGTCGGTTTCCACCAGAATACGGTCGAGCGGGGCGGCGGCGAAAATATCGCGCAGGTCCTGCGATTTGGGGAAGGCGGTGATGCCGGACATCGACAGGTAGAACCCCAGATCAAGCGCGGCACGGGCCAGTTCAGCGGAGGAGGAGAAGCAATGCATGACGCAGCTATAGGCGCCATTCGCATGTTCCTCGCGCAGGATGCGGGCCATGTCGTCATCCGCATCGCGGGCATGGATGATCAGCGGCAAGCCACTTTCCCGCGCCGCCGCGATATGAATGCGCAGGGATGTCTTTTGCACCTCGGCACTCTCGGCGGTGTAGTGGTAGTCGAGGCCCGTCTCACCGATGCCGACCATCTTGGGGTGCCGGGTCAGGGCGAGAAGTTCGTCGACCGAAGCCATCGGCTCTTCCGCGGCGGACATCGGATGGGTGCCTGCGGCGTAGAACACCGGCTCATGCGCCTCGGCAATGGCCCGCACGCTCGGCTCGGTCTTTAGCCGGGTGCAGATGGTGACCATGCGGGTGACGCCAGCCTCCGCCGCGCGGGTGATGACGCCGGGCAGGTCTTCTTGCAGGCTCTCGAAATCGAGGTGGCAGTGGCTGTCGGTGATCTGGGGCGTGTCGGTCATGCTGTCCTTTCGGCTATCTTGGCGCCGTCTGGCCTATCTGCCGCAGGGTATCTAGGACCAGCGCGGCAGGGTCAAGGTTCACCGCCAGCCCGTGGCGGGCGCGGTCGGATATCTGCTGTGCCGCATCGGCCCATGCGCGCCCCTGTGCGGGGCTGGGCGAAAGGCGTTGCAGCACCGCGATCTCATCGGCGCAGGCGGGCTGCGCGGGCGGCACACCTGTGGCCCCGGTACGTGCCAGACGCACCAGCAGCAGGTCCAGCAGGGTAAAGAGGAGGTCGAGTTTCGCCTCCCCCCCGCGCTGTGCTGCGGCTTCGGCCAGTTTGATGGCGCGGCCCCGGTCGAGTTGCGGCAGCGAAGAGATCAGGCCGACGAGATCGGCATAGGTTTTCACCCCGCCCATCAGCGACAGGCGCAGCGCCCCGCCGACCGACCCGCCGGAAAGCTCGGCCAGGGCGGCGGGATCGTCTTCGACCTCCACGCCCGAGCCGGCCAGCGCCTCGGCCATCTGACCCGCGTCAAGCGTGCCGAGCCGTAGGGTGCGGCAGCGTGAGCGGATCGTGGGCAGCAGGCTGGAGGGTTGGTGGCTGAGCAGCAGCAGAACGGCGCGCTCCGGCGGCTCTTCCAGCATCTTCAGCAGCGCGTTGGCGGCATTGGGGTTCATCTCATCCGCGTCGTCGATGATGACCACGCGGCGGCCCCCATCGGCGGCGGACATCTGGAAGAAACCGTTCAGCGCGCGGATGTCATCGACGACGATCTGCTTGCGCATTTTCTTGGTGTCGGGGTTCAGCGTGCGGGTGACGGATTTCAGCCCCGCTTCGGCCCCGGCGGCCACACGGCGGGCGACGGGGTGTTCGGGGTCGATCTCAAGCGTTTCAGCCGGGGGCAGGTCGAACATCCCGCCATCCGGGTCGGGCGTGGCCAAAAGGAACCGCGCGATGCGCCATGCCAGCGTCGCCTTGCCCACCCCGCGCGGGCCGGTAAGCATCCATGCGTGGTGCAATTTGCCGCTGTTGAAAGCGTCGAGAAAGGCAGCCTCGGCGGCGCTTTGGCCGATCAGTTTCGGCGTGTCGCGCGGGTGGCGGGCACCATCCACACGGTCTGGCTGGGGGGTGTCGTCTGTCATGGCCTCGGTCTAGCATGTTTCGCCGCAGAGGGAAGCGGGCAGGGCGCGTGGATCAGTCCAATCGCCCGCTCACGCAGGCGGTTACGTCGCGGGTCACGCTGTCGATGTCGCGGCCCCCGTCGATCACATGGAAGCGGTCACTGAATTCCTCGGCGAGGCTTAGAAAACCGGCGCGCATCTTGGCTTGAAGTTCCACGCCGAAATCCTCGAACCGCTCCTCTGCCGTCTGGCGCGAGAGGGCGCGTTCAAGGCCATGGGCCGGATCCATGTCGATCAAAAGGGTCAGGTCAGGCTCCACCCCGATCATCAGCGCATGCAGGTCATCGACCATCTGCCGCAGATCGCCGCGCGAAAGGCCCTGATACATCCGCGTGCTATCGGCGAAACGGTCGCAGATCACGACCTTTCCGGCGTCTAGCGCGGGGCGAATGGTGCGTTCAAGATGATCGCGGCGGGCGGCGGTGAAGAGCAGGATTTCCGTCTGCGCCGACCAGCGGTCGGGGTCACCCTGCAAGACAAGCGCACGAATTTCCTCGGCCCCCGGGCTGCCGCCCGGTTCGCGGGTCAGCACCACGTCATGCCCCTGCGCTGTCAGGTGATCCGCCAAAAGCCGCGCTTGGGTGGATTTGCCAGAGCCATCAATGCCTTCGAAAGTGACGAAGAGTCCCGGTGCGCGGGCCTTCTCTGCGCTGGTCACGAAGTTTCCGCTTCCACGCTGGGGGCTGCCTGCGGCCCGGCGTTGAGGCGGTTCATCAGGTGCAGGGCGGCGGCGGTCATCTTGACCATGAACCCGCCCGGCGCGATGGAGGTTGAGGCCACCAGCGGCACGCGCATCGCGGGCAAATCGCCCCGGTCGACCACCAGTTCGCCCAATTCGTCGCCCTTGCTGATCGGCGCTTGGAACGGGCCAGTGTAGATTACCTCGGCCTCGATCTCATCCCCGCCGGTGACAGGCACCAGCATCGACAGATCGTCTTTCAGCTCAAGCCCGACCGATTGGGTCGTGCCAAGGGCCACGGGGGCTTCGGCGATGCGGGTGCCCGCTTCGCCCAGATCGCGCTGCGTGAACTGGCGGAAGGCCCAGTTGACCACCGATTCAGCCTCCTGCGCGCGGGCAGCGGCACTGTCGAGACCCGAAAGGACAAAGATCACCCGGCGGTCGCCCTGTTTGGCCGAACCGACAAGCCCATAGCCCGCCTCATTGGTGTGCCCGGTTTTCAGGCCATCCGCGCCGATGCCCAGACCCAAAAGCGGGTTGCGGTTGGTCTTGTTCTGCGGCGCGCGGCCATCAAAGGCGAACTCACGTTCGGCGAAAAGCGGGTAGAACTGCGGGAAATCGGTGATGATCCGGTTGGCCAGCAGCCCCAGATCGCGGACCGACATCAGATGCCCCGCCTGCGGCCAGCCATTGGAATTGGCGAAGGTGGAATTGGTCATCCCCATCTGCTGCGCGCGCTGCGTCATCAGCCGGGCGAAACCGTATTCCGTGCCATCTGGGCTCAGCGCTTCGGCAATCACGGCGCTGGCGTCATTGCCTGACAGCACGATGATCCCGCGAATGAGGTCTTCGACCGAGACGCGGTCGGTGGTGTCGAGGAACATGGTCGAGCCGCCGTAGGACATCGCGTGTTCCGAGACGGGCAGTTTCTCAACCAAATCGAGCCCGCCGTTCTGCTTGCCGCGTTCCACGGCTTCGAAAGCCATGTAGAGCGTCATCAGCTTGGACATGGAGGCGGGCGGCAGCGGCTCATCCGCGTTCTTGGCCAGCAGCACGGTGCCGGTGGTCTGGTCCAACACATAGGCGGCGGTGGCGCGGGTATCGAAAGCGGCGGCAGGCTGGAGCGTCAGCACCAGCGCTACGGCGGCGGCAAAAAGGCGGATCATAGGAAGCATTTCCTCCGGTTTGTCAGTTCGACACGGCGTAGGCGTCGGTAAAGCCCTCGGCCTTGACCTTCTTGAGAAGGGTATCGAGTTCGGATTTGCTGGTGGCGGGGCCGATCACCACGCGCCAGAAGGGTTTGTTGTTGATCGCGCTTTGCTTGACGGTGGGCACCATGCCCGCGCCCCGCATCTGTTTGGCGGTGCGAGTGGCATTGGCCTCCACGCTGAAAATGCCCAGTTGCACGTAGGGTTTGGACAGTTTCGCACCAGCCGCCGGGCGCGCCGGTTTCGGGGCCGCGGGGGCGGGCGGTTTGGCCGCCGGTTTGGCGGTGGCAGTGGCAGCGGTGCTGGCCGTCGGCGCAGGGGCCAGCGCCGTGGCGGTGACAGGGGCAGGGCTGGCAAGAGTGGCTGCAGCGTCACCGCTATTCTCGGCCTCAAAGCTCTCTTCCGGGGCGGCGCTTTCCTCGCGCCGCAAGGCGGTCACGTTCAGCGGCGCCGGAGCGCCCGCCAGAATGCCAAGCGCGGCGGCGGCATCCGAAGAGATTTGCAGTTTGGGTCCGGGCAATTCACGCTCACGCCGGAACAGGGCGCCGATGACGAATTTGCCGTTCGCCTCATTGCGCACGATCACGCGCTCAGGTTCGGTGACGTCCGGATGCGCCACCCAGACCCCGCCGAGCGAGGGGCGCCCGTCCCAAAGACCCTCATCCGTGGCTGAGAAAACCTCAGGCGCTTCGACATCACGTTCCACGAGTTTGGTTGAAGTGCTGCGCGGCGCGCTGGCGCCTTCGTTTGCACCGAAGGGGAGTTTGAAATCGCCACCCTCGCAACCGGCCAGCAAACCAACTGCCAGAATGCCCACGCCCAAGCCCGCCGCGCGGCTTTTCTTGATGCGCAACGGTTGATTGTCCCTGCTCATGCCCTTGATGTCCTTGCCTGCTGTCGTCGCGCGCCGCGACCCATGTCCCGCGAGAATGTCGCGCCGTTGGATCGGCACGCCCTGCGCCCCTCTGAAAGGGGCTTTGGCGCAGAGTAACCCGACCGGGCGGCGCTTGAAAAGACCGCGCAGGGCAGATCGGCGAATTTCCCCAAAGGGGTGCGGGGGGCTGGCCGTGAAAATGTGCGTTTGCCGAATCGATCCCGGCGCTCTAGGAGGAGCGTGCTGCGGAGGAGTGGCAGAGTGGTCGAATGCACCGGTCTTGAAAACCGGCGTGCGTGAGAGCGTACCGTGGGTTCGAATCCCACCTCCTCCGCCAGCTCAATTAGAATTGATTATTTCTATCAATGGCTTGGTGAGGCGTGGGTTCCGCGTGTCCCCCAATTTGACCCCCAAACGCAATCTGCATAGCGCTGTTAGTTTTGACGCCTTATCAGTTCACGCGCTTCCGAAGGTCATCTCCGCGTAGCCGTTCACCCGCTCACTCGCACATCAAAGTTGGCTCTTTAAAGCCAACGACTGTGTAGGACTTTTGGGCGTTAGGTTTGGCAAACAGCGTATACAGGCACTCGTAGAAAGTTGTGCCGCCACCATATGTCGTAGCGGTTGCGTAGTTGCCATAGCCGTAAATATTCGTTGTTGTAGGGGCAGTGTAGCTTGAGCTTCTGTTCCACTGAAATGCAACGCGTCCATCCGGCAGTTCGAGAACGTTGGTCGGTGGCCCGTAGTCCAATACTGCGTCAGTAATGTCTTTCCCGACGTAGCCCTGCATTATTTGTGACGCGCAACCTGTCAGTGCAATAATCAACAGTCCGCAAAAGAATTTTTTCATCACCAAATCTCCTTAACACCGTAACTAGAGCATAGGGAAAGGAATGCTGTCTAGGGTTGTCTTGGAAAGCCTCAGCAGAATAGCTTAAGTTGCGCTGTGCTAAGGCATTGGTTAGCGCTGAGAATGGGCGAAGTGGTCTGTTTGTGGTTTGAAGACGCACTAGGGGGTAGCTGTTAAGCTTGTAGGCGTACTGGCTATTTCGGGATGGCAGTGTAGATGCCCCAGTTTTCTCCTCGCCAACTTCCACTACCCTAGAGTCAGCGCCTAAAATCCTTACGCAGCAACGCAATCAGACGCCGAACCTGATTCATCTCCTTTGTGCGCAGTCCGTGCCGATAGTTTGGGTGCTCCGACCCAGGAGGTGCACCCCCGCCAGCCCCGTGCATCCGGCATACGTTCCACCCTCGCTTAGAAGGGCAACGACAGCGCTGTTGTGTCCTCTTAGCTAGCGCAGTGCACCTAGGCGCATTTCTGAGCCTTAGAGTAGGGTCTATGGGGTTACCGTCGTTTTTCATGATGAGCGCCCCCCTCCGTGGGTCACATCGCCTACAATGGCTTGGCCGCCTTCGTTGTCAATCGGCAGGCAATCTTGACCCCCTATCGGCATCCAAAAATGACCCCCATCGGAGCGCTCGGTAGCTGGCCCG
>NZ_JBIFFQ010000025.1:0-2294 GCF_043557285.1 Sulfitobacter sp. 1A13421
CGGCAGCATCATCGGCGTTTATGACGCAGAGGATGCGCCAGACCCCGATCAGCTGCATATCGTCGCCGCAACATTCGCAAATGCCGGGCCAAAAGTCGCCTGCCTGCAAGGCGTGCTCGACTATTACAACAGCGCCGCCAATTGGCTGACGCGCTGCTTTACGATTGAATATGCCAGCTGGTTTCGCGTCGTGCTGCCCGGCTATGCGCGCATGGGGCTGGTGGTGCCCCTTGGCGGCACGACGTTGTTCTTTCGACGCGACATCCTGGAAAACTTGGGCGGCTGGGACGCCCACAACGTGACCGAAGACGCGGATCTGGGCCTGCGCCTTGCCCGCGCGGGGTACGAGACTGTCTTTATCACCTCGGTCACCCAAGAAGAGGCGAACGGCCGCTTTTGGCCGTGGGTCAAGCAACGCTCGCGCTGGCTCAAGGGTTACGCGGTCACCTACTGCGTCCATATGCGCAATCCCGCCCAGCTTTGGCGTGATCTGGGGGCGCGGCGGTTTTGGGGCGTGCAGATCCTGTTCGCGGGCACACTCTCGCAATTTTTGCTATACTCCGAGTCCTGCGGAAGCCGAATTTGGTGACTTGACGGCTGGGTTTGGAACGATTCAGCTATGCCTATGATCCGCCCCGGCTTTCTTTCCTCAGCAGACCGCCTCGAGCTTGAGGCTTGCGTGCGTTGCCAGCGCGAGGACCACGGCATTGCCCGCCGGGCAAATGCGATCCTGCTGCTCGACGACGGGGAAAGCTGTGCTCGGATCGCAAAGTTTCTCTACTTGGACGACGATACCATCCGGGGCTGGCATAAAACCTTTCTGCAAGATGGTTGGGATGCGCTTGCTTTCGACGGCTGGAAAGGCGGTCAGTCCCGTATGACACAGGCACAGGAGGTTGCTTTATGCGCCTGGCTGGAAGCACGCTTCTGTCGCTCGACGGTCGAGATCAGGGCCCATGTCGCAGCTGAGTGCGGTCTGAACTATTCCCATTCTGGCTGCATTAAACTTCTGGCCCGACTGGGCTTTGAATACCGCAAGCCCAAGCCCCTGCCGCGCGTGGCATCCGTGGAAAAACAGGCCGCTTTCATCGCATTTTACGACCGCCTGATGCGTGAGTTACCAGCGGATGAAGCCGTCTACTTCGCCCCCTCTCATTGATTGCCTTGCAATCAACTGCCGGGCAACGGATGCGGTGCATCCGGAATACCAGACCAAGCCTGCGTTTGGCTGGGTGAAGGTAGGATCAAATCCAGCGGTTCTCAGCACGGCAGGGCGCGGTCGTGTGAATATTCATGGGGCTGTGAACCTTGAAACCTTCGATGCACCCTTTGTCGAGCCCACAACCGTTGATGGGGTCAGTGCAGCACAGCTTCTGACCAAGATCGAAGCGCGCAACCCTGACAAGCGCATCATTCATGTCATCTGGGACAACGCGGCCTACCACAAAGGGCCCGATGTCAGAGCCTTCCTCGCCAGGGCAGCTTGCCGTATCCATCTGATCCAGCTGCCGCCTTACTGCCCTCATCTCAATCCCATTGAGCGGCTTTGGGCCGTCTTGCATCAATACGTGACCCACAATCGCTACTACCCAAGTCAAAAGCAGTTCGCCGACGCCATCCTTGCATTCATGCGTGAAACCATCCCGCAGGAATGGACGAAGTTCCGCGACAAGGTCTCAGACAACTTCCGCGTCATAACCTACGAAAACTTTCGGGTTTTGAAGTAGTGGCAGTATAAAACAGTGGTTTTCGCCCCTTATGACGCCCCTGCTTATGTACCAGAAGGTGACGCCGTGGATCAGGCCATCGGCATGATCGCTTCCGCCAAGCGGCCGATCATCCTTGCGGGCGGCGGTGCCATTGATGCCCGCGATAGCCTGATCGACGTGCCTAAGCGGCTCGAAGCCCCCCTCGCCACCACGCTCAAGGCCAAGGGACTGTTCAACGGCCATCCACATAACATGGAAATTTTCGGCACGCTTAGCACACCTGCCGCCTATGATCTGATCGCCAAAAGCGACTGCATCGTCAGCTTCGGGGCCAGCCTGCACCGGTTCACCACCGACAAAGGCGCGCTGATGAAAGACAAAACGCATCATCCAAATCAACAACACCCCGCAAGAGGTCGCAAAGAACTTTCACCCCGATGCAGCCTTGATCGCTGATGCGCGGCTCACGGCGGACAATATCCTGTTCTGGCTGAACGAGGCTGAAATCCCCCCCCAGCGGCTTTACCCGCGAACTCGACCTGAATGCCCTGACCGCGCACCCCCCTGCCCGCGTCAAAGACGAAA